>CACIKF010000028.1 GCA_902587165.1 Puniceicoccaceae bacterium | reverse complement strand
TGTACTCGCGAAGCAAATCGAGCAAGGTCGCGCACTCAAACTCTCCACGCACGACATTCATCTTTTGATAGAAAAGGCACTCATCGAAAACGACGCGCACGATGTCGCCCGTAGCCTTATGTTTGGCCGCAAAAAAGCTGCACCATCTGCCGAGCGTGAGCCAGTCGCCATCCGACTGATCCGTCGTAATGGTCAAGTCGTACCATGGAATGAGTCCAAGATCGAGATCGCTGTGCGCAAATCATTTCTCTCGCTCCATCTTAATTCCGAGCCAGCTGTTGAGATTGCCCGTGCCGTCACCGACCGTCTCAACGTTAGCGGACAAGCTTTCATCAACATAGAAGACGTGCAAGACGCCGTCCAAGAAGAGATGATGCGCCAAAGCCAATTTAAGGTAGCCGAAGCCTATATTCTTTATCGTGCTCATCGCTCTCGCGTACGCGAAGAAGAGGGAGTCGCTCCCGTCGACGAAGCGGAGCAAGAGTCCATGATTGTAGTGACCGAAGCCAACGGTGACACCAATTTCTGGGATGGCGTAGACCTTAAGCGCCGTATCGATTTTGCCACCATCGGCCTCGATCTCAATATCGACGCAGACACCATCGAAAAAGAACTCCGACGCTCCCTCTACCCAGAGATGAAGCGTCCAGACCTCCAAAAGACCATCATTCTCAATGCCAAGAGTATGATCGAGAAAGATGCCGACTTCGCCCGCTTCGCAGGTCGCATTCTCCTGACTTACATTTATGAAGAAGCACTTGATTGGGACATCGTCCGCGATGGCGTCGACAGTCTGAAGGAAGCTCACCGCCGCGGCTTCAAGCCCTATATGAAGCGCGCCATTGAGATCGACCGCGTCAATCCCAAGCTGTTCGACTACGATATCGATCAGATCGCTTCATCTCTTGATCCTTCCGCCGACCTCGACTTTGACTATCTTGGCGTGCAAACCATGTATGATCGCTACCTCATCGTCGACAAGACCACTAAAAAGCATGTCCGCCTCGAGGTGCCTCAGTATTTCTGGATCCGCGTTTCCATGGGTCTCTTCCACCATGAGAAAAAAGATCGCGAAGCTTTCGCCCTACGACTCTATAATTTATACAAGAGCCGTCGTTTTTGCTCTTCCACCCCCACGCTATTCAATTCAGGCACTCTTCACTCGCAACTATCCTCCTGTTATCTTTACAAAGTCGATGATAGCATCGAATCCATCATGCACCGCGGCATTGCTGATAACGCATTTCTCTCCAAATGGGCAGGTGGTCTAGGTGGCTCCTGGACAGCTGTTCGCGGCACTGGTGGTTTTATTAAAGGGACTAATGGCGAGTCGCAGGGTGTCATCCCATTCCTCAAGTTGCACAATGACCAACTCGTCGCGGTTAACCAAGGAGGCAAGCGCCGAGGCTCCGGTTGCGCCTACCTTGAGACATGGCACAACGACATCGACGATTTCCTCGAACTTCGCAAAAACACTGGGGACGACCGCCGCCGGACTCATGATATGAACACGGCCAACTGGATCCCCGATCTCTTCATGAAACGGATGGAATCTCGTCAGGAATGGACACTCTTTCGCTCCAACGAGTGCCCGGATCTCCACGACCTCTACGGTAAAGCCTTCGAAGATCGCTACTGCGAATACGAAGCCATGGCCGAGCGCGGCGAAATTTTTGGGCAGAAGCGCCCCGCACTCGACCTTTGGAAGTCCATGCTCCGCATGATCTTTGAGACGGGTCACCCTTGGATCACCTTCAAAGACCCCTGCAATGTGCGTAGCCCGCAAGACCATTGTGGTGTCATTCACAGCTCCAATCTCTGCACTGAGATTACACTTAATACCAGCGACGAAGAAACCGCCGTCTGTAATCTCGGTTCCGTCGTGCTCGATTCCCACCTCGATAAGGATGGTAACCTCGACCACGAAAAGTTACGCGATACCATTCAGATTGCCGTCCGCGCTCTCGACAACGTGATCGACATCAATTTCTATCCAACCGAAGCGGCCAAGACGGCCAACAGTCGTCATCGGCCCATCGGG
>CACIKF010000027.1 GCA_902587165.1 Puniceicoccaceae bacterium | reverse complement strand
GTAAATTTGGCTTCAGCCTAATCGAAGTCGTCTTGGCGATCGGTATCTTCTTGGTGACTGTGCTCGCACTGGTCGGTCTGCTGGGGCCGACTCTGCAGTCTGTCGACGAAGTAGAGAAAACCGACGAAATTGCCTCCGTAGTCAATACGGTGAATGCTTTTCTCCAGAGTTCGCCTGATATTGCAGTTGGTAGCCAATCAAAATTTGAAACGATCTACGATGCGATTAGTAATAATAGCAATAGTGAAGCGACGATATTTGTTTATCGATATTATGATAACAAAACTGATCCCGATAATGAAACAATTGCTCTCGAAGTGGGTTTTGCTACTGGAGAGCCTGTTGATGTTAGTGCAAAAGTTAATCAGCCAGCTACAAACCCAGCAAATTTTGCGGATGCTGCAGGCCCAATCTACCGTGTGGTTCTGACTGCATCTTCAGTTACGCCTGCGGTGCTACGATCCCCGAACCGTAATGGTGACGGTATATACACACTATCAGCGGGTGTTGCGAATTACCCTGAAGGATACCTTGCAATGGAAGTTCGTATATACCCCGAAAACCCACCAGGGCCGAGCGGCAATTTTAACACTGCGACTAATTTGACTGAACTCAGAGACATTGAACCACTCTTTACATACAACACTGCGGTAGTTCGTTAGTAAGATTTGAAAATGAAAAAATTGAATTTGAGCCGCCAAAAGAAGCATCAAAGTGCGTTTACGCTGATTGAAATAATGGTCGCGACGGTCGTCATGATTGTGCTTACTGGACTAGTTATTCAGATCACGAGCGAAGTGCTTAAAGTATGGAATCGTTCCTCAGGTAAACTTTCTGCGAATGCCGAGGCTCGTATTGCTATGGATTTGCTCACGCAAGATCTGGAGACTGCAGTTTTCAGAAATAATAACTTGCAATGGTTGCGTGCTGAAGATGACACCATTGGGTGGGTCAATACGGTATCTTTGAAGCTTTTTTCACCTGCTCTAGACAGACCTTCTGGACCGGGTGATATCTGTGGGATTGCTTATTTGCTCGAAAATCGCGACCCGGTTTCGGGCTCTCCAGGTGCAGGCTCTCCAGATGATAGACTATGGATACTTTATCGTATGGTCGCGAGTCCCGAAGATACATTTAAAAATTTGATGGGGGTAGGCAATCAGGACGCTTTACCTGCCAAGGATACGCCCTTATGGGGCTCGAATTCAATTGTTGGCACAAACTCTGGTGGTAATGTGGGGACTAATTATTTAGTTAGTAATGTTGTTGGTTTTGAAATCGATTTTTATGTTGAGGAAGATGATACGCCTGGGGATACTTTAGTTTTGGGTGATACAATTTATGGTGGTGATGATGCCACTGTCGGTCCTCAATCATTACTCGGTGGAGGTTTTACCAAGTCTCTAGCTTATGCTGAGATCAAACTTACCGTGATCTCAGATGAAGGAGCCACACTTCTACAAAATCTAGCTCAAGTTCCTCAAGATTTTGATGATGTCGTCCGCGAACACGGCGAAGTCTTCACCCGTCGAGTAAACTTCCTAGCGCGTCCGCTTTAAACATATAGCTTAATCTACATCGCTGGCTAGTAGCACATCGTTGGACCCTATAGACACTTTAATATCTCGCCCGAGGAAATCGAGCAGGATTTGAATACGATTTTGAGCGGACATTTGAGCTAGGACTCTTCCATTAAGCCCTTTGAGCGATCCGGTGATGACCTCGATCTCCGCTCCCGGTAGAATGCTTAGATCGGGGGCTTCGATGATATCTTCAAGGAGGCTAGTCTTGAGATCTTCGATCACATGTTTGGGAATAATACGCCGCTCTCCTAGTTCGACCATCCGGGTGATACCTTGGCTATTAACAACTTGTCTCGAATGCGCGTGGAATTGAAATTTAGCAAAAATATATCCAGGAAACATCGCTTCGACGAAGCGCTTTTTACCAGCGCGGGTCTTCTTGACTTGGCTGATGCGAGGGCAGAAGACTTCGACTTCTTCCAAGCGGTCAAGTATCGCTGCTGCGATATGCTCACGTTTTGTTTGCGTGCGTAGACAAAACCATTCTTTAGGCTCCTTCGTATTCTCGTATTCGTCGGTCATCGGCAAAAGATTCTTTTATGAATCTCGGTGCTA
>CACIKF010000026.1 GCA_902587165.1 Puniceicoccaceae bacterium | reverse complement strand
TTCCAATTACCACGCTGCCAGGTATAATGCTTACCATCACCAAAATCCTTACCTTGCAAAGATACAAAAGGACCGAAAGAGCCGTCAATCTTACCAAAGTCATTGCGTAAAGGTGCCGGTGTCAGCGGATGTGGAACCTGCTGAGTTCCATTGAAGGCATATGGCCCATAATCTGCCTCTTCCCGAAACTCATCCCAATCGGCATGTGCATGGTGGTGCATTAACTTACCCGTACCAATGGTATGATAGCCATTCTCCTGAAAGTAAGCGAAGATCGTTTTAGAGTTCGCTAATACTGAATTTTGACTCCAGTTATCCATACCAAAGTTGTTGGACGTGTGTGGATAAATTCCAGTAAAAAAACTTGATCGCGACGGTGCACAGATAGGAATCGTGCAGTGCATTTGCTGAAAGCTAACACCGCTGTCCATTAGGCGTGAAATATTAGGTGTCTGCGACTGCGGGTGCCCACCGAAGCCTTCTATATCTGTGTTGAGATCATCACACACGATTAGAATCACATTAGGCTTAGCTAGTGCAAAAGTCGTGTCTATCGCGAGAAAAATGGCTAATGAAATAGTCCGTAAAGTCATTCGATTCATAGTTCAGTAAATATGCAGGGCTAGAGGAAATCTTTAATATTTTTTATATTAAGATATGTCGGAGTCGATCTAATTGGAATTTGTATAATACCCCTAACTGGCTCAAAACTTAGTGGGTTACCATAAAGATCCCAACCGGTGATCATGCTGTTACTTTGCAGCGTAATTACAGATTCTCCAGACTCACTCCATATGACTACAAATTCCCTATTTTCATTGGCAAAACGAGTTTGCCAGTGACCATCCGCGATCTCGTCTTGGCCGAGACAGTCTACGCCGTTCATGTGGTCACATGCTACAGCTGCCGCAATAAACCCTGATTCGACCGAGCGTCCACCCGGACCGACCCAACCATGCAACCATCGATCCAATAGATTTCCCTCTAATAAGATGAAATAAAATGTTTTATCGACGCCATTGGCAAATGATGTGCAGATTGCTTGAATATAAGCTTCCGCACTTTCCTCTTCATCAAGAATTTCACGAGCAACAAATGGATTCTTAAAAGGGACAAATGGCTTGGCGTCCTCTGCTAGGCCGAAGTATCCGAATTCGGTCGACCAGAGCGATGGCACCTCACCAAAATCTGCAACAGCCGCATGGAATTCTTCTACCACCTCACGAAACTCGCCACGCATAGGATGACGTCTCCCCTCAGTATAGGGGTGGAATGAAATCGCGTCGTAAGGTTCTAGACTGGTATGCGCAAGTATCTTACGAAGGAATCGATTATGGGTCTCAGAGGGTGTAGCAAGCCCAAGGCCGACAACTTTAATCGATGGTTCCTTGGCTTTAATCACTTCATACGCGAGCGTGCTGAACTCAGCCATTTCTTCGACGGTACCTCTGTAAAACAAAGGTATGTCGGGTTCATTCCAGGTTTCTATTGCATGTAAGCGGCCATTGGCCATTTCAATTAAGCGATTTAGATAATCAACAAAATGTTCCTGCGCAGATTCCTTAGGAGTGTAGCTACGGAATACGGATGATCCTTTCGGCGCTCTTGAAGCCCACTTGGGGATACCAGGACCTAAGACTGCCAGTGGCGTCACGCCGAAGCTAGCTTGGTAATCTAGGAGCGCTGATAGAGAATCTGCGTGCGCTTGATCCCATTGTCCTGGCTGATACATCAGCCTACTTAGACCGCAATCAAAGGTGAAGCGTGACCAACCGATTCCAATACGTTCCAGTGCCCAAAATTCGCGTAGATCGGTAACATTTGCCCCAAAACGATTACTTGGATTAACTTTATTCACAGAACGCTTACGGAGCATCGCTAAAGATAGAGATTGCAGACCAAGATACTCAGCATCACTTGCCTCAGTCCGAACCTTAATACGATACATACCTTGCTGGGTAAAGCCTGGGACTCGCCAGTCAATCACATCGTTTTTAGCGGGATCAAGCACCACTTGAGCCTTTGCTCTATGCAACACAGCACCCTGATCATTCCTAACCTCCAAATGACTAGTTACATGCCTACTCTCTGCTGAATCATTGCGCACATATGTGGTCAAATCAAAGGCTTCACCAGGTTCATATAAACGCCGATAGCGCTGCGTATCGCTAAGTGCCTCTATGTAATTTTGTGGTTGATACTTGTGCTGCCCGACACCAGTCACTGTTACGGCATCCAAATACACTGAGACTGCATCTTTGCGCGCAGGCACTTTAATCGAAACAGCATAGGCATCCTTTGCAGCTAGAGGCAAGCGCACATCAAATGAATAGCGCTGCCAATTATCGGTTAAGATAATTGTTTTTTCGAT
>CACIKF010000025.1 GCA_902587165.1 Puniceicoccaceae bacterium | reverse complement strand
TGATGACCTCGCTATCACGAGGTGAGTTTAAGTCGATGCCGTAGAAGAGATTCTCTTCGTAGCCACTACGGTCGGTCGTGCATCCAGGTGTGGCTCCAATTGTGAAGACAAAAGCGACGATGATAAGAGCCAGCAGGGTCAGGAAAATCCAGCGTCCGTGACGAATGAGGTGATGTTGAATCCAAGAGATCATGAGGTATGAAAAAGCGGTGAAGGTTAGGTTCCCTTAGTCCTCTGTCAACCTATTGGTTACACTCTCTCGATGCCATTTTATCGCATGTGGGCAAAAAAATGCCAGAGCCATACTGGATTTATGGTAGTGTTCAAGCCTTGGTAGGGGCACGATGGCTGCTTATTTACTGATTGTTGATGGCGAACAATCTTTAGCTAAAGGCTTATTTCAAAAGTTGCATGTCCTTCATTTAGCGAATATATTACACAATCGGTTTATTTATAGTCTTACTGCGAATAATTAAATTCGCGGCAGACTCTTATTATATCAAATGTCGACAGCACCTAAGATTAAACACGTCCATTACGACGAAACCTGCCCTATCATGGATCGCAATCAGATCGATACGCTGATCTTGGGTGACGAAAGTAATGCAGATACCACGCTTGTGCGCGAGTTGTTTGACCTTTTTGTGAATGAAGGTGCCACTAAGCTAGCAGCGCTGCCCACAGTCTGCGCTCAGGAAGACGTTCAAGAGCTACGCAGTATAGTACACTTCATAGTCGGTAGCGCGTGTCATCTAGGTCTCGTCCGTCTAGCTGCTTTTTATCGCGCCATCGAGCGTGCGGTTGATGAGCAGCAACTGACCGACATCAAAGAAGTCGAAGCACCTATCCGCCGTGAGTTTGAACTCGCTTGTGAGGCTTTTCGCGCAGATTTTAACCTTTAGAGAGCTCTTCCGCGTCGATGGCAGTCGCATGTGCATGAAAAGCAGTTAATTCCTGCTTCACCACTGGCAAGAGGAAATACACACCGATCAAATTCGGAAAACACATTGCTAATAGCATTCCGTCTGAGAAGTCGGTCACTGCCCCCAGTGAAAGAGCTGATCCGACTACGATACAGGCACAGAAGAGCAATTGATAGAAGAGTTCAGAAGCGCGACTTGTGCCGAAAATCGTCGTCCATGCCTGTTGCCCATAATAGGACCAAGAGATCATAGTCGAGATCGCAAAAAGAGTGACCGCTATAAATAATACAAAGGGGAACCATGTGATAACGGACGCGAATGCCTTAGAGGTTACCTCAATACCGTTCGCACCTGCTAGATTCTCGCCGAAACTGCCAGTGATTACGATGACAAGTGCTGTCAGTGAGCATACAACGATCGTATCGATAAAAGGTTCCAGCAGCGCGACGATCCCCTCACTTGCCGGCTTCGTGGTCTTGACTGCAGAGTGGGCGATTGGCGCGGAACCGATGCCCGCCTCATTAGAAAAAGTGCCGCGTTGGATGCCCACAATCAAGGCGCCGATCAAGCCGCCTACGTAGGCATCAGGCGTAAAGGCTTGGCTAATTATTAGTCCAATTGCGCTGGGGATCTCTCCGATGTGCAGCGCTAGGATCGTAAGCGCGCCCAATATATAGGTCAGGCACATCAGCGGTACGAGGCGCGCAGTCACATTAGCGATTCTGCGAATACCTCCGATGATCACCACAGCAACCAGCACTGCAATGACTGCGCCAAAGACCCAGCGATAATCTGCTAGTAGGCTATCCGCTCCTCCGCTGATCTCAATAAATTGAGAACAAGCTTGGTTAATTTGGAACATGTTGCCGCCTCCGAGTGACGCACCGATGCAAAGAAATGCAAAGCTCACGCCAAGGAATTTACCCAGTTTAGCCCATCCCTGTTCGGCTAAACCTTTGGTCAGATACTTCATGGGCCCACCATGTACTTTTCCATTTCCGTCAATCTCACGATAGCGCACTCCCAGTGTGCATTCGGCAAATTTCGTAGTCATTCCTAAGAAGCCTATCATGACCATCCAAAACGCCGCCCCTGGACCACCCTTCGAGATCGCAATGGCTACACCTGCAATGTTACCTAAGCCAACCGTGGCAGAGAGCGCAGCGGTAAGTGCTTGAAAGTGGGTGATCTCGCCCGGATCATCTGGGCTAGAGTATTTTCCCCGCACGGTATTAATGGCGAGGGCGAAGGATCGTAGATTAATGAAGCGGAAATAAATCGTTAGGAAAATACCAGCCCCAGCTAGCCATATTAGAATAAAGGGAATTGCTTGCCCCCCAATGGTGATGGGAGTGAAGAAAATAACTTGGAAAATCCGCTCCGTCCAAGGACCTACGACCTCGTTAATGGTTTGATCGAGCGATTTCTCGACTGCCCAAGATTGTTGGCAAAAAATCTGCATAATAAGACCAGATAATAGAGGAAAAAATAGTTTAGAATGTCGCATGTGCACTTTGGTAGATTGCCAAAATCGTGTAAGCATTCGCCATCGGAGCAATGCAAAATACCAATAGTATGGCCTCGGAAATCTCCAGAGGAGTGCTGTGAAATCGAATACTTGTTTCGAGTAAAGAGGATAAAAAAAGTAGCTATCGGAGTGACTTTTTTCCATCGCGCCTTTTA
>CACIKF010000024.1 GCA_902587165.1 Puniceicoccaceae bacterium | reverse complement strand
CTTGAAAAGCTTCATGGCCTTTCCCTGCGATTAAAACGCAGTCTCCTACTTTAGCGGAATCTAGCGCAAGAGAGATAGCGTGCTTACGGTCGTTGACAAAGTGGGCGCTTTTACTGTTTTTAGCTTCACGCATATCGGCGAAGATTTGATCAATCGACTCAGTTCGAGGATTGTCGGAAGTGACAAAAACTTTGTCAGCACCCTCAATGGCAGCGCGTAGCATGGGCGCACGCTTAGTACGATCTCGGTCGCCACCGCAGCCAAAAACAACAATGAGGCGGCCAGCTGTTATCTCGCGCAACATGGCGCATGCGTGGGTAAGCGCATCATCAGTGTGAGCATAATCGACAATTAGATTAAATGGCTGCTCTTCATTAATCCGCTCCATCCGGCCGGGCACACCTGGAAAGGAAGCAGCGCAACTTAGCATCGCTTTAATACAGTGGCCTTTTGTATAAGCGATCGCGAGTGCTGCCAATAGATTACTCACATTATAGCGACCAAGCAGGGGTGAGTTGACTTGTATCTGACCCTCCGGCCAAGTGAGTTGAAACTCTGTATGGTCAGCATAGAGACCGACTTTCTCTGCATGAAAAGTAGCCTCTGTTTCAATTGCAAAGGTAGTAACTTCGACACTCTTGGGCAGTTCGCTGAATAGGCGTTTACCGTAGGGGCAGTCTATATTAATGATTGCTTTGCGCGGCTGGCGTCCCGTGGAGCCGGTGAATAGACGCTTCTTTACCTCAAAATATGCCTCCATCGATTTATGATAATCGATATGATCCTGCGTGAGATTCAAAAACGCTGCCGCGTCGACGTCTAGGCCGTAAGTACGCTTCTGATCAATCCCGTGGGAACTCACCTCAATCACGGCTTCAGTGCAATTGTTCTCCACCATCTGCGCGAGTAAAGCGTAGACATCCACCGATTCTGGTGTCGTTCGAAAAGATGGTAGCGTGCGCTTGCCCAAATCGTAGCGAATAGTACCAAGCAAACCAACTTGATCTTGCCCACCGATTAGATGCTGCGTGAGCATGGAGACAGTGGTCTTACCATTGGTACCAGTGATACCCGTAACGCCAAGTTTAACATCAGGCGCATGGTAAAACTCGCGCGAAATAAGCGCCAAAGTCTGACGCACATCAGCGACTTGAATATAGTCGATTGGGAAGTGATGCCCGAGATCTTCCACTGTGATGATGGCCACTGCGCCGCGATCAACAGCTTCTTCAACAAATAGATTACCATCAGTGCGTAGACCAGCGATGGCAAAGAAGAGAGCACCTGGTACTACGCGACGACTATCCGTAATGAGGCAAGTTACTTCGCTATCTTCGAGGAGCTTGATACGAATCGTATCTACGCAAGCAAGCAGATGACTAACATTAGGATTCATAGGTGACCTCTTTTGATCGCTGAACGCAGTTTGTTCGAATCGGCGGGAGTAAGATTGTCTAGAACTGGCAGATGAGAGTAAGGTGCTAATTTGAAATTCTGCTAGACCGATCATAAATTGAGGGTTGTAAGTTTACGAATGCGGCGTCTGACCGAGCAGGACGGATGCCCAAGTAGGCAATGCAAGCTTGAGCAATATTGCGAAAGGCAGGCGCAGCAAAAGAGCCCCCATAAGCAACGCCTTGAGACTGCGGCTCGTCGACGACGATGGTGATAACTAGCGACGGTTTATCGGCGGGGAAAAAGCCACTAAAAGAAGCAACGTGGTGCTGACTGGAATAACGCCCATTGACAATTTTCTGCGTGGTGCCTGTCTTCCCTGCGATGTTGTAATTATCGATAGCAGCGCGGCGAGCTGTGCCTTGATCACCCACAACGTCGGCAAGCATGTTAGCCACAGTTTGGGCGACTTCAGTTGAGACCACTCGGCGTTTAGCTTTGGGTTGAAAACGGACCACATCTTGACCACTAGAATCGAAGATACGCTTGGCTAGCATTGGCTCCATGAGCACCCCATCGTTTGCGATTACTGACATGGCAGTGTGCACTTGCATAGGCGTAGCGCTGATCGCATGCCCCATAGGAAGACGTGTGATGGTCAAGCCATCCCAATTACGTGGAGCGTGGAGCGTGCCAGTGATTTCGCCGCCAATATCGCAACCTGTCTTTTCGCCAAAACCAAAAGCTGCTGAGTAATCATGTAGACGTTGATCGCCTAAGATAAGGCCAAGATGTGCGGCACCGCGGTTGCTCGACTTGACCACAATATCGTGCATGGAAAGGCTATCATAGTTACGGTGGTCGGAAGGAAGTTTGAGTGTGCGGCCTTTATAGCTGACCCGCGCTACGCCTGTCTGGAACATATCACTGGGATGGACGATACCCTCGTTAAGTGCTGCGGCTGCGGGCACAATTTTGAAAGTGGAACCTGGTTCGAATACGTCAGTCAGCGCACGGTTACGCTGATTAGCGATCGGGTATTTCTTGGTGTTATAAAATTCGTTGGGATCGTAAGTCGGATAGTTGGCCATTGCCAATACTGCACCCGTGGCTGGCTGGCTAACGATAATGCTGATGCCCTTTGGATCAAACTCCTCGGCGACTCGTGTGATCTCGGCTTCAACAATGTGCTGAACCATTTGATCGATACTGAGTTCTACATTGAGGCCGTCGGATGGCTCTACTTCCCGCTCGCGG
>CACIKF010000023.1 GCA_902587165.1 Puniceicoccaceae bacterium | reverse complement strand
AGGCTGTGGCGTCTATGACGGGGCTGAAATTCAAGAGTCAGTATTAACGCTACTTGCTCTGGCAAGAGCCGGCACGGAGGTAAGTTGCCTTGCACCCGATATTGCTCAAAGGCAGGTAATTGATCATACGAACAGCGATGAACTGGTAGAGGAAGATCGTAACGTAATGATTGAATCGGCACGTATCTCGCGCGGGGAAATCCTGCCGCTGGACAACGCAAAAGCGGACGATTTTGACGTATTTATTTACGTGGGTGGTTTCGGCGTGGCTAAAAACTTGTCCAGTTACGCCTTTGACGGTGCTGATTACGATGTCGATCCCGCGGTGATCGATCTCATTCAAGCAACTCATGCAGCAGGTAAACCACAGGGCTTTATGTGTATCGCACCTGTCCTAGCCGCCCGTGCTCTCGGAGACCAGCACGTCAAATTGACCATTGGCAACGATGCCGTCACAGTCGCTGCCCTAGAGGCCAAGGGTGCTCATCACGTTGACTGCTCTGTCGACTCAATCGTGGTCGACCGAAGCAACCGTGTGGCGACAACTCCTGCCTACATGCTTGCCCAATCAATTACCGAAGCAGAGAGCGGGATAAATCAACTCGTCGAGGCTGTGCTAAATCTGCGCTTGTAAGGTGGAATTTATGATGATTGCGAGCTTGACGGAGCCTAACTGTAGCCTTTAATCCGCCTGTCCAGAAAGAGTTACGCTCTAAACACTTTAATTCAATAGCACACATTCCATGGGACAGCCAAAACGCAAACAATCTAAGCAACGCAGCCGCAAACGTCGTGGTGCGACTACTTTCGCACTTCCACAACTCTCTAAAGACGCACATGACGGCACTCTTTTCCGCTCTCACCGCGTGAATCCTGCTAACGGCATGTATCGTGGTCGCCAAGTGCTCGACGTCGAAGTCTAAACGACTCTGATTAAGCCATTTGATTCTGCCTTCTGCTGCTTTAATTTCGTCTTATTACAATGGTCGCACCCGACGGTAAATGCACCATCGCGGTCGACGTAATGGGGAGCGACCTAGGACCCACGGAGTTTATACGTGGGCTGTTGTATGCGACTGATGAACTTGGTCTCGACTGCGACTTCACCCTAGTAGGAAAAGGGCGTCTATTGGAGCGACTGCTTAGGGTTCGCAAGCCTAGCATAGATGCGTCCAAAATCAAAATTCACCACGCAAGCGAGGTGGTCAGCATGTCGGACAAACCGATCCAAGCGCTGCGCAAGAAAAAAGACTCTTCGATGGCTCAAGCCATAGAGTTACTAAGAGATGGCCAAGCCAATGCAGTCGTCAGTTGCGGCAACACTGGCGCTCTGATGGCTGGTGCCACACTTCGTATGCGCCCACTAGACGGGGTCGATCGCCCTGCCCTAGGTATCATAGTGCCCAGCAAAAAAAAACCCTTTGTCCTCATCGACGTCGGTGCAAATCCAGAATCTAGCTCACTCAATCTAATGCACAATGCAGTGCTTGGTTCAAACTATGCTAGAGCTGCCCTCGGCATTGAGAACCCTCGTGTTTCTCTACTCACCATCGGTACCGAAGAAGGCAAAGGTAATAGCTTAATAAACGCATCGGGAATTTATCTGCAAGCGATCGATAAAAAGGTGATCAATTACGTGGGTCCAATTGAGGGTTTCCAGATTTTCGATGGAGACGTCGATGTAATTGTTTGTGATGGTTTCGTTGGTAACGTTGTTCTCAAATCAAGCGAAGCGGTCTTTGGCTTCGTGGGCAATACCATGAAAGAAGAATTAGTGCGTAACCCTAAGCGTATTATAGGCGCAGCGCTCTCCAAATCAGCCTTCCGCGATATGAAGGTGCGACTCAGCCCCGACCAGCACGCAGGCGCCCCTCTTTTAGGGCTCAAAGGAAATGTTTTGAAATCACACGGCTCTTCAAATTACATAGCGATTGCCAATGCTTTACGCATCGCGCGCCAAATTGTGAAACATGATATGATTGACTCAATCAGCTCTGATATCAATCAAGCTAATGACTTAATCTAAACCGAGCGCCGACTAAGGCTCAGCGGCAGATCGATCATTCACTTAGAATCAACTTATCTTAATGTCTAAGCCAACTCAATCCGTCATCATAACCGGAACTGGTTCCTACACACCAGCTAAGGTGCTAACAAATGATGACATGGCCAAAATCGTAGACACCTCGGACGAATGGATTCGTACTCGCTCTGGCATTCGTGAACGCTGTTTTGCAGCCCAAGACGAGACCACCAGCGACATGGCTATCGCTGCCGCCGAGAAGGCTATCACTGCGGCAGGCATCGACCGCACTGACATAGATCTCATTATCGTGGCCACGATGACACCTGATATGCCTTTTCCATCCACCGCATGCATTCTTCAGAGTAAGCTCGGCCTAGGCAATATCACTGCATTTGACATACAAGCTGCCTGCTCAGGCTTCATCTACGCACTCAACACGGGCTGCAACATGCTGCGCTCGGGTGCCTACAAAAAAGCACTCATCATCGGTGCGGAGAAGATGAGTTCGATTCTAGATTTCGAAGACCGAGCCACTTGCGTGCTCTTTGGCGATGCAGCAAGCGCGATCATACTTGAAGTCACTGATTCAGCCGAAATTGGTGTGCTAGGTAGTGTGACCGGCTCCGACGGCTCCGATCCCAGCCTACTTTATCAACCTGCCGGCGGTTCAACGATTCCCTCCTCTCACGAGTCTATCGACGCACGTCAACATTTCATCAAAATGAACGGTAAAGAGATTTTTAAGCAGGCAGTCCGCGTCATGGGGCAAGTCAGCAATGACATTCTAGATCAATACAGTTTCAAGCCCGAACAAGTCGACCTAGTCATCCCGCATCAAGCCAACATGCGCATTATTGACAGCCTCGCCAAGCGGATGAAATTGCCTATGGAAAAATTTCATAACAATCTTGATCGCTTCGGCAACACCTCTGCTGCTTCCATCGGACTCGCACTTGACGAAGCTTATCGCAAGGATCGCATTCAATCTGGCGATCTAATTCTTCTCGTCGCTTTTGGGGCAGGCTTGACCTGGGGTGCCTCATTGATCAAATGGCAATGACTACTATGCAATCTACGACCGCCTCCATACTCGCTTTTTCCCTATTGCTATCTAGCTCGCTTCATGCCCAGTTCAACCCGTTCGATTGGTTCGGCGGTGAAGACGAAGACCTTGTCGCACTCAATTTAGCGTCCGCCGCCGATGAGTCCGAAGCGACCGA
>CACIKF010000022.1 GCA_902587165.1 Puniceicoccaceae bacterium | reverse complement strand
CATCCTGCAGAATTTGGGACGCTTCCTCTCCGAATTCTTCCCGCCCGACCTATCGGTGCTGAAGTCAACCGGTTCTGCTCTGATTGAAACCGTAGAGATTGCGATTCTAGCTACATTTTTTGCGATTATTATTTCTCTGACCATCGCTCTAGGTGCCGCCCAAACGATTGGACCAAGATGGCTAGTTTTTAGCATGCGCATGCTGCTTAACATCATTCGGACCATCCCTAGCCTCATCTGGGCGGTTATCGCAGTCGCTGCAATGGGTGCTAATGCCTTGGCTGGCGTCGCCGCCTTGACGCTCTACAGCACTGGATACCTAGGTAAATTTTTCAGCGAGGCCTTTGAGTCAGTCGACATGAAAGTGGCACGATCACTACGCGGAATCGGCGCAGATCCACTTCAGTCTTTCCAATACGGCATCTGGCCCCATGCCAAGCCGCTCATTTGGAGTCACTGTATATGGATGCTAGAATACAACATACGCTCAGCCAGCATCATAGGATACGTAGGTGCAGGTGGCCTTGGTCTACAACTGCACGCCTACCAAGAATTCCACCAATGGGATCGCTTCGCTACCGTGCTTTTTTGTATTTTAATAGTCGTCACCGTGCTCGACTTCCTCAGCGAACACATACGTCGACGTATCGCGCGGCGAGATGGTTCCAATGACACCCTATCCGATTAAATAGTCTCCGGGGTTGAAGCTCTGCCCAGAGCGGTTTACCGCTAAAATATGAGCTATGACATTTCTAACAAAATCACCCTCGTGACTGGTGCCAACCGAGGCATCGGTAAAGCCATTGTCGAAACTTTTTTCGAGCACGGTGCATCCAAAGTCTACGCAGGCGTGCGCTCGCTCGATAAAGCCGAAGCGCTCGTAGCGGAATTTGGTGAAAAAGTCGTCCCCATCGAGATCGACTATGAAAATCCCGCCTCCATCAAGGCCGCGGCAGAAACTGCGGACGACGTCCAAGTCGTCGTTTCGAACGCAGGCGTCCTCATCGGTGCTAGTGTCATGGACGAGGATGTCATCGAACAATTTCAGACCGAGCTGAACGTCAACGTCTATGGCCTGATTCATATGGCACAGGCCTTTGCTCCAGTGCTTAAGCGCAACGGCGGGGGTGCTTTTGTACAGCTCAACTCGATTGCCTCGCTAAGAAGCTTCCCTAGAGCAACTTACCCAGCTAGTAAAGCAGCCGCCTACTCTTTCACTCAGGCGCTAAGACCCGTCTTTAAGGAGCAAGGAACTGCTACATTAAGTGTCCATCCTGGTCCTATTCTAACCGATATGGCCATATCCTCAGGCTTCGCTGAAGACTCTGACTTACCAAGCGTAGTGAGCGAAGGTATTGTCACATCGCTCAAAGAGGGTAAATTCCATCTTTTCCCTGACCGCATGGCAAAGGACTTTGAAAATGCCTACCGCCAATTTGCTGAGGAAATCATTGAGGCATAAGACATGGTGCGATTTCGACTCCCGCCACCTCCAACATTTTGCCCAGTTTTTATTGGGCTTCAGGGGCTATAGCCAAATTATTGCCCGATTATTGCCCACATTTTGATGGGCATATTGAATACCCCAGAGGTTCTGGGATTCATATCTCAAAGAGAAGAAATCGCTGCCTAAAGAAAGCCTTCGGGCTGTCCTATCTAGTTGAGATTCCAGGTAGACTTACTGGCTGTGGCCGTCAAAGGGGATTAAAATTACTCAAAACTTTATATGTAATGTTTTGATTGTCCGCCTCAATTACTTCAATACGAGCCCCTTTATAACCTATTATTTTTGAACTATTAAGATCGTACTCAACATCATTGTTAAATGCGGGCCGTGCTTTATCGTTGGAAAACTCTCTGTATCCTAAAGTGAGCATTCCGTCCGTACATCCGCTATAAATTAAAGTCTTCTGAAAAGAATTTTCCGCCAATGATGGTAACTTCTTTAAGCTAACATACCCATTAGCATTGTTAGTGATGTTAACATTAAAAACGGTAACAATGCCAATCTGGTCGTTATTCTTTTTGTATGACACATATTGCCAAGGATCAGCGAGTGCGGCCTTAGTTATACTTCCAGAATCAGCACCATTGTAACTAGGTACGAAATATTCTCTAGAACCATCACCGCCCCTCTTAACATAATTTCCAGGTTCAATTACATATGCCCAACTGATTTTTACAGGACTCGCCAAGTATATTGCATCTTGCTCTGAAAAAGTACCCTGCTTGACAAGCTCATCACCAATTTCAGCAACCACAACTGTGTCTAGTGGGGGGAAGCTTATGTCTTTAGTTGTAGGCCTGTAGTTAATCTGAGGCGAGACGCACCCTGAAAGAATTGTTAGAGCAAGTGTCGCTAATAGTAGGGCTGTATATTTCATAATCCTAATAAAGCTTCTAGTGTATCACATACCAAGGAAATTATTTTTTCTAAGGCACTTGATGTATACACACCATCAAGAGAGCAGCCAAGCGAACCCCCGCCCCCCTTCTCGATAGGGTCTCAAATTATTGCCAATAAGAGGATTCGAATCCCGCCACCTCCAACATTTATAGCTTATTCACCATAAGGTATCCAGATATTTTTAACTTCCGTCGCCTGTCGTAAGAACTCCTTGCCCGCACCTTGCTTTGCATCCTGCCAATCTCGACTGCGCCCGTTATTCACCCAAGTGCGCTTCAAATTTGTGACCGATGCACGCTCGATACTCGCAGAGTGACCGTCCGCAGCAAAATACCACAATGCATCGACCTCCATATGGCCCGCCATTGTTTCAACTACATCATTGTGCGCCGCAGTGACAATGTTCACGACGCCAGCTGGTAAGTCAGAAGTCTCCAAGACTTGATAGAAATCTGTCGCCATCAATGGATAGGCCTGCGAAGGCACGATCACGCATGTATTACCCATCGCGATTGCAGGAGCTAAGACCGACACCATGCCCAATAAAGGCGCTTGGTCCGAGCAGAGTATACCAATGATGCCCACAGGGTCATGCATCGCTAAAGCAAGTCCACGGATCGGCACACCGTGAGCCGCGCCATCATATTTATCAGCCCATGCTGCATACATAAAGAGCCGATCGATCGACAAGTCTACCTCTGCTTTTGCAGACTCCATGGCGGCACCCGTCATCTCTGTTATTCGCTGGGCAAATTCTTCGCGGCGCACAGATAAATTTTCAGCGATATAGTATAAAATCTGCGCGCGCAGATGAGCCGTTGATTTTGCCCATGGCCGGGCCGCATGGG
>CACIKF010000021.1 GCA_902587165.1 Puniceicoccaceae bacterium | reverse complement strand
ACTACTCAATGGGCCAGCGAATGACCCAGATATAGCTCCTTAAATACTGCGATCTTTTCAGAGAGCTTGTCCGTAGCCTCCGTTTCAACGCTTTGTTTTGTTTTCATCGCACCTACGATGATATGGTGCAGTAGCTTAATTTTTTCAGCGTAATGATCAGCATCGGTTTTAATGCGCTGGGCAAGGAAGTAGTTTGCTGTCTCATCGATAATTTCCTGTGCGTGTGTCTCTTTGTTAGTCGTCCAGCGAATCAATTGTTGGTGATCGCTTGCACTCAGATCTCCCTTGGCTGATAAATTACGGATGAGTCTCGCTGATTTTTCAATGGTGACCACGTGCTCCTCTAGTTCCCTAAACTTTAGTTCGTCGCTAAAAATGCCACAGGGTATTTGGCAATGCGCACTCAATGAGTAAACGGTGAACAGATAAACAAAGGCGAAGAAGAGAAGATGAATTTTTTTCATAGATAGCACAAAGTCAGCAGTTTCAAATATTGCAAACACAGCTTTCATTCATTGATTTTAGAAAGGAACTGTAAAAAAAGGATCCATACGCTCTACATGTCCGACGTAAGATGTTAACATAGGGTTAACCCTTCTTTTAATGCTATAGTAGAAGCTTTTTTGCCGATGCCTCTAACTCGTCGAGCCTTCCACGTTGAGGAGCGGCGCCGCGAGCCATATCAGACTTGCCACCACCTTTTCCTCCGGCGATGGGTGCAAGGTCTTGAATCAGTTTACCAGCATTCAGATTGGAGTCCTTACCCACGAGTGCGCCGAGGTGGAGTTTGTCGCCATCATCGATGATACAAAAAGCATCTTGAGCGAACTGACGCGATTTCAGACCACCGAGTAGCTCATGTAGCAGAGCGGCAGAGCCTTCCTGTGTGATCACAAGATTCGCGCTAAGATCGAGCTCGTCTAGTAGTCCATTGGCAACTTTATTAGCGCCTGCTGTTTGTGCTTTTTTCAATGCTTTGTCTGATTCAATTACTGCGGCTTTGAGCCCTTGAGTGTGTGCAAGCACACTTTTGAAAACAGCATTCTTTTGCTTAAAGTTACCTTCATCAAGCATAGCAGTCATGATCTGTGGTGACTGGGGGAACTTGATCGGGTCTGTTTTTAGTAAGGTGAGCTTTTGGTTTGTCGCATCTAAACGTGAGCGAAGCTCTTTTTCCTCTTCAGTTGATTTTTCGATAACACTACGAATCCAATCGTAGGCAGCTGCGCCACAAACTGCTTCAATTCGGCGAATGCCCGAAGCAATCGCTCCTTCAGATTTTATTTTAAATAAACCGATCTCTTTGGTGTTACGCACATGGGTACCACCGCAGAGTTCCATCGAGTAACCGTTCAGCTGATCGCGCTGCCCACCAATCTGAACGACACGAACCTCGTCGCCGTATTTGTCACCAAAGAACTGTTGGATATCTTTGCGGTCCTTGATGCTTTCGTGAGGCACTTCGTGCCAGCTTATCGCTTCGCCTGCTTCTATAGAATTATTGACCTTTTCTTCAAGTGTATCTATCTGCTCAGGACTAAGAGCACCCGAATTAAAGTCGAAACGCAGGCGATTGCGACTGACCATGGAGCCTTGTTGCGCAGCCTCGGTTGAGACGACTTCATGCAGCGCCCAGTGTAGCAGGTGAGTCGCGCTGTGGTGAGCTTCTATAGGACGGCGACGATTAGGATCAATACTCAGTGTGACTACGTCACCAACTGCAATCTGCGCATCAGCAGGCAGGCAGTGGGCACGTGCGGAGGCGAGTTGCTGAACTGCGGATACAGGATAATTGATTCCTTTTACTGTAAGCGTGCCTTGATCACCTAACTGACCGCCCATTTCTACGTAGAAGGGGGTGCGATCAGTAATGACGAGCAATGCATCCTCCTGCTGGTGAATCTCTAGGGCGGTCGCAGTGCTTTCGTCCTCTTCAAAACCCGTGAAAGTAGTACTGACCTCGCTCGCGATATCGGCTGCCCGAACGAGTTGCTGGGTACGTGCATTGCGACCTAGCTCTCGCTGCTGCTCCATCAAAGCCTCGAAAGTAGCCATGTCGATCTTGAGCCCGCGCTCTGCACAGAGTAATTGTGTAAGGTCACTAGGAAAACCGAAGGTGTCGTAGAGCTTGAAGGCGAATTCGCCGCTAAGTCTATCTGTTTGATCCTCGACCTCTTGCTCAAACATAGCAAGCCCACGGTCGAGGGTCTCGTTAAAGCTAGATTCCTCGCGCTGTAAGTTTTCTTTGATAGCTTCAGCGCGATTTTTTAATTCTGGAAAAACACCTGACATCTCATCAACGAGTGTATCCACGAGTCGAGGTAGGAAAGTTTGCCTGCTAGTAAAGCCGAGAGTACGGCCATAGCGGACTGCGCGACGTAGGATGCGACGAAGAACATAGTTGCGCCCCGTGTTACCGAGTAGAATACCATCAGCCAGCGAAAAGGCGAGCGTACGGATATGGTCAGCAATCACTCGAAAGGCGATGGCTTCTTTCATCTCGGTAGAAAGTTTAGACTTATCACTTTCGACCGAATCAGGATAAATATCGACGTAAGTTTTACCGCTTAGTTTTTCCAAGGTTCGGAAGATGGGTTGAAAGACATCGGTCGCATAGTTGGTAGGCTTTTTAGAAAAATCTGTGAAACCCTTTGTGTTTTGGATGAGCGAGCAAGCACGCTCGAAGCCCATACCCGTATCGACATGCTTGGCGGGAAGATCGCGGAAGCTGCCATCAGCTTCGGCATTGTATTGAATAAAGACTAGATTCCATATCTCGATACATAGATCGGAATCCATGTTAACGAGCTTGCCTCCGCTGTCGCCATTGGAAGTTAGATCGACGTGTAGTTCTGAACAGGGTCCACAGGGACCAGTTTCCCCCATCATCCAGAAGTTATCCTTCACATTGCCGTTAATTATGTGCTTCTTCGGATCGAGATCTTTTTTGATAAAGAGTGCTGCCCATAAGTCATAAGCCTCTTGGTCGAAGCTGGAAGGGTCGTCTTTGGACGGCGAGTAGACAGTTGCGTAGAGTCTCTCGGCAGGGACGCCCCAAAGCTCGACGATGAGTTCCCATCCCCATTCGATCGCTTCCTTTTTAAAGTAGTCTCCGAAAGACCAGTTGCCCAGCATTTCAAAGAAAGTATGGTGGTAGGTGTCGTAACCCACGTCTTCTAGGTCGTTATGCTTTCCGCCCGCACGTATACACTTTTGCGTATCTGCCGCGCGTGATGGGGAGTAGGGCGCCTTCTCCGTACCGAGGAAATAAGGAACGAATTGGTTCATCCCTGCATTAGTAAACAGCAAGCCTGGGGACTGGGGCATCAGCGATGCAGAGGGCACGACTGTGTGCTGCTTGGACTTAAAGAAGTCGAGGAAGGACTGACGGATTTCGGCGGAGGTCATGGAAATGAAAAAATACTTTAATCTAGTTCACGATCAAACACGAAACGGACAGGTACATTTGATGAGTGATCATTCGTGCGCAATTGAACTGCGGCTTATAGATTTGCAAGAACAGCTAAGCCCATCTCCTTCGTACCAACGGAGTCCAGGCCGAAGGCGATATCGCCTGTGCGGACACCACCGATAACAGCTTTTTCAACCGCGGCTTCGATAGCGGCGGCGGCCTCGTTTTCACCAAAGCTGTAACGTAGCATCATCGCAGCGGAGAGAATTTGTGCACAAGGATTGGCGATGCCTTGACCAGCAATATCAGGTGCAGTGCCACCGGATGGCTCGTAGAGTCCAAAGGGAAATCCAAGGCTATTTTTCTCAGCGCCTAGGCTGGCGGAGGCTAACATGCCTAAGGAGCCACAAATCACACCCATCTCGTCAGAGAGTATGTCGCCAAACATGTTTTCGGTGAACAATATGTCGAACTGGTTGGGGTCGCGCGCGAGTTGCATCGCAGCATTGTCCACATACATGTGGCTCAATTTAATTTCTGGGGCGTGATTGGCAAAATACTCGGTGACAACCTTACGCCAGAGGACAGAGGTTTCGAGCACGTTGGCCTTATCGACTGAACAGACACTACCGCCGCGCGCTTTGGCCGTGTCGATCGCAACTTGAGCGATGCGCTCGATCTCGCTAGTCTGATAGACCATAGTGTCAATGGCTTGCTCTTCACCATTTTCAAGAGTCGTGGTCGACTTGGGTTGCCCGAAGTAGATG
>CACIKF010000020.1 GCA_902587165.1 Puniceicoccaceae bacterium | reverse complement strand
AAAGAGAGGGAAGCGCAGGCTTCAAATTTGGATTCAGAAAGCAGCGCTAGCGCCGAAGCATCGGAGGGTCGTCAGGAGGTTCAGGTCGTTCCTCTACGAGAAAAGATCCTGGTCGGCATGGGCGGGATGACCATGTTTCATGGTAACACGACCGTGAAAGCGACGGCTATGCCCTTCTTCAATATGATTCTTGGCGTAAACCCCGCGCTGCTTGGCCTTGCCTTAGCGATTCCCCGAATTTGGGATGCGCTGACTGATCCAATTATGGGGCGTATTTCCGATAGGTTTCATTCGAAGTTAGGCCGACGTCGTCCATTTATCATTCTGGGTTCGATTCTTATGGGATTTTCTTTCGGTATGATTTGGATGGTACCCACGACTTGGAGTGAAGGTGGTATCATGGCATGGTTTTTGATTGGTTCGCTGATTTTTTATACCTGCTTTACGGTTTTTTCGGTTCCCTTTACCAGTCTTACGTATGAGCTGACACCAAACTATAATGAGCGGACTACGGTGATGGGACACGTCACTCTGTGGACTAAGGTCTCTGAGTTTACTTACCAAGGTTTAATTCCTGTTGCAGGGATGCTCGTGACTTGGGGAATTTCCGGCACGCAGGTTGATTCGATTCGTGCGGTTATGTGGGGGGTCGCGATTTTCATGATTATGCTTTTTGGTTTAATGCCTGGGCTTTTCGGAAAGGAGCGCTACTACAAAGCTAAGGTTACAGGAGAGAAAGTGCATGAAGTAGCGGGCTTTTGGAAGACTGTTGGCCAAACGTTCAGCAATAAAGCCTTTGCGGTTTTGATCACCCTTACACTGTTACAGATTGTTGCGGGCTTCTTCGGGAGCACTCTTGATTACTACCTACTTGTTTACTACATGTTCGATGGGGACATAGTGGTTGGTTCGCTCTGGAAGTGGTATCTCTCTATGTCTTACGCGGTTTGTGGCTTTATTGGGATTCCTGTGATGCTCTGGTTTAGTAAGCGCACCAGTAAGCTCATTACTCTGCGCACAGTGTACGTTTTGGTTATTATCAACGGGGTGATCCGCTGGTTTGTTTATAATCCTGGATTACACCAGTTCATCTTCTTCGATGCCATTTTTGGCTCACTCTATTGGATTGCTGTTGGCACTGTTATGCAGTCAATGATGGCGGATGTTTGCGATGATGACGAATTGAAACACGGTGACCGCCGTGAAGGTATGTTTGCCGCCGTTTTTGGTTGGGTGAGTAAGGCCGCGATCTCCGCAAGTATGCTTATTGGTGGTGTCTCACTGGTGATGGTCGGTTTTGATGCGGATCTTGGTGGTAATCAAACCGAGAGCACTTTCTTGGGCATGCGTATGGTGATGGTGCTTGGCGGTATGATTCCCAATGCAATTGCACTTGGCTTACTGACGCTATACCCGATCACTAAGGCAAGAGCCGAGCAAACTCGTCGTGCCTTAGAAGAACGTCGCGGAACTGTCTGATCCAGGTCAGGTTATTATTTATATAAAATATGGTTACTTTTTAAATTATGAGAAAATTACTTCTAATGAATCTTCTTGCGCTTGTTACAGCTAGCTCTGCGTATCTATCGACTGGTATATCATCGCTCGAGGCTGCGAGCGTGGATCCATCGCGTCCAAATGTCGTCTTGATTGTATGTGATGACCTTAACGATTATGTAGAAGGCTTTGGTGGCCACCCTCAAACGAAGACGCCCAATATGGCAAAATTGGCTGAGAGTGGTGTTCGCTTCACATCTGCTTATAGTAATGTTCCAGTATGCGCGCCCTCAAGGGGCAGTTTCCTGACCGGTATCTATGCGCATACTTCGGGAAATTTGTTTTGGGCGAAGTGGTATGATAATCCGATCTTGAAGAACTCGAAGACTCTCATGGAGTTTTTTAAGGATGCAGGCTACACTGTCGAAGGCTCTGGTAAGATGATGCATTTTCATCGCCGTTCGGATTGGTCAGAGTTTGCAAATAAAGCGGATTATGGTCCTTTCGCTTTCGATGGTAAAGATCGTGTGGCACATTCGGACGTCCCGATGCCTTACAATGACATCGGTCCTGTTGATGGATCATATGGGCCGCTCGAAAAGATTCCATTCGAGGGACAGTATAAGCCTGGTAGTGGTTGGGTGACCGGTGCGTGGAATAAAACAAAGCGCTTTAATTATTCGGACCCTAATAATCTGGACTTAACGCCCGATGAAAAAAATGCCAAGTGGGCCAGCGAGCGTATCACAGAGTTGGCTCAAGCTGATAGCGGGCAGCCGTTTTTCGTCGGCGTTGGTTTTATTCGTCCACACACTCCACTGCACGTACAACAGCGCTACTTCGACCGTTTCCCGATCGATGAATTGATTATGCCGATCATTAAGCCCGGTGATGCGGAAGATACGCACTACCTCGACGTTTTTAAGGACACAATGAAGGGGCCCAAATATTTCCGTGATCTAGTTGCGTCGTATCCAGATATGGAGACCGCGATCCTCACATTTACGCAGGCATATCTCGCATGTGTGAATGCAGTGGATGAGTGTATCGGCCAGGTGATCGATGCGGTTGAGGATAACGGGCTCAGTGAAAATACAATTATCATCGTCACCAGCGATCATGGTTGGGATATGGGGCAGAAAGATTTTCTCTTCAAACATAGCCCTTGGGAAGGGAGCACACGTATTCCGTTGATAATTCATGCCCCGAGAGTCGCGAAGGCGGGGGCGGAGGTGAAGCAACCTGTTTCCCTGATTGATCTGTATCCCACGCTAATTGATTTGTGTGGTATTAAGGGGGATAATCGAAAGAATGAAAAAGGCGTGCCGCTCGATGGTTTCAGTTTACGGCCTCTACTTGTAGAGCCTGAGGCGGGTCAATGGGATGGTCCCGACGCAGCCCTGAGTATGGTGTATGGCGGACAAAAGGCTGGAAATTTCAATCCTGAAGAACGCTGGAATCCCGCAGCGCAAAATTGGTCACTACGCTCCGCTGACTGGCGCTATATTATTTATAATAACGGGATGGAAGAACTCTATAATCACCAAATCGACCCGCTTGAGTGGGATAATGTTGTTAAACAGCATCCTGAAGTTGCGGCCAAAATGAGAGATGAGGTTAAACGCATGACCTATTTAGATAGATTAGCCATCCGAAAGTAGCTCCTTTTAAAAACCGTAGAAAGAAATAATAACCATGAGATCTCAGATTAAATTACTCCACACCCTAACTGTGCTAGGTAGCTTGTTGCTGCTTTCAAATGCACATGCTTCGAAAAAGCCGAACCTTATTGTCATCATGTGTGATGACCTTGGGTATTCGGACTTAGGTTTCAATGGTTGTGAGGATATTCCCACGCCGGGGATTGATCGCATCGCAGATGAAGGTGTGAAATTCACTAATGCATATGTTAGTTATCCAGTTTGTGGTCCCAGTCGAGCTGGTTTTATGACCGGTCGCTACGCGCAGCGTTTTGGTTTTGAACGTAACCCACAATATGACCCCACCGACCCAAACATGGGCTTGCCTCAGGAAGAGATGACGCTGGCAGAGTCTCTGGAGCAGGTAGGCTACCATTCCGGTATTATCGGTAAGTGGCACCTCGGTTCACATCCTGTGAACCACCCCTTGAACCGCGGATTTAATGAGTTTTACGGCCACCTTGGCGGAGGCCACCGCTATTTTCCCGAGCTATTGACTGATCGTGACATCTTCGAGCCTATGAGTGACTATGAGAGTTATTTCACGTATATCGTTCGTGACCACAAGACAGTGGAGACGGATCAGTATTTGACCGATGAATTTTCAGATGAAGCCGTGGATTTTGTGAGGCGTAATCAGGACAAGCCTTTCTTCCTTTTTCTATCCTACAACGCGCCGCACCTTCCGCTTGAGGCAACCGAAGAGTATTTGTCCCGCTTTAATCATATCGAAGATCCCAAGCGCCGCACCTATGCGGCAATGGTGAGCGCAGTTGATGATGGGGTCGGTGAGCTACTGGCTACACTCGATGAACTCGGAATTGAGGATGACACGATTATATTCTTTCTCTCCGATAATGGCGGTGTTTCCAAAAAAAATGCGTCCAATAATAAACCTCTTCGCGGCCAGAAAGGTGATATTTGGGAAGGTGGCTTCCGGGTACCTATGGCAGCGCGTTGGCCATCTGCCTTTAAGGCGGGCATTGTTTACGATTTACCGGTGATATCACTGGATATCTTTGCTACGATTGCTGGTTTGAATAACGCACCAGCAAATCAAGGGCGGCCTCTGGACGGCGTTAACCTAGTGCCATTCGTCAATGGTGAGGATACTGGTGTACCGCATGAAGCAATTTACCTGCGTAAATATGACCAACAGCGTTACGCGATTCGGTATCACGATTACAAGTTGGTCATACCCAAATTAAATGCGAAACC
>CACIKF010000019.1 GCA_902587165.1 Puniceicoccaceae bacterium | reverse complement strand
CCGACATCGAAGCAGGCGTCCAACCCACCACTGGCGCCAGTATTCTACGCGGCTTTCTTGCGGACTAATTTCTTCTCCAAGAACGAGACTAACACTGGAAATGAAAATGCTCCTAAACGCAGGACACACTAGCATGGTTGCAATGCTAGCCTTGTTTGCCCTGGCCTTGATCAGCGGCTGTAATTCTTACCAATTCGGTAACCCAGTCGAACTGCCCTTCGAATCGATCTACATTAAACCTGTCTCTAACGATAGCTTCGCGCCCCAAGCGCAAGCTTTGCTCAGCACGCAAATTCGGGACGCATTCATCCGCGATGGACGAACAAAGCTCGTCACCAGCAGGGAAGCCGCTGATGCTGTCCTTCTTATAAATCTGACCGATTATAAGCGCAACGCTGCCGCGCGCCAGAGTGAGGACACGACTACGGCCGCTAGCTTTAGCCTCAATCTCGCTGCCGAAGTCTCCCTCTTCAATCAAAACAAGGGTGATTACTACTTCCTGAAGCGCATAATCAATGGATCTTCCAGCGCTTACGTGAATAATCCTTACGCAACTCCCGCGACTGCTCAGACACAAGATTTCCTCCAAATGGAATACCAAGCCATGCCACGCCTCACCCACGATTTGTCTCGTCGAATTGCCGACGAAGTGCTCTACACATGGGAACCGAGATAAAATCTCGACAGAGCCTATTCCCTAAAAGCTGACTCCGGTCAGCTTTTTTTATGAGGAATTAACTAAGTATGCCTACAATTGAGCGACCTTCCCACTACTCAATCAGCTAAATAAGGGGCAACTGTGCTCTAATTAGTCATCACTGTGGGGCTAGTTACTCGAGGACTACCCTCTGTGTATTGTGTAATACCTTGGATAAGCCATGCTAATGATACTCAATATCAATAAATAACTTGACTAGTTTTTGAAGCTATTGAGACTCATTCCTGATATTATTTTTTACGCAAAGACCAAAAACAGTGAAAACAGACACGAAACAACTAAATATGCTGCCCATCAAATTAATGGGATTTGGTCTTCTTTTCCTGACGATCAATCCTGTGTCATCACTGGCACAAGATATGGATGCTGCATCTGCTGAAAACGAGGTCTACGAGCTAGATGAGTTCGTGGTCACAGACCAGTTTCTCTTCTCCGATCAAGTTAATGCTTTAAAAACTCCAACACCAGTCATTGATGTGCCACAGAGCCTCTCAATCACAAGTGTTGCCGAAATCTCACTGCGCGGCTTTGATAGCGTCGGTGACATTGTCGATTACACTCCTGGGGTCAACATGAACCAAGGTGAAGGCCACCGCGATGCAGTCGTCTTCCGTGGCATCGTATCAACCGCCGACTTCTTTGTCGATGGCGTGCGTGACGATGTGCAATACTACCGTTCTCTTTACAATGTAGAACAAGTCGAAATTCTTCGCGGTCCTAACGCCCTACTCTTTGGACGCGGCGGTGCCGGTGGTATTCTCAACCGCGTAACTAAGAAGGCTGAGATAGGTCAAGATTTCAATGCATACTCATTGTCGCTCGACACATTCGGCGCGAGTGAAGTCTATCTCGACAGAAATGTTGCCATTGATGAAACAAGTGCCTTCCGTCTCAACGCCTACTCTGATACTTTCGAAAACCACCGCGACTTCTCAGATGGTTCAGGCTACGGGGTCAACCCAAGCTTCAAGTATGAGCTTAGTGACCATACGACTCTCGACGTTTCTGCAGAGGTGATCGATTACGATCGTTCCCTAGATCGCGGTATCCCAAGTGGCGATGATGGTAAACCTATGGACGCACTCAATGGTGTCGTTTTCGGCGATGAGGATCTGAATAGGTCTGAGTTTAAGTTGCTCTCATTCCGTGCGCTAGTACAACATTCATTCTCTGATGCCCTCAAAGGTATCTTCACTGTATCATACACTGACTACGACAAGCTCTACCAGAATATCTATGCTTCAGGCTACAATGAAACTAACAATGTCGCTACGCTTGACGGTTATGTCGACACGACTGAGCGCCAAAACTTTGTCTTAAGTGGCAACCTTGTCGCTGAATTTGAAGCTGCTGACATCAAACACACAATACTTTTCGGATCTGAATACATCGACAGCGAATCAGCTAACGATCGCTTCATAGATAACTGGAATGGAGATTCAAAAGATTTCAATGCGAATGGCTCATTCACAACAAACGGCCAAGGTATTGATTCCCTCGGTAATCCAAGCTCGGTAGTCTTCGACATTTTGAATGACGACACTACTACCGACCTCACGGTCTTCTCCTTATATGCCCAAGACGAGATCGAACTATCCGACCAGCTAACCGCAGTTCTTGGAGTACGTTTCGACAGTTTCGACATTGAAATTACAGATAACGAACCTGCCACGAACAACAATCCCCTCACGGACAATAGTGGCAGCCAAAAAGACGAGGAGTGCACTCCTCGGGTTGGCCTAATTTACAAGCCTGCAGAAAACGTTTCTCTTTACGCAAGTTATAGCCAAACCTTCGTCCCACAAAGTGGCGGGCAGTTTGCCAGCCTTAGCGGTGACAGAGGCCTCGACCCGGATGAATTTACCAACCTTGAAGCTGGTATCAAATGGGATCTATCAGATGACCAAAGCCTCACCTTAGCTACCTTCGAAATCGAGCAAGATCTCCTCCAAAGGATTAACAATGTTATTGAGACTCGCGAGGCTGAGATCCAAGGCTTTGAAACTCAATACCAAGGTCGGATTTCAGACCAGTGGACAGTTAGCGCAGGCTATACTTACCTAACCGGTGAGACCGCAGGTGGTGATAGACCTGGGGAACTACCTAAGTCCTCCTTCTCGATTTGGAACAGCTACCAGGTATCCGAAAAATTGGGACTAGGTCTAGGTGCAATCTATCAGGGTGAGAGCACTCCTAAGGGTGGTGCTGGTTTTGGCACTGTAGAAAGTTTTGTTCGTGTCGATGCGGCAGCTTACTACCAGCTAAGCGAAAACCTTCGCTTACAGCTTAATATAGAAAACCTCCTCGACGAAGAATACTACCCACATGCTTATGATGATCACCAATTCACTGTGGGTGCTCCTATAAACGCGGCTGTATCGATCAAAGGCACTTTCTAAAAGTAATACTTCATATATATGTAGCATATCTGGGGGTCGACCATTTATTGGCCGATCCCATCTTGCGCTTAGACCAGTCTTCAATCCACTATTCACGCTTTATGAATACACTCATCACCTATCTTAAACTTTCCCTTTTAGTCACAGTCGGCCTACTCCTTGGTTGTGCGGAGCAAAGCGACGAAACTGCTGCCAGCACCGTCAAAAAAATTATTGTCGCATTAGAGCCGGATAAGGACCCGGACGCCATGCTTGAGGATCGCGCCGCCCTGGAAAGCTATCTTTCGGAGACTACGGGCAAACCCGTAGAGGCGATCGTGCCTATGAGTTCTGCGGTCATCTACGAGGGCCTTCGTAATGGCACAATCGATCTAGCCTACCTTAGCGCGACGGCTGCAGGTAAATTGATTGAGCAAGATATCATTGATATTCTTTTAGCCGAACTCATCGACGGAAAGCCCTACTACCAAAGTTACTGGATCACGCTCAAAGATGCACCCTACCAAAATATCACTGAGCTCAAGGGCCAGCCCATTGCTTTCTCGAGTCGCACGAGCACCTCAGGTTTTCTTATTCCCGTCTGGGATCTTTACACCCAAGGTTTAATCGATCTAGAGAACGGCCCTGAAGGCTTCTTCGGTGAGGGTCATGTTTTCTATGGAACCGGTTATGTTTCAGCGGCAGAACGTGTCCTCAGGGGCGAAGCGCTTGCAGCTGCTGTCAGTTACTACGTAATTGATAAGGATAAGCACCTGAACAAAGCACAACGCGAGCGACTACGCATGCTCGATAGCCAAGGCCCCGTGCCCAGCCACGTAATAGTCGTACGTAAGGGTCTAAGTGGCCTAGACCAAACTGCCCTTCAAGCAGCGCTTCTTGAAATGAATACGGATGCAAGTAGTTTACGCGACCGTATCTTCGGCGCAGAATTGGCTCCCGCCAAAGCCGAGACTCACCTACAGAACACTCTTGAAGCACTGAAAATCAGCCGCACGATGCAGTTTTAATTGCTTTCAGTGAACCTTAACTTGCTAGCCTTTGCTTGGAGCATCCTATCTTCGCTGAAAATTTCAATGACAGCTGTGACCTAGCAACTTGTATTTAGATTTCATCGTGTGATGCTTAAGCTACTATATTAATGCAGGATAAAAAACAGGAGCCCGTATTAAGCGCCCGAGGAATCGGCCTACAAAGAGGTGGCCGTTGGCTCTTTCGTGACCTTGACCTGGATCTATATGCAGGCGAATTCCTAGCCATCGTAGGGCCCTCTGGAGTTGGGAAGACGACACTCCTATCCTGCCTTTGTGGTATGCTCGAACCAAGTGAGGGCAGCGTAAGTTTCAAACTCAGCGGCACGAGTGCGCATAAACCGGAAGACCTACGTAGTCACTTTGGAATCGTCTTCCAAGAGCTCCAGCTAATTCCTAATGCGGACCTACTAACAAATGTGCTCTGTGGGCGATTAGGCCGCTTTCACTCGCTAAGCACCCTACTTGGCTTCCCGAAAAAACTGCGACAAGAGGCTTACCGATTACTCTACGAACTAGGAGTTGGTGAAAATCCACATAAATGGGCGAAACATATGTCAGGTGGAGAGAAGCAACGTGTCGCCGCAGCACGTGTACTCTTTCAGAAGCCTAAGATTTATTTTGCCGACGAGCC
>CACIKF010000018.1 GCA_902587165.1 Puniceicoccaceae bacterium | reverse complement strand
CTTAATCCCAGTGGTCATTCTCGGCCTCGGCGCTTTCCTTGCCATTTCTTATATCGACTTCGACGCGATTGAAGAGCGCTTCGGCGATATTGGAGAAACCATCGAGACGGCCGATCAGGATACTCGAGCTATTTCTACTCAGGCCACGTGGGAGATGGCGCAGGAACGTCTAGCGCTGGGTTGGGGTGCCGGCTCATTCCGCTATATCTTCCCCATGTATCAGCGTAATTATTTAGAGATACACTACGCGCGCTATCACCAGAAAAAAGGATGGGTGGGCCGCAAAGTGTTTCACTACGCGCACAATGACATCGTTCAGTTCATCGCCGAGTATGGGGCCATTGGCAGTGGTTTGGTTCTCCTGACACTGCTATGGATCCTTTTTTCAGCTTTTCGTATTTTTAGTTTTTCAGCTTTTTTCCTGCTCGTCGGCTTCGCCACGAGTATGAGCCATGCCTTCTTCGATTTTATCTTTAACAGCCCTGCTTACTGGATGGCATTTCTTGGAATACTTGCCGCATCAAGTAAGCTTTTACAGATGGAAGCTGCGCGTAGGACCTAGTGTATGCCATACATTGGTATAAAGCTCTATTAGTAGATACTAAACCGCGACAGTCTATCAGTAGTAAAGCGAACTTCTAGTTTCCATTCTTTCGTTAATGCACAGTAATGTCTGAGTCTGAAAATAAGTTGAATCGGGTTGGAATAATTGATCGAAAACTAGCGATTCAAGGTGGGATGTGGAGTGGCGCAGCCTTTTGAGCAAATTCCAGAGGACGTTCCAGATATATCAGCATCGCCGAAATGTTAATCAAGTATACTTGCTAATGCGATTTTCTACTACCTGAATTCTAGTTCAAGAATTGCACGGTGAAGAGCCAATAATACGTTACATGTCGGATGCGTAATACTCTTGCGGACAGTCTAAAAGGAGGAGCAATTCTGCTCGTCGTCGTTGGTCACGTGATACAAGTCATTCATGGTTCCACTGTGAAGTGCCTAGAAAACGAGCTTTACATAGCGATTTACTCGTTCCACATGCCCATATTTGTTCTTGTGAGTGGTTATTTCGCATCGAAGAGCTTAGAGTGCCGCAACTTTCAGGCATTTTGTTGGAGGCGTGCTCAAAGGCTACTTGTTCCGTTTTTTACATGGGCAGTGATTCTATACTTTCAGCATAAGTTACATGATGGTGAGTATCTAAAAGCACTTATGTCGCCGCTGGCTGCATTTAAGTCTATAATTGCGCCCATACATGGTCTCTGGTTTTTGTGGGCTTTATTCTGGGTAAGCGTTATTGCAGCCGCATTCTCAATCTCCAGACGGAATACGATCGTAGTAGGCTTATTGGTTTGTGGCGTCAGCTTTGCGATTGGGAATGACCAATATTTTGGCCTTAGGTTTATTCTTTGGCTATTGCCATTTTTTGTCCTGGGATATTGGGTGAAGCGTTTACGGCTCTCAATCAAGCCATGGAAAATACCGGTGGCTATAATACTGTTCGGTAGCGCTTGGGTGATGCTTTTACCTTACTACTCCAATCGTCATTTTATCTATACAACAGGTATGATTGATAGAGGTGTGGGAATCGATTTCGTAGGACTTGCATATCGCTATGTTCTCGCGTTTCTGGGTTGCGGTACTTTTTGGGGAGTTATGGGAATAGTTGACCGATATGGCGGAGTGCTGGGTCGTTTCTTTGTATATCTCGGAGGCAGGTCCATACAAATATATGCAATCCATTTCTTTTTCATTCCTTACTGTTTAATCGGGGCGAATGGGGGCGTTTCGATGTTTCGTGTCTTAATCGCGACTTGACTTGTTGTTGGGTTCTCATTACTGGTCGCAGAGATTGTAGAGCGGGCTTCTCCTCGGACTTCTCGAATACTATTTGGTTAAACCAAGAAACCATTTTCAAGATTGTATAGGAGAGAATTAATTCTGCCGAAAGTAAATTATCGCTTGCCAATCTCCAGAAAACGGGCGACGGCCATCGGTATGGTCATTACTTGGATCGATCAATTCGTCATGTTGGTCACTGGTATCTTTATGGTACCGATGTATCTTAAAGCATTTGGTGATCATGTATACGGGGTCTGGTTGGCAACTGGAGGTGTGGTTGCCTGGGTCGCGATGTTCAATGTCTCGATGGTGTCAGGGCAGAGGGCTGCTTCCGCTTGTGGGAGACGTAGGTTTATTCGGGCCACCAGCTACTTTTGGGGGGGCTTGTGTATTAATGTGGCATTGTCACTTGTTCTGTCTTCGGTTGGCTGGTTTATTGTGACTGGTTTGCTTCGAATATGGGATTTGAGTACAGAAGAAAGCTCTGCACTGCAGCGGGCTGTCAATTACAGTATGCTGGCAATGATGTTGCAGTTCTGGATCAGTTCTAGTGCTCCTTTTCTTCAGGCAGTTCAGAGGCCTGTTTATCTTCTTTATGCAAGGCCGATTATGGCAATCAGTCAATTGGGGGTGCTTTTTGGGGGGATCCGTATGGGCTGTGGCATTTGGATCATACCGATGGCACTATTAGTTCGGAATGCTGTGTTAGCAACCTTCGCAATGATTCCGGCTGTCTGGATATCGCTTAAGCTCGCTCGACGAGTCATTATTTCAAAGGCGACACTCAGAGATGTTCTTCGCTCGACCTCACAGGTTGTCTTTGGGTATGTTATTATGAATGCTGGGCCTAAACTGTCTCTGCTAATCCTAAGTTTATTCATGTCGCCTACGTGGGTGGCAGCCTATGATATAACTCTGCGTCCAATACTATTTATCAATACCGTTATTGGTCGTATTACAGTTGTATTAATTCCAGCGTTATCACATCTAGTGGGTTCGGGGGATTTATTGAAATCAAGACGAATCATGCGCGCTGGAATTGTGATCGTTGCATCAATCGCTATCATTGCCGCATCCGGATATGTTGTGTTTGTAGAATCTTTTGTTAACCTCTGGGTTGGAAACAGTCGATATGTTGGTGATGTGTTGGCATTTTCTGCAGCGCTCGGATTATTTTATACTTCGATGTCACAACAGATGTCCAATTATGTTCACTCTTCCGGTGGGGTGGGGTATGCGGCCCTAGGGGGAGCTGCTGGATCCGTTGTGGCAATCGTATGGACTTACTTGGTTGCAAGTCTTGCGTATCCCGAACTCGTGCCGATTGGAGCTGTCCTAGCGTCAATCATCTTGATCACGACGTATGCCAAATGGCTGCGTAAGCGGTTTGTGGTTGATGTGGTCTCGTTGAAATTGATTGGGATAATGGCACTTGCAGCACTCTTGACTTTACTTTTAGCAACACTTTTTGGTTCAAACTTAAACTTGCAGAGTTGGGTACAATTTGTGACTGCTGTCTCGATCTTCTTGATGCTTTCACTTCTCGTTGCGTTGCCTTTTTTTTGGCGCAAACATAGAGCGAAGATCATATGATTGGTAATTTATGGCATTTCATCCTGACAAAAATATATTATTTATTCACATTCCGAAGAATGCTGGAAAGTCGATAGAGGTAGCTTTAGGGTTGATGTCGGAAGAACTGGTGCTTCGGCCGAGTTTTAGAAGCCCTTCGAATCGTGCTGCGAAGCTGCTTCTAAAATTGACGTCGAATAAGCTATCGCGAGAGCGATTATTTGGGCCGATTGACTATACCTTATGCGGACAGCATTTGACGTTATTAGAGATTCAAATGCTAAATCTATTATCGCCTGGAGTAATGAAGCGGGTGGTAATATTAGCGGTTGTCCGAAATCCATACAGTCGTGCGCTATCAACCTATCGTCACTTTTGTGGAAATACCAATTTGAATGAGTTTAAGCAGTTTTGGAAATCAGGCGTCTTGCTCGGGGCGGATCACAATAAAATTGCTCATTATAGGCCGCAAATAAATTATGTTCAAAACCTTCAGGGTGAGGTCATTGTTCCAAATATTCTCCGCTTTGAAAACTTACAGGCAGACCTCCCTGCTTTTTGTGCGAGTCATGATCTTCCGTTTCATCAGCTTCCCGTTGTGGGGAAAGTTGGAGGGCACTCCGACTACCGTGCTTTTTATGATGATGAGGCTCGAGACTTAATCGGAACATTGTTCAGGGACGATCTGGAAGCATTTGATTATCAATTTTAAATGAAGCCTAGTAAATTACTTAGTTTTTACGTCTTTCTCGTAGGCTTTGGCTGGCAGCTGGAGGTCGGGATTATCGGTCGCTTTTCGTTGTCCGAAATTTTGATGTATTTGGCGCTGCCGATTTTGTTAAGCCAAAATAGGACTCGGATTTGGAATGGCACGGCGACGAAGGCGTTTGGTTTATTGGCTTTGTTCGTGGTCGCTGTAGTAGTATCCGATATAATTAATCAAAACTATTTTCAATTTTTTATACGTGGTCTGGCTCGCCCGATTGCGATCGGGTTAAATTCATTGTTTTTTGCTCTGATCCTGGTCCGTAGTCCACGCGCGTTATTGCTCTTTTTCTGTGGCATGTTGCCGGGTGCGTGTGCAGGCTATTTTCAGGAAAGTGCCTTTATGGGGGAAGGAGAGGCCGAAGGATATAAATTTTTCAATGCTAAGATAGAACCAATCGTGAAATCTGGTTCAATTGTGTTGGGGTTATTGTTATATCGTTACAGTCGATTGTTGGCTGGGGTATGGTTTTTATTTCCAGTGTTTCTTGTGGCTATATATGGCTCACGAAGTGGCACGATTTCTTATTTGTTGACGGCCTTTACGCTAGGGTATTTGTGGTTCTTGAAGGGGGGAGGGCGAGAGAAGCTGACGCTGACTCTTCCATTCATGCTTCGGACTGCATCTATCTTGCTGATCGGATTGACCTGTGTGTATGGGCTCTATGTGTATGCTGCACCGCGTGGAATAATGGGGGAGTCACAACAAAAGAAATTTTATGAACAATCGACAACACGATTTGGAGCATCGCCTCTAGGGCTGGTCGCTGCGGGGCGGTCGGCAGTAGTGGCAGGTTTGCTCGCTGGACTGGATAATCCGGTCTGGGGCCTAGGTTCTTGGCCGAACATTGGAGAATACTATGTTGAGGCGGTCGACATTGCGGGTGAAGATATAAGTGATGGTCGGTATCAATACGCCTTTACTCAGCGTGCTGCCGGGCATTCGATTATTATTGGTACTTGGTTTAATAATGGAATATTTGCGCTGTTTTATTGGCTGTTTTTCTTGGTGATCATGGTGCGCGGGATGCTCTTTTTCTTGAGCCGTGACAACTTGTTAACGCCAGCACTGGTTTTTCTCTTTTACGATTTAATGTGGGCGCTTTGGTTCTCACCTTTGAATCTGAACGGTCGTCTGTGGGTTGCGCTGTTTACTGGCATCGCGATATGTTTTATCGACCGCAGGGGGCCACTTGTCGGCGAACGTGAGTTTGCGCTACTTTCTCCATTTTCGAAGGCGTTTCAAAAGCAAAACGTCTTAGGCTAAGATGAAATTTATTAATTTATGAAAGTAACACTTTCCACTGGGCAAGGGCGTTTGCACTTTGTCGAAACCTCTAAATCCTTATGTGCAGTTGGGCTAGACCATGACGTGATCACTGGCTGGATTCCAATGCGGTCCCCTCCGTGGTTTGTGAACCTTTTAGGTCCCTTGGTGGGGCGTGATAAATTGCATCAGCGATTGTCTTTAAGGCGAGCCATTTCCGAATCTGGCGCAAGTATTTGCCGTGGTCTATTTTGGCCGGAAGCATATATGCAGATGCTGTATGCGATAGCACGTCGTGGATGGTATGATCGCTCTAAGGCGAGTGTTCGTGGGTGGGAAGCATTTGGGCGTGCCACGGTGCGTCACTTGGATGGCGATGTCTTTCACGTGCGGAGTGGTGCCGGCCAGGGCGGTGCGATCGCTGCTGCGAAGCGGAAGGGTATGAAGGTCGTGGTGGATCAAAGCCTCGCCCATCCAGCTGAGATTGAGAGGAATCTGGGTAGACTATATCAGGAGTGTGGCGATGTATTTGACATGGGGCCAAATGATCCATTTTTTAAACTAGTTGTGAAGGACTGTGCAGAGGCGGATGTACTCTTGGTTAATTCTGACTACGTTAAGCAAACATTTGTTAAAGAAGGTTTTGATCCATCTAAAATTAAAGTAATTTACCTTGGTACGCGTACTGATTTTTTTGGCCTTAAGAGTGATTACAGATTGCAGGAAAGCGGAGTCCTGCGGCTGCTCTTTACTGGAGGTTTTATGCTACGCAAAGGGGCTAATGTTTTAATCGAGGCTGTCGATTTATTAGCAAAAGAGGGTGTCCGCTGCATAGTTGAAATTGCTGGACATGCGGAAGTCGGCAAGGGCTTATTGCAAAAGTACCCTAAGCATGTGCGTGACAGTTTCGTGTTTCATGGCTTTATTCCTCAGGGGAATTTAAAGTCCTTGTTTGCGCGGTCTGACATGTTTGTGTTTCCGAGTTATGCAGAGGGATGCGCTAAGAGTGTTATGGAGGCGATGGCAACTGGGCTGCCTATAGTATGCACTCGAGAGAGTGGCGTTCCTGATGCAACAGCGCAGGCGTGTGCATTCGTATCTCTTGGCGATGCGCGGTCACTTGCGTGTGCGATACAATCTACAGGCCAAGATCAGCAAATGCGCGAGCAGATGGGTGTTTTCGGTAAGGATTATGTGTCGAAATACATGAAGTGGGAAGATTATGGTGCTCAACTCCTCTCGCTTTACGGGAGCTGATTTTGCTGCATATTAAATGCATTCTCTAGGTTTCTAGTTATGAAAATTGCTTTTTTACTTTTGCATAACCCAAGTAATGTCAAAAAGTGGTCAGGCCTTAATCACTACATTCTTTGTCATTTAAAACGTGCTGGTTATCAGGTGCAGGCAGTCTGGTATGAGCCACTTGTTTATCGTGCTACTACTCGATGCATTCAGGCTTTAATGTGGAAGCTCCTTTCAAAGAAGCACCAGTGGGAGCGTGAACCGCTTTACTTGCGCTGGTGCTCGTTTGTCTTGAAGAGGAAGCTTAGGTCTTTAGACTATGATGTTGTACTGTCACCAAGTACTTTACCGCTTGCCTATCTAAATATAGGAAAGCCAATGTTTTTTTGGACAGATGCATGTTTTGCGGCGATGATAGACTTTTATTTTTACAAGAGTCGTTACTATCGGAGAGCGTTAAGAATTGGAAATGCATGTGAACAGCGTGCCATCAACGCATGCAAACGAGCGATCTATTCAAGTGAATGGGCCGCCAACTGCGCGAAAGGTTACTATCGCATCGAACATGAAAAAACTGCTATAGTTCCATTTGGGGGCAATGTCGACTTCGTTCCATCGCACTCTGATTTGGAAACTTTAATTCAGGGACGGATAGACTCTACGGAGATTCGCCTTCTATTTATTGGTGTAGAATGGGAGCGTAAAGGTGGTCCTCTTGTTGTAGAGGTGTTTAATTTGATGAGATCGAAGGGCCTTGCTGTTCGGTTAGATATAGTTGGCGCAAGTCCTGATCTAGAGCCATGTGACGGACTGGTTTTGCATGGCTATATTTCGAAGGGAGAAGAAGCGGGTCGACAGGAGCTACGGCAACTTTTCAAATCTGCGACATTCTTTTTGTTGCCCTCTGTAGCTGAATGCTGTGCTTTAGTCGTATCCGAGGCGGCTGCTTACGGTGTCCCTTCATTTGTATCAAATGTAGGTGGTATGTCGACAGCAGTTGATGATAATATGTCTGGTGCTCTGTTTGATACGAATTGTTCAGCTTCTGTGTGGGTTGATAAGATGATTGCGATCCGAAATGCGGCATCTTCCTATAAGCTGATGGCAATTAGGGCAAGGCACCGCTACGATAGTATTCTTAATTGGGAGTCAGCCATGGTGTCGTTGCGTCGCTACATGAATTGGTAAAGGTGATGCATTGAGTAACTCTCTGAATTGAAGTGCAATTATGTTTGGTTTATTTTCAACAATCCTCGCGTTATTTGTTCTAGATGGGGTATCTGCATGGCCCTTTTCAGCTAGGGACTTACGCAGTTTTTGGGTTTTATGTTCTTAGTGGCTATCTAATGACTTATATTATGCTAAATCGCTATGGATATACGATTAGTGGGCGATTTAAATTTGCGGTCAATCGGTTTCTTAGGCTCTACCCGTGTTATTGGGTTGCTGCGGTGATCTCTTTGCTACTTCTGTGTGTCGATGCAGAGAAGGTTACGGAGTACAAAGAAGTCATGTTTTTCCCGTCGACCATTTATCATTGGTTGCGCAATTTCCTCCTCTACTTTTCTTTCGATTCAACACCACGATTGGGTCCTGCTACATGGGCGTTGACGGTAGAATTATTTTATTATTTTTTGATATGTATTGGGATTTCTAGGACTAAAAAATTACCGTTATATGGCTTGCGCTTGGGGTCGTGTATACTTTGGCATTATTATTTCTTGATCCGAATAACTGGCAGGCGAGATATTTTCAATTCTTGCAGCGAGTCTTCCGTTTTCGCTCGGAGCGGTTATATGTTATTATAAGAATGCCCTCAGTGATTTATTCAAGTTCTGTAGGATGTGTAATCCTTGGTATAATGGTTTTTTAATTGGAACTAATTTTGTATTTTGCATACGTGATCGATTCCTTCTTTTGGATGGTGGATATTTACTTTCGGATTTTACATAAACTTATTTCTGATGATAGCATCGATTATCTCGCTCATGGACTTAAAGTCTACTTGGTTGAGCAGACCGTTGGATACGTATTGCGGGAAATTTAGTTACCCGGTTTACTTAACTCATTTGCAGGCAGTCTTTAGTCTACATTGTTGCTGGAGCGCAGTTCCAAGGCACATTTCTTAGTTTTCAACGAATGAAGTGAGGCTATTAGCTGTGACATTATTTGGTATTTGCTCACCCTAAACAGGTGGAATCAAGAAACTACTCTTCTTTGACTTACAGGCTTCGACATTCAAAGGCCTATGGACATAGGTGGTTTTTATTGCTTAAGCGTGCGGATATGTATGTGTTTCCCAGTGCAGCGGAAGGGTGTGCAAAAAGCGCGATGGAAGCAATGGCGGCGGGCGTGCCGGTTATTTGCACCTCAGAGACTGGGACGCCAGTTGAGGTGGGCGAGGGGCGGCGAATCGTGCCACGTGGCGATAGTCAGGCACTCGCGGATGCAATCGCAGAGCTCGGGCGAGACATAGCGATGCGTGAGCATATGGGGCGAGTGGGCAGCCATTACGTGCGCACGCATTTGAGCTGGAAGGATTACGGTGGGCGACTTGTAGAGATCTATACTGATTTACTTTAAGGCTCACGAAATTTAACCATAATAAAATAAAATCGAAGATGCCAGATTGCACAATTATTATAACGACCAAGAATCGGGTCGAGGAATTACGCGACGCGTTGCATTCGTGCTTGGAGCAGGAGGGTGAGCTCGAAGTGATCGTTGTTGACGACGGTTCTACGGATACTACCTCTGCGATGATCGCTAATGAGTTTCCGACAGTGCGGTGTATTCGGCATGAGCAGTCGATGGGCTTAGTCGCGAGTCGCAATGAAGCGACGCGTGCGGCAGCGAGTGATTTTGTTTTTTCGATCGATGATGATGCTGTCTTTGTGTCTGAGAATACAGTGCTGCGCAGTCTCGAATGTTTTAAGGATGAACGTGTGGGTGCGGTGGCAATGCCATATGTGAATGTTAATATTTCGGATCATGTTTATCACGTATCGCCTGATGATGGGATATTACGAGCCACCTACACGTTTACGGGGACGGCGCATGCGCACCGTAAGGAATTGTTCCTCAGGTTAAATGGCTATCGTCCCTATTTATTTCATTGGGGTGAAGAGCGCGATTATTGTCTACGTCTAATGAATGCTGGGTATCGAGTGGCTGTTGGAGTGTCTGAACCGATTCAGCATTTTACTTCGCCGAAGCGAGATACGAAATTTCAGAATGTATTTTTATACCGTAATCAAATCCTGTTTGCCTCATTGAATGCGCCCACACTCTACTTGCCGGTTCTATGGTTATTTGCGACAGCATGGAGCCTTGTAGACGGATTGAAAAGTAGAATGCCTGGAGTTCTATTGAAGGGGCTTTGGCGTGGGTATCGTGACTCTGTGCGTTATCTCTCTGAGCGTGATGCAGTGTCCGCTTCGGCTTTTAAGTTAGCTATGCTCTTACGTAAAGTTGGGCTGATGCCTATGGATTCCACTTATGAGGCAGCTAATATTGATTGATGGAATCTTCGATATGTAAGCGAGCTTGGCGGCGGTTGATTTGTCAAATGCATCTCGATCTTGGGTCAAGGCGAGAGTGTTTAATTGTAAATGGGCTAGGGCGCAGTGGGACGACCTGGGTGGGCAATATATTGCAGTCGCTAGGCGGCTATCGATCTCTATTTGAACCGTTTTTTCCTGCATATGTTCCGAGTGCAACACCTCTTGGGTATTTTCCGTATTTTGGTGATAGCGTGGCGTCCGAAGAGCAGGTTCAGATTGCGAACCAAATTCTCTCTGGGCGTATGCACGGGAAATGGGTGGATCGGGATAATGGGTTCGGGATCTATCGACGGCGGTTGATTAAGGATATTCGCTCAAGTTATATGCTTCCATGGTTGAAACAGCAGATGTCGGGGTTGAAGTTAATAATAGTCGTTCGAGATCCGGTTTCAGTTTACCATAGTTGGTTGAAGTTAGGATGGATCGGTAATCGGGCACGTGCGAAAGAGATTTTCGCACTGCATAGTCTGATTGAGAACGAATCGTTTTGTAGGAATTATCCAGAATGGGCTGAGTATGGACGTGGTTTCTCGACTTCTGTCGATTTCGATGCCTTTTTATTTGATTGGTTTACGTCAATCTTGATTCCATTGATTGAGCTGGATTCGAAAGATTACGTCTTACTCGATTATGATGCATTGAAAGCGGATCCTGTTTCAACGTTGAAGCCGATCTTAAGGGCGATTGGTGAGTCTCCGATTTCAGATGAGGGGGTTATTCAGGCCGCAGGTCGAAATTCGAGCACGCATTTTTTAGCGAATACTAAATCAACTAAGTATGTGCTTAACTCAGGTGAGCGTGACTGTGCGGAACGTGCTGCATCATTTTTTGTTAATACATCGCTTGAATCCTTATTTTCGTCGAAGATGGATGTATTACTCTCAGCTGCAAAGGTGCAGCGTGGGGGTGGCAAGTTGCGATGATGTATGAGCCCGATTTTTTGCCTGGCATTAATGGTCGATTGTTGTTGTGAGAATTTGTTTTATAACCTTTGGAAATGTCACTGACTATGCCACGCTCAAGCGAGCGACCGGCCTAGCAGGGCCATTGATTGCCCGTGGTCATTCCGTGAGTATTGTGATCGAGGATACCGTCGATAATCGCGCACGGCTCGCGTTTGAGTGTCCGGATGTACAGGCTTTGTTTTGTGAGCGACGGGATCGAAAGTCAGATCGAGCAGAACGCTTAGCACTTGCACGTTCAGTGGACCCAGATGTTGTTTGGATTTGTGGATTAGGCACACGTAATTGGGTAAAGTTCCGTAATGCGAATCAGCGCCCCGTGTGTATGATGGATCATGTGGAATTATTTTCAGGCATCCCGCGTATGAGCCGGCTACGTCGCCTGTGGGATGCGTTTGTGGAGTGGCGGTCGCTCATGACCTTCGATGCGCATATCTGCGCCAGTCGCTATCTGGACAATTTGTTTACGCTTCGGTTGCGCTGGTTGTTACAAAAAAGCCCGACCTTCTATTATCCTTATGCCTATGGAAAGCAGCTAGAGAATTCGGATGCGAGATTAAGTCTGGAGCTCTCGACGCGCTACGAGGGTAAGAAAGTGCTGCTCTACATGGGGAGCTTTTATGAGAATTACGGATGTTTGGATATGCTGGAAGCGGTCGAGCGATTAGCCGAGGAGCGTGATGATTTTGCTTTTGCAATGATGGGGGGCGGCCCACTCAAGGAGCGGTGTAGGTCGCTTGCAGATACGGGTTCGTTAAAAGGACGAGTGGATGTGTTAGGGTATATTCCAGAGGCAGAGCTACCGGCTTGGTTCAGTCGTGCGCATGCCTTTGTTTGCCCGTTGCGTGACACCATACAGGACTGGGCACGTTGC
>CACIKF010000017.1 GCA_902587165.1 Puniceicoccaceae bacterium | reverse complement strand
GAGAACTGCGAATTTGAGTGTTTTCATAAATAAAGCTGCGTGAATGAGCAAAATCGGAGTAATTTGTCCCGCAAATCTCTAGCTTCAAGCCTTTTCATCCACTTAAGCGCTTGAACCTCAAGTCGTACTTTGAATGTCCATTAGAGTGATTTAAAGAACTCGACCCCATTTTCTGTATCTTTTGTCGGTCGCTTATTATTTTAGCCACTTATGGTGCTATGATGATCTCCGTAACATTCAATACTCGGGTCGCATTGCCCATTGGAACATTTGTAAAGGTCACAGTTGCACTTGTGTAGGGAGCGCTGCTTGTATCTGGAAGCGTACATTTGACCCAAAATCGGTTATAGCTGTCGGTCTGATTAAGACGGCCAAGGTAGGTAGCACTTACGCCATCTATATCAATAGTAGTGGGCGCCAAATTGGCGTTTTGTGGCGCGCTGGACCGTCCTGAGGTTTCTTCAAGGTGTAGATAAATGGTGTCGCCAGCAACAACGGTGGGACTTAGCTCCAAATCTTTTGCAAGTAATGCTTGGTAAGCATCATAATGGGCTTCGCCAAGAGTAGGCACACCTAGAGGAGTTTGCTCATTCTCGTCTTGAGAGAGCTTATATAATTCATAGGTGGAGACGTCGCTAGCGGTGGTAGGATCGCCAAAAATAATGAGTTTATAATCGGGGTAATCAGATGAAATGATCGTACGCCCGTCTACATTACCTCCAAATGCCTCAGATACAATGTACCTAGTGGCACCATCCTGGCCATTCAAAATAGGAACAATGCTTTGCGAATCGATCGTATCGACTGAGCTAGTTGCGGTATCAATATCTATGCCTGCGAGATCGAGAATCGTTGCAAATAAGTCGACGCAATGGACGAGCTTATGGCTCGTGCCAGTCAGCGGGATATCTGGACCAGCCATGATAAGTGGCACGTGAATGCCGCCATCGTAAAGAGAACCTTTGGCGTGCGCTGCAGTGAATGGAGCTTGGACGACTGCCCCAGGTGTGCCGTTGTCGCCAATAATAATGATGTTGGTCGTGTCGAGGTCTACGGAATCGAGTAAGCGACCAATTTCGGTGTCGAGAGCTTGCAAGGCGGCTTCGTATGCGCCACGGCGATCGGTACCAGTCACTACGCCATCAGTTTCGACATACTCTGGATAGTCTTCAAGATGAGTAGGGGTGATTGGTGGATTATGGAAGGGTGTGTGTGGCGCATTAAAACCCATCCAAACAAACCACGGATCTGTAGTCTGTGCGTCGATGAATGTGACGGCATCGTTCACTTGATCGGTAGTGGTGTAGGTCGTTACATTCGGTGTGGTGACACCGTTTTCAGTTTTATCCCAACTGGTGTAGCTGGTAACGCCACCACCTAATATCCCCCTGAACTCTGTCCAGCCACCAAGATCAAAGGGCCCAGTCGTGCCGCCGCCGAGGTGCCATTTACCATAACTCGCAAGATTGTAGCTTGAGCTTTCAGCGGTGAAGATTTCTGGCAGTGTGAGTTCGATCGCAGGTAAGGTCGCACCTTGAGGCCAACCAACTGTATGACGGAAGGCGTATCGACCTGTCAGAATAGTGGCGCGAGTCGGAGAACAGACCGGTTGGGCATAGGCATTGGTGAAGCGTAAGCCGCGGGCTGCCAAGGTTTCTAGATTTGGCATTGGCGCAAAGCTTGTGCCGGGGTTTAAAGTGGTATTGTTATCGACAGGGCTTGAGTCGATCGCCCAGTCATCGACAATCAGAAGAAGGATATTGTGCAAGGCTGCAACCGTATGAGTATTGGTTGATGTGGTTGTACTCGGTGACCCCCCAGTCGGTGTGTAGTTCACTTGCGCAGTATAACTTACACCTCGAGTCAGCGTGTCCTCATCGAAGTCAAGACTTAGGCTGCCTCTTGCCGCATCGTATTCAATGACGGTAGCGGTGACACCACCGACATTAACGCTAATGATTTCTTCAAATGGAGGGAGCGTTGAGAAGTTGGCAGTAAAATTAGGAAAAGCGATTGGATCATAATCGAAGCCCTCATCGTCGAAGGCTTCGACTGTGGTAAGGCTTGCACGGTAGAATTGTTTTGCTTCGTCGAGCGCGCGGGTTGAGTCGGGGGTCGATCCGAGTGAGCCCATTTCGTTGACTGCTGTGTCGTCGAGAATTTTCCATTGCTCTAGGTCAGCACTGTGCTCGATGAGATAGGTGCCACCTTCGGGTCCACTCCAAGCGAGCGTGACATCACCAGTGGTGGCTTCGACTTGAAGGCTATCTATCGATAGCTCGGCTTCTGGACCACCTTCGAAGTAGATCTCGGCGTTAGCGGGTAGAGTGCTTACTGTGGCACCTGTCGGACTTCCATAGAAAGTGCGACCGATATTGTAGGGGTAGATTGGGGTTCCGAGGGTATCAATAGATACGAAATAGGCATAGATGCCATCGGGATATTCGGGGGTTTTGCAAAAACGACCATTATGCTCATCAAGGTCAAAATCAGAGCCTAGTGTCAACCCAAGGTGGCCGAGGTAATCGTAGTCTTCGATGTAGTGTCCAAGCGGATACGCTGCTCCCACGTCGGGGCCATATTGATTAGTCGTAAGTGCGGCATTGATTCCTTGAACAACCGCAGCCCAATTTGGCAGCGAGATACGACCTGTATCGTTTAAGTTTGTTGTGCCGTTGGATCCGTCGCGGGTGGCGTAACCTGTGATCATGCGTCTGACGGTGCTAGTGGCGTCGTCCGGATCATCGTAGCCGTATGGACCGTAGATGGGGTAGCCGTCTCGAACCCAAGCCATGATCGGGGAGTGCTGTCCGTTAAAGTTTTCTGTGTAAGTGTTCGTTGAAGCGTCGTAGTCTACGCTATCGCCAATTAAGTGTCTAAGGGCAGGCGGATTGGCATGGTAGTGATGATTTATATCAGCTTGATGTGCATGTGCAGAGTCGAAGGTGACAGATTCGTTGATATAGGCATCGCGATTCCAAATGCCATCACCCCTGTAGCGATCTTCTCTTCCTGGCCTAGCGTCGGTGCCTTCAGAGGTAATGTAGGAAAAAGCATCCCGGCTATCAAACATACCGATACCGTCAACGAAATATCCGATGGTGCCATTGCCAGTTGCGGTTTTAGAAATAGGAGGTGCGCCAGGGTCACGTGGAAAACGAAATATGGCAGATGTATTACTAGGGTAGTTGGGAAAGAGGTTGGTTCTTTCCTCATTAAGATACCAAGGCCCCATTATATGAAAACCTAGGCCACTCGTACGTATGTAAACATTAGTCTCAGTATAGGCAATCTCGTGGACGCCAGCGTAAGTAGGTAGTGCTTGACCAGAGCCATTATTCGGGTGGCTCCAAGTAGTGACTGAGTTGAGTGCCGATTCATCCGCAGCTGTTTCGTAAATCCGTGCGTATTGCCCAGAATAATCAGTAAACCATGAACTTAAAATCGGATCCGCTGAGAGCTTCAGAGCAAGTATGGGCAAAATAAAGAGGAGTCTTTTTGAATACGTCATCATGGATATTAAATTAATCTTAGATTACCTTCATTGGTTAAAACGTTAAGCCGCCGAGCAAGTTTCAAGAATTTAGATATTTGGAAATTCTATGCACAGTTTTCCTTATCATCACTTTTAAAGCTCTCAATCACAAGCCTTTCTCTGGAAATGTCTTGTTTATCTAGCCAGCGTTAGCCTTACTGCGTATCCCCTCAGGTCTTGACCTGTTTTTACTCCCTAAACTCTAATTATGATAAAGAAATCACTCTATTTATGTGCTTTCTTGGCGGCCGCTTGTCTACCAGGAATACTCATTGCTCAAGATGTGACTCAATCCAAACATGGTAAGACTGTATACCAGTTTAAATAACCTATAAATAAATTTATACTAGGAAAACAATTATGAAACTTATTAAAGCTATAATAAAACCCTTCAAACTCGACGACGTTAAAGATGCCTTGGCTGAAGTCGGCGTTGAAGGACTTACTGTGACAGAGGTCAAAGGCTTCGGTCGACAAAAAGGTCATACTGAGATCTACCGAGGCAGTGAATATACGGTCGACTTCTTACCCAAGACGATGATTGAAATCGTAGTCGATGAGGACACGGTCGAGCAGGTAGTCGCGGCTATTGTTCAGGCTGCCAAGACCGGCAAGATCGGTGATGGTAAAGTCTTCGTCCTTCCTGTCGAAAGTGCGATTCGTATTCGCACCGGAGAGACCGACGGCGAAGCGCTTTAGTCAAAATATCTTAGCGTCTTTTACAAGCGGTCACCTCAACGAGGTGGCCGCTTTTTTAGTAAATCACATCAAAGTAGACCGCAAAGATGCTTACTTTTAGTAACGTTATAAGAAAGCTGGCGGTAGCAGTTGTTAGAATATCAGCCAGCTTAAAAGGCATTTTATCTGCAAATGACTTTGCTATCTTAAAACCATTCGTAAGACTATGAGCTATGCCTAAAAAGAAAACTGTTAAGAAAGTTATATCAAAAAAGTCTAAAGCCTACCCAGCACCGGATTTTCTCGTCGACCTCCTCAATGCACGCTCGCCAACGGGTGCCGAATACGAAGCGCAAGCAGTCGTCGATCAATACGTTGAAAACGAGGTCGATACCTATCGACGCGACACCATGGGCAATCGATTTGCGACAGTGAACCCAGAAGGAGATCCGAATCTTCTATTTGCAGGTCACATTGATGAACTTGGCTTAATTATCACTTATATAAACGATCAAGGCTTCGTTTATTTTGATACCCTCGGCGGTCATGACAAGACGATGATCTCTGGTCGACGTGTTTCGATTATTACTAAGACTGGCATCGTCAAAGCGGTCACAGGTAAACGCGCTATCCATCTGATGAGCGCGCAGGACCGCAAGAAGGTGCCCGAGACCCACGAAATATGGATCGATCTTGGCGTAAAGAGCAAGGAAGAGGCCGAAGCACTCGTCGCCATTGGTGACTCTGCCGTTTACGACCAGAGCTTTGAATTAATTAGAGGCAGCGTCGGCGTGGCCCGCGCATTTGATGATAAGGCAGGTGCCTACGCAGTAATGGAAGCTGCCCGCCGCCTAACGAAAGGAAAGCTCGCTGCGCGCGTCACTGCCGCTGCCACTACACAAGAAGAGATTGGGACAAGAGGTGCCATGACAGCCGCATTCTCAGAGAATCCTGATTTCGCTATTGCCGTCGATGTCGGGCACGCCACTGATTCGCCGGACTGTGACCCTCGTAAGTATGGTAGCTTCCAGCAAGGAGAAGGCCCCATCGTCTGCCGTGGTCCTAATATTAACCCAGTCATTTTCGAAAGCATTATTTGTGCTGCAGAAAGTAACAAGATTCCTTACCAAGTCGAAGCGGATCCTCGCCCGACAGGCACCGATGCACGCGCCATTCAAGTGTCTCAATCCGGCATCGCCACAGGCTTACTTTCAATCCCACTACGTTATATGCATACGCCAAGCGAAATGGTCGACCTCGCCGATATCGAGCACACCGTGCAGTTGCTAGTTGCTGTCGCTCGTTCACTTAAGAGTGGCGAACGTGGCATTTGGTGAAGCTGAAAACTCTAGGTTAGCGTCATCGCGTTAAGTAGCGTGGTGCAGTCAAGTAAGAATTGAGGACAGTCTTCAGGTTTAATAATTCTATCATTTTTGTGAATGACAAGCCATTCGCCTGAGCCATCTACGTTCCATCGCTGCTCAGGCGTTCGGGTGATTTCGGTAACAGAAATCTTTGCCACTAAAGTAAAAAGACGCACACATAAACATGAGCGCCTTTTCGAAGATCTAATTGATTGAGGCTTTATTAACCCTTGTAGATACGAAGCAATGCATCAGCAATTTCAGAAGGATTGCGCGCGATCGACACGCCTGCGTCATCCATGGCGGCAAACTTAGCCTCTGCGGTGCCGGCACCACTTGCAGATACGATCGCTCCAGCGTGACCCATTGTGCGACCCTTTGGCGCGGAGGCACCTGCGATGAAGCCCGCGACTGGTTTTCTTACGTTTTCCTTTATGTAGGCACAGGCTTCTTCTTCGGCGCTACCACCGATTTCGCCGATCATAATAATGGCGTCGGTATCTGGGTCTTCGTTGAGCATGCGCACCGCATCAAGTTGTGAGGTACCATTAATGGGGTCGCCACCTATACCAATACACGTTGATTGACCGTGCCCACTTTGAGTGAGCTGCCAAACGGCCTCATAAGTGAGTGTGCCAGAGCGGGAAATTACACCAACGCGACCAGGCTTGTGAATGTAGCCTGGCATAATGCCAATTTTACATTCGCCTGGCGTAATGATACCGGGGCAGTTGGGCCCTATTAGGCGCGTCTTTGTATCTTTGAATTCTAAGCGTCGGCGGACCTCCGCCATATCGCGAACGGGCACACCCTCGGTGATGCAGATGACGAGTGGGATCTCTGATTCGATTGCTTCAAGAATAGAATCTGCAGCGAAGGCTGGCGGTACGTAGATGACGGAAGCATTGGCCCCGTGTTCTATGACGGCTTCGGCTACGGTGTTACAAACGGGGACTTTGCCTTCCCACATTTGGCCACCTTTACCCGGTGTCACACCGGCGACGACCTTAGTACCGTATTCAACACATTGCTGCGTGTGGAAGGTTCCGGTCTTACCGGTGATCCCTTGAACGACGAGACGTGTGTCTTTGTTGACTAGAATACTCATTTTAGAAAGTTAGTTAGATTGAAACGGATCAAGATTAGCCAGCATCCTTGACTTGCTTGACGATAATCTGGGCGGCTTGTGCTAGACTGTCGGCAGGGGTCAGGGCGACACCACTTTCGCGGAGTATCTTCTTGCCGGCTTCAACGTTGGTGCCTTCGAGGCGTACGACGAGTGGGACAGTCATGTCGACATTCTTGGCTGCTGCAACAATGCCGTTGGCGATGACGTCGCACTTCATGATGCCGCCAAAGATGTTAACGAGGATGCCCTTAACGTTCTGATCAGAGAGGATGATTTTGAAGGCCGCCGTCACTTGTTCTTCGTTAGCACCTCCACCTACGTCGAGGAAGTTGGCAGGAGAACCACCAAAGCTTTGGATGATGTCCATGGTTGCCATGGCAAGACCAGCCCCATTGACCATACAGGCGATGTCGCCGTCGAGAGCGATATAGGCGAGATCATGCTTAGACGCCTCAATCTCTTTAGGGTCTTCTTCGTTGAGATCGCGAAGCTTCTCAATGTCGGGGTGCTGGAAGATGGCGTTGCCATCAAAGGATACTTTAGCATCGAGTGCACTGAGATTGCCATTCTTGTCAGTGACGAGTGGGTTGATCTCAACGAGCATGGCATTCTTTTCCCAGAACATCTTGTAAACGCCCGTGAGGATACGTCCGAATTGTTTGACTTGTTCCCCCTTAAAGCCTAGTGCGAAGGCGACTTGCCGGCATTGGTGACTGCGAAGTCCCATAGTGGGGGAGACAGGCACTCGAATCAGCTTCTCGGGAGTCTTGTCGGCGACCTCCTCGATGTCCATGCCGCCTTCAGTTGAGGCGATAATGACGGATTGGGCTGTTTCGCGGTCGAGGACAATGGCTAGATAATACTCATGCTCTATATCGCAGCCCTCAGTCAGGTAGAGCGTTTGCACCTTGCGGCCTTCTGGGCCAGTCTGCGCAGTAACGAGCGTATTACCCAGCATGTGATTGGCGGCTTCCTTCGCAGCTTCGGGAGTTTTGAACACTTTGACGCCACCCTTATAACCATCGGTGAAAGTTCCTTTACCGCGGCCACCCGCGTGGATTTGGGCCTTCACAACGATCATGTCGTCACCAAGGTTAGAGAGAGCGGTTTCAACTTCGAGGGGATTCGTGGCCGCGTAACCGCGTGGAACGCGAACCCCGTATTCCTGAAGAAGGTGTTTGGCCTGATACTCGTGGATGTTCATTTATTTATTAGGTGATGTGGGTAATGCGATGTAGTTGCCGAAGCTAAGCATGTGGTGCAATCTCTTTTGTAAATTTTGCAAAAGAAAAATGCAATTACCACGCGCAACCTCGCGAGGTCTCGCAATTAGGGCGTGCAACGAGGCCTTTAATCGGTTCATCGGGGAAGGGTTGTTCGGCGCGGCCATTATCGACCAGGTGACGGTCGCAAATCGTATCGAGTTGATCCTTCGTCTTCGCGCGGCGCATATCGTGGAGAAATTGACCGTCCACATCGACACTCAGGCCGACAAAATTAAGGAATTTTTTCATGTGGTTGATATGGTGCTGTCCATTCAAATCGGGTCGACTGGTGGCCATAAGCAAGTCTTCAACATATACACGCACATCGCCTAGTTTAGGCTGAAAGACCTGTTTTCCAGAAAAGAGCTCGCGGTGCTGGCGAAAGATCCACGGGTTACGAATGCAAGATCGGCCGATCATAAGACCAGCGGCCTTGGTCTCACCTAGCACCCATTGACCTTTAGCCACGGAGGTGATGTTGCCATTGGCTAGGACAGGGCAGGTCGCACGCTCAACGGCGCGCTTAATGTATTCGTAATGCACCTCACTACGATAGGCTTCCTTTACGGTGCGGGCGTGAAGGCTAAGTAGGTCTACCTTGTGCTTTTTAATTAGGTCAAGTATCTCTTCAAAATGCTCGTCACAATCAAAGCCTATACGCATCTTAACGGTAAATCGACCTTTGACTGCAGCTCTTAGACATCCAAGAACTTCATCAACTTTAGATGGTTCACGAAGAAGACCACCCCCAACGTTTTTCTTATAAACCTTGGGCGCAGGGCAACCCATATTGAGGTCGATGCCTGCGACAGGTAATTCTGCCTTTTCAATCGCTACGACTGTACGTTCAATGTCGGGCAAGCTTTCACCGATAAGCTGCGCGAAAACGGGACGGCCTGTATTGTGATGACAAATCGAGTCGACGATGTGTTGCTCTAGGGTCGAATGACCGTGAACGCGAAAATACTCGGTAAAAAGTAAATCAGGTGCGCCATATTTCCCTAAAAGACGCATAAAGGGCAACGTCGTCACATCCTGCATGGGTGCGAGCGCGGTCCATGGTTGCCCAGGGATGGTTGGCTCGGGGAGGGACATCATAAGTTCAAGAACCTTGTTCCAGAATTTTCGCCAAAATTTCAGTCATGTCATCAACTGAATCAATCACAGTTTTGGCAACATAGATCGGCTTTGTCGAAGCGAGTGCCATAACCATTGAGTCGCTAGGACGAGCATCCAATTCGATAATTTTATGGCCGAGCTCGTTTTCCATTGAAAGAATTATCCGAGCAAAGAAAGTGCCACCGTCAACATGGTTAATCACAATACGTTCGACCTCAGCTCCGAGCCCATCGAGCATAGTGAGCATTAGATCGTGCGTCATTGGACGGTCCGCTTGCACATCGTCTACGGCCCGCTGGATGGCATCACCGATACCTTGATCCACGTAGATGACAAAAGTTTTTGCCTCATTACCTAGGAAAACGGCACAACCACTTGAGGTAGGCATCACGCCTTTAACTGAAACCGAGACGACTTGATTATCCATCACTTCTCTAAAGATTCGGTAGATTCGAAGGCAAGTCACTACCACCTGTAGGCATATCACCCATTTGCGATTTCATAGCTTTCATCATTTTCCTACCCTTACCGCCACGCATCATTTTCATCATTTTTTGCATTTGATTAAATTGCTTAAGTAGGGCGTTCACATCGCGCACCTGTAATCCAGAACCATTGGCAATTCTCTTTAAACGACTCCCGCGTAAAAGTCGGGGTGTGCGGCGTTCTTGTACGGTCATGGATAGAATGACAGCTTCGGTGCGTGCCATTTTCTTTTCCTCTTCGTCACCAACTTCTACGCCACTCATGCCTGGCATCATTCCGACCAGCGATCCGAGCGAGCCCATCTTTTTAACCTGCTGCATCTGCGAAAGGAAGTCTTCTAGATTGAAGTCCGCCTTACGCATCTTTTCCGCCATGCGCTGGGCTTCGTCTTGGTCGATGTTTTCTTGAGCTTTCTCGACTAGAGAAACCACATCACCCATTCCAAGGATACGGGAGGCCATTCGGTCGGGGTAAAAAATATCAAACTCATCTGACATCTCACCAGTGCCCATGAACTTAATTGGTACGTTCGAGATCGATTTCATCGACAAGGCAGCCCCACCTCGAGCATCACCGTCGAGTTTGGTCAGAATCAGACCTGTGCAGTCGACTGCTTCATGAAAATGCTTGGCTACGTTGACCGCCTCTTGCCCTAATGCAGCGTCAGCTACTAGGAGAATTTCGTCAGGCTGAACAGCGTCCTTGAGGCGCTTAATTTCATCGATCAAATCTCCATCGATTTGCAAGCGCCCAGCAGTATCGAAAATGATGAGATTGGCATCAGCATTCTTAGCCGCTTCGAGGCCTCGTTTGCCAATTTTGACGACGTCCTTTTCTTCACGGTCACCGTAAAAGCTGGCTCCTTCGTTCTTGGCCAGCGTTTCGAGCTGCTCGATGGCTGCGGGTCGATACACGTCACAAGCCACCAGAGCTGGGCGGTATTCCTTTTTCTTTTTAAGGTAGCGAGCCAGCTTACCACTGCTAGTGGTCTTACCTGAGCCATGCAGACCCACCATCATAATCCGCAGTGGCTTCTTATCTTCTAATTCGGTGGCACCTTCACCGAGCAGTTTGACCAGCTCGTCGTGAATAATTTTGATGACCTGCTGTCCTGGCGTGACGGACTTAAGAACTTCCTGCCCAATGCACTGCTCTTTAACCGAGGCAACGAATTCGCGCGCCACTTTAAAATGCACGTCAGCAGAGAGGAGCGCTTGACGTACTTCCTTTAGCGCATCGCCCATGTTTTGTTCGCTCAATTTGCCAACACCCCGCAAATCTCTGAGTGCACTGCCTAATTTATCTGTTAAATTTTCTAACATACTTTATCTATCTACAATGCCTAGCTAGCCATTTTATAACTGACAATGGGAAAGTGCTATACGAGTCATATCTTAAGTGAGTTTGCTCCAAAGAAAAGCCCCGCTCTGAACAGGACGGGGCTTTTTTGAAACTCTTAGGATGGCGATTATTTGTTCTTCTCGTCCCCCTCGTCCTCTGGAGGAGCGGTGGTTTCTTCAAATTCCTCTTCCTCTTCTTCTTCCTCGTCCCACTTCATGGTGTCGTCTTCTTCGATTTTCTCGTCAACCGCAGCGCCAGCATCGACCTCCGCTAGGTCCTTTTCGAGTTCCTCATCTTCTGATTTGGGCTTTGCGTCCTCGTCTTCATCGAGCTCAAAACCTTCAGGCACATACTCGAGGATCGCGGTCAGCTCTGTAAAAAAGTGGCAAGCACGACCTTCCATGAAGTCTGCGTTCTGAGCCTCACGGATTACTTCTTCCAGTTCTTCCACGGTCAGATTCTGGGAGAAGTCGATCAAATCATTGAGCATTTTAACGCGGAGTTTCGTAATGTGGTCGAGTAGATCTGCGTAAGGACCCTTTTCTTCGTCAAGCACATCGGGCAAGGCGAAGAGGGGATCTTCGCTCTCTAATACACTGTCTTGGACACGCTTAAGGAGAATGGTTTTATCCTTCTCTACATTATCGATTCCAAAAGAGTAAAACGCATCGTCAACTAACTCGTTTTGTAAACCATAATCACTAAGCGGTTCGAGCAAGTCTATCAAATGCTGGAATTGGCGCGGGTCAATGATGCCGAGGCTATCGACATCCCAATGGACAGGATCACTGATCTCGTGGATCCACCAGTTCATATCTTCGCCCAAGCGGGCTTTGCACCATGTAAGTTTGGTAGTAGGTTTCGACATATAATAGGGGAACGTGTTGCAGTTTTCTTAATTGATTACTCTATATTAGCTGAGGACTATTAACTGGTAAAAACTTCGTAATACCCTTTGTAAAGTGCTTTGTCAGAATATTTTTAATTGTTTTGCTTAATGTTGGCGTTAGGTTCCCAGTTTCTATTTATCTTAGACAGTTATGGGTTTTATCTACGAAAATATACTGCGTCCAATTTTATTCAAAATGGAGCCTGAACAAGCTCATGATCGCGGTCGTGCCGCGTTAATGGCAATGGGGGCGTTGCCCTCTATATGTAAGCTGATACGTCGATATAACCAAGTCTGCGAGGACAATCCAGTAAGGCTATTTGGGCTAGAATTTCCCAATCGTGTCGGACTAGCTGCGGGCATGGATAAAGACGGAGAGTATCCCCGTGCGATTGAGGCGCTAGGATTTGGACATGCCGAAGTAGGTACTGTAACGCCAGAGGGTCAGCTAGGTAATCCACGTCCAAGACTTTTTCGTTTACCAGAAGATAAAGCGCTG
>CACIKF010000016.1 GCA_902587165.1 Puniceicoccaceae bacterium | reverse complement strand
TGCGGTAAAACCTCGACCAAAGAAATGCTGCGCTGCTTACTCGGCGAAGACCGTACACATGCGACTGCGGGGAATTGGAACAATCGCATCGGTGTACCCATGACACTTTCTGGGCTTGATTCAAACCAACAAGACTTCGCTGTAATCGAAGCTGGTATCAATCAGCCTGATGAAATGGTGCAGCTTGGAGGAATGATTCAAGCCGACCTCAACGTGCTGACAAATATTGAAGCCGCCCACCTAGAACTTCTGAGCAGCTTGGAAAACATCGCCTCCGAAAAATCGCTTTTAGCTGAACTCGCTAAACCAGGTTCGCCAATTATTCTACACGTCGATGCCTTGCGCTATAATGCTTATAAGAAGCTAGCACATCGTGCTATAGTATTGCTACCCGAAGGGGTCGCTGCTCCCGATTTACCAAGCAAGCAGATCGTTCGCTATAAAGTCTCCGAACAAATGGAGGATCTGGGAGTAACTCGAGCAGCGCAGGCATCTCAACAAGTCACCATTGATGGTCAAAACTACCCAATTGCGAGTCCGAGCGAAGGCATCGCGAGCAACACGGCGCTGGCCATCGTTGCAGCTAAATATCTGGGTATTGTTGAGTCAGACATCCGCAAACGCGTCGAAGCGTGGCGGCCTTCTGGTAATCGCGGATACCTTGAAACATTTGGAGAGCAGACTTTTTATATCGATTGCTATAATGCCAATCCTTCGTCAATGGCCGATGCGCTGGATGCCTTTGACCGAAGCACGCCGCAAAATATTGCACGTTTTTACGTACTCGGTGCTATGGATGAACTCGGCACAACCGCTTCCGCCCACCACGAAGCCATCGGGCACTTGCTAAAACTACGCCCGAAGGACCGCGCAGCCTTCGTCGGTTCCAAGGAGTTGACTAATGCCTACGCCACAGCGATCTCTCCACAACAGTGCATCTGCACGAACAGCGTCGAAAAAATTAAATCCACCATTGCTCAATTCCAAGGAGCCATCTTTCTCAAAGGTAGCCGCAACTATTCACTCGAAAAGCTACTGCCCTCTATAAATTCAAACCTTAATCCCTAATTTCACGCAATGCTATCTTACCTAGCAGAATTTGAAAATATCTTTGGTCCATTTCGACTTTTCCGTTATCTAACATTACGTGCCGCTTTTGCTGGTCTAAGCGCGATGAGCATAGGTTTTATCCTAGGTCCGTGGATTTTTGCCAAACTCCGGCAACTTCGCGCTAAGCAAGCCTTTCGGGGCGAGGACGAAGTCGGGAAACTCTCCGTACTCCACGCAAGTAAAGCGCAAACGCCTACAATGGGTGGACTTATGATCTGCGTATCAGTCATCGGTAGCGCTTTGCTGTGGGCTCGTCCCAACGTCTATGTCTACACTGCGCTTATCATCTATCTCGGCCTCACCGTGATTGGCTTTCTTGACGACTATCTCAAAGTCTCTAAAGCCAACAGCAAAGGTCTACCCGGCCGCTGGAAGCTGCTCGGACAAGCTTTACTAACTGTCATCGCCTTAGTTTGCCTGCTTAGTGTACCCGAATCAGCTTCGAAGATGCGCGAATTATGGGTGCCATTCTACAAAGATGTGGTCATCTCGGAAATGTCACTTTTTCTTCTCGTGCCATTTCTTTTCTTAATCCTTTCTGGTTCGAGTAATGCAATTAATCTAACCGACGGTGTCGATGGTCTGGCTATCGGTTGCACTGTCACGGTCGCACTTGCCTACGCGATCATGGCTTACGTGGCGGGTAACGTTATCATTTCGGAATACCTTTTTATTAGTTACATCCCTGGTGTGGGCGAACTCGCTGTAGTTTGCGCTGCATTGCTGGGGGCGAGCCTTTCCTTCCTATGGTATAACTCTCATCCTGCTGAGGTTTTTATGGGGGACACTGGTTCGCTTGCACTCGGCGGACTCATTGGGATGATCGCTTTCATGGTACATCAACCGCTCACTTTGATCATCGTTGGTGGTATCTTTGTGATGGAAGCGAGTTCAGTGATTCTCCAAGTGGGTTCTTTTAAATTGCGTGGTGGTAAACGCATTTTCCGCATGTCGCCTATTCACCACCACTTTGAGCTCAAGGGCTGGCATGAGAACAAGGTCGTTATCCGGTTTTGGATTCTTTCGCTTATCTTCGCTATGGCTGGATTGGCAACTCTGAAACTTCGCTAGAACAGACTCCAAAAAGCAGACTTCAAAATTTCGACTTTGCGATGTGGGTAACTCTTCTATGAGCCTTGGAATCGCCTCCATACGGATGATGCCATCTCGGTGTTGTATAATGACGCCCATGGGGTGATCATCGTGCTTGTTCAGCGAGTTTCACCGGTGCCGTGGAGGACGTATTTATAAGTACATAGTTCATTTAGACCCATGGGTCCCCGTGCATGGAGGCGGTCGGTGGAGATGCCGATTTCGGCACCTAGGCCAAACTCAAAACCGTCAGAAAATCGGGTCGAAGCGTTGTGAAATACGGCGGCTGAGTCGACCGAGGTGAGGAAATTGTGTGCGGCGGCAGTATCTGCCGTCACAATACTATCGGTATGTCCAGAGCTGTTGGCATTGATCAAATCGATAGCAGCCTTTAAGTCAGGTACGATGGCAATGGCGATGATCAAGTCCGTGTATTCGGTGGCGAAGTCCTCGGGCAAGGCATTGACGAGGGGCAGGCCGCTGGCAGCAAGGAGGGCTCTGGCATGGGAATCGACGCGCAACTCGACGCCGCGGTCGTGCAGTGCTTTGGCGAGTCGGGGCAGTTGTGCGGCGGCATTTTGATGGACAATTAGATTCTCGGCAGCGTTACAAACGCTGGGGCGCTGGCACTTTGAGTTAATAAGAATTTCCTCGGCCATTTCGGCATCGGCTGTGGCATCTACGTAAACAGAGCAGACGCCTGTGTAGTGCTTGATCACAGGAATACGGCTATTCTCCACAGTAAAGCGGATGAGGCTTTCGCCCCCGCGTGGAATGATACAGTGAATGGTATCGTCTTGTTCAAGCAGTATCTTTAGTGCGGCGCGGTCCGTCGTGGGTATAAATTGGACAGCGTCTGGGTGGATGCCGTTGGCGCGGAGGGCGTCTTGGACGATTCCCGCCAGTTTCATATTGCTGTGAAAGGCTTCCTTGCCGCCCCGTAAGATGGAGGCGTTGCCCGACTTCAGGCATAGAACGGCGCAATCCACGGTGACATTAGGCCGGGACTCATAAATGATTCCGATCACGCCCATAGGCACGCGGATCTTGCGTAGGTCGAAGCCCTTTGGGGGAGCAAGGTGCTCAATTTCGATGCCAACGGGATCGGGCAAGGCGGCGACTTGGCGCACGCCCTCGGCCATGGCGGCAATACGCTGAGGCGTTAATGTGAGCCGCTCTGTCATGGGCGCAGAGAGGTCGAGGCTTTTGGCTGCTTCGAGATCGTGCGCATTGGCTTCTAGAATGGCATCGGTCTGCGTAAGGAGCTGTTCTGCCAGATCGAGAAGGAAGTTATTTTTCGTCTCCGTGGGAAGCGCAGCCAGTTCGAGTGAGGCTATACGGGCGCGCTTTGAGATATCGACGACGAGTTCAGTGATTTGATCGTTGGTCATGAGGTGCTGGACTCCAGTCAGTGAGTAATTTTGTTAAATGTTAGCTAGTATATCTTGCCAGATATTTTCAGGAAGGACGCTGCCCTGTACTTGCACCACGGCAGCTCCTAATATGGAGCCGAGTTTGGCGCAATCAGCAAGTGAGCGTTTTTGTGACCAAGCGAAGAGGAAGCCAGCTGCCCAAAGATCGCCCGCGCCTGTGGTGTCGATTACGTGAGCAGCGTGTATGGGCTCGATTTTTTCAACTATGCCAGCGTGTGCGACGTAGGAGCCTTGGGCGCCAACTTTGACAGCGACAATATCGCAGAGCTCGGAAAGTTCAAGTGCGATGGCAGCATAATCACCTTTGATACCAGTGTAAGCACCGCCTTCTTCTTCGTTGGCAAAAACGATGTCGACGAAGTCCCTCAGTAAGACAGGGAGGATTGATTTGGTGGCATTGACCACTTCGAAGCTAGCGAGGTCGAGGCTGATGGTACAACCTGCCTCCTTAGCGGATTCGAGCACGCGGCGCATGAGGGCTTCGTTAAAGAGAAGGTATCCTTCAATATGGGCATGGGCGCAGCCAGCGAAATCAGAAACGGATATTTCCTCGGGGGCGAGAGTCATGGCTGCGCCTAGATCGGTGCGCATTGTGCGTTCCCCGTCTGGAGTGACGAGGGAGAGACAGCGGCCATTGGGCACTTTGCCGATTTTGAAGCGCGAGGCATCGCCGCCGAGCTTAGAAAAGCTTTCGCGGTAGAATTCTCCCTCTGCGCAGTTGCCAGTCTTGCCTAAAAAGCTGGTGGAAGCACCCATACGGGCGAGGGCGAAGAGTGTGTTGCCTGCCGAGCCGCCGGGCGCAGCTATGGCCGCTTTTGGGAGGCTAGCGATCAGGCTGGCTATGGTAGGCGCATCGACTAGCACCATCCCACCTTTATCGCCATCGATTTGGGCGACGAATGATTCTTCTACTAGGGCGATGGCGTCAACGATAGGACTGCCAATACCGATGAGGGAGGGGCTGTTGTGCATACTTATTAATTAAGGATGGAAGTTTTTGTATCTTGAGTTGTAGCCGAAAGCATGTGCTGTTGGAAGTTTAGACCTGCGCTGGCTTAAAATTGAAATCCGATGGTCTCAGCCACAATGTTATGATGCTAAAATAAAAAACCGCCGCTCCGGGTGGAGGGGCGGTCTGTTGGTCGCTTTGGTTGGCGCAACTATAGTGCATCGCGAATGCGAGCATAAATCACTTGTGACTCGGCGAGATTACCGAGATTGCCTACGCGGATGCGGATTTCGGATTCTTCTGCGACTTCAGGGTCAGTCTGCTGAGTAATACGGACCGTAATTTTATCGTCACCGACCTTGCGGCAGTAGATTGAAATAGCGGTGTCTTTATGTAGCTCACCTGTTCGGAAGTAGCCCAAATCATCAAGTTCGCGGATAGCTGTCTTAAAAATTTGACCTATCGGAGCGTCGATAGGTGCGTAGAAGAAGCCAGCGCGGTATTCGGCGAGCTGTTCTTGCCCAGTTAGGGGGTCGATAGCGACCGGAGTGGTGCAGCCTGTAAAAATGCTAGCACAAATTGCGAGGAGTGTGATGAGTGTTACTTTCATAATTTGTATACAATTGTTGGATTTTACCGTTAGTGCAAACACATTAGATTACACGATTTCGTTTTCATCGAGAAAAGCAAGCCTTCCATCGCGTAGTCCGTAGAATTTATGGCCAATTTTTGGCTGAACGTGCTCTCCGAGATGGAAAGTCTTACTTCTGATGATGACCATACTGTGCTTTCACTTACATGGGCCGTTGATCTGGATTTTGGTCTTGTGGACCCCCTTTTCACAAAAGATAGAGGCTTGCCTCCGATCTCTCGAAAGCAAGCCTCTTACTAACCCAATTAACCCCAACAAACTAGTTACTGAAAAAAGTTGTTATTTAAGACAACACGCAACTTATGTTAAAGTTCCCTTTTTTGTAAAAAAATTCTAACTTGCGATGTCTTGTGCTAGGTAGCTGAATACCTAAAGCTTGAAGATATATTAATTCGACTGACCTGCTTGCTGATTGGATACTTCTGTGATGGCATCTGTAATCCATTGATGGTCTACGCTTCAAAGTTAAGTCGCTCAGCTGTCGTTTTTTAGAGTAATCTCTCCGTCGTGGAAACGAGCCTTCATTTGCGGCTCTTTTTTAGCCAGTAATGCACTATCGATTATAGTATTATCTTTGTTTTGGATTAAGGCATAGCCACGTTTTAGTGTGGCTTGTAGGCTACCATTTTCAAGGCGGTGATGCAGGTTCTGGAGTTTTTCCTTCTTCTTAGATGCAGTCAAATCTTTGGCGTATTCTAGACGCCTTGAGAAATCTTTAATGTGTTGGCAGGCGACGCCTATACGTGTCTTTGGGTGTTGCTGGGTGATGCGCTGCCCAAAAATGTTAATAGCCTGCTGCTCGGTTGAGAGACGGCGCGCTAGGTTACTACTTAGGCGACTTTCCATCTCGTCCAGTTGCATATTTATGTATTGCACTCGGCGATCAGGGGCAATTGCGCGCATCCGCGCAGAGAGATCGCACAACTGTGAGACTTGGTCGCTGAGGTAGCCCTTCACCCAGGCGTGAAAGTCGCTTTCGGCGTCTTCGCAGCGCGAGCGCGCTTCCATGTGAAGCGAAGAGATCAATTCAGCTGCACCCGATGGAGTTTCCGCACGTTTATCGGCCGCATAGTCTGTTAATACCGTGTCGATTTCATGGCCGATAGCTGAGATCACTGGCAGGGGACAAGCCGCCACTTCACGCGCGAGGGCCTCCTCGTTAAATACCCAAAGGTCTTCGATACTGCCTCCGCCGCGCGTAATCACGATGAGGTCAAAACCATCACTCGCGACCACATGTTTAAACATGGCGACCACTTCTTCGGCCGCACCTTTACCCTGAACTTTGGCAGGAAAGATCACCACCTCACCTGCAAACTCACGGCGACGCAAAATTTGTAGAAAATCTCGCACTGCGGCTCCCGTCGGTGATGTAATTACTGCGATCTTTCGCGGAAGCGTAGGCAGTGGCTTCTTATGATCCGCATTAAAGAGTCCCTCCGCTGCTAATTTCCGCTTCAGGCGTTCGTAATCCAATTGTAAGCGACCCTCGCCGCTTTGGATCGCGATCTTGGCTATCAACTGGTAGCGACCATGGGGCTCAAAGACAGATACGTCGCCTAGCACTAGCAACTCCATGCCATCTTGAAGTTCGAATGACTGCCGCGCGGCATCCCGCGCAAAGAGGGCGCAGGGTAACTGACTGCCAGTATCTTTTAGTGAAAAGTAAAGATGTCCCGAGCTTTGTTTTCGTAAATTAGAAACTTCACCCTTCACCCAGACGCGGGAAAAGTTTTCTTCCAGTTGTCCTTTGATTAAGCGCGTCAACGCGGTGACCTCGAGCACTTGCTCAGGCGGTGGTGTCATTAAGCTATCTAACATCAGCAGGATTCTTTCGGCTCCACATTCGGGTGGCAAGGATGACCACAATTAAAATTACAAGTCCTGTGATCGCCCACCCAAGCTGCCCTTTGAAAATTGCGCCCCCAGTTATGACGAAACATGCCGTCCACAGACTCGTCGTGGGAATAGAAACGAGCAAATAGTCCCGAAAGCGCATGCCTAAAATACCGAGTAATATGTTTTGTAAAGCGTAGGGGATTCCTGGTGTGAGCCGCAGTATCAGTCCGAGACGGACCGCGTTATGCTCGCTCATCTCGGGTAGGGTTCGCCCGCGCAGCACATAGCGAAGCAGCAAACCTTTTAGCGGTCCTGATGAGAGTGCAAAGGTCCAAATCGAACACAGGGTCTGCGCGGCAATTGCCAGAACTACTGCCGCAGGCATTCCATAGTGTGGTGCAATAACTACACCGAAGAGCACCAGAACGGGGCTGCTCGGAAATCCCAAGCCAGGGAGCGTCGCCATGACCGCAATTAAGGCCCATGGATTCTCTTCAAGAAAACTGAGTCCTGCTTCGAGCAGCCTCAGGTAGTAGCTTATGTCGGGATGATTTTGCCAGAATATGAAGAACGCGATTGCCGATAAGACGCTAAGGATCATCAATGATGCAAGCTTACGCTTGAGTCTTCTTTTGGAGTCAACGCAATCTGCCATCCTTATGAGCTTGTAGCGTTTCATTGTTAGTAGCAAGACGACTAAGGTGTCTGTTAGTCATTTTTAGCTTCCTGGCGAATCTATTTCTATCAAAGGACTTTAGAGCTTCATATCTGTAAAAAATTGCTGTTTAAACAAATATTGTCTGCAGATAAGACTGACTTGCCAACAATTAGAAAGCACTTAAGGTATCTTTTCGTGGAAGATGATACTGAACCAACAGAAAGCTCTATGCTACCGCTCGCACTTGTTTTGCTTTCCATCTTACTGGGTGGCGCAGGGCTTTATTTAGGGCTCACCGCCAAGCAGCAACTTGCTCCGCTCACGAAGTCTGCAGACGAGGGCAGTAGCTCTGCTGCTCGCATTAATAAGCAACTTTCTAAGATCGATACACGGATCAATGAGCTGTCCGCGCAGAATTCTAAACTTAAAGAAACCATTCAGCGCCTTGGTCGTGAAAGTTCGCAGAATTTACGGGAGACCAAGCAAGCGAATGAAGGTGTCCAATCCAATCGTGGCGAGCTCATTGAACTTGCTCAGAAGATTTCTCAGTTCGCCACATCTGGCGCAGTTACAAACGCCTCAAGTTCGAGGCTAGAAGCTACAAGCACTGGAAGTGAAACAAGTGCGACTGAGACCTTCACAGTTTCCGGCTCTGCATCGACTTACAAAATACAATCTGGCGATACGTTTGGCAAAATCGCTAGCCAAAAAGGCGTAAGGCTTGATGCCCTCCTTGAAGCGAACCCAGATGCCGATCCGAGGCGCCTCAGTATTGGCAAAGAGATCAATATTCCGGCCAACTAATGGCCTCCAGCCCAATAGATCAAGAACCTCCAAGTTGGGAAATCGTTGGCGACCGATTACTCAATTCTTGCCGCGTGTGGGATCTTCGCGAGCGTCGATACCGCCATCCTAAAACAGGTAAAGAGGGCGATTTTTACTACATCGACTCGCGCGATTGGGTCATCGTAGTCGCCCGAACGCCCGCAGGGGAGTTGATCATGGTGAGGCAGTTTCGTTGGGGCTCCGATGAATTGTCATGGGAATTCCCTGGAGGCATCGTCAATGTAGGCGAAGACCCTGTTGCCGCTGGCCTGCGCGAACTCCAAGAGGAGACAGGCTATGCCGCTAAGAACGGTCGTCTAATCGGCTATGCACGCCCTAATCCTGCCATATTAAATAATTTCTGCCATATTGTTCTCGCAGAAGATGCGGAGCTTCATCCATCCGGCACCGATTGGGATGAGCACGAAGAAATTGAAGTCCGCTCCCTGCCCGAAGCGACGGTTATGGACTGGGCGCGCGACTGTAAGATCGAGCACGCACTCGCTTTGAATGGTCTCTTCTTTTACCAGCAGGCAAAATAGATGCGGCACTTTTGTTGCATTTCCGTCAATACCTTACCAAGGAACCTTGCGCTTGGGACAATGATTCATAATTTTTTTTAAAATAATGAAACGCCTTCTTCGCATTTTTTTCGTCCTCCTTATATTGCTCATATCCCTTGCTGGCATAGGCTACTTCACCGTCACACGTCCTTCTTTTCAGAAAAAACTAATCGAGAGCAAGTTACCCGCAGATAGTTCCATCAAGTTTGTGCGGATAACCGCTAGGAGCATTGAGCTGACCAAGCTAAAGCTGCATCTAGCCGATGGCACCAGCGCGAAGCTCGAAAGCTTTCGAGCTGATTTTTCGCTAATTGGTTTAATCTTGAGCGGCATGATCGAACTGCGTGGGCTTAAGGTGGAGGGCTTAGTCGTCAAGTTGCCTGAAATTAATACGCCCATGGCGGTCAGCGATAATCTTCCAATGGACGCAAGTGACAGCACAAATGATGCCCCTACTCAAACTACGCCGCCTACCGCTTTAGCTTCTAGCTCCCCCACTGATGCGCTTTACGCACTAAGCGAGATCGGGCTGCTCTTCGACATCGATTCGATCGATCTTAGCGGTTTGCTCATTGATGCTTCCAGTAACCGCTATGTATTTTCGGCCAATACTGGCCACATTGCACCTAGTTCGCAAACAAACATAAAGGTCAAGCTTGAACTTGAGTCAAAGCAAGCTTTGCAAGGCGGCCTTCAAGACTTTGGCTCGAACATCCACATGGTCTTTACGCAAAAGCAGTCTGGTGGCTTTGATTCAATTCGTGCCGAATCGTTTACTTCAGGCAGTGACGTCGATGGCAGGAACTTAATTTCTATCACGCAAACCTTAGATCTTTCAGTCAATGGCTTTGAAGAAACTGCCGAGATCGCCCTAAGCTTTAATGCCGATTTACCTCACCCCGAAATTTTCGCGCCCGAGCTAGTCCAATTGCAAGGTCTTTCGCTTGCTGGTGATTTGAATGGCTCTGCCGAAGGCTCCAAGCTCACACTCGAAACAGCCGATGTAGGTGCTGCAGCGAATGGCACACCGGTCGCCAGCGTTAAGCTCAAGCAAGCCCTCTGTCTCAGTGCAGAGCAGAAGTTCACCGGAGAACTAATGCAGGTCAACTTCATCAATCTTCCACTCACATGGATTAACCCATGGCTGGGCGATGGTATGCAACTCTCAGGTGAAGCGCTATCCGCACAGATCATTTTTTCAGGTGAGGAGAGCGGGGCACTTGGACTGAAGACAGCTGCACCGATCGAGTTCGGCGCCTTTTCACTTTCAAAAAACCAGCAGCCGCTCCTAGATAATGTCACGCTCCGAATGAACCCCAAGATACGTATTAAGACAGATCGAACCATTCGCTTCGATCTGGGTGCTATTCAAATACTGGATACTTATGGAGATGTTATTAGTGGCTCTGTGATTGGCTCAAAGAGCGAGAGTAAGGGTCCATCGCCACTCGCTGGTCTGAAGACCAAGACGAAACTTTACGTGGGACTCTCCGAACTCCTCCAGCAGCCCGCTTTCGCCGGTGTAGGCAGTGTACTCGCAGGTCAGGCCGAAGTCGAACTCGACTTTAACGCCGCAGCCGAATATCCACTACAGCTTCAAGCTATAATTACTGGCCTGCGTGCTCGTGATCTTCCTGGCTCATCCCAAGATTACCGTCTGGCCGCCCAGCTCAAACAAAGCAGCGGCGGTGTTTATACACTTGGTTCTAATTTGCAGGCTGGCTTTGAAAGTCGCCCGAGCACAAATATAAAGCTGGGATGCCAATTTTACCCCGGACGGCAGCCTTTACCATTTAAATTAAGCCTTGCTTCATCGCGAGTCTCGCAGGGTGACATTGAGCTGCTTGTGTCGTCTCTTGTTACAAACAATACCGCTGCGAGCGCATCAAGCAATAGCGCACTCGCTACTCGTGCAGCAGAAACAAAGACGCAGCGTCCGCCTTGGTCAGATTTCGACGGCGAAGTTTCGATGAAGCTCGACGAGCTAGCGCTTGAATCTGGACAAGTCCTCACTGAGCTGAAGGCCCAGTTAAAGATTTCCGAAACACTTTTCTCAGTCAAGGACATCACCGCTACACTAAAAGGTGGCGGCCTTTTCGGCCAAGCCAATGTTACCTACGACCCCGTTCAGAGCCGAGCCTATCGAGTTGCATCTTCATTCGTTTTTGAAAATATCGATCCCTCGCTCTTTTCAAAAAGAAGTTATAGTAAGTTTCCAGTTAAAGGGCTCTTCGATGGCCAGTTAAAATTCGCTGGCAGTGGTCATACACTTGAGGTAGCTGGCGAAGATTTTGAAGGTGATTTAACCATCACAGGCCGCAATGGCGTCCTCACTGCTTTCGAATTAGACAGCCGTAGCCAGCTTGGTCTTATCGGTGCAGGTATATTAGGCCAAAGCCTCAATCGCCCAGGAATGACTGCGATGGCGCAAGCCGTTCCCTATTTCAAAGATATGAAGTTTGAGAGTTTTACCCTCCAGCTCGTCCGCGGAAAGGATAAGCAAGTCCGTATCCCTGAGTTAAAGTTGATGGGTGATAATCTAAGCATTAGCGGTCATGGCGCCATTGCCGCGGGTAATCTCGGTGAGATACTTGATCATCCTCTATACCTCACACTCGGACTCGGTGCCAAAGGTCGTTTGGTCGATCACTTAGAGACCTTACAGTTGCTGGGAACCAAGACCAGCGAAGATGGATTCCGCACTTGGAACCAAGATATTGTGATTAGAGGTAGCCTAGGTGATCCGGATACCAGTGACCTCAAAGGACTACTCAACAACGCTGCTCGCCGTGCCCTCGATAAGCCTGGAAAAGGCGAGGCAGCAGGGACACCAACACCCCCCGCCCAGGACGGGAAAGTTCTACCTGGACAAAACAATGCTAGCGAGCAAGCCCCTTTAAAGAATAAGGAAAAATCTAAACAAGAAGCACTTCGTGACGATATCGAAATGGGGCTAGAGCTAATCAATTCTATTTTTGGATAGATATAGGTAGGACAAAGCTTTCGATTCGTTCTGCAACTAGCAGAAGTTTCATCTGTGCAGTCCCAAAGCCACGCTAATCAAATCTCAGACCTTCGGCAATGGCATCTTCTTGCAGTCGATTGATTTCAGCGATCCCTTTAGCACCAAGCCCCAATAAAGTATCGAGGTCTCCACGACTAAATGTAGCCTCTTCGCCCGAGCTTTGCACTTCTACAAACTTACCAGAACCAGTCATTACGAGGTTGGCGTCGACGGTCGCGTCCTTGTCTTCGATGTAGTTGAGGTCGAGCACGGGAGTGCCATCAAACACGCCTGCTGAAACTGCAGCCACCGAATCGGTGAAAGGATTTTCAGCTAGTTTCCCCTCTACGATCAATTTCTGAATAGCGATCTGCGCGG
>CACIKF010000015.1 GCA_902587165.1 Puniceicoccaceae bacterium | reverse complement strand
ATAAATGGTGGGAGCGCCTATAAATGTTCGGAGCTAACAAGGCCAAGCTTATAGAAAGAGTCTCGAGCCCTTTTTTCCTGTAAGCCAAAAACTTGGCGAGTCTGCCCAACCCTATCTGAACTAATGAATCGAAACAGCGCTCATTTGAAAGCCGTACCTCTTGTCCTGCTGACGCTCTTAAGCGGGACAAGCCTGACCACAGAGGCGTCAAGCAATCAACCCAACGTCGTCATCATCTACGGAGACGACGTCGGTTACGGCGATGTAGGCGCCTACGGATCGAAACAAATTCCCACGCCACATATCGATGCACTGGCAGCGGGCGGACTACAGTTCACCGATGGTCATTGTTCTGCTGCCACCTGTAGCCCATCACGTTTCTCCATGCTCACCGGCATCCACGGTTTTCGTGCCAATGTTAGGATCCTCGCACCCAATGCACCGCTTGCGATCCCTGTTGATACCTACACCATAGCCGACCTCTTTAAAGACGCTGGCTACCAAACTGCAGTCATCGGTAAATGGCACCTCGGACTGGGAAGCAAGGAATCACCCGCAAACTGGAATGGTGAAGTCAAACCAGGCCCACTTGAGATAGGCTTCGACTATAGCTTCCTTTTGCCCTCCACCAACGACCGTGTCCCATGCGTCTATTTGGAAAACTATAATGTCGTCAATTACGACCCCAATGACCCGATCTTTGTCGGCTTCAGCCCGAAGCAAGTCAACCGTCTAGGCAGCACCAAATACCCAGACGGCAAGACTAATCGGGAGGCGATGACTTACTACCAAAGTAGCCACGGGCACAATCATAGCGTCATCAATGGGATCGGCCGTATCGGATACATGTCTGGCGGCAAAGCTGCGCTCTGGGATGACGAGACCATGGCCGATATCTTTGTCGACAAAGCGCGTGAATACATTACTCGCCAAAAAGAAGAGCCCTTCTTTTTGTTTTTCTCATCCCATGACATTCATGTGCCACGTGCACCACACCCACGCTTTCAGGGAAAAACTGAACTCGGCTACCGTGGCGACGCCATGGTGCAATTCGATTGGAGCGTCGGTCAAATCATCGATGCGCTAAAAACCAACGGTCTGCTCGAAAATACGATTGTCATCTTTTCCAGTGACAACGGCCCCACCTATGACGACGGCTACGTCGATGGCACAAGTGTTAAAACCTCTACGGTCAATAATGACCGTGATCACTATGCTGCAGGCCCATATCGAGGCGGAAAATATCAAATCTACGAGGGCGGCACCCGTATACCTCTCATCATCAGCTGGCCATCTAAAATCTCAGCTGGCACGACTGACGCCTTAGTCAACCAGATCGACTTTCTGCACTCCTTTGCAACATTACTGGACTTCGACCTCCCTGAGGGCGCCGCAATCGACAGCCGTAACACCCTCGACGCCTTCCTCGGCAAATCCGAGCAAGGCCTTCCTTTTATGATAGAAGAAGCCGCGAATGCCCTAGCCCTACGCAAAGACAATTGGAAATATATCGAATTCCACGCCAGCAAACACAAGCCGAAGCCTGGATCTCCTGAGCTTTATGATCTGAGCGAAGATATCGCTGAAGCAAACAACGTAATCAAAGACCATCCCGAAATAGCAGAATCACTTAGAGTGCAACTTCACGCCCTCCATCGCTCTTCGACGATACCTTGAAAATCGTGCCTGACTGCCTAGGACAAAAATTGAGTAATCTTAATTGTCCATAATTATGAAACGTTCATCCCAAATTGCATTGGTATTCATTCTGATTACAGCCAATTACCTCCGCGCAGAGATCCAACTCGCGCCAGTATTCTCCGACAACATGGTTCTGCAACGCGAGGTGACCATACCACTACGGGGCATGGCTGACGAGGAAAAGCAAGTGGTCGTCAGCTTCAATAACAAGGAATACACTGGGCAAGTCACAAATGGTCGTTGGCAAGTAGACTTACCTGCCATGGCATCTGGAGGTAGTTTTCATATCAGAGTCACTGGGTCATCCAACACGCTTACACTGAGTAATGTCACCTTTGGCGACATCTGGCTTTGCGCAGGACAATCCAACATGGATAGTGCCATCGAAACATATAAAGCTAAATTCCCAGAGCTCTATAGAGGGCACCCCGTCGAACAGCATGATCAAATACGGATTTTTCGTGTGGCACGGATGCCCATTGACCAGCCGCAAGAATTTATTACACGCGAACACCGATTCGATAAAGGATGGTATCCGATCGAGCCAGGCACGCGCACACGCCTCTTTTCGGCTACTGGCTACTTCTTTGGCTTACATCTCGCCGAAGCCGTAGACGTACCAATTGGCCTAATACAATCCTGCCGAGGCGGCACTCCCATCACTGCGTGGATGCCACCTGGCACGCTCGAAAAGCGCGATGAATATACTGACATCATAACGGACTATCAATTAGCGGTTCGTAACTGGCCGGCCAACAAAATAAAATACGAGCAGCAGGTAAAAGAATGGGAAGTAAAAAAAGCCAGTGGCGCGAAAGTCAGTTGGAAGCCCGAGCCCCCCTTGGGCAGCCCTTCAAGTAATAAACGACCCTACGCACTGCACAACGGTATGATCGCTCCGCTTTATCAACTGCCGATCAAGGGCGTGCTTTGGTATCAGGGAGAAGGCAATGCCAAGACCCGCGAAAGTTGCGTTCAATACGAGAACCTACTGAAAGACTTGGTCGTAACATGGCGTGCCAACTGGGGCAATGCGACCATGCCATTTCTCGTCGTGCAACTACCTGGATTTGGTAAAGCCACTGGTAAAATAAATACCAAGCAAAATTGGCCGTGGATGCGCGAATCACAAAAAAATATTGAAGATCTAGATAACTGCCAGACGGTATGCATTATCGATAGCGGCATGCAGAGAGACATTCATCCGCCCTACAAGGAAAACGTTGGCAAGCGCTTGGCTTACGCCGCACAGTCTATGGTCTATCAGCAGGGCAGCGTGCCACAATCACCAGATTATAGCGCACACCAATTTGATGGTGAATCGACCCTCATCACTCTCAAAAATGTCGGCATCGGGTTGAGCACTTCGGATCCTTTGATCGAAGACATCAATTATAATGATGGCGAGGTGTTGGGCTTCACTGTGATAAATGCCAATGGCGAGTATCAACGCGCCACTGGCGAGGTCATTGCTTACAATCAAATACGTGTGCGACACCCAGGTATCAGCACGCCAAAATCGATTCGCTATGGCTGGGAAAATTTTCCAAACCTCAACCTCTTCGGCTCAGGCAACATGCCCGCTTTCCCATTTCGCACAGATCAGGACTCCACTGACTCAAAACCCAGAGCGCAATACAGATAAGCATGTTCGTCATTTGCGGTGATCGCCATTGGCAATATGCAAGCATTGACCCGAGCACTGGTTTGAGCGAATCCTCTTGTAGATTGGCTTCAGATCAACATGCGGCTAGCTAAAGCAAAGAACTGCGTAAAGACATGCACCGCTTCTTTCGAATCAAAGGGGGCTTCCTTAGAGTTGACCTCAATAGCGCTCATAAAATAATCTACCTTTAACACCATTTCGTAGACGGTAGCGTAGTATACGAAGAAAGCTTTAAATCCCTCTAAATTCATGTCTTTTATGTTAAGAAATATCACACTATGGGCTACTTTACTCTGCGCCCTTAGCGCCAATGCCACGGAGAAGAAAAATGTTTTATTCATTTGTGTGGATGACTTGCGACCCGAACTGAACTGCTTCGGTGTTAATTATATTCACTCGCCGAATATAGACCGCTTGGCAGCGAGCGGGCGCGCTTTTCATAATCATTACGTCAATGCGCCAACCTGCGGAGCCTCACGCTATAGCTTACTGACAGGGGACTATTACCCAGAGGCTAAAAATCATGCCCTTTTTGATCGCGCTAAACAGCTCAATGAGGGTGGTATCGTAAAACCAAGTCTACCCGCTTGGTTCAGGCAACACGGTTATACAACTCTATCGATAGGCAAAGTATCTCACCACCCAGGCGGACTAGGAGGCAAAAACTGGGATAATCCTGGCATAATAGAGATGCCGAATTCATGGGACTTAAGCTTACAACCCCTTGGCGATTGGCAACACCCTAGAGGTGTGATGCATGCCCTCGCTGAAGGAAAAATTTGGGGTTCGGGAGAAATTCTATCAGTATTTGAAGCCTTCGATGGTAATGATCAAAGTTACCCAGACGGATTGATCGCTGAAACAGCAATCAAGCAAATTAATAAGTTAGATGCATCTGGGTCCCCATTCTTTATGGCAGTCGGCTTCATTCGCCCCCACCTTCCCTTCGGAGCACCAAAGAAATATCTCGACCTATACGCTGACTGTGAATTGCCCGAGATTCCACATCCCAATAAGCCCAAGCATCCCAGTTCTTGGACAAACTCTGGTGAGTTTATGAGGTATAATCGATGGTCTAAAAACCCTATTTCTGATCCCGCTTTTGCAGATGAAGTGCGACGTCATTATGCAGCTTGTGTCAGTTATGTAGACGCACAAGTGGGACTACTAATGGATCAGCTAGATCGATCGGGTATACGTGAAAACACTATAGTAGTTCTTTGGGGCGATCACGGCTGGCACTTGGGCGAATACGGCGTTTGGGGCAAACACACCCTATTTGAAGAATCCCTACGCTCTCCACTTATAATTAGTTACGAGAATATTGTGAAACCCGGTGAACCAAGCACGGCAATAGTGGAAACAGTCGATATATTACCTACAATTTGCGACTTGGCTCAAATTCCGGCACCAGCAAACAGAGCGGGCACAAACTTAAACACCCAATTAAAAGACCCAGGCTCTCAGGGTCACAGCGCGCTCGCCTTCCAACGCAATCGCATGACCATTCGCAACAAACAGTATCGCTTGATCGTGCATAAAAGTGGGTTTAGAGAGCTGTATGATTTTTCAGATCCTAACAAAGTTAGCATCAACCGAGCCCAAGAACTTCCCGAGATGGTCAATGCACTCGAGGAGCAGCTGAATCAGCGACTTATAGATACTGGAACTAAATCCGTAGCACTTTGGTAGCGTAAGGCTTCAGTTCGAGCTTTTTGGCACAATTAGACTCAGCCAAGAGGTCTGAATAACTAAGACCTTTAAGATCTACACTGTGAGTTTCTTGGGTATAGTTAAACAAGAATCCATACTTAGCGTCAGCTGATTCTCGCCTGCGAAAGACCAATCCTGCAGGTAAATCTATATCAAGATTACGGCTCAGATCGAAGCGTGTCGCTAAACTTTGATAAAAGTCGACGAGCACTGCGCATTCAAAGCGCGCGGCTAAATAAAAAGCGTGGCCTGCTTCACAAATGTGTTCAGTGATCAATGGGTGACCTGTATAAAATTCAGACCCTGCCTGTGCGATTGATTCGGCACCGCGCAAATGCACACGCTCGACTACATCACGCGCAAATCCGCCAAACTGTCCATTGAGCTCTACGCGCTCATCATTATGTAAATTATCAAGTTCTTCATTCCAAATGCCGAAGAGCTCTTTAAGCCCCGCCCCAGGGAAGCCTCCTAGCCAGCAACAATTCGTCAAATCAACATAGCCGGTCATGCAAGTCGCGACTACTTGCCCGCCGCACTGTGTGAATTGGTAGATACGATCCGCCAGCTCTTGCGTTACTAAATATAGCGCAGGCAAAACAAGTAGCTTATACCTGCTAAAGTCCGATTGAGTAGATACTTGATCTACAGTAATTCCACAACATGTCAGTGCTTCATAGTGATCAAAGCAGAGCTCGGTATACAAATCGCCCGCAAATGGGCCACCGCTCTTAATTACCTTGGGCCCGCGCGAAGCGTTTAGTGCCCAACGACTCTCCCAGTCAAACAGCATGGCTACCTCAGCGTGCGGGCAATCTGCACTATGTACTGCGCTTAGTTGAGCTAATTCACTGCCAATCGTAGCACAATCTTTGAAGACGCGCGATTGATTAGTGCCTTCATGATCGACCACAGCACCGTGGTATTTCTCGAAGCCCCCACGACCCTTGCGCCACTGGAAGTAATGGATGGTGTTAGCACCATTCGCTACCGCTTGGAGGACCTCTTGCCGGTGCGAACGCGGTCGTTTTAATTTGTTAATCTCCCCCCAGTTAACTGAACTTGGCGAACATTCGAGTAGCATCCATGATTTACCGCCGCTCATGCCACGCATCAAGCTGTGAATGAAATCTGATTGTATCGAATATCTCCAAGAATCAGCGCAATCGGCCGGCATCGGATATAGATCATTGGCAATGATATCTACGTGCTCAGCCCACTGCCAATAATTATTACTCTCGTGAGTACCCATGAAGTTCGTCATGCAAGGCACATCGGGAGTGAGTTCACGCAGCGGTATCATCTCATTAAGCATAAAAGACACATGCTGATCATTTACAAAGCGCATCCAGTCGAGTTGTAGCGCGTCGATACTTGGATCTGCGGTCTGAATTTGCCTCCAATCTGTAATCGTGTGATTCCAAAAGCTCGACCACCATGCGGAATTGAGTGCGTGCAAGCTCCCGTAGCGCTGTCTGAGCCAGTCCTGAAAAGCTGTGCGGCATAGTTCACAGTGGCACTCACCGCTGTACTCATTGCCCACATGCCAAAGTGCCAGCGCTGGATGGTCTTTGTAACGAAGCGCAAGCTGAGCATTTATCGCGCGCGATTTTTCACGATAGACTGGCGAACTCATGCAATGATTGTGGCGCCAACCCGAAGCATCGCGTCTGCCGTCTTTATTCACACGGCGTACCTCCGGATACTTCTCCGACAGCCACATCGGCTTGCTCCCACTCGGAGTCGCCAAAAAAACAAACATACCCTCCTGCGCGAATCGATCCATCACGCGATCGAGCCATGCAAATTCGTAACGACCCTCTTCTGGCTCGAGGGCAGTCCAAGCAAAAATACCGACTGAAGCAGACGTCACGCCGGCCTGCTTCATCAATTCAATATCACGCTCTAAGATCTCTGGTGCATGCTGCCATTGATCCGGATTGTAATCAGCTCCGTAGAAAAACTGGGTCTGTTTAGGAATAGTACCTTTTGGTATGTTCACGGTGATGTTTAGAGGGCTCGATCAATAAATGGCATTGTTCGCATAGATTACAATAGTAAGAACAGCCATATAAACGATCACGATTACGAATCTAGAGGCAAAAAAAGCCGCCTGCAACTAGTGCAAGCGACCAAACTCTTTTTACCCCTTCAAAGACTATTAACGGCGGCGAACTATGACCGCAGACAATGCAAGTATGCCTGCGATCAAAGCGTAAGTGCCCGGCTCGGGAACCGCAGTACCAGCAATCGCAATGTTGTCGAAGCGCACACCAAAGCCGGCAGTGGCATCATTTATGATACGCAGGCGGAAAGCTGCAGTCTCAGTATCAGCAAGTGTGGTATCTAACATCGCTGTAGTCGCTATGTTTAACTGATCCACCGGGTCAAGATTGATCAGTGTCTCGTTGTAGAGAACGCGGTTGTTAAAGGTGTCAACTAGGTCACTGGAATTGCTTTTGTGCGCCAACTGCACCGCATCTGCATCACTTCCAAAACTACTTTGTAGGTCAAAAAGGATGTTATCGATCGTCATGTCGAAGCCCGTGTTGTTCGTGACCGAGAAGTCGATATTTTGAACACCATTTGCGCTAAAAGTCTGAACGTAAGTTCCGAAATCACTTACAGCTGGAGTGAAGGTGTAAGCCGAATCACCATAATTACTATTGGCGATATTTCGATTCGAGCCCTCAGAATCAGTGCCGTTCATAGTACCCGAGACGTTCGCAGAGAATGTCTCGGTGGGCGCTTCGCTCCCAGTCGTACCATCGAAGGTGTTCCATCCAACTAGAATGCCTTGCGCTCTGGTAGAAGAAGCCAGCACAAGAGCAAGGAGTGTGGCAATGAGCAGTGTTTTTTTCTTCATGATGTAATCTGGAGATTTGATCCTTAGGATATGATTCGATGCTGTTAGTGTAAAAATAATGTAGCGTCTGCTACTTTATTTTAGGATATCAAGAACTTTTGCTCACATAACCATCGAACGAACATTTTCGACAAATCAGCAAACATTACGCTTATTTTAATTATTTAGTAACTCTTATAGGCAGCTTTTATTACAGTCCATCTGAGTTGAGGTTTTTTTGGCAATTTTGCCTACTGAACTTATCCAGAGAATGGCTTCCTTATTAGTATTGAAACACCTAGCGCAAATACTCTTACAATGACCGAACGTATGAAACAGCCCAACTTCATAATTATTTATGCCGACGACCTCGGCTTCGGCGATCTCACTTGCTATGGTGCATCCGAATTACCGACACCAAATCTTGATCAAATGGCGACTGAGGGTATACGCTACACCAATAGCTACGCGACTGCCGCCACCTGCACCCCATCACGCTACAGTCTCCTCACTGGTGCCTATCCTTGGCGCAATAAGAATGCTAAGATTCTACCTGGAGATGCACCGATGATTATTGGTAAGGACGAACGCACACTTCCGGGCACACTGCGCACAGCAGGCTATAAGACGGCCGTAATCGGTAAATGGCACATCGGTCTCGGTGATGGCAGCATTGACTGGAACGGCAAGATCAGCCCTTGCCCGCTCGACGTAGGCTTTGATCAGTCTTATGTTATGGCGGCGACCAACGACCGTGTCCCCTGCGTATTTGTTGATGGCCGCAAAGTCGATAACCTCGACCCAAATGATCCGATCTCAGTAGTCTATGGCGGCGAAAACCCTTTCCCAGAAGTATCGACTGGCAAAGACAGCCCCGATCTGCTGACCATGATGCATAGCGATCAGCAGCACTACGATACGATTGTCAACGGTGTCGGGCGCATTGGTTTTTGTCGAGGCGGCAGGTCAGCAACTTGGGATGATCAAACCATGAGTGATGTCTTTCTGGAACGTTCCAAAAACTTCATCAGCGAAAACAAGACACAACCCTTCTTCCTTTACTACGCCCTCCATCAACCCCACGTGCCGCGCATCCCGAGCCCACGTTTCGCAGGGGTCACGGGCAAGGGGCCGCGCGGTGATGTCATAGCCGAACTTGATTGGTGTGTGGGTGAAATACTCGCACACCTTAAAGCAGAAGGACTGGACGAAGACACGCTTGTTGTTTTCTCCAGCGACAACGGACCAGTGCTCGACGACGGCTATGATGACGATGCTTGCGAAAAGTGCGGCTCACACAAGCCGACTGGGCCACTGCGTGGGGGCAAGTATAGTATGTTTGATGGCGGAGCAAGAGTGCCAATGATAGTAAGCGCGCCAGGACGCGTCAAAGCTGGAACGGAAAACTCGGCTCTATTTAGCCATTCCGACTTCCTTAGCAGTTTTGCTCACTTAGCTGGTGCTAAATTTCCAATTCAGGAATCTGCTGACAGCCAAAATATGGCTGAGGTATTACTTGGTATAGATACTATCGGGCGCGACAACTTGGTCACCGAAGGCATCGGTTCAAAAACAGTCCTTCGGCAAGGAAATTGGGTATATATCCCGCCACACGAGGGGCCACAACTGTTTGCCGATAAAGGGATCGAAACTGGTAACGATTTAAATCCACAGCTGTATGACATGGATGCCGATATTGGTCAGCGCGACAATATTGCTGACAAAAACATACAAAAAGTAGAAGAATTGGATTCACTATTGGAGCAAATACATGGCGATACACCCCCCGAAGGCCATTCCCCGGTTGATGTTTGTTCACTCTAAAATCCGTTTTCAAAGACAAATACGTTTTTACGAACATTTTAAGTGCTTTCGAAATCGATATCATTAGGCACATTTGCTATGTTAATGTGTTTCAAATCATAGAAACTCCTTTTTATGAACACTATTAGCCTCAATCGCACCTGGAAATTCAGACTCGACCCCGAGAATGTCGGCCTGAGCGAGGCTTGGTGCTCGAATACACGAATACTCGAAAGAGGTAGTATTGATATTGATATTCCCAGCTGCTGGGAAGAGCTGGAACAAGACTATGAAGGCGTCGCGTGGTATAGCACGCAAGTCGAGATTGATGCCGACAAGGCAGGTCAAATTTGTCGCATCGTCTTCCAAGCATCCAATTACCGCACAGAGATTTGGATCAATGGCAAAGCAGCCGGCTCTCACGACGGCGGCTACACGCCATTTGATTTCGAGATTCAAGATTTCCTCAATTACGACGCATCTAACCAGATCACTGTGCGCATTGTTAGCCCGATCATCACTAAAGACATTCGCGTCGATGACCTAGGACCCAATGATATGCCACACTGGCGCGGCGGCCTCACTGCGGGTATTTGGCAATCCGCCACACTTGAATTTAATCAATCCGCCTGGATCAAGCACACTTTCTACAAGCCAAAAATCAAAGACTCCGCCTTCGAACTCGACCTCGAGTTGCGTTGCAATGAAGCAACTTCACCGGCGGCCATATTAAAAATCGACGTGTGCGATAACAAGGGCGAATCCGTTTACCAGAATGAACAATCCTTTCAGTTGCAAGCGGGCGATATACAGCTCGAACATACCATCGCACTCTCAGATGCGAAACTGTGGACCTGCGAGTCCCCTCACCTTTACACTGCGCATGCACGCATCTCGCTAAATGGAAAAGAGATTGCCGAATCCATCGGGCGTATTGGCTTACGTGAGTTCACTTACGAAAACGAGCGCTTCTACCTAAACGGTGAAGTTATCTACCTGCGTGGAGGCTTCTGGGAAGGTGTGTATGCCAAGCATCAATCCTACCCTGAATCACGCGATGAAGTCCGCCGAGAAATCAAGCTCGCACAAGACGCGGGACTCAACCTACTACGCCCATGGCGTCGCCCGGTGCCACCCATGATTCTAGAGGAAGCCGACGCCACCGGCCTACTCATCATCGCATCGCCTGCGGTCGAATGCATGAGCTGTTGGCCAAGTATCACATCGGAAACACCTGCTCGTATCGAAAATGAAATCCGCCAACTTGTGCTGCGTGATCGCAACCATGCCTCTATCATTTGGTGGGAGATGTTCAACGAAGTCACACGTAAAGAGATTGCTGAATTAATACCAAAGATGTCAGTGATCGCGCGTGAACTGGACCCTACTCGCCTAATTCTTGACGAATCGGGCGGCTGGGCCGACGGTGCGCATTTCTACCTTCCGAACTCCACAGAGCGTGAAACTCTCAGCGAACTGCACAGTTATGTGCGAGCACCCGTATCTGAGAAGCATTGGAAACTGTATCAAAACCTAGGCAAGACGGACACAAATGAAGGCAACACCGAGATCAAAGCTGGAGCGGGTCTGTTCGTCTCCGAGTTTGGATTTGGAGGATTACCTGAAATCGAGCAGAACTGCTTGCTCTTTAGGGAACACGGCAACGAAAAGCTACCGGCCTACCGACAGCACCATAAAATACTCAAAGGACTCAAACAAAGCATGGCTGCCTGCGAGTTCGACAAAATCTATGACGATGTCGATAGTTTCTGTCGTGCATCGCAAGCAGTGCAAGCCCGAGGTAACCTTCGCCAACTCGAAGCACTCCTATCGAATAAAGACGTATCCGGATACTGCATACATGCGTTTACTGATGGCGACTGGATTCTAGGTGCGGGACTCATTGACCACTGGCAACGTCCCAAATTGGTCTATCATGCGATTGCCGAGGCAAACAAAATGCCATCCATTTTATGCTTCCCGGAACGCCGTAACTTACGCGAGGGGGATTCTGTCAAATTCGACATCGTCTTACGTGGACATAATGAGAAAATACCCGCACAGATCGAACTCTCTAAGGGCGAAGTCGTATTCAAACTGAATGAGCTCAAATGGTCTGGAGAGAGTAACTTTAAACAATCCCGCGCCAACATACCGAGCACACTGCTCGAAACAGGACTCAATACTATATCAATACGTGCCTATAACCATCTAGGCGAAGTCGAGTGCAAAAATACCATAGAGTTATTCCTTACACCAAAACCTTTCATGAGTCTAGATTCTGATTTAGTGGTCTACGATCCAGATGGTGACATCACACCATTCCTGGATCAATCAGGATTGGCTTACACCGCACTTTGCGATTGGACGAAAGTCGATCAAGCAAGCACCTTCCTATTCGTGCCAGAAGATGTCTCGTCTAAATCAGACTTGGTAGCGATTGAAACAGCGATGCATTGCGTCCAATGCGGCACCGCCAATGCGCTCTTCCTTGAAGCGCCTGCAGAGCATGGCTCTCCCCAAATGCTTAAAGAATACGAGGCTAGTAAAGCACCCGCGATCGAGAGCAACCAACTCCTACAGTCAGGAATCTTTCCTTTCAAGCTACTCGCACGTCCCTCTTTCTCATTCTGGGAATCGAGCATGCATATTGCAAAGCAACACCCAATTTTTGATGGTCTCCCGACTAAGTGCATGATGGATGAACCCTATCACGAAGTCGCACCAGCCGAAAGTTTCTACGAGCTCGAAGCCGAGGAAGCACCCGCCCAGACCATTACCTGGTTCCGTCCAGAGGACATCGAAACCAAAGCACAAAAGCGCACTTATCTCGGCGGCGAAGACCTCTGGTACGGCACTGACATAGCAATCAAAGCACATGGAGAAGGCAATGTAATCCTTAGCACATTAATTCTTCGACGAAAAGTGGCACACGATCCAGTCGCGCAATTACTACTCAGTAATCTATTGCGATACTCTGACAGCTTACACGCACAAAAGGCCTCCGAGGCAATGCGGCCAGAAACAGCCACTAATACGGCCCAATAGCCTCATCCCTTCTCAACCCTAAAGACTACAATGGAACCCAACTCAGATACAGCCCCAAGCAATCAAACGAAAAATGCAGCTGTATCTTTTAAAGAAAAGCTAGCATTCGGAACGGGTGAATTCACCAACCGTTACGGGGAAAACGGGGTCAATGATATCGCCACGCCAGTGTATAACATGATCTTGGGAATGAGCCCCGCGCTCATCGGCACTGTGTTGATGCTTATGCGCCTCTGGGATGCGATTACCGATCCCATCATGGGTTATATCTCCGATAACTGCAAAAGTAAGTTTGGACGCAGAAAGCCCTTCTTGCTCATTGGCTCCATTCTCATGGCGATTATCTATCCCATGATCTGGTTCGCTTCTCCTGATTGGACAGAACAATCGAAGACCATCTACTTCTTCTGCCTCTCGATTATTTTCTTCACCTCTTATACGATCTACTCTGTGCCCTACCGTGCCCTAGCCACAGAAATGACTCCCGACTATGAGGAGCGCACGACCATTCGTATTTATTCTGCTTTCTTCAATAAGATCTTCATGTTGATGCTACCATGGATCTTTCCACTCACTCAGAGCGAACTCTTCTCCGACCCTGTGACTGGCATCCGAGTCTTATCTGCGCTATCCAGTATCTTGATCCTAATTTCAGGCATCATCTGCGCAAAATTTCCTAGGGAGCGTTACCACAAAGTGGCCGTCAATCAAGAACGCGTAAAGCTGATCAGTAGCTTCAAATCATTCGTAAAAGACCGGCAATTCCTCATTTTGCATGGTGTTGGACTGGGCCTACTCTGTAGCATATTACTCGTCGCAACATTCGGCTTGTACGTTAATATCTACTACGTATGGGAAGGCGACAAACTCGGTGGCTCCAGTTACTTCGCGATCATGCAGAACATCATGCAAGTGCTCGGTTTCGTTATGCTCTTTGTGATCTCCAAATTCCTAATCCGTGTTGAAAAGCGCAAATTAATCTTTCTCTCATTAATCGCGGCGCTCATTGGCAGCGCGGCACGTTGGTACACTTATAATAGTGACATTCCACAACTCATCTTCCTGGACCCCTTCTTCTTTGCTCCCGCCTACACGATCTTTTGGGCAATTTTCTTATCCATGTTAGGTGACTATTGTGACTACGACGAATTCACACATGGTCAACGGCGTGAAGGCTTATTTAGCGCCGTTAGCGGTTGGATCATGAAGGCAGGTAGTTCGCTCGCATTTGGAATTTCTGGTATTTTATTGGCATGGACACATTTTAGCCAAGACCTCGGTGGAAGTCAGCCCGAAGGCACACTCCTTAAGATGCGCCTCTTGCTAATTGGTCTTCCTATCCTATGCCTACTTGTAGCCATGGTGCTCAATGCGATTTATCCGCTGACCAAAGACCGCATGGCGGAAATCCGAAGCGAACTCGAGTCACGCAGGGGCACCGTATAGCTAACAAGACACGAGGCATAATCAGCATCTCTTCGAACTCAATTTGCCACAAGATGAAACGATACCTACAGCTTTTTTCACTGCTCTGTAGCGGTGCCGCGCTTTACGCAAGTCAGCCAAATGTGATCTTCGTCATGCTTGACGACTTCGGCTACTCTCAGCTCGAAACTTATGCCAGAGGCCTAACGATTGATGATCTCGATCCTGCGCTCTTAAAACATGTTGCTCAACGCGAAGAATATACTCCAGAGCAAGCCTTTGAAGCCGTCCGCAAAGCCAGCCCCACCCTAAGTCGTCTCGCGGATGAAGGTGCCCGGTTCGATAATGCTTATGCTTCGAGTAATTTATGTGCTCCAGCAAGGCTCAGCATCGCCACTGGCGTGCTGCAAAACCGATGGGGCGTCTACCGAAACATCGACACCGAAGCGCATGGCCTCAAAGCAAATTCGCACCTCGCCGAACAATTACATGCCCTAGGTTATTCCACCGCACATATCGGGAAGTGGCACGTGGGATCACGCAACTACGAGATGGTCCCCAACTATCTGAAAGCAGCAGGTGTAGAAGACCCTGAAAGCGTTAAAGTAGATGATAGCTGGAGTGAAACCTACTATAACAACAAGGATCACCAAGCGGTATCTAAAAAACTCAAAGCAGAAGGATTCGAAGGATCAGTCGCACCCAAGGATCACCCCCTCAACAACGGCTTCGACTACTACTTCGGCTATAACCAGTGGGAGTCACCCTTCTACAATGCGACCAACATTTGGAGGAATTTTGACCACGCAGGGCTGATCAAAGATTACAATACCGATGTCTTTACCGACGAGGCACTAAACTTCATCGAACAAAGCCTCGACGCAGCGAAGCCCTTTTATGTGCAGCTGCATTATCACACAGTACATTCGCCGCTCAAACCCAAAGCACCCGACAAATATCAGAAGCCATTCGATTCTGGCGCGCAAATATTAGACAATTTTTACGCGCACGTTTACGCCGTCGATCAAAACGTGCAACGCTTGCTCGATTATCTAGAAGAACGCGGAGCGGCAGATAATACCATCGTCGTTTTCACTTCTGACAACGGTGGCTCCGTTGGTAACCTTTCCTGCCTGCCCGGCAATGCACCTTACCGCGGGCATAAGGGCATGCTCCTACTCGGCGGCTTTCGTGTGCCACTCTTCTTTCATTGGCCAAGAGGCATTCAAGAACCACAGCAATTAAATCAGCTCGTATCGACGATGGACATTATTCCGACTGTGATCACTGCTGCAGGTGGCAAGGTCCCTGCCGACATCGACGGTAAATCACTCTTACCACAAATCACCACCGGCTCGACGGAGCCCGTGCGCGATCACTTTGCCGTCGGCGGGATTCATGCTCGCGTCTGGGGATTCCATGGAGCTAGCTCCTTTTTCACCCATAATGTCTCACGCGAAAAAGCACCCGCAGGCTACATCGTGGCGGACAATCGCTACATCCTTCGCTATGTCGGTCCGATCATGCCAGACCTCTACAAAGATGCCACCGAAGGTCTACCAGAGTCATTTGAAATCTATGACTACATCAACGACCCCATGGAGAAGAACAACCTTATCCATCAACTCCCCGAAAAAACAGCGCAGCTCAAAGCCATCTGGAAAAAGGAATCTGCGGCATTTCCAGCGCCTATGAAATGGGATCTGTCTAGGTGGGAAATGATGATGAAATAATAAATCATTACAAACAGCTACCAAACCAGTGCGCACTACTATTAGGGACTGACTCAAAGCCATCTCCTAGGTCATGAATATAACCATGCCTTTCTTATGTTAAAAAATACATTACTCACTTTGTTCCTATTCGTCGCAACACTAGGTCAGATACATGGAGCTAGTAGTGATCCAACACGTCCCAACGTTGTCTTCATTATATGCGATGACCTTAATGACTTCGGCTCCGTATATGGGGGACACCCTCAGGCGCTCACACCGCGTATGTGCAGCTTTGCGGAGTCCGCAGTAACTTTTCAGCATGCCTACAGCAATAATCCCGTATGCGCCCCATCTCGTGCAAGTATCTACACAGGGATCTATCCCCATACTTCCAACAATTTATTCTGGGCTAAGTGGTTTGATAACCCCGTGCTAAAGAACTCCAAGACGATTATGGAATTCTTCAAAGAGAATGGCTACCATGTCGCCGGAACGGGAAAGAATGAACATGACCACCGACCCACCGATTGGAGTGAATACAAAAGCAAGACTGACTACGGGCCTTATTGGTTCGACGGCCAAAAGCGCAACGCCAACCCTTGGGTCCCTGCCCCCTTTTCGAATATTGGCGCAATCGACGGCTCATTTGGTCCCCTACGCATGGATCATGAAGGACAACCCGCAGGAGCTGGCTGGAAATACGGTTGGGGTAAAGAGCAAGTCCTCGACTTCGGTAGCCACGATTCACGTGATCTGACTCCCGACGAGCTCAACGCTGAATGGGCAGCTAAAACGCTGAAAAGATTTGCAGAGGATACATCTACACAGCCACTTTTTCTCGCAGTAGGATTTGTCCGACCGCATACACCAATTCATGTGCCTCAAGAGTATTTCGACCGCTTCCCTGTAGATAAGCTCTTGCTTCCAGAAGGCATTCCAAACGACCTTGATGACACTTATTTAAAAAGCGCGGATCCATCGGTTGGAAACGGGGATGACAAAGGCTACCGCTACTATAAACTCCTGGAGGAGTCCTATGGCAGCTCCGAGCAAGGCATAAAAGCATTCCTGCGCGCTTACCTCGCAGGTGTTGCCGCTGTGGATGAATGCATAGGCAACGTGATTGATGCAGTAGAGGACAACGGTCTCGCAGACAACACGATCATCATTGTGACCAGTGACCACGGCTGGGACATGGGTCAAAAAGGCTATTTATTTAAGAATACACTATGGGAAGATAGTGCGCGTATCCCTATGATAATTCGTGCGCCAGGCATCAGCCAAGCTGGCCAAAGGACGCAACAGCCAGTCTCTTTGATCGATGTCTATCCAACACTCATTGACCTCTGTAACTTGCAAGGCGATACGCGTAAAAATGCGCAAGGCGCTTCACTCGATGGCTTCAGTATGCGCCCACTCCTCACCGATCCAAGCTCAGGTAACTGGGACGGGCCCGACGGCGCTCTAACCATGCGCTTTGCCGGACCAAAGAATAACCACATCCCAGCTAAGCAACATTGGGCCTATCGCACTGAACGCTATCGCTACATCATCTACAACAATGGCAAGGAGGAGCTCTACGATCATGCCAATGATCCTCACGAATGGGATAACTTAGCTAGTAATCCAGAATTTGATACACTCAAAGCGCAATACAAGAAAGCCATATTTGACCAGCTTCCATACAATGAAGAAGCCATGCAGACAGTAAATATTGAGAAAGAGCCAAGCAAAGCTGGGGCAGAATTTTGGAAGGATACATATTTTAAAAAACACCCCCAAGCGGATGCGAATGGAGACGGCAGACTTAGCTGGCCCGAATTCCAAACACACAAAAGAGGCCCAAAGGGCATTCTCTAGTATGCTTTCTATTCTGCCTCAGCTTGGTGGCGATTAACTCAGTTACGCAAGCTACTGGCTGAAAGTCTCATCAAGATACACACGTAGGCTGTCGTAATGATGGAGCATGATACAACGGACATACGGATTATTTGCATAAGTATAGCGTAGGCTCTTCAGTGAAGATCTAAACTGCTTCACAGGTACGCCGCTAAAACTGATGTATGCTTCCTTGCCTGAAATGTTCCCTGTTTCCATCGACGGAGCTACCGAGCGCAAATGTCCAAAACTCGAGGCATAGTTCAACTCTGTATCAACCAACTTAACTATCTCACTCGGATCACGCCGGTATGACATGATACCTAACCAATCGACTCGATCTTGGACATGTTCCACAAAAAGTTTTTTTTGACCATCAAAGACAATTTGAAACTCAGTCTTATCCCACCAAAACGGGACATCGACAGCCAATTCCATTTCGGATGCTGCCATCGAGAGATAGTCATTTACTTGATTTAGATAGCTCAAATAGTCCCGCATTACTTGTCTGCGTTGATCGCCACCTGATTTCCATTCCTTGGAGCCATATGGCTCTACATCAAATTTGATACCCAATAATTTTTTGCCATTAGGCAGTGTCTCATTGAATGCCACAATGGTCTGCACCGCGGCCATTGTGCGCTCATGATTACGTGCAAAGAACATTGCCTTATCACCCCGTAAGGCATTCACCGAGATGCCATGGTCTGCTGCCTTAATTATGAAATTACGGAGGGCCTCCGCATTCAACAGCATGCCCTTTTTTATACTGACGTGTTGGTCAATGTGGGTGATTTCTTCGCGTTCACAAAAATCAAGTAATTCGCCAAATGCCTCCTCGGTTTCTAAATGTATTTGCTTCCACACCCACATACCAAGTGGAGGTTCACGACCTTCGAGAGCTAGGCAAAATCCTATAAGGAGTGAGATGATCAGTCGCATTTGCTTGTTATATGCATGATCGGTTTAAATATCGAATCGCTCTAAAAACACTGACGGAATCTGGGTCCATAGGAAGTGATTAAATCAACTCTTCCTACAAGGCGAGTCCTCTAATTTACTTCTTTTTCTTTAGCCTTGGCACATAGGTGACCGCATTCAAATCGCATGCTGCCTGGGCGTTATAAAGCGGCTTATTATTTTTATCCCAGAATGCGCTCGGTTCGTGGGCCTCCAACATGGCCTTTCTGATCTGATCCACCACTTCTGGATACTGGTGAGCGACGTTCCTCTCCTCGGCTTCATCGGCATCTAGATCGTAGAGCTCAATCTCCATGCCTTTACGCCGATCCTGCACGAGCCCTTTCCATTTGCCCATTCGCACTCCACAATTCGGGCGTCCTTCATAAAGCTCCCAGTAGAGATAACGATGCTCTTTCTGCTGTTCGTATTCACCGATTAAAGTAGGCAGCATAGAGAGTCCATCAGTTCGCCCATTAATTGGCTCTCCAGCTAACTCAGCCATGGTCGGGAGGAAGTCCCAAAAAGCTGAGATGTGCTCCGAATGAGTGCCCGCGGGCACCTTACCTGGCCAATATGCCAACATAGGCGAGCGCACGCCGCCCTCACTCATTAGGCGCTTCTTACCTTTAAGTCCACCCGTCGTATCGAAGAACTCGCGAGTGCCGCCTTGCCCATGCGCACCGTTGTCCGAATTGAAGATAAGTAATGTATCCTCTTCAATTCCCAGCTCTTCGAGTAAGCGTTTAATACGTCCGATATCGCGGTCCATACGCGACACCATAGCTGCTTGAACTTTAAAACGTTCCTCTGGCCAATCCTTCTCTGCATATTCGCCGAGTTCTGGCACCTGCCAATGTGTATGCGGGATACAATAAGCCAGATACAAGAACATGGCTTGATCTCGATTGGCTGTGATCCAGTTGAGGGCCTCTTCCGTCATCAAATCATGACTATAATCTTGATTACCTTTACCCCATGCCCCGCCTGGATTATTTAGTTTCACAAACTCGTTGTTTCTCCATAGATGATCGGGATAATAATTATGCGCCTTTCGCTGGTCCAAGTAGCCAAAGAAATGATCAAAGCCTTGCTTATTGGGATGACCGCTATTGAGCACTGGATTCGTTACATCCTCCAGGACGCCGCCCATGCCCCACTTGCCGATAACCGCCGTCGTGTAGCCAGCTCGCTTCAACAAAGTCGCCACAGTCTCAGTATCTTCGGGTAAAGGCGTTTGTCCATTGGGATAGCCGGGGCTGTTGGCGCGAATATAAGCATGCCCCGGATGTAGCCCAGTCAACAAGGAGCAACGTGCCGGCGCGCACACCGCATTCCCGCTATAATGCGCGCTAAATGTCATTCCCCCCTCTGCCAGCGCATCTAACTCTGGCGTCTGAATCATCTCCTGCCCGTTGTATCCGACTTCACCATAGCCAAGGTCGTCTGCTAATACATAGATGACATTCGGTTTGCGCAGTGCGTCCTCAGCATGGACAGGAATTACAGACAGGGCTGCTAAACACGCGATAATAGGTATGTTTCTGTTCATAAATATGGATTTCAAAACCTCCCCTAGTTCTCGGCACTTTTAAATTTCGGATTCAGTTCAGTCGGTACTGGAGCTTGTAATTCCGACCGCCAGGCTTTCATCAATTGATGCAGCTCAGTGGTTTTCTGAGGATACAAACTCGCTAAATTTTTTCGCTCGCTCGGATCAGCCTCCAAATCGTAAAGCTCCAAGCGCCCCTCTTCGAAGTATTCATGAAACTTCCATTTTCCCTGACGCAGAGCAGAGCCGGGGCGTGTACGAAATAATGGATCATGCGAATCATCTGCCTTCCCTGCATAGGCCTGCAAATAAACAGGGAAGTGCCAAAACAAGCTGCGCTCTTCAATCGCACCAGACTGGCTTAACAAGGGCAATAAACTGAGACCATCAAGAATCTTCCCTTTCGGAGCTGCTATGCCCGCTGCATCGATAAAAGTAGGAAAAAAATCTATCCCCATCACTGGCACATCACAAGTCGCTCCAGGAGCCACTCGCCCAGGCCACCGAACCACTAAGGGCTCTCGAATACCGCCCTCAAAGTAGGACCCTTTACCAGAGCGGTGTGGCGCTTGGCTAGAGATATCAGAGTGTGCGCCATTATCGGAACAGAACAACACCAAGGTGTCCTCGCGTAAGCCTTGAGTGTCGAGCTCGGCAAGGATTTTTCCGATACTCTCGTCCATCTTCTCCACCATTGATGCGTAGATCGCCCAACGGTTTCTACGCCCACCGTATTTATCCACCATTTCGGGGACGGCTTGAAGCGGTGTATGTATTAAATAGTAAGCCATGTGCACGAAAAACGGCTCCTCTCGATGACTGCGGATGAACATGACGGCTTGATCAGCAAATACATCTGCAATGTGAGTCCCTGCAGGATAATCATCATTAAACTCTGCTACTTTAGCTTGGCCCTGAATCGGCAGGTAATACCCGCCCTTCGGACCGCCCATATTATAGCCGCCGACGTTCACATCGAATCCCTGCTCAGTCGGATCCATACCCAAATGCCACTTACCTAAATGAATCGTACGGTAGCCACCTGCTTGCAAAACTTCTGATAGGGTCTCGATTTCTGGTGCTAAATGAACTGTATTCTTTATTGGAATCAACTTACGGTCTATTACTTCTCCACGTGCCGAAGTACCCACTGTATAGACGCCATGACGCGGGCCATATTGCCCGCTAAACACACTAGCACGACTAGGCGCACAATTCGACGCCGGTGCATACGCATTAGTAAATAACATCCCCTCGGCACGCAAACGATCGATATTCGGTGTGTGGTATTTGGAATTATTAAAACCAACATCCATTACACCAAAATCATCTGCATTAATATAAATGATATTTGGTTGAGCCGTCACGACACTCGTGCAGACAAACAAAGGTATTAAGGTATATTTCATTAGCGCTGAATCTGTATCGCATTGATTTCGACAACGGTGCATGCATCGCCTAAAAACGTAACCTCTAGTGACTGAATAGAATCGCTCCATCTAGGAAGATTCAGATCCAGAGAAGTCGTCTGAAAAGTATGCGAGGCATCTATGCGAACATCCCCAACTGTCTGTCCATTCAGTGAGATGATACCTTTTAGATCTTCACTGGATCGCACATCCAAGGTCAACGCTTTGTCTGCTTCTGAAAGTAGAATGTTCAGTCCTTCACGCCGAATGCTACCAGACTCTCCATCCAATTCAAAACCAAGCGTGCCAAGTGAACCCGCTAAATTCGCACTGATATCTTTAGAGAACCATCCCTCCGTCTGCCAAGCACCACAATCAAAAGCAAAATATAATTGCCCATCCAGAGGGTCACGCCCGTTCAAAGTCTCCCATTTATCTGAAAGTCCATCGCCATCGCTGTCCACTCGGTAGGCTTCATATTCCACATTCACGCCCTCCCCCCATTTCGTGCCTTCGCCATTGGCTTTAAGGGCAGCAATAGATTCATCTCCTTCTCCCATATCACCCGCGGCCAACCACTCGTCCATCATCGCTCGATGCCGATCCAGCTCATCTGTATAATCCGAATTTCCTGCGAGATCTATCATCATGTGTGGATCGATCGATA
>CACIKF010000014.1 GCA_902587165.1 Puniceicoccaceae bacterium | reverse complement strand
ACCCGAATCGGACTCGACCCACTCGCTGCCATCTTCAAGTTCATAACCCTTGTGAATGAGAAGTGTAGCGTCTCCGCCATCGTCGACAATGAGTTGTGGGCCAGTGCCATCCGGCCAAGTGAGCGCTTGCTCAGTGCACCACCAGTATTCCTCAAGTGTCTCGCCCTTCCACGCAAAAACCGGCACGTCTAAATTTTTGGCCACGTAAGCAGCGGCGTGATCCTGGGTTGAGAAGATATTACACGAGCACCAGCGAATGTCGGCACCGAGTTCTTTTAGCGTTTCGATAAGGACCGCAGTTTGAATCGTCATGTGTAAGGAGCCCATCACACGAACGCCCTTGAGCGGCTGCTCTTTGGCATATTTTTCGCGAGTGGCCATAAGCCCAGGCATTTCAAATTGCGCAATTTCAACTTCTTTGCGGCCGAAATCTGCAAGGTTGATGTCCTTAACCTTATAATCGGTCGTCGTTTTAGTCAGTGTATCTGTGCTCATAATAGTTAAAATTAGGTTAAAGTGCTGCCTTTAGTGCCTCAGCCTTTGAAGTAGACTCCCAGGGAAGATTCTCCTTTGCAAAGTGCCCATAATGGGTGGATTCCCGATAGATCGGACGTAGTAAATCAAGTTGGCTCACAATATCAGCTGGTTTGAAGCTAAAGACAGCCTGCGCAGTGGCAGCGATCTTAGCATCTTCGACCATGCCGGTACCGAAAGTATCTACGTGAATACTAGTCGGATATGGGTGACCTATGGCGTAGGCGACTTCAAGCTCACAAGCCTCAGCAAGGCCAGCTGCCACAATATTTTTTGCTACCCAACGAGTGAAGTATGCCGCCGAGCGATCGACCTTTGAAGGATCTTTGCCCGAGAAAGCGCCACCCCCGTGGCGCGCCCAACCACCATACGTATCCACGATAATTTTACGACCTGTCAAGCCAGCGTCGCCTTGTGGGCCACCAATTACGAAATTACCTGTGGGATTGATCAAATATTCCGTCTGGTCATTCAAAAGCTCAGCGGGTAGCACCTTGCGGATCACCTCTTCTATGCAGAATTCCTTAATCTCTTCGTGCTTTATATCTGCGGCGTGTTGCGTCGAGATAACCACGTTCTTTATGCCCACCGGCTTGCCTTCGACATATTCCAGAGCGACTTGACTCTTCACATCAGGTCGAAGCCACGGAATTTTAACATCTTTACGTTGATATGCCATCTCACGAAGCAGACGATGCGCATACATAATCGGAGCTGGCATCAGTTCGGGCGTTTGATTGCAAGCATAACCAAACATAATACCTTGATCACCGGCACCTTGCTCAACGGTGTCTTTTCCTTCGGCACCAGTGGCGTCTACGCCCTGCTTAATATCTGTAGACTGTGCAGTCAAAATATTGGAAATAAAGACTTTTTCGGCATGGAAAATATCATCATCATTCACATAGCCGATATTACGAATAGCCCCGCGAACGATCTCTTCGTAATTGAGCTTTGCATTTGTAGTGATTTCACCAGCAAGGAAAACGCAGTTGCTCTTAACCAGCGTCTCACAAGCCACACGACTCATCGGGTCTTGTTCCAAACACGCATCAAGCACGCTGTCGGAAATATAATCGGATACTTTATCGGGGTGACCTTCGCCGACCGATTCAGAAGAAAAGATGAAATTTTTACTCATTGCTGTAGTAAATAAGCTCGCTCAGGAAATAATTGCAAGTGATATATCAAGATATCAGGATAAAATGATATGTTTATTTAAACTTCCGAGCCGTGTTCGCCCACAGTCCAGTTTTCAAGCACATTATATTCATCTAAAGTATCTCCAGTAGTATGTTCTACCCAATCCAAGAGTTCTTTTATGGTGCGGTGCGACTCTTGTGAATGCCGCAGAGGCATATCCCCATTAATCTCGTATTTATTTTGGCGACCTACCTTAGTTCGCATCAAATAGCCGCCTTCTTCAAGTTCCGATACGATACGCTGTACTGCACGTTCGGTGATTCCAATGGCCAAAGCCACACGTCTTAATGGTAGATCTGGGTGTGCCTGCAAATAAATAAGCACATGCGCATGATTGGTGAAAAAATTCCAACGAGATTCCTGCGGTAGCATGCTCTCTAAGATTCGCATAAATGATCACAAGTAAAGCACGAATTTAATTTCGTATTACCTAATACTTGAAGTAGTTTTTTTATATAAAGTTCGCCCTGAAAGGGTCCTCATAATTATTTACAAATTCAAAGAAACACCGCTTGACATGCACAATCCGATTTTTACTGTCCGTGCTTTCCCAACTTTTTGGGGTAGTAGCTCAGTTGGTTAGAGCGCCTGCCTGTCACGCAGGAGGCCGCGAGTTCAAGTCTCGTCTATCCCGCCATTTAGCGGCGATCTTCAGTCGAAGTTCGTCGCTTTTTTGCACCTACTTCTCTCGTCCGAATAAGATTAAGCGCGCGAATGACCCTGTTCTCTATCCGTCGAAGGTCCAACCCTTGCGATACGGTTTGGTTAAATACTGATTAGCCGCCGCATTGTCGGAAAACTGACCTCGACCCCCATCGTAATCCAGCGGCACGCCGGCACGAAAGGCGGCCAAGCCAAGGCACATTGTCTCAATCATATTCGCGCTGTATTCGAAGTTACAAGCGGTCTCAGTTGGTTTTCCATTTTTACAAGCACGAGTCCACTGCTCTTGAAAATTACCCAAGGGTGGCGCGATCTCATCCTTCGTGCGTGGCTTAAAGTAGGTCAAATCAACATCTTTACCAGATGGGTAGAGCATACGACTGCTAAAGTCCGAAATAACAAAACCTTTATCACCCTTGAACATCGCGCCGTGCCCAATCTTATTTAAATCAAGCCACTTAGATGGGGACTTCGGCATCGCCCCACCTTGATACCACGTAACGCGAATCTTCTCTCGCCAGTCGTTTTTCGGAAACATATAGGTTGATGTTAAATTGACTGGCGTCACATCAGGATTAAAGGCCTCTGGAGAAGCTACTTTGACGGAGCTTGGTAAGTTTGCATCAATCACATTCCAAACCAAATCCATAGTATGACTGCCCATATCGCCCATCTGCCCGATGCCGAAATCCCAATACATGTTCCATTGTAAGCAGTTGGCTCCGGGCCGACCCGTGAAATAACCTGGATTGTATGGATGATCTGGCGAAGGTCCGAGCCAAAGGTCATAATTTAGGCCATCTGGCGGTGAGCCTGCCGCTGGTAAATAGCCTGGCTTGGGTATCTGTCGATTACCCCAAACATGAACATCTTTGAGTTCCCCAATCGCACCATCATGGATCATTTCACGCAGCCTAGAAAAGTTCTTGAAGGCATGACGCTGCATGCCTACCTGAGTAGCCAGCTTATGCTTCTTCTTCAAATAAGTCTCACGCACGATCCTTGCCTCGTTGACGGTAATGGCGATCGGCTTTTCCATGTAGACGTGCAGGTCGCGATTAAGAGCCCAGTTTGAAATAAAGGCGTGGTGATGATCCGGTGTACAACAAAGAACTGAGTCGAGCCCTGGATGGTCGAGACACTTTCGCCAGTCCTCGTAGATCTTAGCTTTAGGGAATTCCTTTACAGCGAAGGCAAGGTTTTCGCGACTGACATCGCAAATCGCGACGACGTTTTCTTTGTGCAGAGTACCGTAATGTGCCTTAGCGCGACCATAGGCTCCGATCAAAGCAATGTTAAGACGGTTATTTGCTGAGGTCGCACCAAATAGGGATCCTGACGGAGCGATCATAAAGCCAGCACCAGCTAAGGCGCTTCTTTTAAGAAAATTGCGTCTGTCAAAGGGAGACTCAAGTAAACTATTTTTCATAATTAATGAGTAAGTGGTTTAACTAATTTTGAGATAATAAATTAGAGATTATTGCTGTTTATGTTTTCAAGGACCGGCTTGCCGGCTGCCCAGAGGAGTCCGCGAGTAATCATCTCCATATAACTAGGTTCTAGCATGGTTTCATTGTGATGTCCAATCGAAGTCCCGAAAACCCTAGTCTTGTTGGGTCCGTATGCATTGACCCAGATGTTTGTATGCATCGTCTTAGTCTTTTTGGAGAATGATTCCGCGAGCGGCGTCATCGTGGAGTATGCTGTCTTGATAAAATAGAGCTCACCTTGGGGCGTCTTCCAATCGCTCATGCCTAGCATAACTTCATGTTTCGGTGCGGTGATTTTAACCTCAAAGGGATGTTTTGGCCCATGACCAGGGGAATGCACGCCACAGAACTTCCACCACTCTTCAGCAGTCGGCCCAGTCCGGTAACAGTGCATCGAACAGTGAATCATTAAGGCAGGTACACCTTCACGATGGGGCTTTAAAATGTTTTCGATATAGTCGACGTCGCCAATGTTAGCAAAGCATTCGTTGTGAACCACAATATCATAGCCCTTTGCCCAATCAGGGCTCTTATACAGCTCCAAGAGGCGGTCGCCTGCTTTTGTGCGCTGGTGGTAAATCGTCCACTCCACTGGTAATTTAGAATAAAAGTCGACCGCCGCTGGGATAATTTCTCGCTGCGCATCATAATCATGACAGCAGCCTCCAGTAATTAATAAGGCTTTCATCGGTTCCGCATAAAGACCGAACGGTAAAGCCAGTATGATAAGAGTAATGAGTGAAGTTTTCATATTAAGGGATCGGGATGATAAATGTGTTATTTCTTAGACTGCGGTTTCGGATAATCCTGGTTGGCTTCCATTTCGACATCGGTCGGGGTGCGAGAAAATACTCCGCCCTCTGGCACCTCGCATTTTGCCGTCCAAACGAGGGCATTGAGTACAAGTTTACGAAAATCATCCTGCTGCCAGTTCTTGTGAAAATGACCACCAGTGAAGCCAAATCCGCGCCCCCCATCGGGTCGTTCATAGGCCCAGGCGACATGTTGCTGCTCGCCAGCTTCAACTGCGGCCAACACAGTAGGATTACTACCGCGATTGCTATCCTCAGAGCGATCCGTAAGGCTTTGCACTGGCGGCAATGCGGATAAAATTGGAGTCACGCCTTTCATATCAGGCTGAAAGCGCATATGATAATACCATTCATCCAGAATAGAGAATGGCTGCACCCCTCGAGTGATTGGATGCTCGGGAAAGTCCTTAAAATCAGCGGTCCAGTGTGGATTGACCGACCAGCCGATTTCAAAATAACCACCAATCCAATCAAGGAATTGTGCTCCTAAATGCTCAGGCTCGACCTCAACACCGAAATGCAAGCAAGCGACACCCACACCATGGTCGACCCAAGCTTGAATCTCACTTTGGTGCTCTTTCGCCAAATGGCGCTTAAATCCATCACAATACATGACGACCGAATCAGGCCTTGCTTCATTTTCTTCTCGTTGGGGCCACTTTCCATCAATCACTACTTCAGCATTAATATTAAGCCCACTTTCATTCAGGCAGCGTGCGAGTAGCATGGATCCTGCCTTGTGCTCATGCGCTCCGTAGCCATGACTTTTCTTTCCAGCCAGAAAGAGGATTTCCTTGGTCTCGACTGAGGCAGTCAAAAGAGCGCCACTTGGAAACAGAAGCATAGCGATACCAATTTTCAATAGGTCAGGATAATTCATAAAAAGATTAAACAGGCTGTCCCTCAGTTTGTTCTATATGTTGCCAAGTTTTTTTAAGAAATTGCAGTCCTTCGACTGCCAGTTGCTCGGGACTGTCATAGAGCGTGCGCCAAATCGATGCCGCTTTGGCAATGACCTGATTCTCCCTCGAAAAACTCTCGATGACGATATCGCCTTGGTAGCCGGCATCATGGAGGGCTCCCAGCACGCCGGTCCAATCCACCTGATCCTCACCAAGTAAGCCACGATGACTCGCGCTGGCGTGCACATGCCCTATATACTCTGCATAGTGACGAATAACCGCCCCGGAGTCTGCTTCCTCAATGTTCATGTGGAAGGTATCAATATGTATTTTCAGAGCATCACTGCCAATACGATCAATCATCTCTACCGCTTGTTCAATTGTGTTGATACAATCTGTCTCGAAACGATTGAGTGGCTCCAAGGCAAGTACGATACCGGAATCCTCCGCTTTAGCGCAAAGCTTCTCGAGGCCTAATGCGATTTGATCAAATTGCGATTCCCGCTCCTCTGCAGTATGTGCCCCGCTTCGACCCGTCCGCGAATACATCGGCCCACAAAGAATCTTTGCTCCCAAGGCATCAGCCATCTCAATGAGTTCAGAAACATATTGAATCGCATTCGCAACTTCAGAGGAGCTACCCCTCAAGTCACGACCAGCACCGAAAGCACCGCAAATAACCGGTTGCTCAAGCCTCGATGATGCCAAAACAGTTTTGAGCTTTGAAACTGAAACTGACTCAGGCTCAACTATTGCAAGCTCCACTAACTGTGCACCGTATTTCTCAAAAGTTGCAATCAGGGGTAGATCAGCGTCCGTAAATCCCGGACTGACTAAAAAGGTATTTAAACCGAATCGCATATTATAAACTATATAATTTTATTAGTTAATTAGCTACTAGATGATTCACGGTGCAACTCGATCGGTTGGTAACCGCCCATTTTGCGATAATAGAGGGCGATCAATCCGAACGCGATCAGCATGACCAATGGAAAGCTAATCGCCGTGGTTCGTAGAGATTGACGAGAGGCCTCATTCATCGCGTCCTGCAACTCATCAGTCAAGCCCTGCTCTGCTGCAAGTTCTGTGGCCTTTGCACGATCAATTGATTCATACGACGCACCGAAAAAAGAGGCATCGGACTTCGCAGCTATATGTATCTCTTCGGATACCGATTTTACATTACTGACGGTGTGGCTATCGTTAAAAACGCCTAGAATTGGCGTGCCTATAATCCCTACGGCGAGCAAGCCAATCGCGGTCGCCGAGTTGAGCGTTAAAGCTCCACCCTTAGGGAAACGCTCAGCGATGAAGCCGAGTACTGTCGGCCAGTAGAATGTTTGCCCTACCGCGTAGAGCACGAAAGCGCCCCAAACCGCAACGCCAGAGGAAACGGAAAGTGCCATCAAACCACAAAATGAGAAGAGACTGCTAATCACCAAAATCGTCGGCGGCGAAAAACGGCTCGTCAAGAAGCCAGCTTGAAAGCGCAGCACCATCATAATCAAAGCCGATACAACAATCGCCCAGCCTGCAAATTTCCCCATCGTCGGCGTCATCAACTCCTTAATCCATGCATCCGTACCAAGCTCCGTCGTCGCTAGAGGAATCATCAATACACACAGTAAAAAATAAAGCGGCTTGCCAATAGACTTGGTAAAAACCCCAAAGCCAGCACCAATGAGCGCGCCCGCGCCCAAGCTAATCCAAATCAGATGCTCCGTCGCACTTCCAAAGCGACCATACAGCTCATAAAACAATAAAAATGCAGCGAGGAAAGTGCCTAAAAATCCAACCTCTTTCAACATTTCCGAATAAGGCACTTTATTTAACACACGCTCATCAACTGGGAATTTCGCTTTAATAAACATCACACCATAGCAAAGAACCGGAAGTATGATCCACAGTGCCTTCAAGTTCCAACTGAGATCGCGCAAGCCGGGGCTCAGCATCAAAATACCACCAATCACAAAGCCCGCAGGCCAAGAGGCATGCAATATATTCAGCATCTTACTCTTCTCTTTATGATAGATGCTCGCACACGCTGGATTGATGACCGCTTCCACAACACCATGTCCTAGTCCCGCGCAAATCGACGCCCAGTAAAGAGTGTTCGGTGAATCCGCCATAAAAGTCAGCACGCCACCGATAATCTGCAAAGCGAAGGCACAGTAGATCGACGGTTTATATCCTACCTTATCCACGATCAGACTGAAGAAAATCATCGTCACTGCGATCGGCCACAGCGATGCGCCAAAGATACGTCCGACCTCAGCTCCAGTTAGATTGAACTCAGCTTGCCAATCACCCAGAACCATCACGCGGAATACGAAGCCGACCGCAGCAGCGAACAAGGCTAGAAAACTACCCCAGAATACAATTTTGTCGTTTGAATTATGTTTCATGATTTGAGTGAGCTTGGTATTGATTCGAATTGCGAGCGTAGGAAAACAGTTGGGCTTTTTCCCTTACGAAGAGTTGATGCATTGGAAAAATTACGGCGGTATCTTAGAGGTGTGATTTTAAGTTCCAGCCTAAAGGCACGCGTCATGTTGGTCTGATCATTGAACCCACATTGTGTAGCGATTTCAGGCAGGCTCACTTTCGTTTCCCTAAGCATACGACACGCAGCGTTAAGTCGTGTCCGACGTACATACATCAATGGAGTTAGCCCAAAAGTTTTCTTAAATAGTCGCTCCTGCGAACTGACCGAAATACCACCAATTTTAGCGAGATCAGAGACTGAAATCTTTTCTCGATAATGTTGACGAACATAAGCGACAATCAAATGCATCTCAGGGTGGCCTGCATAGACCGAGTCTGAATCACTTATCAAGCGCGCCACACCCGCAATTCCTATCACCGCTCCAGTATTTCCAAAAAGTGGAATCTTAGTCGTGCTTAACCAATCGAGCGAGCCGTCGGCAGAAGGCACGAGTTCCAATTTATCACGAATAGCCACCCCAGTAGCCATCACCTGCTGATCATCCGCATAGAACCCATCCGCTAAAAAATCTGGACTGAAATCATAATCTGTTTTACCCAAAATCGCCTCGACCGAAGTCTCTCCTAAAGTTTTAGCAAAACTCAAACTGCCTGACATGAAGCGACTCTCGCAATCTTTCACAAAATAAAAAGCCCCAGGAACACTGTCAAAAAGTGACTCTAACAATTGTCCAGATTGGAGGGAATTGTAGAAATCATTGATCCTGCTTTCGAGCAGTTCTAGGCCAAGCGATGGGGGCATCATGAAGTATTCACGCAAACACTCAAAATTTAGTAAGACAAGTAAGTAATCAAAAAATTTACTAAATACCTTCAAATATATGGATAAATATATCTTGTAAGCTGTAACTTTTGCATATGGTTATGATTACTTTACGAATTATATAGTATTATAATAAATTGTCTTATCTCGTCATTTTATATTAACAACTCTGTCAAATTTAACTAGCTATAAACTCTATATAATTATGCCAAATGAGTTCGCGATTGCTCCAGTCAGATGATCCTTACCAGAATCGCTTACCAAGATTTGCAACAACTCCGCCATACGGGGAATTAGCTAAAATCTTACTAAATCGCATTCGACCTAGCTCTTAATTTAAGCCGACTCCCTAAAGCCCACAGATGGTAAAACAAGCCCTCCTAATAAGCTATACTTTTATAGCTGGACTGACACTGCTAGTTCAAGCCGATGAGCGTCCTAACATACTTTGGCTCACTAGCGAAGACAACAGCGTCAACTGGATCGGGTGCTACGGAAATCCGCATGTCAATTCACCGAATATCGATCAATTGGCGATTGAGGGATTCCGCTACACGCATGCCTATGCTAATGCCCCCGTTTGCGCTCCTTCCCGTTCCACTTGGATCACTGGGGTTCATGCACTATCCATGGGAACACATCCGATGCGGAGCCGTTACAAAATACCACACGACCTAATCAAATATTATCCAGATCATCTAAAAACTAGTGGTTATTACGTGGGAAACTACAAAAAGACCGACTACAACATCGGCGGTCGCAAGGATACCGAATGCTGGGATAACTCTGAAAAAGTGGATTGGGATAAGCTCAAGAATACGCAGCCCTTTTTTCAAGTTATCAACTCAGGACAGTCGCATGAAAGTAGTGCCTTCGGTGATTTTCAGAAAACCAAGCACTCCCCTAAGGATACAATACTTCGTAAATATCACCCCGACCTGCCTAGCATGCGTATGAACTACGCAAAATATCACGATGCCATCCAAAGAATGGATCAGGCGATCGGGAATGCGCTGGAGCAACTTGAAGCAACTGGACTCGCTGATAATACAATCGTCATCTATAACTCGGACCATGGAGGCGTAATGCCACGCAGCAAACGCTTCCTTTTTAGCAGTGGTATCCATTGCCCACTGATTATTCGAATCCCTGAAAAGTACAAAGAGCTATGGCCCGCTGAAAAACCAGGAATGACAGTTGATCGAATCGTCAGCTACATCGATATGCCGACCACCTGGTTGCACATAACAGATACCGAAATACCAGCCATCATGCAGGGAAAAACTTTCCTTGGAAAAGAATCGCAGTCAGAGCGAGCGTTTCACTTCGCATTTCGCACACGCATGGATGAGCGCAATGAAAACGCTCGAGCCATATGTGATAATCAGTTCCTCTACATTCGTAACTATATGCCCTACACCCCGTGGATGCAGCCTCTCAATTATCTTTGGAAAATGAAGGCTACTCAAGCATGGGCCGAGCATGTGCAATCTGGTAAAGCATCAAAAGTCGAAGAACGCTTCTTTGAGCCGAAAGGTTGGACGGAGGAACTTTACGACATGGAAAAAGACCCTGACAGTATCGACAATCTCATCGATAATCCAGAATATGCGGAGGTCATCAAGCACATGCGAAGCAATCTGCGTTTATGGCAGGAGGAGGTATTCGACACGGGGATGCTTCCCGAATCCGAAATGGTCAGACTCGCCGCCCAAAATAACACAACTATCTTCCAAGTTGCGCGTGATCGTAGTCTCTACAATTTGCCCCAGTTACTGGATGCTGCCGATCTAGCGCTTGAAGAGAACGAAACCAATCTAAAAGCCCTTCGCAGCTTACTCAAAAGCCCTGATCTCGGGCTGCGCTATTGGGGAATTGTAGGTTGCTTCTTACTCAACGATACGCAATCCGCTTTTACATGCCTGGAGGATGATTCACACGAAGTGAGAGCCATCGCAGGATGGCTCCTTTTACGTTCTGGGAATAAAAAAATAGGGCTTCAATGCCTCGAACAACTCCTCAAGGAGAATTCCTATGCAACCCTATCCGTGCTCAACATCATGGATTGGGCAGGGGAGTATGCCAAACCGCTTCTCCCCACAGTTCAGGCACTAAAACTTAAAAATAACGAAGAAAAGATGCAGCTCTATTTGCTTGCCAAACACGAACACAAGGGAGCTGACTTCTGAGAAAAATCATCTTCAAGCGCAAATACAAAGACGGATCCGTCCGCTGCGAGGATTCCTTATAGAGCTCAAATCAGTTACACATTTAAAACAATATCGAGTAATCAATTCCATTCAAAATCAAAGCTTCATTGGAAGACCAGCAAACTGTAAACATTAAACAGCGTTAAATTCATTGCCATGGCCTTTTAAATACAAACTTACCATTGCCGAAATCAAAAATCTTAGAATATAGTTCTGAAGTTAGATAAGTCAGGCGTCTAACTAAAAAGAATGACCTCATTATGACCTCAAAAGAAAATATCTGCTCCAACGACCTTGGTTACACCCTCGGCATACTTTTACTCCGACTCTGGCTTGGTGTTCGAGCTTTTCAAACAGGGATCGAGAAATTCGCAGGCAGCGGTAAGCCGGTTGATTCGACTGTCCTTGTGGACGGCGCACCTAACACATACGGATTGACCGAAACAACAGCAACCAAGGTGTATGCGATGAGTAATTATAACGGCGTCCCCGCACCACTTTACGACAAGTTTATAAATGAACCCCTCATTCCAGAGTTCGCTTTAAACATCTACAATGTCGTCCTTGGCCCGGCCCTCATTATCCTTGGCCTTACACTCTTTCTAGGGATCGCCACTCGCTTCTCGCTCTTTTTAATGGGTCTTATTTACACCAGCCTCACATTTGGTCTCATTCTAATCAAACAAGATGCGGGCATTGCTTGGCTGGGTGTGCACATAATCATGATTGTTATGGCGCTCGCACTTGCGAAATACAACAAGTTTGCTATTTTTAAAAAGTGGTAACTCTTGCTATATAACCCATGGACTTCAAACTTCCCAGTCTCTCTCGCCGAGAATTCCTTTCAAAGTCAACTATTGGAGCAGGCCTTGTGCTCGGTGCACCCTCCATTCTCAAAGCTAAGGCGTCAGGTTCCCCTGGTGATGACATCCGTGTGGGCTTCATTGGCTGCGGCAAACAGCAAGAAGTGCTCTTCAACGCCATGGTTAACATACCAGGCATTCGGTATGTGGCTGCTTGTGATATAATGAAGGCCAGGGTTGGTCGCACTTTTTCTGCAATCAAATCGCGCTTTAATTATAATATCAACCGCTACCTCAGCGCGGAGGAGATGCTGGACAAGGAAGATCTTGATGCCGTCTTCGTGGCTACGCCTGATTTCTGGCACGCGCCACACACCGTTATGGCTCTCGAAGCGGGCTGTCATGTGTATTGCGAAAAGATGATGTCCAACACAATCGAAGGGGCGCGTAGTATTGTCGCAGCAATGGATCGCACTGGTAAGCTCTGTCAGATAGGGCACCAACGCCGGAGCAACCCGCGCTATCAATTCGTGCTGAATGAACTCATTCAGAATGAAAATGTCTGCGGTCAGATCATCAACATTAATGGCCAATGGAATCGAGCACTTAGCTCCTCCCAAGATATTGTTTCGAAACCCTCAATTCTTCCCGAAGCTAATATTCTCCGTGAGTATGGTTTCAATGCCGGTGCCGACCATACACTTAGTCTCGAGGAACTGCGTCATCGTTTCCTCAACTGGCGATTTTACACAGAGCTATCCGGGGGACCGATCTCAGACCTCGGGGCTCACCAAATTGATATATTTAATTGGTTTCTTGGTACTCAACCAAAGTCCGTAATGGCTTCTGGAGGACGTAGTTACTTTAAAGATCGCGAGCACTTTGACAACGTTATGTGCATATTCGAGTATGAGACGGCTTTGGGCAGCGCACGCGCTTTTTATCAGGTCCTAACCACGACTAGTTCGGGCGGCGGTTACTACGAAACATTCATGGGGACTGATGGCACGATCGAAATGTCCGAACGCGAAGCATATACCAATATTTACAAGGAATCGGGGGCAGACTCCACAAAGTGGGACGAACTTGTTAGGCGTGGATTACTTAAGAAAGAATCAGTCGGTGTCGCTGCTGGCGGAAGCGATGCCATCGCTTCTTACGAATCCGCACCACCCGACAAATACGCCCTCCCCGGTGGAATGAGTAAACAGCCACACACACCACATGTAGAAAATTTCTATGGAGCCATCCGAGGAGATACTAAATTGACCTGCGATGCCCGCCACGCACTAGAATCGGAAGCTCCTATCTATTGGGTCAATCCCGCCGCCAACAGTCATGAAATAATCAATTTCACCGAAGAACATCTACACGCTTAGGAAAAATTTCTGAATGAATACACATAATATAATGAAACAAACCGCGCTCCTTGCCCTCATTTCTACAGTAGTATTTTTTGCTGGATGTGGCGATGAAGCCCCACCCAGTGACAGTACGGTAGCTTCACCAAATTCTGCATTAAGTATCGCAGGCAGCATGCCGCTGACCACAGAGATCCCACCAGAGCTCATTGAAGGCACACCGCAACCGATCAAAGTGCCCAACCTTGAACCAGTTCCTACCAGTGCCCCGGTCCTGATGGTTCCCGAAGGCACTCAACTCCTGTCCACTGATAAGTCCGTAACTGGCAGCGACGACTTTCCCATAATCGGAGAACTCTCTTACATAACTGACGGCGACAAAGAGGCGGGCGAAGGTTACTTTGTCGAGCTAATGGACGGCCTTCAATGGGTGCAAATCGACCTCGAAGCACCCGCAGATTTATCCGCCATCTGGGTTTGGCACTATCACTCGCAAGCGCGCGCATATCACGACGTAGTCGTACAGGTATCCAACGATCCCACATTTGAGTCTGGAGTCACGGTCCTATTCAACAATGACTACGATAACTCAGCCAAACAAGGTAAAGGCTCCTCCAAGCCTTATGTGGATTCTCGCTATGGAAAGTTAATCGATGCTAAAGGCGCCAACGCGCAATACGTGCGACTCTACAGTAATGGTAACACCGCCAACGACATGAACCACTACATAGAGGTGGAAGTCTACGGTAAATAGTAGAACTTTTTGTTCTGACATCCCAGTGTAAGACTCTCTATCTTAACCCGAGATAAGCGGGACTTTAAGAGGCCACTTAGCTGTGCCTCGTGTTAATCAAGCATAGCGTTCTTATCCATTCCTTAATTGGAAGATCAAGCCGTGCTGCATGGCTTATTCTGCAAAAAAGATGTGCTCGATCGTGCAATAAGCTGTTTATTAAAAGCCTAAAAACCCCTCGGAAAAGCCAACTCCTGACTTGTTCCTTCGAAGCATTATATCGCTTAAGTCCAAGTATTAGGGATGAAGTCGAATTAATTTTTCGTATCCAAAAGTGCCTACCACTCGCACGATGAGATTATAGGCTGAAGAAATTGTCATCTTAATAGCTGGCAATTTCTGTCTATTAGATAAGCTTAGCCATCAAGGTATTAAGTATTTACTTAAGTTTTAACTTCCATCCATCCCATCATGTCCAAGGTACGTGTTCGTTTCGCTCCTAGCCCTACGGGTTTCTTCCATATTGGGAGTGCCCGCACCGCCCTATTCAATTGGCTCTATGCACGTCATACTGGTGGGACTTTTGTCCTCCGCATTGAAGATACTGACAAAGAACGCAATACCGAAGAAGCTCTACAAGTCTTACTCGAGGGAATGAAGTGGATGGGAATGGACTGGGATGAGGGCCCCGACGTGGGCGGCGATTACGGCCCCTACTTTCAAAGTCAGCGCAAGCCGATTTACGACGAGTATCTCAAGAAACTATCCGACGCGGGGCGCACTTACGAAAAAGACGGTGCAATCTGGTTCAAACTCGAGGGCGAACGTTACAGCACCTACGACGATTACTTGAAAACAGAGATTGAGAAAGTCAAAGCCATGCCCGTTGTGATCGAAGATGAGGTCCGCGGACGTGTTGAGCGTGCGGAAGAAAAGGACTTCGTCCTCGTGCGCAAGGACGGTAGCCCTGGCTTCCACCTCGTCAATGTGATTGATGACATCACGATGGGTATCACGCATGTAATCCGCGGTGAAGATCATCTTTCAAATACCAGTAAACACGTCGAACTGTATAATGCCTTCGGCGTGAAGCCACCAAAGTTTGCTCATATCCCACTGATACTGAAAGAGGAAGGCTCAGGTAAAATGAGCAAGCGAGACAAGGGTGCACTGATCGATGAATACGAAGCACGTGGCTTCCTTGCTGTCGCCGTTCGTAATTACATTTCTCTTCTTGGCTGGAATCCTAAAGACGAGCGCGAGAAAATGAACATCGATGAAATCATCGAGCTCTTCGACTTTCCCGGGATTAATAAAGGCAACTCGCGCTTCGACGAGAAAAAGCTATCTGCTCTCAATGCAGAGTATTTGCGGGAGCTAAACATCGAGAGCTTCACCTTCCTCGCTCGCCCTCTGCTCAATGAGGCGGGCGTCGTCAGTGAGAATGCCGATGAGAACTACCTCCAAGCCGTGCTCACGCTTTGCCAGCCTAAAGCACGCTCACTCGATACCCTCTCAGAACTCTGCGGATACTTCTTTGTAGACGACTATGCGATGGACGAAAAGACAGGCGCAAAAATCGCCAAAAAGACCGACCCAAAAGAACTGCTCGGTGAGGTGCTTCCAATCCTAGAAAGCATCAAAAGCTTCGATGCCGATAGCCTGAAGAGCGCACTTGAAACCCACGCAGAGTCTAAAGATCAAAAGGTCTTCGCCTATTTCCCTGCGCTGCGCTACGCGACCAGTGGAAAAGGTGGCGGCCCCGATCTATTGCCCATGCTTACAGTCATGGGTCGCGAACGCGTGGTCGCACGGATCAAACGCTTTATAGGGTAGTCGTTTTGTCGCAAAAATAACACTACTCATATTTACTGTATCCGATTCTCAGCCACCCACAGCTGCTTTACCACTAGTACATTAAACCCACCCCTACAAAACATAATGCCAAAAAACAAAACCGTTCTACTCGTTGCCAATGGCGATCTCCGTATCACCGCCAATCAAAACTGCTGGTCTAAGCAAGATGAGATGGAGCAGGAACTCGCTAGCGTGCTAAAAAGTCTCGGTGGTAATCTCAAGCGTGCCCACAAGTATGATCCTGGGTTAAAGCACGGCTTCATCTCCAGCCAACGCCAAGGCATGGATGTCTTTGCAAAGATTGACCGTCATGCGCCCCTTATTATCGCTGAGGCAGTCTGGCAATACTCGCATCATCTGCTACATGGTCTCATTTCGCACGAAGGGCCCATCCTCACGGTCGCCAACTGGAGCGGCACATGGCCCGGCCTTGTCGGCATGCTTAACCTAAACGGTTCCTTAACAAAGGCAGGCGTCAAATATTCTACACTCTGGAGCGAAGACTTCAGTAATGACAAACGCTTTCAAAAGAAGCTCAAGAAATGGCTAGAAACAGGTAGCGTGAGTCACCCAACTACTCACGTTAAGAAATACAAAAGTACGGGCACACCTGCGCGCCTCAAAAAGGTTGCCGAAAAGATCGCTACCGATCTTGACCGAAATAAAGCTATAATGGGTGTCTTCGACGAGTTCTGTATGGGTATGTACAATGCGACTATACCCGACGAATTACTCTTCCAAACTGGCGTCTATAAGGAGCAACTCAGCCAGAGTGCACTCTATGCTGAAATGCAGACCGTGACTAAAGCTGAAGCCGACGAAGTCTATGAGTTCATCGTGAAAAAAGGCTTCAATTTTCACTTCGGACGTGATGGTGTGAATAGCCTCACAAAGGCACAAGTAATCGAACAATGTAAAATGTATGTAGCCGCTTGCCGCATCGGTGACAACTACGGTTGCGACGCACTCGGTATCCAATACCAGCAAGGCCTCAAGGATCTTTGCCCGGCTTCCGACCTCGTAGAAGGTATGCTTAACAGCACCGACCGGCCTCCAGTCAAAAATGCCAAGGGTAAAGTCATCCTTAAGGGCGAAACTTACCCACACTTTAACGAAGTCGACGAGTGCTGCGGACTCGATGCCCTCATGACGAAGCGCATACACACAGCGCTAAAGCAACCCGCCGAGACCACCCTCCATGATCTACGTTGGGGCGACTGGGACAAATCAGGCACGACGGACGAGTACGTATGGGTCTTCCTTATTTCAGGATCGGCACCCATCGAGCACCACATAGGCGGATGGAAAGGAAGCCACGGCTACCGTCAGCCCGCGATGTATTTCCCTAAGGGCGGGAGCACACTGCAGGGTATAGCTAAGCCTGGCGAAATCGTCTGGAGTCGCATCTTCATCGAAGACGGTAAACTCAAGATTGATCTAGGCCGCGCCAAAGTCATCACACTGCCGAAGGAAGAAACACAGCGCCGCCTAGACGAGACCACTCCACAGTGGCCCATTATGCACGCTGTAACCTATGGTGTGAGCCGCGATCAGATGATGGCACGCCACCAGGCCAACCACATCAACGTCGCCTACGCTAAAAGCGCGAAAGAGGCTGACAACTGCATGTATGCAAAAGCTGAGTTGTCCAAAAAAATGGGAATGGAAGTCGCCCTATGTGGCACCAAGGCCAAAGGTAAAAAGCTCTGAGCGAATAGGCATTATTACTTCCTATGAAGGTGTCCCGAGTAATTGGGGCACTTTTTTATAGTTTGGATTACTTCATTTAAATGCAGAGTCTAAATCATCACGCAACTGGTATTCGAGAAGATCCCATGAAACAATCCTTCGCCCATTCTTTACACCCACGGATTTCCAGTCGAAGCTCTACCCATGGATGCTCTCAAAACAGATCTGACCATACCCGATCTCTGGCAACAGAAGGCGGTCAATCTTCTACGGGCTGAATATGACGTTATCGTTGATGCACCCACGGGTGCCGGTAAAACTTTCATCTTCGAGCATCTCGTAGAGCGTAGCTTTCCGGGCAAAGCAGTCTTCACCGTACCGACACGCGCCCTTGCTAACGACAAGCTGCGCGAGTGGCAAGCAATGGGCTGGCGCGTCGGCATTGCGACAGGCGACCTCGCCTACAATCTTGATGCACCCATCATCGTCGCAACGCTCGAAACTCAAAAGCGCGCCCTCATGACAGGCAAAGGTCCGCGCCTGCTCGTAATCGACGAATATCAAATGGTCGGCGACCCAGCTCGCGGGATGAATTATGAGCTCGCCCTGGCGATGGCTCCTCCCGATACCCAACTACTCCTCCTCAGTGGCAGTGTGGCTAATCCACTCGAAATCGAGGCCTGGCTTACCCGCTGTGGAAGGCAGGTCGCCACCGTTCGCCAACCCGAGCGTCCCGTCACGCTCGACGAGGTGCACCTTGACGCCCTACCTAACCATGTGCCTAAAAGTATCCATGGCCGCTGGCCTCGCTACATCGCGCGTGCACTCGACGCCGGACTCGGCCCCATCCTTATTTTCGCCCCCCGACGTAAGGCCGCAGAGAATCTCGCTCGCACCCTAGCCGCCGCCCTGCCAGAACCCGACACGATCATCCTTACTGCCGAGCAAAAAGCCATCGCTGGCAGCGAACTCGCCCGAACGCTCAAGCAACGCGTCGCCTTTCACCACAGCGGCATGAGCTATGCGCAACGCGCCGCCCTGGTCGAGCCACTTGCCAAGGCCAACCAACTCAAGGTCATTGTCGCAACAACCGGACTGGCTGCTGGAATCAACTTTGCCATGCGCTCTGTCCTCGTGCTCGACCGCGAATACCGTGTGGCCGAAAACCACCGCCACCTACGCCCCGACGAGCTACTGCAGATGTTCGGCCGTGCTGGCCGCCGAGGCCTCGACGCGCGCGGCACAGTTCTTTTTACAGGTAAAACTCCTCGTTTGATTGAAGCCAAACCTCTCCGCTTACAGCGCGAGAGTAATGTCGACTGGCCATCCCTGCTAACCGTCATTCAAACCGCACTCGATACAGGCAAAGAACCCCTCGAAGCCACTCGTGAATTGACCGCGCGCCTATTCGTACGCGAACCGGTTCATCTAGGGCTAGAAGATTTCCTAAAGCAGCGAAAAAGTAACACAAAGCCCGTGGCCCCAAATACAAAAGAACAAGCTATTTCTGGCGGTGTTGTCACTGAATTTTGCAACAAAGAGGGAATTTGGGAACGTAAAAGATCACCAATTGTTTTTAGAATCAAAGACACTTGGTTCTTAGATGGCGATACCTGGCGCCCTGGTCTATGTAGTCCAAAGATCGTGGCTAGTCTCCGTATCGGCACCGTTTGTAAATTTGGCACAAAGAAGGACCGCTTCTACGGACTCGAAGTGCCCCTCGCCACTTTTCCAAAAACTAGCGATGACAACCGCCTGAGACTCACAAAATGGCTATTGAAAGCCCTCCGTCAGAAAGAGCGTAACGAAGGCAGAAAACCCAACCTGACTAAGCTCTGTGCACTTCAAACCATCGAGCGGCACATTCTACCACAGCTCCCAGAACTCACAAGAGGCGGTCGAGCCATTAATCTCAAGGAGCACGGTGGCACCCTATACGCCCAACTCGACTACGCTGAGGGCGAGATCTATGCACTCAAAGATCTAAACGGCAAAGGCCTACTCAATCCCATCGAACGTAAGCGCGAGATTCAGGGCAGCCATCCAGAGGACATAAATCAGCGGACGGAGGACGGAAGCTCTCGAATGCATAGCGTCGCTGAGCAGTGGCATACACTCGGTCTGATCGACGCGCATGCCCACCCCACTCGGCGTGGCATCCTCTTTTCCTTCTTCAACCACGGCGAAGGACTTGCAGTGGCCGCCGCACTCGAAGCCAAACACTACCCGATCGAAGAAATCGTTTACGATCTAGCCAACTTACGAGCAGGTCACCGCTTCAACGCGCTGGCCCTTGCGGGTCGACCGCTAACTACCTTCTGCCAAGAAGCCTACGGTCTCCGTAATATACCTGGTTATTTAAGGCCTGGACTACCTGAAGACTACGGCGAGGGTGCAAGTGAGATCCTCTACAATATCGAACATAAGAGCAGTCGTGCCGAAGCCTATCTCGATGACGAGTTGAGCCAGGGCGACATCGAGCGCGCACGCGTCGAATGGCGTAGTCTGCGTATGCACATCGCCCACGCGCCCGGGTATGATTGGGATCGTTGGCTTGATTTGCAAACCGCATGTAGCAAATCTCTAGGTAGCAATCAACCGAGTCTGCCTTTTGAAAATTTACCACCGCTCACTCGCCAGCAGAAACAGTAGCATGCGAGTTTACTCACTCCCATTCTACCAGGGCGACAAAAGCGCGAGCTGTCTTCGATACTTTCACAAGCTAAATGCCACGATTAGCTACACTACCGCCACTCGTGTTTCGGATAACGGCCAGCCAGCTCTTTACGAACGTATGCATAGGCGCCGTCCCAGAAAGCGTCGAGGTCATCGGTCAGGTGCACGGGCCTTTGGTTCGGGGCGAGAAGCTCAACAAGCAGTGCCACTTGACCATTAGCTACCTTCAGCGTAGCTCCGGGCACATCGTAAAAGTTCTGAAGCTTCGAGGTGATAATCGCTCGGCCATCGGCTTCGTAACGAATCTTAGCGGAGCGATGTCTTCGCGGCAGCTCCATCTCCGCGGGCGCGTAAGTGTCAATATAGTAGACTTGTTCGGGACTGATCCAATTTTTGACAGCTTTTAAAACGGGACGGTCTTTAATCTCTTTATAACTGAGCGCACCGTGGCAAATCTGTTCGATCAAAAGTTGGCGTGCTTCTTCGTCGATTGGCACGATCTCGGTTTCGGGGCAGTAATTGGCCACGAAATTGACACGGGCGATCCAATTATCGACCGAGGCATCCCACTTCTTGAGATTTAAACGACCCGCCATCACTTCGACCGCCAACAAGCTGGCTGCCTGATCGAAGTCCGGTTCACCCTGATCTTTGGATTCCAACACGAGATCACGGAAGCGTCGTTCACTAAGACAGACAACACGCCTTGCGGTTGAATCATAGCTCATCTCTGTCTGCTCATTGAAATCATCAGGGAAGGTTTCTTCCAGCCATTTAACTTCCACCATTGTTGCCAACCCGAGCAAGACCGAGACATCTCCTCGCAGCTCACGCTCTTCAATTTCCGCTGCCACAAAGAGTTCACTCTCGACGAGGCTTTCACGCCTTAACTCGCCCGAACGGTTGTGCACCATCTTGCAGCGACGCGTGCCGCGATCATTGCGCAGCGCTAAGTGATCCGAGAACGCCACCAATAAGCAGCGACAAATTCGTTCCTCTGCATCAGGAAGCACACCGCCTCGCATATCCAAACCCGCCCGCTTAGCGAGTTGTAGAATTTGCTGAGCTACTGCGCCTGCTTGTCGGGCCGCAGCACCATGGATACCTAGCGCGCCACATGCGTTCGGGTTAAACTTAGCCCCACGAGCAATCTCCCATGCTTTTAAATGCACAAAGTAATCGGAACGAACATCGGCATGATCCTCGATCTGACGAACCTGTTCACGCCGTATGCGGGTATCGCGTGAAGCTCGATAAAAGGGTCGCCCCTGACTCAGTGCCGCAATCAATGCGACATCTTGCATCACACCTAAACGATTGGCCTCGATCAGCAATCGCGCATAGCGAGGATGCAAGGGGAAGCGTGACATCTGACGACCCAGCTCAGTGATCTCACAACTCGAATCCAGAGCTCCTAAATCTTTAAGTAAAACATGAGCACGTTCCAAAGATTCTTTACTAGGCGCTTCATACCATTGGAACTGATCGAGTTCACTGATACCCACAGCCGCTAGCATCAGAACGGTCTCTGACAAATCGACGCGCTTTACTTCAGCCTCGTCGCGTGCCGGGCGTGCCCCGTGCTCCGCTTCACTCCAAAGGCGCACACAGAGACCAGGGCCCGTTCGTCCAGCTCGACCTGTGCGTTGCTCCGAAGATGCCTGACTGATCGGCTCAATCAAAATTGAATTAATGCCTCGTCGTGCGTCATAACGTGCAATTCGCGCAAGGCCTCCATCAATCACCGCACGCACACCTTCTATCGTAATCGAAGTCTCGGCTACATTGGTCGATACAATCACCTTGGGCACGTCGCCAGTGGTAACCGCCCTATCCTGCGCTTCGGGTGGCAATTCTCCATGCAAAGGCAAAACCTCGTAGCCACGCGCTTCGGACAAAGCCTGGATTGCATCAATCGTCTTTCGAATTTCGAACGCACCTGGCATAAAGACGAGCACGTCGCCCGAGTGTTTTGCACCCACTAGCTTCTTAAAGGATGCAGCGGCTCGCTCCCAGACGGGAGCTGTATTACGCCCAAGCGCAGCACCCGCATGACTTACTTCAACAGGATACATCCGACCCGATGTTTCCACACGAGAACAAGGTGCTAAAAAGCCCTCAAGCATATCGATATCCAAAGTAGCCGACATAACAACTAGCTTTAAGTCAGGCCGACTAGACTGCACCGTCTGTAGAGCCGCAGCGAGACTTAGATCACTGCTTAAATGTCGCTCGTGAAACTCGTCAAATACGACCGCACCGACTCCTTTGAGTGAGGGATCTTCTAAAATTTGCCGCAAGAGGATCGCCTCAGTGACGAAGCGCATGCGCGTCTTAGCACTGAATATATTTTCAAAACGAATTTGATAGCCGACCTCGTCACCTAGCTTAACACCGCGCTCAAAGGCAACTCGCTTGGCTAGAAGTCGTGCCGCCAGACGCCGTGGCTGTAATACGACGATCTCTCCCTTGATCCCAGCTTGGTCGAGTAGGATCTGGGGCACCTGTGTTGACTTACCCGAGCCAGTAGGCGCGGCGAGTACGATCCGCCCCGTCGAAGCGATACCAGCGATTATTTCGGCTGCGACATCGTAGATGGGAAGAGTTTTAAGAGGCCTAGCCATGTCGACAGATAGGGTGCGAGCTTGCTCGCGCCGTGGTCAATACTTTACGCGCGGTCAATCCTCTGCTAGTACAAACGAGCTCATGCCTTACGATCAAACTTGAGCCTGCCGCTAAAACACTGTGCAATCATCGAATGGACAACGAGTTACTACAGCGTGATCTTCTTAAGGAGATCTCATTTGCACGTCGTCGTATCTATGAAATGGCTGACGCAACGCCTCTGGATTCAATTCTTTTGGAAGACTCCAACATAGAAATCTTCGTTAAGCGCGAAGACCTGTCGCCCATCCACGCCTACAAATGGCGCGGTGCCTATAACTTCATGGCACAGCTCAGCACGAATGAATTGGCTGCGGGCGTAGTCACCGCCTCGGCGGGCAACCACGCGCAAGGTGTGGCGCTCGCTGCGCGTAAACTCGGCACGCGAGCGATTATTTACATGCCGCTCTCCACTCCACGGATGAAGCAGGTCGCGGTTAAACGCCATGGCGGCGAATCCGTTGAAATCCGCCTTTATGGGGACAGCTACGACAGCTCAAGCGCCGCAGCACATGATTGCGCAGCCAAAGACGATCTCATTTATATCCATGCTTATGACGACCTCACGGTGATGGCTGGCCAAGGCACCCTTGCTGACGAAATCGTAATGTCAGGCAAAGGCCCCTTCAATGTCGCCTATTTGCAAGTCGGCGGCGGAGGCATGGCTGCCGCGGCAGCAACTTGGTTGAAAACCAATTTCCCCGATATTCACATCATCGGCGTCGAAGGCGTCGACCAAGCCTCGATGGCTGCTGCAGTCAAAGCAGGCGCCCCCGTTGCTCTAGATCAAGTCGACGTCTTCTGCGATGGCACAGCGGTGCGTAAAGTCGGTACACTTACCCACCAAATCTGCGCTGACCTAGTCGACGAATGGATGACGGTGACGAATGACGAAGTCTCCGCCGGGATTCAATTCCTATGGGAACAATTGCGCTGCATTCCGGAGCCTTCAGGCGCAATGGGTGTGGCTGCGATTTTGAAACAAAGTAAAGCGCTCGAAGGCAAACGCGTGCTCAGTATACTTTGCGGTGCAAATATGGACTTCGAACAATTGGCTACCATCGCTCTTCGCTCTGCAGTGGGTGCAACTCGTAGACGTTTCCTAAAAATTCAGATTCCCGAAAAAGCGGGCGCAATGTATTCCCTGCTCAAATCGATGCCAGACACAGTGAGCATTGCTGACTTCCAATACGGCAAAACCGATACTGCAATGGCTGCACCCGTCATCGGCTTTAATGTCTCACCCTTGGAGTTCAAAGTGCTCACGCAATCACTCTCCGATGACGCTTACAACTATGAGGAGGTCACTTCAGAAACCGACGTGCGCTTTCGCTTGATTCACTATCAGTCAAAGCTGTTGAGGTATCCAATATTCATCACCCTTGAATTTCACGAACGCCCTGGAGCGCTGGCCGAGTTTCTTAAAACAGTCAGTCCCCATTCAAATCTCTGCTATTTTAATTACGTCTACTCAGGCGAGCGCGTCGGACGGGCACTACTGGGCTTTGAGTTTGAAGACGCTGAAGGCAACGAACGCTTCTACTTGGTGCTAAAATCTGCCGAGCACGCCTATCGTGCATACGAACGAGTTTCAGAAAATTCGATCAAACGGATACTAGGCTGAAGATTTACGATTCTACGATAACACACTTTGCGTCGGGCTACCGCTGCCCTGACAGAATTCGATACCCTCCCCCTGAAAAACAATCTCGCCACCTGCTTGACCGCCTTCGGGGCCTAATTCTACGATCCAATCCGCTAAACGAATAACGTCGAGGTCGTGCTCAATAATCAGGATGGTATTACCAGCATCTCT
>CACIKF010000013.1 GCA_902587165.1 Puniceicoccaceae bacterium | reverse complement strand
CACGCATAAGATCTCGCAACTCTTCCTTGAACTCAGGTGTCCAGACATCTGCGTTCTCTTCGATTAGATCCATGGTGAGATTACGGAAGACCTCGATGTGGTTCGACTCGTCACGCAGTGTATAACGGAACATTTGGCCGATACCGGGGAATTTGTTCTGGCGGTAGAGCGAAAGCACCATGCCAAATAGCCCGTAGAATTGGGTGCCTTCCATGCACTGGCCAAATAAGAAGAGGTTTTTGGTAAACGCCTGCTTGTCCTTAGTAGTCGTCAGATCCATATCGCGACGAAGGCCGCGGGAATTTTCGACCACGAAATTAGTCTTCCTTTTTATGGTAGGAATGTCTTCAAACATAGCCTCACACTCGTGTGGGTTAATACCGAGCGAGCTAATCATGTAGACAAGGGAATCCGCGTGGATGTTCTCCTCGTGGGCATGGCGTCCGAGCACAAGCTTGAGTTCAGGCGCAGTCACAAGCTCGCGAGTGACGTGTTGTATGTTGTCACCGACTATGCCCTCGGCAGCCGAGAAATAGCCTATCGCCATTTTAATAATCCAGCGCTCTGCATCGGAAAGATCGGCACTACGCCAAAGTTCCACGTCTTTCTGCATGGGGATGTCCTCTGGTTCCCAGTGGTTGTTCTTCATTGTTTTGTAAAGATCGTAAGCCCACTGGTATTTGAGCGGCAGGATGTTAAAGAACATGGTGTCCTTGCCGTTAATGATCTTTTTAGAATTAAATGCTTCCTCAGCTTTGGTTTGGTCAAGAACGAAGGTTTTATCACCAATTGTGTAGTTTTTTTCCATAGTTTGTTTGCTTGGGTTTTTGGGTTGGATTTATAAGTGTTGGCAGCTAACAGAAACTGAGAAAAAGGAGAATTCTGGCGTCGCTACTGAAGATGTTGAGGAATAAGAAGATAATGAACTATAACTAGAAATTTTGCTAAAATATTCGTTAGAAGATGTGTGCTTAAATTTCATGTGTCAATAAAAGGCACACAATATATCGTATTTTTTTTGCATGTGACTACTATATATAGTTATTATACACATCTTATTAACAAATAATTGTTAGCAAGTCTCAAGCCACGAGCAAGCTGTAGGTGTAAATTTTGCAAAGAAAATTTTGGGCTGGTCGTAGCGATTAAGCGCATCCTTCTGATTTATAGTTATATAGCGATTTTTGGGTTAAAATTGACTATGGAATCAACTGCAACTTTTTCAAATCTGCGACGATTTATTCTCTACACATGGTCGCCGCTCTTACAAAATGCATTCCGTCTGAATGGGCTAAGCAGCTTGATTTCAGTCGGCGAAATATGCACAGCACCCAGACAGCACCCAGTGACAAGATTGAAGACATTGACAGCGCCTGCCTGCGCGCGCTGACCGATGGCGATCGCGCCGCCTTCGCACAGATCGTGGACCGCTGGCAGACACGCCTAATTAACTTCTTCTACCGATCAACTGGTAACCGTGCCGATGCCGAAGACCTTGCACAAGAGACTTTCATTGAGCTCAATCGAGTAGCTACGCGCTATCAAGCGCAAGGCACCTTCAGCGCATTCATCTTTACCCTCGCCCGCCGCCGGCTGATTGACGGCTACCGTAAAAAGAACCGCCGTCCACTCGAGTATGTCGATCCCGGCGAGTATTTTATGCAGAGCCAAACAGAAACCACCGATCAGGTCCGGGAAATCGAAGAAGCCTTTCATTGCGCTTTAACCACCCTACCCGAGAATCAACGCAACGCCATTCTCTTGCTTCAGCAGCAAGGCCTCAGCTACGACGAGATCGCCCAAGCGCTCGATGCTAGCGTAAGCGCAATCAAGACATGGATCCACCGTGCTCGCACGCACCTACGCCACGAGCTGAAGGACTTTGCATATGAAGCTGGAACTGGGAAATACTAAAAACTCATCACTTCTAGGATTTAAACACCATGAAAACCAATCACAACTGCGACCCGCTCGATCAACAGATCGACACCCTACTTGCGAGCTGCCCAGTCAAACCTAGCGACGACTTCGCTGCCCGCGTGCTCGCCGCCACCGCCGAAACCGCGCTAGTCGAAGACTCATCTGGCAAGAGAAAACGTCCTCTTGCTCTACTGATTAAGTTTGCCCTGCCTCTCGCCGCAGCCATTGCAGTGACGATCAGCCTCTTACCAATCAACACTGACTCCGACGCTCCGACTGGATCCACAGAGAGCGACACACTCAGCACTGCCGAAGTGCAAGAGATTTTCCTTCTCGAAGAAAGCCTCGACAGCCTGGCTCATGTTAGCGCCGCCGAAGTCGGTAGTGTCGATCTGCTCAATATCCTAGACGCCCTTTACCTTGAGATCTAATTATATGAAAACACTCATCGCAATCGTCCTTACTTTAATTACCGGGCTAACACTTTGGGCTAATCCGCCTAAAGATTCACAGGGCCCACCCGAAAGCGTGCAGCGCGAGACTCGCATGCTTCAGCACTTTTTAAAAATGGAGCCAGCCGACCTCGTCAACCTGCGCCAGACAATCGAAAGAATCGAACGCATGTCACCTGAGGAAAAAGAAAAACTGCGTAAGCGGATCGGCGAGCTCAACCAAATGAGACCCGAGCGTGTCAAAGCTATGCGCGAGCGCTTTGAATCCATTCCCCGGGAGAAGCGCGAAGCCATGCGCCAGCGCTGGCTGGACCTAGCGCCAGAAGAGCGCCAAGAGTGGCATCAAAAACTCCGCGCTATGAGCCCAGAGGAGCGCCAAGAAGTACTCAACGAACAAGGCTTTTTACCCACTCCCGGAAAGGCTCACAAGGGTAAGAAGCCCCCTAGCCCGCCAGAGGAGTAAAAAGCGCCTATGACCTAAATGCTGCTTCATTTCATGTTGCAAAAAAACCCTAATTGTATGGGATTAAGAATTTTGTAATCTAGTCAGACTTGCTTTCCAAGTCGACCAGTTCAGGTGTGCTTGCATATTTGGTGATAAGGTATCAGAAGTGAGTAATTAACATGCTGGAGAACTACTGCTTATATTCTATTGAGAATGTGAAAAAATAACTTGAACTAGATAATATACATGAATTAGTTTCAACAATTCTCCTTCACGTATTCATTCGTATTATATGCAAAAATTACGTGTCCCATACCTAAATACTATCAATAAACAAAATGTCCTGTAAAAAATTATTAGTTACATTCATGAGTTCTCTGTTTTTAGCAGTGTTTGCCTACGGCGGTCATTGTGCAGACACCGTCAGCCACAGTGGCTCTCTAAGTCCAACCGATTACGTCGGCATCAGCTTCTGGTTAGCAACAGCGATCATGCTAGCGGCGACTGTCTTTTTCTTCGTTGAGCGTGACCGTGCGCAAGGCAAGTGGAAAACTTCCCTAACGATAGCTGGTCTCGTAACAGGTATTGCTTTCTGGCACTACCTCTACATGCGCGACGTCTGGGTAGATACAGGAACTAGCCCAACAGTATTCCGCTATATTGACTGGCTAATTACTGTCCCTCTCCAAATCGTAGAGTTCTACTTAATCCTTGCTGCAGTTACCGTTGTTAGTGTGCGCGTATTCTGGAAGCTTTTAGTCGCATCACTTGTCATGCTATTGGGTGGTTACTTAGGCGAGACTCAAGTTCTTGGTGTTTCTGAAATGGTTGGATTCATCATAGGTATGGCTGGATGGCTCTACATCATCTATGAAATCTTTGCAGGTGAAGCCTCCAAGCTTAACGCAAACAGTGGTAACCTTGCCTCTCAGAATGCTTTCAAGACAATTCGTCTGATTGTTACTGTAGGTTGGGCAATTTACCCAATCGGATACCTCCTTGGCATGGGAGAGGCTAACACTTCAGGAGCACTGGATATAGTCTACAATCTTGCTGACCTAATAAACAAGGCGGCCTTTGGACTCGCGATTTGGGTAGCTGCTACTAGTGACAGTGAAAGTGTGTCGTAAAAATTACTAGTTTTTACACACAATGGATTTAAAGACCTCAGCCCTGGGCCGCCTTGAGGGGCGGCTCAGGGCTTGTTTTTTTAGTGACTCAACACTGGCCGATTTTTCGGATGATGCATATTTCTGGTCTGGTCAGAATATACGCGGCAAAATTTGTTTAGACTTAGGCAAGGCTTACGGACTATCTGAGGACACACTATTAGATGTAGCTGCCTCGACGCAGTTGCTACATGATGCAAGCCTCATACACGATGACCTCATAGACGAGGACACTGAACGCAGAGGCTGTCTGGCAATCTGGAAGAAGTACGGGAAGGCGAAGGCACTTCTGATCGGAGATTTACTTATATCGAAAGCTTACGAAATCGTTATCCAATCAAAAGTATCTACTGCCACCAAGGTGGTTTGGACTAGTGAGATATCAGCAGCCGTCAGCTCAGCGGTATCAGGTGCAGTGGCAGAGCTAGAATTTGATACCCACAATCAGCAGCTGATATTAGAAAATTATTATCGCATGGCATCCCGCAAAACCGGTGCCCTGTTTGCATTACCAGCACGCTGTATCGCATTAACTGCTGATCAGCTAGACGACGTGGATCGCTTGAACACAATATTTCTAAACCTAGCGGTCGCTTATCAGATAAAAGACGATCAGAGTGATTTTATCGGTAATAAATCGGGGCGGGAACATTCATCGGATCTAAAAAATGGGCGCCCCAACCTATACCACATCTTGACCAGTAATGGTAAGTCTATTGAGATGTGCTTTGATTTTATTAATGACTATCAACAATCCTTAGTTGCAGATTCAGTTCAGCTTACGGATTCTTTACCTAAACAAGTTTGTGTCATACTTAGAGAATTACTCACTCCTTTGATCGAACTCGAACCATTGCCATCTTCTAATGGTCTAATACAGGTCGGTACTTAGGCAGTAGCTCTTGTAGGCTTCATTGGCTCTATTTTGGTATGCCGCATCGCTCAGAAAATCGTCGAAGTGCGTTAGTTGTCGGTGCAGGATTCGGTGGAATTGCGACCGCTTTGCGACTGCGCCGACTCGGTTATACAGTAACCATAATTGATAATAATCCAAAGGCGGGTGGGCGTGCTCAGGTCTACGAGATTAATGGCTTTAAATTTGATGCAGGCCCTACTGTAATAACCGCACCTTTTTTGTTCGACGAACTCTTTGCGCTATTTGGAAAAAAGCGTGAGGACTACATCGAATTCTTACCCGTTGAACCCTGGTACAGATTTGAGTTTTCCGATGGGTCTGTACTCGATTATGGCGGTAGTATTGAAGATACCGTTGCAGAGATTAATCGCCTCTCGCCAGGTGAGGGAAAGGGGTATGTCGACCTAGTTAACTTTTCTAAAAGAATATTTAAGGTGGGTTTTGAGAAACTATCAGACCAACCCTTCCACAAATTCTGGACCATGATCCGTCAGGTGCCTGCCCTGCTGGCGCTTAAGAGCTATCTTTCAGTTTATAAACTGGTCTCGAGCTTTCTAAAAGATGAGCGCTTGAGGCGGGCATTTAGTATTCACCCATTGCTCGTTGGTGGTAATCCTATGAATACTACATCAATTTATTGCCTCATACACTATCTTGAGCGCAAGTGGGGGGTGTGGTTCCCTCGTGGGGGCACTGGCTCACTAGTCGATGCATTGGTCTTACTGATGTATGAGGAGGACATACAGCTGGAACTTAACTGTAGCGCGAATCAGCTTATAGTAGAGGATGGTAAAGCGGTTGGTATCAAGATGGCAGAGGGTCAAGAGAAGCGCGCTGATCTTGTTGTTTTTGATGCGGACCCAGCAAAAGTATACCGAGATTTAATCGACGAACAGCATCGAAAAAAGTGGACGAATCGAAAGATCGATCGGCTCACTTATTCAATGGGGCTATTTGTTTGGTATTTTGGAACCAGTCGATCTTATCCGGAAGTTAAGCACCATACGATAATTATGGGCGAAACATTTAAGGACTTACTGGAAGAGATCTATGATCAAAAAGTTCTCTCTGATGACCTTAGCCTCTACCTGCATCGACCGGCAGCAACTGATAGCACTATGGCGCCTACCGGCGGAGATGCCTTCTACGTGCTAGCCCCAGTGCCGAACAAGAAGGCAAAAATTCATTGGCAAGAGGCAGGTGAAAGAATAAGACTACAGGTAGAGAAGCAACTGGAGAGCACTTTGCTACCAGACCTGAGCACTTGTATCGAAGTTTCGCACTACGTCACCCCGGATGACTTTGAAGGCAAATTTAACACCTTGTGGGGATGTGGCTTTTCCATCGCACCTTTGTTTACACAATCCGCATGGTTTCGCTTTCACAACAAGTCAGAGGAACTTGAAAATCTATATTTCTGCGGCGCAGGCACTCACCCTGGAGCCGGAGTGCCAGGAGTTGTCGCCTCGGCTCGTGTCATAGAAAAGCTTGTGCCACCGGCTAGAGATGACTGCATGAGCGATCTAAAGAAATTATTCTGCTCAAAGAGTAAGACTTTTTCGCTGGCTTCATTACTTCTGCCAAAAGCTCAGGCAGATGCTGTTTTCCGCCTATATTTCATATGTAGAACGCTCGATGATTGGGCAGATGAGGGCAATGCAGATTTACTGCAAGATGCGATGGATGCATGGCAAAATAATCTACCTCATGAGCTCTTGGACCACTATCGCTTCCTTCAAGCGCGTTGGGGTCTAGAGAGCAAACCTCTTACCGAGCTCATGCAAGCTATGCTCATGGAGCAGCAATCAGTAAGGATGGAGTCAGAAGCGCAACTGCTTGAATATTGCCATGGCGTGGCAGGCACAATCGGACTGATGCTCTGCCCAATTTTTGGGGTCAAGGATGAGATAGCGCTTGAACAGGCTAATAATTTAGGAATCGCCATGCAATTAACCAACATTTGTCGCGATGTTTTCGAAGATGCTGAGAATGATAGAATCTACCTGCCTGCTGACTTGTTTTCTTCAGCGCCCACGACTGCAGATTTAAAGTCGGAGGATTGCGATTCACGTGAAGCATGCACTGCTGCTAAAGAGCACCTACTGCAAATGGCGGATGAATTGTATACCTGTTCAGATGCGGGTATCGACTACCTGCCATTGAGGGTTCGTATTGTAGTGCGCTGGGCGTCTAGAATGTATCGCGAGATAGGTACTGTAATTCGCACTGAGCCAGAACATTTCCACAAAAATCGCGCTGTTGTAGGGCAGCCAAAGAAAATGTTTTTTTTGATCAAATGCATTGCCCGCTCATTGTATAAAAGTAATCAATGACCTATTTAGAATTTCTGATCATTTTCGTTTGTTTGCCTTTACTCGTCTCGCTCTGCGCAAAAAAACTGCTGACTAAGGCAAGCAAAACTGAGCGCCTACCGATTGTTTTAATGGCCTTCGTGGCCTTGGTCTACACGACACCTTGGGATAATTACTTAATCATGCGTGGTGTTTGGACCTATCCAACAGGAGGAGTCGTTGGGGTTTTGGGATACGTGCCTGTAGAAGAATATTTTTTTATGGTTCTTCAGGCTACCTTAGCGGGAGTACTTTGGACTTCATGGGTGCCCCGCAGTCAATGTAATAAACTCAGGTTTTCTTATACTGGACTATTCATGGCGCTCTTGGTCGGTCTTGTCGGCGCGCTCAGCTTAATGCATACAGCAGGTACTTACATTGGGCTTATTCTGGTTTGGGCCTGCCCACCACTAGCGCTCCAGTGGGGCCTAGGCTATCATGCTCTGATTAAATCTTTTAAGACTTGGGCACCTCTATGGATTGGCTTGAGTGTTTATCTGTCTATGGCTGATTATTATGCGATATCTGAAGGGATTTGGTCGATTACGCCAGAGACGCGCACAGGATGGGGCATCGGGCATTTACCAGTAGAAGAAATATTGTTTTTCACGCTGACTAATTTATTTGTACTGCAGGGTATGTGTCTTTGGCGTGCTTGGCGAAGGGATGCGTCGTGAAGTGGGTCGAATGGAGTCCTGTGCCAGTCGTGCAGTCAGGTCAGCGAGCTGTGCTGAAAAGATATTCCTTAAGATTAATGGCGCTTAGTTTATTATTGTTTGTGCCCTTAGCTGGCCTCGGTTTTAAGAGCGCAGAATGGCCAATATATCTGCAACTACTACCACTGTTTATAAGCCTTTTTCTATTCGGCATGCCACACGGCGGTGCGGATCATTTGCTCTTGTGGGGTATGCTGCGAAAGGACTCTTGGAGCAGGCGTATCGTTACCCTGTCTCTCTATACTTTAATAGCCCTAGCCTATCTGACCTTTTGGGATTTCAATCCACCCACAGCAGCATTGTTTTTCCTCGGATTAACGATTTTTCATTGGGGTCAGGGTGATCGATATATTTCAGTTCAAGTCCACCAAGCGACTTATCTTTCCCGCTCCAAGGTTCTCACTGCATTACATATTCTATCGCGAGGCAGTATACCCATCTTATTACCTGGCTATTTAGGCAATGATACCTATCGAAATGTGATCGAAGCACTAGTGAGCAGCGGTGGGCAAGCGAGCTATCAAGCGGAGTGGGTCTCAGGTTATCCGCTTGTTTTTCTCCTCATTCCACTCGGACTGACTATTTTGAGCTTAATAGCTGCCTCGATTTGTATAAGCAAAAAAGAGATACGTCCCCTGTGCATTGATAGCATCGAGAGTGTAGTCTTATTCGGGTGGTTTTTATTTATTCCCGCCTTGTGGGCAATAGGCTGTTATTTTGCACTATGGCACAGTTTACGCCACGCCTTGAGAATACTCGCGACCGATATCACTGGGAGTCAGTTGTTAGATTCGAAGCAGTATCTTAAATTAAACATTCGCTGGCTTCAGCTGACTAGTTTGATGACTCTAATTGCACTGATTGGCATGTGGATTATTTTTACTCTACCCCTTTCGGTTCGAGGCATCGAAGTGGATTGGTTGGCCAAGGCTCTAATTGGCATATCGGTCCTGACACTACCCCACACTGTCGTGGTTTGCTTTATGGATAAAATACAGCTTAGAGATTAAGATTATAAGCTCAGATATTTACTGTAATAGGTTTCAATTTTGTCACAAAATCAATTCGAGTGTTTTTAGCCCTCTGCTGTTGACGAATAGATACAATGTCTTCCTTTAAATCAAGCGAATCATAGTAAGCCCTTTAATTTCACACATTAATCATTTATTTATTCACACCAATGGCTCGAGCATCAGAAAAAATTATTAAAATTCTTAGGTCTACTGCTAAATCCCTAGAATCTAATTCTAACTATGCATGGGGACACGTGGGGATGTGTAATTGCGGACATTTAATTCAGACAGTGACGGATTTGTCTTCCTCAGAAATTATCCGCATTGCTCAAAAGAACTACCTAGATGAATGGTCTGAGTATGCAAATGATTACTGTTCAACCACTGGCTCGCATGTTGACGATTTGATTCAGTCACTAATCAATTTAGGTTTCGCTAGTGAGGACATTCATCATATCGAATATCTCTCAGACAAGCGTGTTTTGAACGCACTACCAAATGGATTCCGTTACCTGCGGAAGAATGAAAAGCACCATGTTGCGCTTTACATGCGTACTTGGGCGGCACTACTAGAAATTGAGCTCAAAGAGAAGAAAGTGCATTCAAGCTTACTACCCTCGGATGATATAAGCACTTGGGCTAACGAAGAGGCCAACTTAGTCACTCTTAATGAGTAATGGCTAAGAAGTGGCTAAGTGACCAAGTGGTAAAGCCGACACACACTCACAAAAAATCCCTTAAATCATTGTTTTTAAGGGATTTAAAATGGAGCCACCTGTCAGAGTCGAACTGAAGACCTGATGATTACAAATAGTTGATACATTCTAAATTAATGTGGCGTAAGCTTATATTTATAAGTATTTTGTAAATTTACTAATATTTCTATTATTTTGCTGTGCCCACAAAGTACCTATTATTTGCGGTCATTTTGTAGAAAACTTCTAGAATGAGTATAAATATCTTGTCCGACTTAGTTTCAGATTTGAGTATGTTACTCCATGCCAAAACCTGTTCAGCCCATACCTATTAAATTCATCTACGAAGAAGGAAGTTTTGGAGCTTGGAGCAAATTAGAGTTAGTTAATGGAACCTTCTATGAAACTCCTCAATTTGAAAAGGTTGCTCGCAGGCGCAGGGAACCTTCTCTTGAAAAATGGATTTCGTTTCGTTATCTGCTAGACTATCTTAATGCTTGGAAGTGGAAACCTAGTTACAGTAACCAGAGTATATTTGACGGGACGCAGTGGTCTTTAGAGATAGAGTATGGTGACGCTAAAATATCCTGCTCGGGTAGTAATTCCTACCCAGCTTTACTAGATGCCGATTATCAGGAACATGGAGAACGGTCCCTTGATTGGGCACTCTTCCAGACTTCTCTATTTTGGTTAAGCAGGGAGAGGTCTAGATGAATGCTTGTATATAATTAAAGTGCTTTCTAATCACAATCAGCAATTTCCCTTCAAAAAAGGTGACTGGGTAGAAGATACTCAGAATCCAGGTCGCCCAGGCATATTTACTGGCGAAACGAGCCAGCAAGGGCCCTTCCAGTTGATAGAATTAGAATACGGACCAGGCGACAGGCGGTTCCGACCGCTCCAATATCTCGCCGCTATCGAACGAAGTGATGACAAGAGTATAAAAGGAAGACTCGGTAAAGGTCGCTATGGTAATTTGGCAGATTTACAGCGAATAATGACCTTCGAAAAGCTGAAAGGCACATTACGTGAGATCATTTATTCAATGGAAGCTGCTCAGATTGATTTTTACCCATATCAGTTCAAACCAGTCGTTAAATTTATTGAGTCACCGACAGAACGGATGATTATAGCTGACGAGGTCGGGCTAGGTAAGACAATCGAGTCGGCTTTAATCTGGCTTGAGTTGCAGGCTAGAAAGCAAGCCAAGCGCTTGCTGGTAGTTTGTCCGACTGAAATTTTAGCACAAAAATGGGTCGATGAGCTACGCCAGAAGTTTATAATTGATGCACGATTAGCGAAGTTTTCTGAAGTTCAGAATGAGTTCAAGGAGCTTGAACACGTTGGGCCAACTCATGCCTTTGCTTTGGTTTGTACATATAGTGGGCTACGCCCACCTCGTGGCGAGCGCGAACGTCTAGACGACCCACAAGGGGAATCTAAAGTGAGTCCCAAAACAGCATTTTGCCAAAATATTCGAGCATGGCAACATGCACACTCCCCTTTTGATTTAGTTATATTCGACGAGGCTCACCATATGCGAAATGCTGGGACCTCAAATTTCCAATTGGGCGATAGCCTATCGAAGAATGCTGGGGCAGTTCTTTGTGTTTCGGCAACGCCAGTTAATAACGGAAACAACGACCTACACAGTCTACTTCGGCTAGTGGATGAAGATTTCTTTAGGAACCAAAGCTTTTTCGGGCAACTATTAGAAACAAATCGACCTGCAGTTCAGCTAGCAAATGCGCTCGCCAGAACTCCAGTTGACGAAAAATTGCTACAGACAGCAATTTCTGGCCTCAGTAAGAGTCCTTTCATTCAGAACTCGCCGCTCTTTGCTAGGTTGAGGGATCTACTTAACCGCGGTAATTTATCTAAAGCTGAGGATATCGCTAAATGTCAAACCATAGCGGAGCATCTCAACTTACTCGGAAGCTACGTAACTCGCACTCGTCGCAACCAGGTGAAAGAGCACCGCCCCGTCCGCGAACCCGTTGTATTAGAAGTACAATTTAACAAAACTGAGATGCATCTCTATAGTGCAATCTTAGGAATTGTTCGTAAACGCTGTCAATTGGATAGCCGGCCATTCCACATTTTTCAGGTAATTGGGCTTCAAATGCGGGCTGCGAGCTCACTTGCTGTTCTGGCATCTGAAATACAACACGGTCGCTTTGGTGATGCTGCCGACCTCCTATTTGAGGCTTTTGGTGATTTAGAAATTGATGGCGATGACCCATTAGAAATCGGAGAAACCCCATCGTTAGAAACAGACGGAATTGCAGAACTTTTAAATTATGATTATGAGGTAAACGATTCGAAGTATACTGCCCTAGAGTCTCATATATTCAATAAGCTAAAAGGTGAGAAGGTGGTCATCTTTTCCTTCTTCAAAGGAACATTACACTACTTGGAACGCCGCTTAAACAAAAAGGGAATTACAACCTCCCTGATAAACGGCGATGTTAATTATGACGAGCGTAAAGAGGTCGTTGACGCCTTCAACGCAACAGGCGGCCCACAAGTCTTACTCTCATCAGAAGTTGGTAGCGAAGGCATCGACATGCATCATAATTGCAGGTGCCTGGTTAACTACGATTTACCATGGAATCCAATGCGTGTCGAACAGCGGATCGGTCGTATTGATAGAGTCGGCCAGAAGGCCGAACGACTATCTATAATCCATTTAAAAATAAAAGATACGATTGAGGAAAGGATCTACGATCGCCTACACCAAAGGTTAATGCTTTTTGCGAACAGTCTCGGAGATCTTGAGTCTGTAATAGGTAAAGAGGTCCAAGAATTAACAGTCGATCTTTTGAGCAATAACCTCTCTAAGGAAGAGGAGGAAATGAGGATATTGGAGCGTGAGCGGGTCATACAAACAAACCTAGAAAGCATGAAGTTGCTTGAGCAAGAAGGAGAAGGACTTGTAGCACATGCTGACTTCTTTCAAAAAAAAATAGACGAAGACCGTGGGCGCGGTCGTTACGTTCGTCCGGAGGAACTGGAAGCTTATATCAGGGATTTCTTTGAACGTGAATTTAAAGGCACTGCGCTTCTCTGGGATTCACCATCAGAGGGTTGCTTAGCTTTAGAGCTTTCAAGTGAAGCACATCGCTCGCTTTATGATTTCGTCAAAGAAGATCAGAGTATGATTGCTCGTCCTCTTAAGCAAAAGCGTTTTGCATTAACGTTCCGCAGGGAAATATTTGAAAGACTAGATAGTAATACTCGCAAAAAAGTTGCCTACGCGAATCACCTATCACCTCTTATAAGATGGATGACGAAACAACTGGCAAATAAAGCACATAATTTCTTCAACCTTTCCGCGCTTGAGTTTGAAAATAGCGAGTTAACCAATGGGTGCTGGCTATATCGTATAGAGCGTTGGTATTTTCGAGGCTTAAGGAATGAAGAAAAAATAGCTCAGAGTTTAATACACTTAGAAACCAAGGAAGTGCTGTCACTCGACAAATCTGAAATGGTCGTAAACAGAATAATAGGCGAAGCGCAATCGATCGACTATCCCGAGTGGGATAAAGAGTCATTGCTCGACAGGCATTCTGAAATAAACGAATTTCTTTTACATGAATTCAACGAGGCTTTAGCGGACTTTCAGGCACAAAATAAACATAGCAGCCATATAAGATCAGAACGGGCAAAAAATCTATTTGACAGAAAAATTGAGCAAATCGAACAGCGCATCACAACGCTACGACAAAATCAAAGGTCAGAGAATGTGATACGCCTGATGGAAGCCCAGCTAAAGAATTCAAAAGAAAACCGTGCGATACGACTATCCGAATTAAAAGCAAAAGCAGAGGTTGATTGCGAACGCAGTGAAGTAGCTGCTGGCCTTATCAACGTGGTGTAGTCCATCCAAAATAATGTGACAGTATGATAGCCAATCGTCCTCCCTATTTTATACAAGTCGGCTTCGACTTCGGTACGGCTTTTTCAAAATGCATCTATCGAGACGTAGGTGCAAACAGAGCATATGTATATCAACCCGAATTATCATTCAATGCCCAACTCCCTTTTCTTCTTCCAGTTCTATTAGAGCACCGTGATAAAAAATTAGTAAATCCAGATCAAGCAAATGGATTTCACCACCAAAACCACCTTTCCCTCTTAAAGATGGCTTTATTTAACATAACAAGCGGTAGAGGTGACGACATTACAGTACAGAGGTGTAAAAAGGTCTTTAAGTGTAAGGCTAAACTACTCAGGAAAAGGATTGAAGCCGCGACAACCTACTATCTTGCATGTAAATTCTCTGAAATACAGGACAAGATTTATAGTCAATTCAAAGGTTTCGGTGACAACGTAAACGATAGCGTTTTTCTCAATGTTGCAATTCCTGTAGCCCATGCCTCGTCGCCAGAAATACATAAGGCTTTTGAGCGCGTAATTAATACTGCCTGGAATGATAACAAAAAAATAACAGAGTGTGACGGTGATCTTGGGCTCATTGCTCAGCGAATCAATATAGCTGGAGATAAACTTAATAGCTTAGATGATTGCTATCTCTACCCAGAAGTAAGTGCCAACGTCCAGGCCTATGTTCGCTCTAGGACCTCTCAACCGGGAATTTACCTATTCGTGGATACAGGTGCTGGCACAGTCGACCAATCCGTCTTCATCCTTAATCAAACTGGAAAGCTAGCCTACCTCAGCGCTCAGGTAAGCCCTCTTGGTTCTTCGCAAATTGAGACAAGAGCATTCGAGAAGTGCAATCGGACAATCGACTTGGATTTACTGAGACAAAAGAAAGAAGCAGGTTCATTTGAAGGTGGGCCAATGAAATACGCAGCAGATTCAATCATTGAGGAGTTAAAGTCACCAACGCACATGGGACTCGGAATAACCTATAAAAAAGGAATTCTCACAAATCAGATCAAAAATCTACGCATCATTTATGGCGGAGGCGGCCATCTGGATAATCCATACGGCCAAGGAATTCGAGGTGGCGTAAACGATTTCTTCACACACAGGGATCTAGGTGGAGGTTTCAATAGTGACGGATACACTGCACCTTTTAATGCAGATGATATTCCTGATATGGGAATCCCTATACCTAATGATTTAGAAATACCAAAAAACAGCAGAAGCAATCAATGGTTCAAGCGTTTATCTGTAGCTTACGGCCTATCATTTCCCCGATATGATCTGACGGATTTTAAATTTCCTCACGAGATTCATGATTTTGTGCCAATCAAAAGAACCAGACTTGTAGGCAATGAATACATAGAAAATTAAACTTTAATAATCTAATTATGGCTGAAAATTACAACATTGAACTACGGAAGACTAAGCCCTTTGCAAAATATACCCGGATCGCCCACTCTACAATAATGATGGAGTCTGATGGCTCCACTACACGAGTCGCCCGCTCCAGCAAAGATGATTCACTGGATAACAAAGAGGTCTAGATGAGTGCTAATATCATAGTTAAAAGCTCCGTGCTTACTGCCCTGCTTGTTACCGCTTTCACGGTTTTAACAGGTGAAAATGCTAAACGATTAGAGTGCGTCGATTCCCTGCATATGCCAGCTATGCTGGAATATATAAAAAATGAGAACGAGGGCTCATATTTTGATGAAAAGAAAAGGGCTCAAACAGTGCACGATCAACTACATCAAAAGTTAGATGAGCGCTTAGAAGCACGAATCAAATCCTACACCGAAGAATATAAACAATACATGGATGAATCGTCAGATGAATATCATCCAGTTAAAGGTCAGCGCCTACCCGAGATAATTAAAATACTCCGTGATTCAAATGAGTCTTGGAAAAAACACATTCGCTGCGAGCACTCCCTGATTTTTGAACACAGCATAGGGGGAACTGGGGCTTATTACTGGGCGAATCTCTGGGAAATAAAGCAACTCGTCAAAGAGCTTGGTGGAACAATAAAATAACCAAATTTCCCATTCATAGTTGGTATTAAAACTACTAAGAATCTGAAATGAATTATTTCTCAATCAGTGAATGACCATAGCGCTCTCAGCGATCAATTCATCTTTCGCTTTTTGGGTCAGCAAGTTGGTTTCCTTGTGATTTGGCTTAAAGCTGTAAAAGACAACCTTTGGGAAATCTGGACTGAGGTGATCAGCTTTGACGATTTGATTATCATCTATAGAGTATAGTCGGTAAACCCAGAAGTTGTGGTATTTCCCATCAGTGCAGAGGTCACCATACTGAAAGGATGCATGAATAAATGCAGTCTGCCCATTGATTGAAATAAAATCTTTTGGCTCAGGGGCGTAACTTTCTACAACTTGAACCGAGAAGTCATTATCACCTTCACTAAGAACAAGTGCGACATTGGCATAACCCCAGGCAAGTCCATTGCCGTTAAAATACTTCACAAAGACGTAATCAGGATACGTGTCCCCGTTCAGGTCCCCTTCGTAGCTTTCAAGAGCCCCTAGTGGCGTAAATGGGGCATATAGGTAGCTTTCTGAGGAAGCCCCATCACTTGCTTCACTATCGATAAATGAAAGAAAAAAGGAAATGCCGTCGCCATGCTGCATGGAACGAAGAGCGATCTTTTCGTAACGTTTGTTTTGGATGGGGTAAAACCTCTCGAAAATTTCCCCAGGCATGAGTCCAGCACAGCCTTCTTCAGTCTTTTCTTCAGCAGATAGCTTGGACGAGTTATCTCCAGAATCTTCCATGGCATGAAGCACCTTCAGATCAAGGATTTCCGGCCATTCGTCTGGCCCAAAGGGCTGATGATCCTCGTTTGAGGCACTTAAATAACAAGGAATTGCTAAAATAAGGACTACTAGAAAGAGGAAATTGAAAGGCATTCCGCAGTCTGATTATTACGATTATCAACCGCAAGTTAATCTGCACGGTTAAACAAAAGAATCTGCGCAGTAAAAATAGTCAAAGAGGTTCACAGACTGTACAAATCATAGAACCCGCCTGGTCAAAGCTCTATAAAAAATCTAGCTTTTGCAGGAGGATGCTAATATAAGATTAAGTAGACCAATGACTAGAGAAAAAGAGATAGCACTACACTTAATCGACCTCATAGGTCCAAGGGTTCGCGCTATAATTTCGCCGCTTCTAAAGTCCTATTTGGCTACACAATCCACTCCTTGGCAAATTGTGGCTTATCGGAAAATCAAACCAAAAGAAGATATTACTAATTTAAGTGCTGAGCAATTAAATGATGACACGGCATTTATATTAAAAGCATGTAAACACTATTGGAAGGAAATGACTCGCTCTAACCCAGAGTGGGTTCGCAGAAAACTGATTACTGATATTAACTGGTTACTAGATCTGCGTAATGAATTAAGTCATAGTATAAGCTTCTCGGATAAAGGACGCGTCATTGATGCTATAGATCGCGGCCAAAGAATCCTAAACACATTTGAAAATGCGTCTGGGCAAGATAGTGATCTCAAATCATGGCGAGACGAGTTAGTTCTGGTGCAAGCACCAATTACAAATGTTAGTCAAAGTGTCTGGAAAAACCTAGATAAAAAGCAGCGGGACATTATCGAAAGCAGGAGTAAAACCGGATATAGGCGAGTCAAAGGATCTGCAGGATCGGGCAAAACAATTGTAGCAGCAGCACGTGCGGTCGAAGTCGCTAAAGAAGGCAAATCAGTCCTCATTGTAGTCTTTAATCGTACCATGGCAAATCGCCTGCGCATCATGGTGGAAGGTTGCAGTCAAATCGCAAAATGCAGGGACGCTCTTTCAAATATCCAGATATTCTCTATTAATGCTCTTTTCAAAAAAATAGCAGTGTGGGCTGATTTGGACGAGGCCTTAATACCAAAATCTAATAAAAATGTACCATACAAAACCTATCATGAGAAACTCTACAAAGTTGCATCTCAAGCGCTTAAAAATGAAATTGGTAAGCGCATCGGATACTTCGACTGCATCATTGTAGATGAGGGGCAAGACTTCACCTTAGTTTGGTGGCAATTCTTAAGATCTCTTAAGATCCCAGGAGAAGACACAAACGGTAATGCCCTGGGTGAAATGCTATTAGTAGCAGACGCCACTCAGGATCTTTATGGAACTGCACATGCATGGACAGAAGAGAGCATGACAGGTGCCGGCTTTAGGGGCGATTGGTTTAGTCTAAATAAAAGCTACCGAATGCCTGCAAATTTAATACCTTTGGCTAAAGATTTCGTTCAAAACTATTTACCTAATAATAAATTTAGTAATATCCCCGAGACAATGGAGGATAGTCCCACCGAGGAAGATCGACTGCCATTCACATTCGAATTTAAATGGATTAATGCGAGGGATAATCCGATTGATGAACTACTTGATGCTGTTAGAATTAGTTTCTCACCAGGTGAAATTAGAAAGGCTGTCATCCAGGCGGGCAAAAAAAGCTGCAAAGAAATAATTAGAAGATTAAGGGCCGATAATCATAATATTAACTTAAGGCACACCATGGATAGTCGTGGCCTTAATTGCAAAGATTCATTTAGTATAGAAGACGGAGAAATAGGCGTCATAACACCTCATGGATTTAAGGGTTACGAAGCTCCGATAGTATTTTTATTATTAGAAAGCTTCGATTACGATGATCAAAAGTATGCCGCATATACAGCTATGACTAGGGTTCTTAGACATGACACAGGGTCTAAACTAATAGTAATTAATACAACTCACCAATTACAACATTTAGGAAGAAGATGGGATTCACTTCTAAGAGGCGAAGAACCAAATATTCCTGGTGATATATGGTGAATGACTATACGACTAATTGTTTTTGCGTCTCGGGTTCAAGACTTGACCTAGACGAGTGGATACAAGCATTCAATAACATCGGTTTTAAATCCTATAAGCGAACCGTCTGGGACCCAGATAGTCTAATAAAAGAGGGTAATGGTCAGTTTCGGGGTCTTGGATGGCGCTTAGATAGATTACAAATAAAATACGATCAGGGAGCACTCTTATTAAATCCAGCTTACCCTATTTTCGAGTATCCTAATGGTAATCCATTACCATATGTTTCATCCGGATTATCCAATCCAGCGATAAACAGTCCGTCGACTTGGAAGGACTTAGTAGAAGTTAAAGATAAGCTGGTTAAGGCATCCGGGAAGTCCCTAATTAATGTCTCTGCCTCTTTAATTAATGACCCAGGCACTAGAGTAAAACGGATCTACCAGAACGATAAAGACTACTCTATTAAGAATCAGATAAATTCGAATGACCAACCTTTCAATATACCTGCAGGCATTTCATTAATTGCGACTGGATACAACCCCACTTCTAATAAAACCAAAATAGTTGACGCTGCATTATTGCTACGAAAAACGCTGCAGAATCGAGGATGTGAATGTGAGCTTAGTTTCGAATTACCTATATTCGATAAAATACTAAGTAAGATTGAAAGAACTACACATACAAATCTCACACCACTCATATTTATAGGTCTGAATGGATCACATGGTGATGTCGTTGATAATGGCATTCTAAAACTGATACAATTGCTAGAAGAGAGGAATATTCCTTTTCAAATATTCTCTTACAAAAATTGGAATAATTTTGCTGCCTATAGTATTTGTTCTTCCGTCTGCCTTAAGGCTGGCGGTTTGCCATTTAAGGTCAGTGGTTCCGAGATCTTGGACTCAAGCAAGCCGATAATAGTGGGCTTAGATAAAAGTCACGACCGTGTTAGGAGAATTTCAACCTACTCTATAGTTATTCTCAACAGCGTTGGTGCTATTTTACATAAAGATAAATGGACTACACAGTTAGACGAAACTTTCCGAGACGAAGACACAAATAAAACCATCAGTATAATTCATAATTTTTTGATAGAGTCTCACCTTGAAGATAGTAACATAATTATTATGCGCGATGGGCGTATGTTCAAAAATGAATCGCTAAATCCATGGGAAAAACTAAACGCAAAGGATAATTTAACTTATTTAGAAATAATTAAAAATCCGACTCCAATTATTTACGGAAAAAAGAATAGCCTATCGCCACTTGTAAGTTTAGAAGGATTCTCAGAAGGTTTCTTATGCCCAATATGGGATCGTCGAAATGGTCTAGGAAAAACTAGGAGAATCCGCATAAGAAAGAACCCGAATAATTATACCATTGAGCAAATAGCCGAATTGTTAGTAGCCACAAGTTATCAGCCAAGATTGGGTCCACACCCTACGTTGCACCCCTCACCGATCTACTGGGCTGATGGATTTGCAGGTGCAAGCGACACACAACTCCAATTCAGAGGATTCAGATAAAATTTATACTACTTAGAGAGCAAATCTGGATGAAACCATTAATAAAATATTATGTTCAACAAGAATACTATGATTCCGATGAATGGATGTTAGTAAGAGGATTATCTAATAAATTTTACGAATTTCTAAATCTACCTAATACCATGAAATTGATTGAAGAAAAAAATAGACCTGGTGTGAAAAGCCATGAAATTCAGGAAATCATCTTATCTAAATCCAATGAACTTGGATTTAGAAGTGAAAAAGAAGGTCTCTTTTTGAATTATCAAAAAAAAGTAAGACCTGATTTCTACAAACAAATCGGTGAAACAGGAATAATTATAGAAGTTGAAAGAGGACAATCTTTACAAAATAACAATATATTTAAAGATTTCTGGAAGTGCCACATATGTGAAAAGGTAAATTATTTATTTTTATTTGTTCCACAAAAACTTGTTCAAAATACATCTAATTTATCCGGAGAAAGAACATTCAAAAGAGTTTGTGATAATTTAGATCCATTTTTTGAAACCCAGAATTACACCAACGTGAGAGGTTTATCAGTTTTTGGTTATTAACCCTCTCACCCCCATCGGGTATCTTAATGAAAATTAAACTCAGCTCACTCCTACTCTGTTTCTGCTCTTCAGTTTTTTCTGAGAATTATTTCTGTAAAACCCAAACCGAAGAAAATTTCTACTTAGTCAAACATGATGGCTTATACATTAAAACAGATAAACTCAAAGACGAATATGACCCTAATGATTCCAACAACACTCCATGTTTTATCTTCATAGATGATGACGATACTTTATTACTATTAACACCTACATGGAGGAGTTCATACAGGATTACTTTACTAGATAAAGAAGACAGAATTTGGGTAAGTAATTCAATAAGTCCTCACGTCGAATTTAAGGAAGAATTAAAAGAATACTTAAAAGAGAATGACTTTAAGAGCCACGGAACTTTTATTGTTATCAAGGAGCCTAACGAAAAAGAAATCTAGCCTTTCTCTAAGCTTGGCAGAAATTAGAGGAATAATAGAACATTTGATTGATCAAGGCAGAGAAGATACAAAACATTAGAACGTGATTAACTTAAACTTCATTACAATTCCGCTCACATATACTCGGAGAAACCAAATATTAGTACCTTCTAGATCTGGACTAAACTGGGGGCAGCGCCCTGGCCGAAACCAAAATCAAGCTTATTTAAGTATCCCGGTAGATGTGCAAAAAAGTGGATTCTTCCCTGATATTGGCATTAAATTCGAAATTACATGCGACGATGGATATAAGTTACTTTGCGTAAGAGCACAACAAAATGGCAAGGGACTACATTCCTCACCTGATAATTCAATATTAGGGAGATATTTCAGGAAAAGATTGGGCTTACATTCCGGACAACTTGTAGTTGCAGATCACTTATTCAAATATGGAAGACTTTCATTAGATATATCAAAAGCAGAAAATGGAGCATATCATTTAGACTTTAGTGCTGGAAAAAAAATTAAGTAACATATGAACAAGAATTTGGTATACGAAACCGTTGGCGAACTATTTTGTGGACCAGGTGGTGGTGCTCTGGGGGCATCAATGAGCTCCTACACTAACGAAAACAAGGAAGTGAGAATTAGGCATTTGTGGGCTACAGATTATGATAAAGATTCTTGTAAAACTTATTTAGAAAATATTTCTAAATATGAGACTGAAAGTCACGAAAGGAAGGATGCTGTAAATGTCATTCAAGGCGATATAAACAGTAATTCAATTGATCTTAACTTAGCCTCACAGTTTCCCCCAGTAGATGGATTAATATTTGGATTTCCTTGTAATGACTTTAGTATCGTAGGTGAGACCAAAGGCTTTGGAGGAACTTTCGGTCCGCTGTACAAACACGGCATTACTATACTCAATAGAAGCGATAAGCCTAAGTGGTTTATTGCAGAAAATGTTAGTGGTTTAAGCAGTGCTAACAATGGGCTAGCGTTAAAGAAAATAGAATCTGAAATGCGTGAGGCGGGTTACACCATAAATACCCATAAATATAAATTTGAAGAATATGGATTACCTCAAGCAAGGCATAGAATTATAATCGTTGGGCTCAGAAATGATCTGGGTATTTCCTACGAGATACCAGAAACTACAAAAAAGAGATTATCGGCAAGAGATGCGCTAAAAGACATTCCAGAAAGCGCACCTAATCAAGAGTTCACAAGACAGTCAGCACAAGTAGTTGAGAGGCTCGGTTATATAAAACCTGGCGACAATGCATGGAGCCCTGACATTCCAGAGAAATTAAGGCTTAATGTTAGAAACACAAAATTAAGCAACATTTATAAAAGACTTAACCCTGATAAGCCCGCTTACACTGTTACTGGTAGTGGAGGAGGAGGTACACATATGTATCACTGGGATGAGCCAAGAGCTTTAACCAATCGTGAAAGAGCAAGACTGCAAACTTTTCCCGACTGGTTCAAATTTTGCGGAACAAAGGAAAGTGTGCGCAAGCAAATTGGCATGGCAATACCGCCCATGGGAATGAAATTTATATGTGACAATATTTTAAAAGCACTGTACGACTAAATTATGAATAGAAAAGTAAGCCCTCTTAAAGAAATAATAGCAAAGCTGGAATCAGAAGTTAACAAAGGCAAGGCGCAGAGCCGAACTGAATCTGTGCCAATAGGTAGCGAATTAAAGCAACTTACCATAATCAACTTACCCGTTGATCTGCTTATTTTAAACCCAAAGAACCATAGAATTGCGGCTCAAATAAAAGATGGTGACCTACTCGCAGGATTAGATCCAAGCACAAAGAGTGCACAAGATATCATAGAGAATCTACTAGCCGAAACGGATCAATTCTCGGCCCTAAAAAATGAATTAAAAGCATTAGGACAGAGGGACGTTGGCATAATCTCACGTGATGGCTTATTGATAAATGGGAATACTCGATGTGCCGCATTGAGGGCACTGCACAAAGAGGGCGATTCCAAAAGTGCCTACATGGATGTGGCTATACTACCTGGGAGTACAAACCAGCGTCAAGTAACGGACCTAGAGATAGATCTACAGATGGTGAAACTAACTCACCAAGATTATACATTTACCAATGAGCTTTTGCTGATTGATGAAGTCCTCAGCAACAACACTTACACCGAAAAAGAACTTGCAAAGAGAATGAATCGGCGAGTGAACACGATAAAGAAGAAAGTTCGGATTCTGAAAATAATTAAAGAGGTTAGGCAAATGTCTAATCCGAAGATTGCTTGGAAAGTGTTCGATCAGAAAGAAACGCATCTGAATGATTTAGACGAAAAAATGCAATCCTTGATAGCAACAAATGAAATTGCTGCAGCAGAAAATGTAAAATATGCCAGGATCTTTGCAATTTTCATCGGCCTTAACAAGGATCACGTTAGAGAAGTAGATGATAATACATTTCAAGAAATCCGTAGTAGTGTAAAAAAAGATACAGCAATAAAAAAGTATCTAAATAAACACGAAATTAAGCGTGATGACGATTTTGATGATGACGACCTACAAATTAACGTAGACAGTCAGGGTTTGTTAAAAGATTTTCTATCAACACCAAATATTTTTGATGAAAATAGTATTGTTAATGATAGCGCGGCAGGAGATCATATCAAAGACCTGACAGAAGAATTAAATGCCTACACGGATTTGAAAATTATACAGGGGAGGCGCCGTTCAAGGGATGAAGGCGTCATTACGACATTAAGAAATCTTAGAAATGACATTGTTAGTATATATACTAATCTTGAAGAAAATCTTCAAAGCGACTACTTCAAACGCGGGGACTTTGAATACGAAATAGATAAGGCTAAGAAAGATTTAGACGAATTGCTCAAGATATACTATAAATTGAGACCTGTTAATGACCGATGAAGACTCACTAGTACTTGATTTTTGTCTAACCAACAGAAAAGTCTTATTTAAACGAAGTTCATCACTCAACAATGAACATTGGAATGAGTTAACTTCATGGTGGTCAAATGGGATTGCGGATTACAGTGAGCGTTATGAGTTTGCTACAAACCTAGATGATTACTTAGCCAAAAGATCATGGTTTAAGACTTTCTGGAGAGCAAATAGTCGTTCTGTAGTTGTTTCGAGTAACCTCAAGAATGCAATAAGCATTGCCAAGACTACTAGTGACATATTCGAGAAGTCCTTAACAAGTTCGCAAAACGTTGATAGCTTTAAATTAAACCTAGAGGGCTTAAAGCGCACATTAACTGATCAGCAGAAATATAACGTTACAGCTAGTTTAAAGATACCATCAGGCGCAAACTTTTCCGTGCCTGGTGCTGGTAAAACAACAACCACCCTAGCAGTCTGGAATCATTTAGTTAAGGAAGGATCCGTTGATAAACTATTGGTGGTTTGCCCTCTTTCGGTATTTGATTCATGGTTACATGAAGAACTCATTGAGACTTTTGATAAACCTCCAAAATCTCAAAAGTTTTGTGACTCTCTAATTTCTTCTCACACAGGGCTCCTGATTGTGAACTATGAAAAATTAGAGAATGAGCATATTCTAAATAAGATAAATAATTGGGTATGTAATCATAGGGTAATGTTAGTTATCGATGAAGCACATAGGATTAAAGGTGGCTCACAATCTGTAAGATGGCGCGCTTGTAAAAAAATTGCCGATAATTGTAGGCGTGTAGATTTGCTTACGGGAACTCCGATGCCCCAAGGTTATGATGATATAAGAAACCTCTTTACTTTGTCTTGGAAGAATTTACCAAAATCCGCGCTAACAGACCAAAAGTTAGCGTCTTTGCGTCCAGGAGGAGTATTTGTCAGAACAACCAAAGAAGAATTAAACCTGCCTCCGGTTGATATTAGGGAGATCCCTTTGGAACCTTCTGACAAACAAATGCAAATATATTCAGCACTTCGGAGATCTTATTCAGGATTATTTAATATGAGCTACGGTAGTCGAAGACACCTAGCTAAAAAAGGTACAGCGGTAATGTCGTTAATTGCGGCTGCCAGCAACCCTGGACTAATTGCCGGCAGGGAAGCAGAACAGGCTTACCTAAATTTAAAATGGCCACCAGAAGAGATCTCCTCAGATCGCGACATATTAGAATTAGTAAACAGCTACATTAAATATGAAATTCCACCCAAATATGAGTGGATTTTAAGATTCATACAAAAATCAACTGATGAAGGTAAGAAAACAATAATATGGTCAAGTTTTGTTGGCAATATTATGGCGCTGGAACGATTACTTAAAAAGTATAACCCGGCAATTGTATGCGGAGGTATAAGTGGTGAAGACAGGCGTAGTATGATAGAAAGGTTTAGGAACAACACAAGCTGTGGAGTTTTGATAACCAACCCACACACCCTCGGAGAAGGAATCAGCTTACACAAGGAGTGCAATCAAGCTGTATACTTAGATAGAACCTTTAATGCGGTTCACTACTTGCAATCTCTAGACCGAATCCACCGTCTAGGCCTAAAATCAGATGTAGTAACCAAAGTATATATACTCAATACTCGACAAACAATTGATCATGGAGTCGATGTAAGCCTTAAGAGAAAAATTGATCGCATGGCTAATTCATTAAATGACGAAAGTCTTAATATATCGACCTACGTGGAATATGACAGGAATGAAGATTTGTTGGATATTGTTTTAAGCAAAGAAGATGAAAGCGAGATTTATAGCCATTTAAAATAGGTTTTTAACTCATGAAACTTACCACTTATTGGATTAGCATTTGCGGAGATGCCGTAGACTTTGCACGCAAAGAAAAGGACAGGGCTGATTATAATCAGATGTGTAAATCTTTACCTTATAATTTAGAGCAAAATATGACGGATAAATTAGGGGTATTGGACATCCTAATTGAGCAAAATGTAATTGCTGAAGCAGGCGGTAAACTAAGACTCATCGATAAAGATTTAAGCTTTTTAAATGACCACTTATCAGATGGGTCTTCTGACGCCTGGAGATTACTAGAAAGGCAACCTAAAGGCTCCGAGATTGCTAAAAAATTTGATGATGAATTAAGAAAAGCGATCGGCCTAACCGGAGAGAATTTCGTTTACGATCAGATAAGAAATATACTGCCTTCAGATAAAATAGATCAACTAGAACACATCTCAAAAAGAGACGACACCGTGGGATATGATATTAGCTCCCCCAAGATAGACTCAGACGGACCGGTCTATCTAGAAGTCAAAACAAGTATTCGTCCAGGGGCGTTCAATTTTTACCTTAGTCGTAACGAGTATGAAGTGAGTCAAAAAGAATCAGATAAATGGTATGTGATCCTTGTTAAAATCGAAGACAAAATTCCAAAGATACTTGGGTTTATTAAGGCAGAAACACTATATGGTATAACTCCTGTTGATAGAGATCTAAATATATCTAGATGGCAGAGTGTAGCTATAGTAGCAAAGCAAGAATGGATACATAAAGGTTTACCAATATAATAATACTAATT
>CACIKF010000012.1 GCA_902587165.1 Puniceicoccaceae bacterium | reverse complement strand
CAATATCGGGTGCGGTGACTGCTTTCGTAAAATAGGCCACGGCTGTTGCGTCCCGATCATCATAGAAAGTCTGAGTTTTCAGTATGACGGGGATTGGTTCCGCAAAACAGGCATTAAATACCAATGCTGTGATAAAGAATAAAAAGCTAATTTGAGTAAGATGCATCAGTAGTCTTTCTCCACTTTAGCCGCATTGGCATTCGCACGTTTCTGTTGCCGAAATTGAAGGTTCCCTTTTTCCTCTAGTAGAATGTCTTCGATTGTGTAATTAGGAGCGGGAAGTGGCTGCATGCTAGATCCTGCAGCGAGGTCGCCTTCGTTGTAGCTGCTATCGGGCATGCTTTCACTCATCTCGGAATAATCCTCCTCGTACATGTCTTCGTAGTCTTCAAAACTCTCGTTCTCACCGTCTTCAGAGCTTTGCTGTCTGGAATCATCCGACGCTTGATTTCCCTCCTCTTCGATTAGGCCTTTTAGCTCTTGGATCCATGTGGAGCTAAGCTCAATGCGCAGACCTGCACGTTCGAAGTCCTGCTTATATGCTTTTGATTGTAGGAAGGCTAAGCGGGCTTTTTGGGCCAGTTCAAGTGCAGCGATCGGTGATTGTTCGGCTTGCTGCTCCGATAGCCCTATCAGGCAAAGCCCTCGGTTCAATTGGCTTGCCGCCATTTGCTCGGCAGAGAGCAGGTCGGAGGTGTTCTGTCCGAATGTGGTGTTTAAAATTTCGAGCGCTTCGTCATAGGCCTCGCTTTGTATGAATTCGGTCGCCTTTTCAAAATCTGTTTCTAGGGCCTTGAGCGCAGTCTCGGCTCGGACTGATGATTGCGGAAATCCACAGAAAAATAAAGAGAGCACTATCGCGCTAGAACCTAGCCTGCGAAGGCCCCAACGCTCAGCAAGTAGAAGGCAAATAAGGCCAGGGATGAGAAACAATAAAGCGGCTTCTTGGTAGATGAGTTTTCCGCTATTGGCTTTGCTGGCCAGCGTCGATTTATCGGTCGCGTACTCATTGTAAACTTGCCCCAAATGAAAGGGCTTAGTTTCAGCAGCAATGTATTCTGCATTCGGATAGGTGGCGCTCAAATTACGCAGTAGCGCGTCCTCTAGTTTGGTCAGGACCGTTTCTTGGTCTATTTCGAGTGTTTCCAGGCTACCATCTTCTTGAGGGAGGAGGATTGGAGAGCCATTACTAGGGTCGCCCAGTCCCACGATAAGTAAGCCTGTATTGCTCTCAGCTAGTAGCGTTTCAACTCGCTCCATCCGCGAGCCGTGGTCGCCGCCGTCGCTCAGAATTACTAAGTCTTGCACGCCATCACGCTCGGGATCGAATATCTGGTCGACTGCTTTCTCGATCGCAGACTGCAAGGTAGTACCGCCGAAGTCGACTGTGCGTGGATTCGCTTGTTCAAGCATGTAGCGCACGAAGTCGTAATCGTAGGTTAAGGGGCATAGGATCGATGCAGTGCCAGCATAGACGATTAGAGCGACGCGTTCGTTACTAAAATGATCGAGGGCATCGCGGATTCCCTGCTTGGCGACTTCTAGGCGATTGGGCGAAACATCTCGAGCGAGCATGCTCTGGGACACGTCAAGTGCGAAGACAACATCGCGACCTGTTTGTGAGTTCGCCTCTTGGTAAGGAGCGTATCCAGGCCGAGCGACGGCGAGGGCAATTAGTGCCCATGCTATCAAGCGCAATCCATCCTGAATGGGGCGATGCGTTTTGCGTTCAGCTCCCATCGAACGAAGGATGATTATGCGCTCCCTGCGCGCGCGATGTTGGAGCCAGCTGATCGGTATCAACAAACAAATAAGCAGTAATGCGCTCGGCCACTGAAAGGTGAACATACTCACGGTGCAACGCGAAGCCATGTGGCTTCAAGGATTAAACCTAGGGTTAATGCGGCAAGCCCAATTACGGCGGGCAACCAAGTAAAGCTAGCGAGATGCTCTGCTTGACGAAGGCTGATCTCCGTGCGTTCGAGTTGATCGATCTCTTCATAAACCAGACGCAGGGATTCATAGCCGTAAGCTCTTCGAAAGAGGCCACCCGTCTCATTGCTAATATGCTCAAGGATTTTTTCAGAAGGTGATAGCGTCTCGAAGGTGCTTGCTTCATTGTTGGTTTGGACGCTCTCGCCAAAGCTAATACTGTAAATTCGGCAACCCCATGCTTTGGCTAATCCGGCTGATTCGATCGGTAGGTGAGCGCCAGAGTTATTCTCACCATCGGTAAGGAGGATGATAACGCGGCTCTTGATTGCTTCCAAGTCGACGAGATCTTTGCGGTGTTTGAGTTCTTCAAGATTCTTTAGCCGTGCAGCAGCAATGGCGAGAGCATCACCATAAGCAGTGCCATCCTCGTTTGGCCGTTCTTGTATCTCTAGATTACGCACGATCTGAATAAGTGCTTCGTGTCCAAATGTGAGTGGGCTCCGCGTGTCTGCATAGCGTGCAAAGGTAATCAGTCCGATCAGATCATGTGGGCGGCCAGCTAGGGTATCCCCATCACCGCCGACAAATTCCTCAACAATCTCCTTGGCGAGTTCTATCCGGCTAACTTTTTGTCCTGAAGCACTACTCGTGGGCATGTCCATACTGCTGGAGACATCGACCAGTAGTTGAATGGCAATGCCTTCGTTCACCTCTCGATCAAAGGAAGCAGGCGCTCGAGGGCCAGCCAGCGCGATAAGAACTGCAAGGACTGATAACTTTCGTAAGCATCCGCTAAGCCAGAGGTAGCGGGCGCGTCCCGGCTCCATATTGCTTGCTACTGTGATCGCGTCCACCGTCACTGATGTGCGGGATTGTTTCCGTCTGAAGAGCCAGAGTAAGACTGGAATGAGTGCTAAAAACCATGGGTATTGAAAACTCATATTTGTGTCTCCTTATCTAAATGCTCAAGTAAGGCGTCGGGGTCGTAGGTTTTTGCATAGAGGGCCTGTTGGAGTGAAGTGCGAAGAGCATGCTTGCCCTGAGCATCGTCTGTTTCGAGCCAGCTCTCGATAGCATTTGCGGGGAACTCGCCGCAACGCAGGCGATGACTTATGAGGCTTAAGGGGTCCTCGGTGGTGAGGTCTTGTTGCAAAAGTTTCCCCTTTTTTTTGCTCTGTATCAATTGATAAAAAGCGAAGCAAATCGCGATCATGACGACGGCCCAGAACCAGCGAGATATAGGTGCTTGGTCTTCGAGGTATGGGGGCCACGCCTCTGGAGTGGCGCTGTCTTCAGTTCTGGCAAAGCCAGTCACACTTAGCCGAATAGGCTCCATTTTGATTGGTTTAATGTCGGCGAGACCATCGAGCGTGACCATTAGGTCTGAAAACAGGAACTCACCTGAGTGCATTGCTTGTAAGATCCAGTATTCTTTTTGCACATAGCGCTGTGTCTGGGAGTTGAATTCGATCGGTATTTTCTCGGTGACGACTGGGTGAATGCCTTCTGGGCTAAGGTAGCCTATCGTCATCTCTGTAAATGTCTCCGACTCTAGCTCGAAGCTGAGTCGAACTAGATCGCCTGGCGCACACTCCTCGGGCATAAGGGTCATGGTGATCTCTTGCGCGAGGAGTGAGTAGAGGGGAAGCGTTACCCAAATAAGAATGAAGCGTGCGATCATTTAGCCACCGGTTTCATCGGTTTCGCGGCGCTGGCGCTGATGGAAATAATTGGTGAGAGCGTCGACACAGTCAGCACCGATTTCGATTTGCAGAAGGTTGACGCCTGCCTTGAGCATTTCCTCCTTGAGTTGCGCCTGTTGTGCCACCTGCTGCGTATATTGATGCGCGGAATCGATGACTTGTTGTTGGCCTGTCTCGGCATCTTCGATGCGGATCAGTGCGCGCCTTTGTTTTGACTTATTGGCTGGGTGGAGAATCTGAATGGTATTCAGGTCATGGACATTAGAAAGCGCTTGGAGTTCTAAGGTATTCGGATCCGTCAAGAAGTCTGATATTAAGAAAGCAATGGAGTACTTGCGCGATAAGAGACGGAAGCGCTCAAGCATACTGGCGAGATCAGTTTTTTTGTTCCTTGGTTTGAAATTTATGAGTTCGTCGATGATTCGCATTGCATGGCGACGGCCTTTCGAGGGCATGATGATTTGTTCGATTTGATCGCTGAACAGAATGAGGCCAACGCGGTCTTGGTTCTTGATGGCGGCGAGGGTGATTAGGGCGCAGAGTTCGGTCAGTGTTTCACGCTTGTTCCCTGAATTATCGTGGCGCATTGAGGCAGAGACATCTACGAGGAGATAGACGACTTGTTCGCGCTCTTCGATGTAACGTTTAATGTGCGGGTTGCCCGTGCGCGCGGTGACCTTCCAGTCCATTGCGCGGACATCATCACCGTATTGGTAGGCGCGTACGTCTTCAAACTCGAGTCCACGGCCTCGGAAAACTGACTGATACTCGCCCGCGAGCACGTGTTCGACGGGGCGTCGACACTTAAGCTCAAGTAGGTTGAGGCGATGTGCTATGTGGTCGAGCATGTCCGACAGCGGGCTAGTTTAAGCTTCAGTGATCGGCACCTGCTTGAGTAGGGTGTCGAGTAGATCGTCGGAGTTGAGGCCTTCGGCCTCCGCGCGATACGAAATGGCAATACGGTGGCGCAATATATCGTGGGCGACATCTTTCACGTCTTGCGGGGTAGTGTAGTCGCGACCGGACATGAGGGCTTGCCCGCGTGCACCTAGTGAAAGGTAAATGCTAGCCCGAGGCGATGCGCCGAACCGAAGATAGCGACCAATGTCGAGATCGTATTTGGCAGGGTTGCGGGTGGCATCGACAATGCGCAGGATGTGACGTTCGACTTTTGGATCAATGAAGACCTTGCCTAGTTGTTCGCGAAGCTTCATCAAGGTCTCAATTGTGAGAACAGGATCAACCGTCAGCGTTGGCTGAGGACTAGCCATGCGCTGCATTACAATGTGCTCCTCATCCATTGTGGGATAGCCAACTTTCAATTTGAACATAAAGCGATCGACTTGCGCTTCAGGTAAAAGGTAGGTGCCTTCTTGCTCAATCGGGTTCTGCGTGGCCAGAACAAGGAATGGTTGAGGTAAGTCGAAGGTTTCCTTGCCGAGGGTCACTTGTTTCTCCTGCATTGCTTCGAGGAGTGCGCTCTGGACCTTGGCGGGAGCGCGATTAATTTCATCGGCGAGCAAAAGATTCGTGAAGACAGGGCCCTTTTCGGGGGTGAAGGTGTGGGCCTTTGGGTCGTAGACAAGTGTTCCGGTTAAGTCGCCTGGGAGTAGGTCGGGCGTGAACTGTATCCGGCTAAATTGTACATGGATTGCCCGTGCTAGGCTACTGACCGTCAATGTCTTGGCGACACCAGGTACGCCTTCTAGCAATACGTGACCATTGCAGACAAGCGCTAACAATAGACGGTCAATCAGTGCGTCCTGCCCAACGACAACCTCGGCAATACGGTCCTTGATTTCTTGAAAGCTGGATAGGGGAGATTGATGATTACTCATTGATAATGATGAACTATATCGTAAGATAACAGAGTCTACGAGGATTTCCAAGCATTCCAGAATTAAAATAGGGAAAATTCGGATAGGCGATCTAGAGCCATATCCTTTGTTTTTGAATAGATAGACGGCAGTAAATACAAATGCTGAGTATCTATTATTTGAACTTTTCACTCGCAAGCTAGCATGCGTGGCTTATCTCCTGTGCTGTGAATTTTAATAACGTAGCCATTGAATCGATTGCCTACGGGCTTCCGGATGAGGTTTGGACTTCGGCTGATTTGGAGGCGAAAATGGCAACTGTCTATGAACGCTTGCACTTGCCTGAGGGGCGACTGGAGTTAATGACCGGTATTAAAGAGCGCCGTTTCTATCCTGCGGGCACGCCCGCTTCTGTGGCTTCAGCTCAGGCAGGGGAAGCGGCTTTGGCCAAGTCTTCTTTTGAGCGTGACCAGATCGATTTGTTGATTCACTCAGCGGTTTGCCGCGATCGTCTGGAGCCTGCCACGGCTGCTTATGTGCATGGTTTACTCAAACTCTCAGGAAAGACACAGATATTCGATCTGTCTAATGCTTGCCTCGGCTTTCTCAATGCGATGGTGGTCGCTGGTAGTATGATTGAGAGTGGTCAGATTGAACGTGCATTAATTTGCTCGGGGGAGAATGGTCGGTCGCTCGTCGAAAATACACTTCAGCAATTGCTCAAGCCCGAGCTGACTCGTAAATCGATCAAACCCTATTTCGCAAATCTTACGATCGGTGCAGGTGCGGTTTCGGCGGTTCTTTGCCGCAAGGATCTCGCGCTGAGTTCGTGTCCGCTGATGACTGCTGCGGTCGTTGAGACGGATAGCTCGCACAATGAACTTTGCCAAGGTGACAGCGCGGGCAACGCTCTGGAAATGCTTACCGACTCGGAGGAGCTCTTGGTCGCTGGTATCGGTGTTGCCACCCGTGCATGGGCACAGTTTGTTGGGGCAACTGCTTGGACTGTGAATACGCCTGACCGAATCATTACCCACCAAGTTGGGAAGGCGCATTCGCGCGAACTTTTTAAAGCGCTGGGCCTCGATCTGACCAAAGACTTTACTACTTTTGAAACCCTGGGTAATGTAGGTTCAGTTTCGTGCCCGATTACACTAGCGACTGCGATGGAGCAAGGAGCCTTTTGTGAAGGACAGAAGGCGGCGCTGTTAGGAATTGGCAGTGGTTTGAGCAGTATTATGATGGCTGTGGAGTGGCCCACGGTGTGAGTATCTCACGTGCCAGCGAATTACCGCCCGATGTGCGGATTGAATATCCTTTTACTAGCCACACGCTGCCCCTGATCAATGGTGCGACAATGCATTATATCGACGAGGGCACAGGGCCTATAGTGGTCATGCTGCATGGTAATCCGACATGGTCTTTTTATTTTCGTAATTTGGTCAAAGTTATGGTGCAGGCTGGCTTTCGTTGTGTAGTACCTGATCATGTTGGTTGCGGGCTTTCCGACAAACCTCAGGATTATAATTATACCTTGGTTCAGCGGATCGAGGATGTCGAAAGTTTGTTAGACCATCTCAAAATCGACCAATTCAGCTTAGTGGTGCATGACTGGGGCGGTGCGATCGGTTGTGGTTTGGCGGGGCGTCGGCCAGATGCTCTGAAGAAACTCGTCTTGTTGAACACGGGAGCTTTCCGATCAAAACTCATTCCCTTCCGTATTGCTGCGATTAAAGTGCCCCTTATCGGCGAGTTTGTAATCCGAGCAATGAACGGCTTTGCAGGGCCTGCTGCGATCATGTCTGTGAAGACTCCACTCAAGCCTGTCGTGAAGCGGGGCTTGCTCTGGCCATATCGCTCATGGGCAGATCGTGTAGCGGTATGGAACTTCGTTAAAGATATCCCCTTGCGAAAGTCGCATCGTAGTTTCCAGACCTTGACTGAAGTTGAAGAGGGGCTTGCTAGGATCGCGGATAAACCAATCCAACTAGTCTGGGGTGCCAAAGACTTTTGTTTTAGCATGCGGTTTTATGAGCGGTTTAAGGAGTTTTTTCCTAATGCAGAGTCGGTCGTTTACCCGAATCACGGGCACTACATTTTGGAAGATGGTGGCAAACAGGCTTGGTCATGTATCCGAGGTTTTTTAGAGGATTAGCGGCACTCCAATTCAAAAGCCCTAGCTACGAATTGGATAATACTTGGATAAATCCAGAGTGAGAATGTTATTTGCTTTTTTGGAGAATTCCGCCTTTACTCCACGCTTATGAGTTCTGTCCTCCAATTGCTCCTAGAAGGTGAGCGCCTCGATACTGCCCAAATGGCGCAGATTCTTGGCCTGCCCGAGTCTGAGATCGACGCCGAATTGACCCGTCTGAAAGCTGAAGAGATACTCCTCGGTTGGCGCCCCGTACTCAATCCTGAGCGCGCACAAGAAGCTGTTGTTCGCGCGGTCATTGAGGTCAAGATCAGCCCAGAGCGCGATGGAGGCTTTGATCGCTTGGCTAGCCGTATTGCACGTTTTGACGCGGTCGAGTCCTGCTACCTCATGTCAGGTGCTTACGATCTGCTCGTATTTGCTGTGGGTAAGGATCTGCGCGAAGTCGCCACATTCGTTTCTGAGCGTCTTGCTAGCGTCGAGGGTGTGCTCTCGACTGCCACTCATTTTATGCTGCGTGCTTACAAAGAGCAGGGGCACCTACTCCTTTCGCCCCTTGATGGCGAAGACAAACCCGCGGTCAGTCCCTAATGAGTGATAACGGTCAACATTTTGTGGCAGACCATGTAGCAGGTCTGCCCCGTTCGGGTATTCGCGATTTCTTTGCGATAGTCGCGGCTATGCCGCAGGCGATTTCGCTTGGTATCGGTGAGCCCGACTTCGTCACGCCTTGGCACATCCGCGAGGCCGCTATTTTCGCTCTTGAAAAGGGCAAGACCAGTTACACCGATAATCTCGGATTGATCCGTCTGCGCCGTGAGATCAGTACTTACGTGGAAAACAATTTTGGCATCGGTTACCACCCGGAGACGGATGTGCTCGTTGCGGTCGGTGTCTCTGAAGCTTTGGACATCGCACTTCGCGCTGTACTCAATCCTGGGGATAAGGTCCTCTACCACGAACCTTGCTACGTTTCCTATAGCCCGAGCATCGTGCTTGCGCACGCCCAGCCCATCGCTGTGGGCACCTCGGCTGAAGATCAATTCGGTATCGATCCGGAGCGTGTCGAAGCTGCTTGGGAGCCTGGCTGCAAAGTGCTCATGCTCAACTTCCCCACCAACCCGACAGGTGGTGTGACTGAACGCGCCAAGCTCGAGCGCCTCGCTAAATTTGCGATTGAGAAAGACTTGCTAGTCATCAGCGATGAAATCTACTCCGAGCTTACCTTTGAGGGCGAGCACACCAGCATTGCATCGCTCCCCGGCATGCGAGAGCGAACAATCTTCCTGCACGGCTTCTCTAAAGCCTATGCCATGACAGGTTTCCGCATCGGCTATGCTTGTGGTCCTCAACCACTGATCGAAGCCATGATGAAGGTGCACCAGTATAGTATGCTCTGTGCGCCCATACTTTCACAAGAGGCCGCGATCGAAGCGCTCAAAAACGGGGTACCAGCTGTCACCAAAATGAAAGACGCCTATCATAAACGTCGCGATCTCATTGTGCGTCGTTTCAACGAAGCCGGGCTCGACTGCCACTCGCCTAAAGGTTCCTTCTACGCCTTCCCTTCGATCCAGTCTACTGGTCTCGATTCCATGAGCTTTTGCAATGGACTCCTCGATCAAGAGGAAGTCGCTGTCGTTCCGGGTACTGCTTTTGGCCCCAGCGGCGCAGGCTTCGTTCGTGCTAGCTTCTCCACTAGCTACGAACGTATTCTAGAAGCCACCGACCGTATTGAGCGGTATATGAACTCTATTCGAACGTAGAGGCGCAACTTGTCATTCCCGTAGATAACAAGCACTGAGTCTCGGGGTGCTTTACAAGTAAAGCACCCTACAAAATATGATCTTAGAGTAGTTTCATAGCTACTGACTTCTAAATTCTTTAAAAATGATCGATCCATCCAGAACCGTCGCCCTAGTCGGGCGCCCTAATGTCGGGAAAAGCCGTCTCTTTAATCGGCTTTGCGGAAAGCGCATGTCCATCGTCCATGATATGCCCGGAGTCACCCGCGACCTGATTTCCACCGAAGTGCGCGACGACTACGTTCTGCTCGACACCGGCGGTATCGGCATGGAGATCGAGATGACCTCAAAGAAGATTTCTGTCGCTGCTGAGGAGCAGGTCGAATTCGCCATCCAAGCAGCCAGCGTTATTCTTTTCGTCGTCGATGTCCGCGAGGGCATTACTAACCTGGACGAAATCGTCGCGCAAAAGCTCCGCCGCTACGGAAAACATGTGCTCCTGGTGACCAACAAGGTAGACTTCGAAGAAAACGAAGATTTGGCTGATGAATTCATCCGCCTAGGTCTTGGCCAAGCCTTGTGCGTTTCCGCTGAGCACGGTCGTGGTATCACTGATCTCGAAGCCGCCATCGACGAAAAGTTAGGTCCTAAGCCTGAAGGTATCGAGGTCGATCAGACGGATCGCATCCGGATATCTCTTCTCGGGCGTCCCAATGTCGGCAAATCGTCTATTGGCAATCGCCTGCTCAAGTCCACTCGACTTATCGTTAGTGATGTCCCGGGCACCACTCGCGATTCGGTTGAACTCGATCTCGACTACCAACACAAGGATGGCGAGCTACTTAAGTTCCGGCTCGCGGACACCGCGGGTCTGCGAATGAAGCGCAAGGTCGACAGCCCAGTAGAATATTTCTCCACCGTACGCACTCAAGCTGCCCTTGAGCGCTCGGATGTCGCCTTCCTTGTGATCGACGCGGTCGATGGTGTGACCAAGCAAGACCAAGCCCTTGCTGGCGACATCCTAGATGCTGGCCGCGCCCTCGTGATCGTGGTCAATAAGTGGGACTTAATTATAGATCGTTGGACACATGATCCCATCGATGGCTTCAAAAACTTAAAACATTTCCTAAAAAGCTACGAAGAGTCGCTGCGTAAAGAGATGTTCTTTCTGCCGAATCCGCCTGTGCTCTTCGTCTCTGCAGTAACGGGATTTGAGATCGAGTCGATGCTGAACGCCGCTGCGAGTATCCAAGCCACCCTCGATATGAAGCTGCCCACTGGTAAGCTAAATAATCTTATCGATAAACTTTTTGAAGCCCGCGCACCCAAGATTGTCGGCACAAAGCGGTTTAAGGTTTTCTACGCCGTGCAGACAGGCTCTCGTCCACTACGCATCCGTTTCTTTTGTAACCGAGTCGAGCGTCTCGACCCCGGCTATCGACGTTATTTGGAAAAGGCGATCATCCACGAGTTCCGTCTGAGCGGTTGCCCTGTCAGGTTTGACCTCGTGGGCAAAGCACGCCGCTACGAAGAGGGCGAAGGTGAAAACGTGCCGCGTCAGAGCGACACTATTCAAAACAAAGCCCGCATAAGGAAGATGGGTCCTGACGCCGCTAAAATGGATACCAACCACCCCGAACGCCGTAAACGCATTACTCAAGTCAAAGCCGCTCACAATAAGAGCGATAAAAAGCGCTAGGGAAGAGTGGATTTCCAAATTTATCCGGTCAAGATATTATTAAACCGCAAACTTGATTCCCATTGCTAGATTTTCTTGCCAGTTCGAGTTCTTTCACCAACTTAGGTATGTCGATGTGGGTGTAGCTCAGCTGGATAGAGCATCGGTTTTCTAAACCGACGGTCGGGGGTTCAAGTCCCTCCGCCCATGCCATTTCGCAGAAATCTAATTCCGCTCTTGTAACTGGGTTTGGCATGTTTGTTAGGCAGTTCGTCAAAATCGCTCTAAGCTCACTTGCCTAACATTCCTCCTTCGTGGGCTCGTTGTGTGAGATGTTTCGGCTTCCCTTCTTTGGGGTATGTATGACATAAACTAGGTTAGCTTCTTACAAATCGAATTTTTACATTATGATACGCACGCTTGGACGCTCGGCAATGAGTGTGGTTTTTGACTTAGGGGAGATTTCTCTCTTTGGCTGGGGGGGCTTTACGTGGCTTCTTTACGCAGCGTAGTCGCTTGGTCAAATTGACCCAAGGAATCCACGAGATTGGGGTGCGATGTTTCCCAATCATTGCTACGGTGGGGCTTTTTACGGGCTTAGTCATGGGGCTGCAGCTCTATTATACGCTGGTTAAATTTGGCGCTGAGTCTGCCTTGGGTACTGCGGTCGCACTCTCGCTCATCCGTGAATTGGGGCCCGTGCTCACAGCGCTGATGGTGGTGGGGCAAGCTGGCTCGGCGATGGCTTCGGAGCTGGGTATCCAGCGTAATGATGAGCAAATCGATGCTTTGCAGACCATGAGCATTGATCCACTCGGATTTCTGGTAGGTCCTCGGCTGGTCGCGACCTTGATCTGTTTCCCGATTTTGACGGCGATTTTTGATTTGATCGGTATCTTTGGCGGCTATTTGACTGGCTCGGTGCTGCTCAATGTGGACTCGGGCGTTTACTGGAACCGTGTCTTTGAGAGTGTGACTTGGGCAGATGTGCAGGGCGGATATATCAAGGCTCTTGTCTTCGGACTGCTGACGATTTCGATCTGCGCGTATCGTGGTTATAATACCCACCGGAAGGCATCCTTCCCCGGTGTGCGGGGGGTGAGCGAATCGGCCACTCGGGCAGTTGTCTGGTCAAGCGTCACAGTATTGGCGGCGGACTATTTAATCACTTCTTTCCTCATGTAGTATGGATAGCTTTTTAAAGATTCGTGGACTAAAAAAGTATTTTGGTGACAATCGTGTGCTCGACGGCATCGATCTCGATGTGACGGCGGCCTCAGTTATGACGATCATAGGTAAAAGTGGGATCGGCAAGTCGGTGCTCTTAAAGTGCATCGCCAATCTTTTGCAGCCAGAGGCAGGCATAATCGAACTGGACGGCCAAGCGATTTCGCAAAGCCGCCGTAATGCGCAAATCGATGCCGGTGTATCCTTTAGTTATATGTTTCAGAATAATGCGCTCTTTGATTCGCTGACGGCATTTGAAAATGTGGCGCTACCGCTACGCGAGGCGTCTAAGCTAAACAAAGCGGAGATCCAAGAGCGGGTCGACGAAATGCTGGTGCATTTGGAATTGAGCGATTCTGCAGATCGCTACCCAGGTGAACTTTCGGGAGGAATGAAGAAGCGAGTGGCCCTGGGGCGTGCGCTAATCACGAAGCCTCAAGTGGTGCTCTTTGACGAGCCGACCACAGGGCTTGACCCTGAGCGTAAGTTTAGTGTATTTGAAATGATCGCAGACTACCGTGAGCGCTTTGGCTTTACAGCCCTACTGGTTAGTCACGATATACCAGAGGTCTTTGAGATCAGTGATCAGGTGGCTTGGTTGGACGAGGGGCAAATTAAATTTTTTGGAAAACCAGAGGACTTGAACACGAATGCGCAGTCGGCGCTGTCGGGTTTTTTGAGTAAGGCCAACTATGGTCTTAAGTCCTCACCGCTGAATGGAGCGAATGAATAAATTATGAAGAATCGAAGCATTGAATTTCTCGTGGGCTCTTTTGTCCTCCTTGGTCTGGCCGCAGTGCTCTACCTCGCCATCCAGGTGGGTAGTGCACGTTTTTTTGGAAGTGACAGCTATACAGTGACCGCACGCTTCAGTAGCGCGAGTGGGGTGAATCCCGGTAGCCGGGTGGAGATCGCCGGTGTGCGTGTTGGCACAGTGAAAGATGTGGTATTGGACGAGTTCTTCGACGCCATCGTCACGCTGGAGCTACCGAATAGCCTCGAACTAGACGAAGACACGATCGCCTCTGTTAAGACCGCCGGGTTAATCGGCGATCGATTTATTGATTTATCACCTGGTGGTGGCTTTCCGATGGAGCCAGGCTATGAGATTGTGGATACCGAGTCCGCTCTTGATATCGAGAGTTTGATTAGCCGATTCGCGCTCGGAGGGATTGACGATAAAGCAGAATAAGTCTATCTGATCGCTATGAAATCTTTCTCTTATATGGCTTACTTGGTCTTAGGGCTACTTTTGGTGGCTTCTGTCTCGGCTCAGGAGCTGCAAAAAGAAAAGCTGCAGGGGATGATCGATGCGACCTTGGATGTGATCTATTCTGAGTCCCATGCGAGCCTCTCCGCCGATGAAAAAAAGCTTAAAGTGCGTGAGAAGATCGAATCCAGCTACGATTTGGATGTAATGATCCGCTATGCCATCGGCAAAAATTGGCGACGCATGAACGAGCAAGAGCAGCTTGAAGTATTGGAACTGGTCAAACAATTGGTGCTCAAGGCATATGTGATCGGCCTAGAAGGTAAAGATCGCCCATCAGTAACGTTCGGTGAGCTTACTGAGATTGGTAAGGCTCGCATTGAGATTGAATCCACTATGGTCTTAGACATGAAGACCTATTACATCCTGTATCGCTTAAGACAGATGGATTCTGGCTGGCAAATTTACGACATTGTTGCGGAAAATGTCAGCATGAGTTCTAACTATCGCGGGCAAATCGACGATCATTTTCGTAAGGGGAGTGCTGCCGACTTGATTGCTCGACTTAAAGATTTACTCGCTAAAGATGAAATCAGTGGAGATACAAAAATTTAAAAGACCACTTGCTTGGGCTTCCCTCATTGGGCTGCTCAGCGTAGCGAGTCTCACCGCCCAAGACGGTAAGCTAACAGAGGACGAAGCATTCTTCTACGAAGAATTCGATGAGAGTGCGGGCGTGTATGACCCTTTTGAAAGTGTGAATCGCTACATTTTCAAGTATAACGATTACGTTTTTTCCAATACTCTTCAGCCATTGGTGGATACTTACACGGCGATCACACCAGATATAGTAGAAGAGGGCGCTAGCAATTTCTTTCACAACCTTCGTTACCCGGTTAGGCTCGCGTCGAACCTCCTGCAAGGCCGCTTTAAAGGGGCTTGGATCGAGACTGGCCGCTTCGCGATCAATAGTACTTTCGGTATTGTGGGCATTCTGACACCTGCGGATGATTACGAGAGCTTTGCTCCCATCGAGTCTGAAGATGTCGGTCAAGTTTTTGGTGCGTGGGGAATTGGCGAAGGACCTTACCTTGTGTTGCCTTTCCTTGGGCCATCTAATCTACGAGACCTAGCTGGTCTTTTCGGCGACCGAGCGATTAATCCGATCAAAGAGCCTTTCAGTATGATCGACGATTGGGAGTGGGAATGGCAACTCGCTACGTTTAGTGCTGATTACATTGCACGTAGTCCCCAGATCGTTGAGCGTTACAAGCAACTCAAGGGTAGCTCAATTGATCCGTATAGCTCGTTAAAAAATGGCTACACACAGTATCGCCGTGGTGCTGTGTCAGAGTAGCTAGCTCCAGCTTTGGGTGACCATAAGCATGGTTAAACCTGCTATTTTTTACGCTATCGACCCTTGATTGCCTCCCACGTCGTTTTCAAGGCGGTTGAGGTCTTTCGAAGTCAGCAGGTCAATCAGCTTTTTCATTGCGGGTGTGAGGGCACGACCTTTGCGATGAATGAGCGCAAGTGGCCGTTTGTAAATCTTGTCCTTGAATTTGATCACCTTGAGTAATCCCTGTGCTTCTTCGCGCGTCACGGTGGTTTGCGGAAGAATAGCGATACCTGCGTTGATTTCGACTGCACGTTTCACCGTTTCGACGTTGTCAAATTCCATAACGGGCTCCATCTCGATGCCTTCGTCTTTAAAAATCTGGTCAGTCGCCTTGCGTGTCGGAATGTCGGGCTCAAAACCTATAAACTTTTGATCGGCGATTTCTTGCAATGTGATGTTGTTCTTTCCCGCCAATGGATGCTCGGGGCTGACTACAAGTATGAGTATATCGTCGTGGAAAGGGAGCACTTCCAGCTGTTTGTGATGTTGTGGGTAAGCGATGAGACCTAGATCAATCGAATTGGTCAAAATGTCTTCGTAAACGTTGTTTGCGCGACGGTATTCGACGCGAATGTTGACTTCTGGATATTTCGACAAAAAGGCTTTCACGTAAGGTGGCAACTCATGGAGACCAATACTATAAACAGTTGAGATGTGGATCGTGCCGCTGATTACCTTCTTCATTTCTTGAAGCTCACTATTCAGCTTTTCATAGATGTAGAGGATTTCTTTGGCAGATTCGTAGAGTTTTTGTCCTTCACGTGTGAGTCGAAATTGCTTTTGGCTGCGATCTACGATTAAGATACTGAAATGCTTCTCCATCGCTCGCAACTGTTGGCTTACCGCAGATTGTGTTATGCCATTAAGTTTGGCTGCGCGTGAGAAGCTCTCGCTTTCAACCAAGTCTGAGAATATTTTAAAATTTTCGACGTGCATGATTATGTTAAATAAACATACTTAATGGATATACAATATCAATTTAAGTAAAACTAATGCTGGCTTCCGTATTAGAGTTATTTCTGAGTTTCTAATGATCAATTATCCTAAATATGAAGAAAACTTATCGCTAGTCCGAGCACGAGTGGCGAGAGCGTGTGAGCTTAGCGGCCGGTCGGAAAGCTCTGTTTCTCTGCTCCCTGTCACGAAGAATCATCCCGTGGAGGCGATCGAATATGCGGTGCAAAGTGGCTTGAAGGCAGTCGGCGAGAATCGTGTGCAAGAGGCTTCGGATAAGCGCGACTCATACACCGATGAGCTGCGATGGGAATTAATCGGGCATTTGCAAAGCAACAAAGCTCAGGATGCTGTGGCGGTCTTTGATCGAATTCAGTCGGTCGACTCTCTCAAGCTTCTGCGCCGTTTGGATCGTTTCGCGGGTGAGCAGGGCAAAAAGTTAGCCATCCTGCTCCAGTGCAATACGGGCAAAGACCCAAATAAATATGGGTTTGCAGAAGAAGAAGTTCCCTCAGTGATCGAAGTCGCCCTTAAGATGCCGAATTTGCAGGTCGATGGACTGATGACGATTGCACCGCTCGACGATGACCCCAAGGTAGCGGGTGCAGCCTTTAAAAGCCTGAGGGTGCTTCGAGACGTACTTTCGGAGCGCTTTGCCGTGCCGCTACCCGAGCTATCCATGGGAATGACAGCTGATCTCGAGCAAGCTATTGCTGCTGGATCAACTCAGATTCGTGTCGGCACCGCACTCTATGGCGAGCGTGAGTATTAAGTCGGCTTTTAGAGTTGCGAGGCGTTCATTGGCACTTTGTTGTGAACGTTTTTATACCCCAGTAACTGCACCAATTTCTGTAATATGTATCTTAAAGAGATCGTCATTAGTGGCTTTAAGAGTTTTGCCGACCGCACCCGCTTAGACCTCCGAAAAGGAGTGACCGCCGTAGTAGGTCCTAATGGTTGCGGTAAGAGTAATATCGTCGATGCGATCCGTTGGGTGCTAGGTGAGCAAAGCGCTAAAGCGCTGCGCGGTGCTTCGATGCAAGACGTCATCTTCGAAGGCACCGATAAGCGCAAAGCACTACCCACATGTGAAGTTACGCTGACTTTTGCCGATTGCGAAGTCGAGCTTGGCACTCAGTTCAATGAAGTCGCGATTACTCGCCGCGTGACCCGCGACGGCAGCAGCGATTACTTCATCAACGGCAAAGCTTCTCGCCTCAAAGACATTCAACGACTCTTTGCCAATACAGGGGTGGGACGTGTTTCTTACTCTTTCATGCTACAAGGTCAGATTGACCAGATTCTATCGACTAACCCAGCCGAGCGACGCACCATCTTCGAAGAAGCTGCCGGAATCACTTTATACAAGGCTCAGCGCAAAGAAGCCCTCAACAAGCTGGCGCTAGTCGATGCTAATCTCGCCCGTGTGACCGACGTGATCGAGGAAGTTTCCCGTCAGATCGGCTCGCTTAAGCGCCAGGCGAGCAAGGCACTTCGCTACCAGCGAATCAAGCACCGCCTCAAGCATCTCGACCTTGCATTCAGCGCCTATCGCCATTCCGATTTAAGCCAGTCGATCAACCAGGTTGCCGAACGTGCCACTGAGCTTCGCAAGAAGGTCGATACCCACACTGGCACGCTCGAGCGTGACGAATCGATCTTGATGGAGAAAAAAGCGGAACGTGCTGGTCTTTCCCAAAAGATGGAAGAACTTCAACAGCGAGTTTATAATCTCCGCTCCGAAAAAGAGAACGCCGATAACCAATCTGAATTTTCGATCATCCGTTCGAAAGACATGGTGGCGCGCATTGGCGAATACCAAAAAGAGATCGCCGAGCTTGAAAAGCAAAAATCTGAGCTCGCGAGCCGTGCCCAGGACGAATCCGAAAACAAGCAAATGCAGTTAGGCGTAGTTGACGATTCCGACCGTATTTTCGGCGAGCGTAATAATGAGCTCGTCGCTGCACAAGAGAAGCTTGGCGAGATGGAAGGCGCGCTGCAAAAAAATCGTCAAGATGTGCTCACTGCCGAGAACCGCATCAACCGTGCCCGCTCCCGTTGCACCACATTGGAAGTCGACCTGAAGACTTACCAAGTTAGACACGCCTCACTGACAGAGAGTGCGATTGAGCTTAAAGAGGAGGTCGCCATTTTGGAACAAGGGCTCGTGGAGATTCAGCGCCTACTCGATAAACGGCGCACTGAGCAATTAGCCAGTGAAGAAGCTGTTGAAAAAGCCCGCAGTAATTCGCGCGATATTTTGACCCAGTTCCGCAGTCTACAGGAGCGGATTCAAGAACAAGATCGCGGCATTGCGCGCAAGACCGCGCAGCTCAACGTGCTCGAAGACCTTCAAGCGAAATTCGAAGGCTTCGGTGAGGGCGCCAAGGCGATCCTCGGCGACAAACTAAACGAGGTCGTTTCCAAAGGTAGTGTCTCCATTATTTCGAAAGAACTGACCGTAGACAGTATCTACACAACCGCGCTTGAAACCTTACTAGCTTCGGCTGCTGACGCGCTTTATATTGGTGATTCTGCCAAAGCACTGTCGGTCATCGGTAAGCTTGATGCCGACTTCCTTGGCCGCGCCTGCCTGCAGATTGACCTCGCGCCTGCCACTGCGGGCGATGCCATCGACTTACCCTCTGGTCTTGTTGCCGCGCAGTCTGTTGTCACCACCCGAGACTCGGACTTACAAAGCCCCGTCGACCGATTGCTCACGGCTTGTTATTTTGCCGATAGTCTCGATCAATTTATCGAATTCTGGAAAGCGAATCCGGACTTCCACTTCCTCCTTGTTGCGACCCGCAGTGGTGAGATCGTCGACTGCCGTGGTCTCATTCATGGTGGTCGCAGCACGGGTAAAAAATCCTCCAGCGTGCTCGAGCGAGAGTCCGAGATTCGTCGACTACGTAAAGAAATTGAAGCGGAGCGAAAGGCGCTCAATGCACTGCGCGAACAAGTGAACGGTCTCGATGAACTTCGTAATACAGCAGAAGCCACTGTCGAAGAGCAACGAAAGCGCCAGAGCGATCTTGCCAGCGAAGCTTCTGGGCTGGTAGCTGAGGAACGTAACCAGACTCAGAAGATCGAACACAACGCCCGCAACCGCACGCAGGTGGAGGACGAGGTCGTCCGCCTCGATGCCAAGCATGGCGACTCAATTACCGAACTTGAAACTGCGAGAGAAGAACTGGCTGCAGCAGAGAAAGGGCTCAAAGAGGAGCGCCAAGTGGGTGCCGATCTGGAAGCCGCTATTGAGCGCACTCGCGAAGCCCGCGACCATAAGCGAGAAGCTCTCGCCGACGTACGCCTTGAACTTGCCGAGAAGAAGCAGCGACTTGAATCGGCCGATCGTGCCCTCGGTGAAGTCCAACGCGAGACTGCTAACCTGCAGCACCAAATCCTACGCCGCAACCAAGAGATCGACACGATCAACGAGCAAATCACGGCGCTCAAACAATCAGGTGCGAGGGAAGTGAGTAAGAGTGAGGAGCTCGCTAAGACTTTAAGTATCGCTACGGATGAATTGGCCAAAGATCGTGAGCAACTTAAAGGAATCGACAGCGTTATCACCGAAATTGAAGACGGCCTCACAGGTCGCCGTAACGAGAACCGAAGCTTTGACCAAGAATTAACTAAGTTAGAAATTCGTCTTGCAGAGGAGCGTTCACAGCTTGGTTTCATCCAAAGCAATGCCCAAGATGAATATCAAACAGACCTCTCAAAAGTCGATTGGAAGACCGAGCTTTGGGAGGGTAATATCGAGTTCGAGAAGCGCCTCAATCTCGACGATATGGATGACCCCGATAAGCTCGCTGCGCAGCCCAAACACGAGCGCCGTGATCCTACAGAGGAAGAGCTCGCCGGAATGGATCACACAAACTGGTCGACCATCGAAGAGGAAGTCAGCGAGCTAAAAGGTCGCATCGCCAACATGGGCCCCGTCAATCTCGAAGCGATCAGTGAATACTCCGACCTTAAAGAGCGCCACGACTTCCTTAAAGGCCAAAGCGAAGACCTATGGAACTCGAAGAACAAGCTGGTTCAAACGATCGACGAGATCAACGAAACCTCGCAAACACTCTTTCAAGACACCTTTGAACAAGTGAAGAAAAATTTCGCTTTCACCTACGGTAAGATCTCTGGTGGTGGCGAGTCGGATCTCCAACTGGTCGATTCCGACGATCCGCTGGAGTCTGGTATCGAAATCATTGCGCGGCCCCCAGGCACTCGCCTCAAAAGCGTAACACTGCTTTCTGGGGGTCAACGCACCATGACTGCCGTCGCGCTGCTCTTCGCCATCTACATGGTCAAGCCCAGTCCCTTTTGCGTGCTCGATGAGATTGATGCCGCACTCGACGATGCGAATATCGGCCGCTTCTGTGAGACCTTGCATGGCTTTACCGATAAGTCACAGTTCCTCATCGTGACGCACAACAAGCGTACTATTTCAAATGCGGATACCGTCTTCGGTGTGACTATGCCAGAAAAGGGAGTCTCCACCTTACTCTCCATGCGCTTCAATCAAGAAGAGAAAGCAAAGAAAAGACCCAATTTGCTAGCTGAATAGAACGATCTACTTTTGAATCTCAGCAAAAGCCCAATCAAGCCATGGCAACAACGCCTCGATGTCGGCAGTGTCGACCGTAGCGCCACCCCAGATACGTAGTCCTGGGGGCGCATCGCGGTAACTGCCGAAATCGTAGCCGACGCCTTCTTGGTCGAGTAGGCTGACCAGCGCTTTGGCTTTGGCGGCTTGCTCATCGGCAGGGAGTGCTTGATACCAATCGGCTGTGATTTTAAGGCAGATCGATGTGTTAGAGATCGTAGCGGGATTTTCCGCGAGAAAATCGATCCAATCATTCTTGGCCACCCAATCAGCGATGGCCTTGAGGTTGGCATCCGAGCGCTTGATCAGTGAAGGTAGGCCGCCGATACTTTCCGCCCAGCGTAGACCGTCGACCGCATCTTCCACACAGAGCATGGAGACAGTGTTGATGGTGGCACCGCTGAAAATGCCCTTAATTAGTTTACCCCCCTTAGTCATGCGGAAGATCTTTGGTAGAGGCCAAGCTGGGGTGTAGCTTTCAAGGCGGTCAATCGCGCGCGGGCTGAGCACGATCATGCCATGGGCACCTTCGCCGCCCATTACTTTTTGCCAAGACCAAGTCACCACATCGCACTTGTTAAAATCGATATCCATTGCGAAGACCGCTGAAGTGGCGTCGCAGATAGTGAGGCCTTTGCGGTCGGCTGGAATGAAGTCGAGGTTAGGCAGTTTCACACCCGAGGTCGTGCCGTTGTAAGTGAAAACCACATCGTTATCAAAGTTTACCTTAGAGAAATCAGGTAGCAGGCCGTAGTCGGCTTCGTGTTTGCTTACGTTTTCTAGCTTGAGCTGTTTAATCACATCCGTGACCCAACCAGAGCCGAAAGATTCCCAAGCACACATCTCAACCCCTCGCTCGCCAAGTAGCGACCACATGGCCATCTCGACTGCGCCCGTGTCGGAGGCTGGGACGATTCCGCAGACGTAGCCCTCGGGCAGCCCAAGTATTGAGGAAGATTTTTCAATGACCTCTTCGATACGCGCCTTAGCAGGTTTTGCACGGTGCGAGCGACCGACGAGCGAGCCGCTAAGTGAGTCGAGCGACCAGCCTGGGCGCTTACTGCAGGGACCGGATGAAAAGAAAGGACGATTTGGCTTTATAGCAGGATTCATAGTAAAGAATTCGAAAAACTAGGCCTACACTCTGCGATGTCGAGAAACTGTTTTGTGAAACTAGCTTTAATGCGAGTCGTTCATGGAGAAATAGCTGCTGCGACTCAAGTTAGACCGCAAGGGGGCATCTTGAAATGGAACCCCGGCTATTTTTTGTATTTATGCAGGAGCTCTTTGGGTAAATGACAGATGTCTTCTGGGCATCGAGTCAGCCGATCCTGATGTACTTGATCGCTCCGCAGGTAGTGGGTGAGAGGGCGCACCTCGACCACGATCTTTGCTGAATCGGGACGCTGCACGATCCAGTTGGATGCTTGCTTGAGATGATTGGGGTTCAGGCTGTAGACCCCTGTTCGGTATTTTTCGCCAACATCTTTACCCTGTTGATTTAGGCTATAGGGATCAATGATCTCAAAAAGCTTAGCCATCAACTCCTCAACTGTGACTAGATTGGGATCAAAATGTGTTTTCACACATTCGACATAGCCGTCATAGTCTCCTTCAGTGTCCGTTTGTGTGCCGTTAGCTCGACCCGCCTCAGTCTGGCAAACGCCCGGCAAGTGACGTAAGAATTCTTGGACCCCCCAAAGGCAGCCGCCTGCTAAATAGATTTCTTCCATGATTGAAGGTGGCTAATTTTTTGGGCCTTATATAACACAGGTGGCAGGAGTCGAATTCGTCTTACCATAAATAGGCTTATTTGTAGTTTTGTCTTCAGCAAAATGTTAAGAGGAAGCTTCAAGCTTATGTCTCTGAGTAAAAATGTTTGGGCGTTTGTCTGTCACGAAAAAGTAGCTCTGTTGTTATGACTTTCTACTACTGAACCACTCTTAATTATAACTAATGGTATAATTTAGAACACAAAAAAGCCGCTAAGTGATACACTTAGCGGCTTTTTAGCAATTTTAGATAAGTACTATCCGTGGATTTCTGAATATTTTACAGATGCTCCGCGGTAGGTAATTGTTGGATCAACATTTCGAAGATCTTCGTTATGTTTCTGATTTCCAGCAGTTACACTCGCATGATCGGAATGTGATCCGCGGTAGCTTAGTTCTGGATTATTATTTTGCAGCGAATTTGCGTGAGATAGATTCCCAGCTTTTACGTCGTTAGCAGTAGTCGTTGCGCCTCTGTAGTTGATGATATTATTATTCATTTTTTGATGTTTAGGTTAGATTTTTAATAGAGGTAATTATATATGCATTCACCGTGCCAATTTTTTTTTGTAAATTATAAAATACTGATATACAGTTATTTAAAAATAAAAATAAAAAATTCACTTGCACTATATGGTCAATGATTTCTCTTAAAGTGGTAAGTAATTTACCACATAAGCTATTGCTTATGTTAGTAAGCCTTGATAGATAAGAAGTAGACAAAAAGATGGATGATAATTCTAAACCAGTAACGAACCTACTATACCTAGGCTTAAGCTCAGAGCTGCGCACACAGATCCAAAAATTACTGCATAAGGGTTCTGGATTTGAATATTTTGATGACCTAGATGACGCCTATAGCCATTTGACCTCAAAAAATTGTAGGACAGAGATTGTGGTAATGAGTGATCTTAATGATCTGGCGCCATTAGCTGTGCTTTTGAAAATAAAAAAAATACAGCGCTTAGTTCCAATTATTGTTCTCAGCGAAAATAAGAAGAGTAGCTTAGCGATAGAAATCATTAAGGCAGGGGCCTATGATTTCTTTTTGTTACCAGTAACGACACGGGAGCTTCTTGATTCAATTAACCAAGCGCTAATTGATCTGAGATTAAATTCTAAGCCAGTTGAAATAGGTGAGGTATTTAGTGATCAAGATACAATAATTGGGCGAAGTCGCGCTATGCGTGATATTTACAAGCAACTAGGAAGAATTGCCTCACAAACAGTGACTGTATTAGTCAGAGGCGAGACCGGAACTGGTAAAGAACTCATTGCACGAGCAATTTATCAGCACGGTCATCGTGCACACGAAGGATTTGTAGCCGTAAATTGCGCGGCGATACCAGAGAACTTGCTAGAGAGTGAACTCTTTGGGCATGAGAAAGGTTCCTTTACTGGAGCAAGCCAGTTACGAGTTGGAAGATTTGAACAAGCGCACGGAGGCACTATATTCCTTGATGAAATTGGCGACTTGGATCAATCACTACAGGTAAAACTACTACGTGTTTTACAGGAAAAAACAATCCAGCGCGTAGGAAGTTCTAAGAACATTCCAGTAGATGTTCGCATAATCGCAGCTACGCACAGAAATTTGGAATCAATGGTTTCTGAGGGCACATTTCGTGAAGATCTATTTTATAGGCTCAATGTTATCTCGATAAACATTCCACCTCTAAGGGATCGGCGAGAGGATATTCCTGATTTAGTGAGTTATTTTTTGCAGAAGTTTGCCACTGAGTACGGTCTGGCGACTCCAAACTTTTCCAAGAAAGCGATTGATTATCTGACACAGCTTGAGTGGCCAGGTAATATACGGCAGTTACAGAATGTAATTAGTAAGGCTTTATTAAGCTCTAAAAATACGACCCTCGATGTAGAACATTTCGATAATATCATTAAAGAATCGAAAATTTTAGCTAAAAAACAAGATCAGCTAAAACAGATTATTGAATCTGAATTTAATCGTGTGGCAGCAAATGAAATTGAAGCGGCTTTACCCATTTTAACAGAGAAGTTTGAACGGGAAGTTTATACCATGGCAATAGAGAGATCCGATGGAAACCAAGCTAAAGCGGCACGTTTACTGGGTGTCTCACGTTTCACATTGAGGGAAAAACTCAAATTATATGGAAAACATCCTAGCAGTCACCCAAGGGGTTCGTAGGATCTACTAGGTCATGCCTTGTGGGTTGGGATGGAGCATCTCAAAAAGGGCTGCTAAATGCTTGTGGCGCTTACTGATCAGAGCGGGTGCCTATAAACACCAGCTACCTGCTTAAAAATACGTCAGTTAGCGGGATGGTATGCTAATTGCTAAATCATCTTTTCAAACACGTTAATTGCCTCCCAAGATTCCCCTTATTTAGGACTCAGATGCGCAGTAAAAAATAATTATGATTGATTTCAATAAATCCCCAATCCTCGGCATAGTAACTTACGGAATTCTACTTATTTCCTGCCTATTGGAAATTTCTGTAGAATTAGGACTACACGAATTTGAGGCTTTTGCATCCCATCACGGACTCGCAATATTTGCAGTCGGTAGCTTGTTTGCTAATTGGGATGATTTAACGAAATCTATTAAAAGATTAAAAATTAATAAGCAAAGATAGCTATTCAATTAGTAGTGATTTAGCATTAACCCCAGGCTCATAATGATCGGGCAAAATGGTGGAGGTGGCGGGAGTCGAACCCGCACCCTGAAAAATAATTTAGTCCGTAAGTATATCTACTGCAATATATTACAAATGTTCTACTTTACTTCCTTAAAATAAGAGAGGTCACAAAAGCTCATATTAGGTCAGGAAGTTCGTAGGAATTTGGAGGAATTTAGAGTAGGGGGCGGGGGTTCGCTTGGCTGGTCTCTTGCTGATGTGTATACATCAAGTGCCTTAGAAAAAATTACTCAGGCATCCCTCGCTTAGTCCTCAGTCAATCACAGTCATTGCTGCTCCTTGACCTGTGTGGATATGACACCAGTAGTAAAGAGTGGATGGAGCGTCACTAGATACCGTCCATTCTATTCTTCTATCACTGGCAGCCACAAATCCACTTACATAACCTGCCATATTTACAGTAACACCATCTAGCTTATAAACTACTCCGGCCGTATAATGTCCGTTTCCAAAAAGATCTCCACCTGCTCCTGTACTGAACATTAATGGATGATTTGCAGAACCATAGGTAGCATTAGACGAGTCATTTTGGATAAAGGTATATTTAGTACCCTTCTCAAATTCTAGAACTGCTTTCTCTGCTCCATTAAAATAGAATACACCAGTATTTTGTCCTGCAATTGTATCTACACCTACTGTGACTGTAATAGTAGTAGCAGGATCCGCCATCTTGAAGCGGAAGAACTGAGTTTCGACTCCATCCTCGATTGGGATGTCAACAGTTGTAGTTCTATCAAAGGTCCAATTTGAAAGATCTGAACTTTTTTCAATTTCCATACTCAGAGTCGCAGTTTCGTTTTCTACTGATATCATAGTTGAGCCAGCTCTTAAGTCTACTATTTCATCTAGAGAATACTTGCTTTGTATCCCATCTAAAGATGCTTGGGCATCTGAATTATCATTAGGATCATTACCAAGATAAGTTTCAATCACATCGGGTATTCCATCAACATCAGAATCGGTGGGCTTATCGATTATAGTCAGAGGATTGCTAGTCGTGTAGGAATCAGAAATATTATATAAAGTAGAAGTTTCTTCCAAAGTTAATGAATTATAATCAGGATTATTTTCCACTTCTTTATAATAGGAGATTGAATCTGCATCAATTATAATACCGATAGTACCTGTCTCAGTTGTGCGTCTATCAAATGAGGACATACCACTATCTGTTATAAGTGTATAAGAATATACTCTCTCGTAGGCTCCCTCAGCTAATAACACAAACGAAACAGGCGTTAATGATGTTGTTAGATAGATTGGGTCGTGGGCTCTTCTCCATTCGTTATTTAGATGCATTGCACGATAGATATCAGTGTCTAATTTATTTATTATAGCAAATACGCTTTCGGAGCTTTGAATCGAACCATTCTCAAATCCTGAAGTATCTTGAACGTAATTATATTCTTCATCAGGAAGATAATCAGCTCTGAATGCGTATCCTGTTCCTATTTCAAAATACCTAGAGTTTGAAGAATCACTCACTCCTGCTCTGAATGTATAAGCATAATCAGTGGTCCAATCTTCAGGTATGGTATATGTAGCATTGCCAACGCTTATAGTGTTAGAAAAACATAATTGGTAAGATGACAGTAAAATTAAGGAGATTGGGTAAATGTATTTCATAATAAAGTTTCTAAACATCTTACAATAGATAGCTAACTATTTATATTTCAATCAACGAGATGAAATAATCGTACCTATTTCTCTCCGTACGCTTACCTAAACTGTTCCCTTTCCACTCCCCTAAATAGAAACGCAAAGGGCTTGTAGGGACTCCTAGGTCAGAATCCTTGTGCAAGGACGGGGTATTTTGATGGATGCTGCTGGATGTTGTACATACGTTGGGTGGGGTCGAAAAAATTACAGCCTCGATGGGTTTAAGGTTGCTAGATTTACTAGTGATGCTTACCGAATTGGTATGAAATCTACCTTTTTGCTAATTGCTTTTATTACCCTCTTAGTAGGTCCTTCAAATGGTATGACCATTTATATATCTCCAGTTGATTTAGGAAATGCACCAAATCTGATAAAGCTCGAATTTAGCGGAGGAGGAACCTGGGAGCGAGCTTATCGAGGCTCCTTAATTCGTGGTAGGACAGGTTGGAGTGGTGATTTTGTTACGGGTATCGACAATAATGGATACCCCAATGAAGCCTGGACAATACCTTTGATAGGCGAAGTTGTAGTGCAGCAGGATGTGGGCGAGGATTTTAAGATTGTGGGTGTCATGATTGACGATGACACTCTCGGTGATACTGGTCCCGACGAACTAAGTTTTAATGATGATTTCAGGCTCAAGGCTGAAGAAGGTGTTGACGCAACGTCTCTGCAAGTTGGTGCTGATTATCAAATCAGTGGAACTGCAGTTATTGATTTATCAGATTACTCCGCAAACGCATCTTTTCATAATTTTAATATTGGTAGATACACGAACGAGTTTGAAACCGCCGAACCAAACTTGAGGACTACATTGATTGAATTGGTTATTGTCCCCGAACCATCCAGCTACGCCCTACTACTCGGAGGTCTAGCCCTTGGGCTTGTAACTCTTTGTAGGCGTTAATGCTTCCTATTTGCTGGGGCGGGGGTTCGCTTGGCTGGTCTCTTGATGGTGTGTACATACATCAAGGGCCTTAGAAAAAGATATTGCATATATTTCTGCACGTTGCTCGTGTAGTAAAATATCAATCATCCAAATCTTTTGGTGCTTTCATAAGATTATTATGAATAATTTGAGATTCTCACACTTAGTTTTATTTTATCTTACTTTAGCTAGCGCAGCTCAGGGCAGTATAAATGTGCTTATAAGTGATACTTTCAATCGAACTAATAACACAAATTTAAACGCTGATGGTACTGGCAAATCTGGCAGTTTGGCCCACGTCAGTTGGAATGAGATTTCTCACCAAGGCTCTCCAGAGATCGTAAGCAATCAATTACAACTTGGTGAATTTAGTGCCGCAGGCGGATGGTCAATCGCTTGGATGAACCACAACTTCACGGATAGCCAGATTTACAATTCAGGCGAATTTACCGTTTCGGTGGATTTGATCAATTTAGGAAGTACAGGCGGTACACGCTTCAGTGGCTTTTCGGTCGGAAATACACTGGGCGATCTCACTAATTGGTCTGCTAATAATCCTAGCACTTTCACATCAGATTTTTTTATTGGATATGATCCTACTGGTACAACTGAGATTAAAGTTTTTCTTGGGGGAACACAGGATTTTCAACAAACAATTAATCTAGGTTCGGAAGCGAATATCTCAGTGAGATTCCATAGTTTTTCTGATTTTAATGTAGGTACTAATGTGAATTACGAAGCCTCCGTTAATGATAGTATTGTCAAGACTGGGGCGTTCTCTTGGTCAAACACGAGCCAAAACTATATCAACCTGTATTCAAATTACACACTAAACACAGCTCGATTCGACAACTTTGAGGTCAGCTCTGTACCCGAACCTTCGATTTATGCACTCATAATTGGTGTAAGCGCCCTCGGATATGCTTTTTGGCGAAGGCGGGAGTAGATAAATGATTTCAATACGCCCATCAAAATATGGGCAATAATCGGGCAATAATTTGGCTATAGCCCCTGAAGCCCCATAAAAACTGGGCAAAATGGTGGAGGTGGCGGGAGTCGAACCCGCGTCCCTCGTGCTTTCATATGGGGCATCTACATGTTTAGCTTTGAATTTATTGTCGTCACTGAATCGTCTCTAAGCAGACTAATCAGCTCCCAGGTTTCCTAAATACAGCTGATAAGCGGAAACCAATTTATCAACTATGCCTGCTAGTCGACGCTTCTATTCCTTAGCAGGTGTCAGGGTAGAAACGTTGCTGAACTAAGCAGCAAGAGCGAATTGTTCTTCGCCAATTATTATTTGAGATGGATTGATACGGAGCCTCCATCATCTCCGACATGCAGCCCCAAACTACGACACAAGGTCGAATCCGTGACACCCCCTTAAAAATAACATTTAAGAAATTCCTTTAGGATTTACGGAAAGAACTGTGTCCGCTAGTAGCGGAGGTTCTTTCAAAGAACGCACACAAGCTCACGCTTCTCTCGAAAAATGCAAGCTTGATTCTACCTTACGGCTAGTCTCTGCCATACTCTTAGATTGGGTTCTTTGCCTACCTGATTTACTTGTTGGCTGAATGAGCCCACGAAAAAACCCTCTCGTTTAAGGGAGGGTTTTGTTCATGAAATCTGTTTGGTCGGCTTATTCTTCCGGCTTGGTCTTTTTAAGACCGATCACTCGGTTACCATCTTCCCATTCACCGCGCTTGCGGAGCAGGTCGACACGCTCGAAGCGTTTAAGGACGGTGCGATTCTTTTTACCTCCGCCGCCGGAAGCTTTAAAACTGTTGTGTTGTGACATAATGGGACTCCTTGTTAAAAGTGAAAGCAGGGCAATAAATGGGGGCATTCTTCAAAGATCAAGGTTTAATCGGCTTATTTTTAAGGGGCTTTGAAGCTACGAGCGCATCAAAATTGATTTCTAAAGGATTCGCATTGGATGGACTCTGGTCGCAAAAATGGTAGGCTTTACAGCAGGCTACTTACACGCCAAGCAAGAGTCGTGCTTATTCTACTCACATTCATAGGATGTGCCCTCGGTGGGGTGTTCCGTTATCTGGGGACACTATTGATCGCCAAATTCTTCGGCGAAGGTTTTCCATGGGGCACCTTGGTCGTCAATGCGGTCGGCAGTTTTTTATTGGGCTTTTTTTTAGGTAGTGGCTTCGTAGCAAAAGAGCTTTGGCTATCCTCTAATGGTGCCTACGCATTTTCTGCGCTTGGTTTTTGTGGCGGGTTGACGACCTTTTCGACTTTCAGTCTTCAGACTTTTTCGCTCATTTCTAAACAGGCCTGGGGTAAAGCGCTCGCTAACATTCTGGGTAGTGTGCTGCTCTGTGTCTTTTGTGTGTTCAGTGGCTATTCCATAGGGGAGGGGCTTACCCAATGAGGCAGCTTCTTTGGCTTGGGCTCGGTAGCGGATTAGGTGGCTGCTTGCGCTATTTGCTAGATTTATTGGCGCTTAATGTTGGTCTGGCCGCATTCCCCGTCTCGACCTTTTTGATTAATGTGAGTGGCTCCTTAGTGATCGGCTACTTGGCCGGAGTCTGGGCCAATGACGGTGCCTTCTCGCCTAGATCCTGCAGGTGGCATTTCTGGATCACAGGTTTCTGCGGGGGCTACACCACTTTTTCGACCTTTAGTTGGCAAGTCCTTGATCTGGTGCGCGCGGGTGAGGGCACACTAGCAGGTGCCTATGCCGCGGGCAGTATTGCCTTTGGCATGCTAGCGGTTTGGTTTGGGCTTTCGCTCGCCATGCATGGGCATAATAATACATAAACTTTAAGTCTATGACAGATTCCACGCAAGCAAACGCCCCTATCGAATTCTATGATCGCTCCACCGGGCAGGTAGCGATTGAGGAGATTTATGGCGAGGGCTTTTTGCGCTGGGCATATGGTAATCCGCTTGGTCGCTTGAGTGTAGCGGTGGCAGTAAAGCGTTTATGGTTTTCACGCTGGTATGGCTGGCGGATGGATCAGCCTAAGAGCCGCGAGAGGGTGCAGGCCTTCATTGACAACTACGGTGTCGATCCTGCTGAGTTTGCTGACCCGGTAGAGACTTATGCGACATTTAATGAGTTTTTCTATCGCCGTTTGAAGCCTGAGGCGCGGCCTGTCGATGCGGATCCAAGCGTTGCGGTCTTTCCCGCCGATGGTCGGCACCTGGCGATCGAGAACGTAGATGTGGCGGATCAATTTTACATTAAAGGGCAGTCCTTTGATCTGGCGAAGTTTATTGGTGACGCTGACTTGGCTAAAGAATTTGTTGGTGGCTCCATCATAATCTCGCGACTTTGCCCAGTGGACTATCATCGCTATCATTTCCCCGTCTCTGGCCAAGCGGGTTCGGTGCAAACACTTGACGGTAGCTTGCGCTCGGTCAGTCCACTGGCATTGCGGCGCCAGCTTTCGATTTTTTGGGAGAACCGTCGCGCGCGGACAGTGGTGGACTCCCCAAATTTTGGTAAAGTCATCGTGATGGAAGTCGGTGCGACCTGTGTTGGTGGGATGCATTCTACCTATAAAGAGGGCGCCGTCGTGAAGGGAGCACCCAAGGGCTACTTTTCTTTTGGCGGTTCCTGCGTGACGACTATTTATCAAAATGGCGCGATCCAGCTAGATGCTGATTTGCTGGAGCAGGCGGCTGCCGGTCGCGAGGTCTATGCGAAGATGGGTGAGCCTTGCGGACACTCCTCTAGGAGCTAATTAATCCAGCTCTTGCCGCCGCGAAAAGATATTGTTGCGCGTAGCCAGAGCTATTGCCAAAATGGATGCGTGCGAAATCCTGGAGTTGTGCTAGTTTCCAGCCTTCTAGTTGGTAACTGTGGGTGAGTATTTTTTCGACCCAGGTATCTATGGGGAAAGCCTCAAGGCGACCTGCGCCGAAGAGGAGCGTGCAGTCGGCAATTTTTCTGCCAACACCCGGTAGCTCTAAGAGGCGCGCGCGAGCTTCTTTTGTTGGGGCGGCTTCGGTGCTTTCGAGCCAGCCCGGTCGTTCTGCCAAGAAGCGCGCGGTCTGGTAAATATAACGAGCGCGGTAACCGAGTTTGGCAGCGCGGAGACGGGTTTCGCCAGCCTCGGCGATGGCTTTCCACCTTGGGAGCGCGGTACTGCCATCGGCCAAAGCTTCGCCCATATCGAGCGCGACGGCTTCACAGATCGCTTTGATCTGCGGGATTTGTTTCGTCGACGAGCAGAGAAAGCAAAAGAGTGTTTCGGCAAAGGGTTGGCGCAAAATACGTAGACCGCTAAAATGCTGGATCGCAGTATTTAGCACTGGATCGTTACGCCATGGCAGCGTATCTGCAAGTCGGGTAAAATCGACGTCGCAGGCAAAGTAGCTCGCTAGATTTTGCTTGGCAGCTTCTGGATCAGTGCCCAGCGGGATGGCAAACTCGATTTGCTCATTCTCATATCTTAGTCGAACCGCATTTTTATCCCAGCGCCCTTCGTAAAAGTTTTCTATTTTTTGCCAGCGGAAGGCTTGTCCCCCGTCAATTGTTTCAGCGAATGAAATCGCTGTAAATGTGGGGGCATCTTCCCAGACTTTCCATGCGCCGTAGGGCTTGGGCATGCCTCTACAGACTCCAGAGATAACTTTGTTTTTCACCGAGCACGGCCCCGTTGGCATCTTTGATCGTGAAGCGCCAGGCAGCCGGGACGCCGCCTTTTTTTGGCCAATCTTCACCGGTTAATCCGATATGAATCTCGTCTGTGCTGGCTCTTTGGCTAGGCAATGTAAACTCGTGTGTTTGCTTTCCTAATGACTTCGGGGTGTAAAACTCGCCGACCACGATAGTGCCAATGGGTAAGCGGCGCACATCTTCGTCGAGGACGAGAATAAAGTAATAGCCCGCGCGATGTTCGGGCTGTGTGCGCAAGATGAGGCGCTCACCGACATGCTCTTTGCCTGTCATATATTCGCTGATGCGTTTAAACTGCTCTGTCTCGAAATAGCGTGGCTTGATCTCCTTAATTTCGATTGAAGTCACCGCTTGCTTGGGTGTCGACGCACAGCCCGCACAAAGCGAGCAGATGATAGCGGTGATTAGAAAACGCATACAGTCAGATTCGCCAGTGCCCGGAGCTTGTCAAGATTGCCCCTTCCAATACTTTAGAGCCGATGAACGGATCTAATCGAGTTTGCCTTGAGCTAGTCCTGCGGGGAATGCAGCGGGTCGTTCTGGCCTGCACTCAATCTCGATCGTTCGGCCTGACTCGGAGGACTGGTCGAAGGCGTGCATGACTTCGAGTACATGGCAAGCGAGTGCGCCACTAGCTCGGTGCGGGCGTTTATTTAGAATAGCGCGTGCCATGTCGGCCACGCCGATGCTACGTGTGTTTTCAGAGTAGGGGCGCGTCAGCTCGACCTCTTTCCACTCGCGGGCTTCGTCTTTGGCGATCAAGCGTTCGACAGGACCACCGAAGGTATTGGGGTCGGGCACCTTAATCGAGCCTTGGGTGCCGTAGAGTTGAATGGGGCTGTGCTCGGCGGCATGGACGTCAAAGGAGAAGACGGCAGTAATAATGGCACCGCTGTGAAATTCGAGGGTGCCGGATGCATGGGTGTTGACTTCGACTGGGAGGACTTCGCCGTCGCACTCTGGAGAGCTAGCGATGCGACTCTCATGCGCCTTTGTAGTCATGGCGCAGACACGTTTGATCGGACCAATCAGATTAACGAGCGCGGTCAAATAGTAGGGTGCCATGTCAAAGACAGGGCCACCGCCCAAAAGATAATAGAATCCAGGGTTCGGATGCCAGGATTCGGGGCCAGCGCAGAGCATAAAGGCGGTCCCGCTAGTGATAGTACCGACCTCACCAGAGTCGACGATTTCTCGGCAGGTCTGGATACCGGCTCCAAAGAAGGTGTCGGGTGCGCAACCGATGAGCAGGCCCTTAGATTTTGCCAGAACCAGTAAATCTTGGGCATCTTCGAGCTGCACTGTGAGTGGCTTTTCGCAGTAAGCGTGTTTGCCTGCTTTAAGAATGTCGCGGCTTACCGCAGCGTGGGCAGCGGGGATCGTGAGGTTAATAACGAGCTGGATCTCGGGATGTGCCAGTAGCCCGGCGATGGTCATTGCCTCGCAGCCGTTTTCTTCAGCTTTGGCATGAGCGGTGGCTTCGTTGAGGTCGGCACAGGCAAGGATCTTGAGCACATCGAAAGTTTTTGCACCGTCAAAGTAGGCTTGAGAGATTTTGCCGCATCCGATGATGCCGACGCCGATCCGATCTTCAGGTGAACTCATTTTTTGCCGCCAGCGATCTTATTTACCGAGAGGTAAAGATAGCTTTGCTCAACCGCGTTGAGCATATCGCCGTCGTAGTCGTCGAGTTCGACTGCAATGTATTCGGCATAGTTGGCTGCTTTAGCGGCGGCGATTAGATCGACCTCGCCTTGGCCAGCAGGTAAGAAGGGGATTTCTATGGAGTGGTCAGTGATGTGTCCGTCTTTGAAATGGAGGACTTTACCCCGAGGGCCGATCTCATGCAAAAATCCCACTGGGTCGATTCCGGCACGGGCAATCCAGAAGAGGTCGGCTTCAAAGAGAACGCTCTCTGGTGTGTGTGCGAGAAAGGTGTGATAAGCGGGCTGAGCTTCGAATTGCGCCAGGTCCCAATCGTGGTTATGGTAGCCAACTTGGAGGCCGTGAGAGGCGACATTATCGCTCGCAATACAATACTGTTCGGCGATCGCTTTGACTTGATCAGTGCTGGTGTAGTCATCCTGCCCGCCGGGAGGGACGCCTGTAATTAAATAGCGATGCCCTAGCTCGAGGGCGGTCTCGATGATCTCGTTTTTTGCATCGCCGAGAGGGAGTTCGCAGTGCGCGCTGGGCGCAGTTAGATTCAAATCGATCAAGAGTTTGGCGACTTCGGCAGGCTTGCAGCCATGTAAGCCAGCTGGCTCCACGCAAGGGTAGCCGATGGCGGCAAGTTTACGTATCGTGCCTTCGAAGTCGGCTTCGAGGGCGTCACGCAGAGAGTAGAGTTGAACAGAGATTTGTGGTAGGGACATATTAAACTGGGCGGGTTTAACTCCCTACTAAAGCTCAAGCTCCGTCCAAGCGGCGTTGTTTTGACTACTTTTCACAACTGCTTCGATGAATGCCATGCCGCGGACGCCGTCTTTGATTGTGGGGTAATCTTTGGCATAGCTAGGCGCGGGTTCGCCGCTGAGTTCTGCCGCAATATCTGCGGCGAAGTTTCGATAGATATTGGCAAAGGCTTCCAGGTAGCCTTCTGGATGCCCCGCTGGGATACGGCTGTGCGCGCTTGCGCTTTCGCCAAGGTAGCCATTGCCTGTGCGGTAGATCTGAGTGGGATGATCGAGGCGGTGGACGAGGAGGGTGTTCGGTTCCATCTGATGCCACTCGAGGCCGCCTTTCTCACCGTAGATACGTATGTTGAGCGAGTTTTCTTCGCCCACTGAGATCTGCGAGGCATAGAGAATCCCCTTAGCTCCCCCTTCGAAGCGGAGGAGGACGTTACCGTCGTCATCGAGGAGGCGCCCATCGACGAAGGCGGTGAGGTCAGCGGCGAGTTCTTTAATTTTTAAGCCTGTCAGGTATTCGGCTAGATTTTCGGCGTGTGTGCCGATATCGCCCATGCAGCCAGCTGCGCCGGACCGTTTTGGATCGGTGCGCCATGCGGCTTGTTTTTGGTCTTCTTTTTCTAAAGGAGTGGCCAACCAACCTTGCGGGTATTCGACTACGACCTTACGGATTTTGCCGAGTTCACTGCTTTGCACCATCTCCCGCGCTTGTTTCACCATGGGATAACCCGTATAGTTGTGAGTGAGGCCATACTTCAGGCCA
>CACIKF010000011.1 GCA_902587165.1 Puniceicoccaceae bacterium | reverse complement strand
ATTCAAAAGATTACAAATCAAAAGGTGATTTGAGTCTTTAATTAATATCGATGACAGTTTTCAAAACACTTAGCTATTAGTAAAGTGATTTGAAAGAGGATGCTATTAGGCCGCCTACATTGCGGTAAGCTTAATCTCAGAACTTGCTCTCATTACCTGAGAACATACGGGTGATGTTAGAGCGATGGCGAACGACAATGAGCAATGCGAGAACAAGCCCTAGATAAAATCGCGGATCTTCTGTGCTGTAGATAAAATAGGCTGAAATCGGCAAGCTGCCGGCGAAAAAAATTGAAGCTAAGGCCACGACTTTTTTCGTATAAAAAATAATTAACCAGACGACTAATCCAAGCAGCAAGACAGGGCACATTAATACAAGTAAGCCACCGATAGTCGTCGCCACGCCTTTACCTCCGCGGAATTTAAGAAATACTGAAAAGCTATGCCCTAAAATCGCGGCGATTAGACCAATGATAGCCAGTCGATCATCGCCATAAACCATTAAAGGCAATACAGTTGCAGTAAATCCCTTAAGTGCATCTAGTGTGAAGACGGCATGACCCCACTTATTACCAAGGATACGTTTGACGTTCGTCGCACCTGGATTACCGCTGCCTTCTTTGAAGATGTCGACACCCTTACTGCGCGCTATGATCACGGCAAAACTGATGGCACCAAGTAAATAACCGATGATTGTAACAAGGATAATGGAGAACACTGACATGGCTCAAATAGACAAGATTCTGGACTTAGGGGCGAGCGTAATTATGAATGGCATGGAGAGCTACAATCCTATCTTAGCACAAACAAATAGCTTGGAGGATACTATTAACGGCTGATCTTGAGCTTAGCGTTATCAACTGAAATAAAAAAAGGACTCCCCATAAGGGAGCCCTTTACTTGAAATCATTGAACCCACTTTACAGCTTGATCACACGGTATTTTTCAATTGAGGGATTGTCGGTGATCTTCTTTTTAGCGACCCCAGAAGGAGGGGTATCGAGTTCGAAGACCGAGACGGCGAAGTCTTGATCTTTATTTCGGCTGAGCGACATGTTAGCGATGTTGACATTGTCTTCAGCGAGCGTGACACCGATAAAACCAACGATGCCAGGAACGTCCTTGTTCTTGAGAACAAGCAGTGTCGCATTGGTGCTGACTTCGACGCTGTGTCCGTCAATAATAACAATGCGTGGGATCTGGTTCTTGCCGACGAGTGTGCCGCCTATGATGCGCGACTTGCCACCCTTGCAGCTTACTTCGACTTCGATTAGTTCGTTAAAATCAGCGTGTGTGCTACTTTTAACCTCTTCGGTTTCGACGCCGAGGTGCTCTATCTTTTTGGGCGCATTGACATTGTTGACGTTATCCGAGATCTCGCGGAGATAGCCGCGCTGAATGGCGTTAGTCAGAGGTAGTATATCGAGCTCAACGATCTTACCATAGTAGCGGATGGTTATCTTTTCGACGCCTTCGGGGGCGAGTTGCTGAGAGAATGTGCCGATCTTTTCGCCTAAGGTCATGTAAGGACCCAGCTTTTCTAAGACCTTAGGATCAACGGATGGCATGTTAAGCGCGTTCATAACCATACCACCGGTGAGGGCTTCGATCATTTGTTTAGCCACGTCGATGCCGACGTTCTCTTGTGCCTCCTGGGTCGAGGCACCAAGATGCGGTGTGAGTACGAGATTATCGATTTGGCGTAGAGGACTGTCTTCGGGGGGAGGCTCGTCCTCATAAACGTCGAGGCCAGCGGCAGCAACCTTACCCGAGTTGAGTGCATCAATTAGCGCGGCTTCTTCAATGATACCACCACGAGCGACATTGAAAACACGAACGCCATCCTTCATGCGGGCAAAAGCATCCGCATTCAGCATGTGCTTGGTGTCCTTAGTCATTGGCATGTGGACGGTAATGTAGTCGGCGCTTACAATCACTTCATCGAGCGTAGCTTGCTGAACGCCGAGTGTCTTAGCGCGTGACTCGGTCAGATAAGGGTCATAAGCGATTACATCCATCTGAAAAGACATGGCGCGCTTAGCGACTTCAGCACCGATACGCCCCATTCCGAGGATGCCGAGTGTCTTTTGATTTAGCTCAGAACCAGTGTATTTTTTACGATCCCAGCGACCATCCTTCATGCCAGCACACGCTTGCACGATGGCGCGAGTGCCAGCGAGCATATGGGTGAAAGTAAGTTCTGCTGTAGCGATGGTGTTGCCAGTGGGCGTATTCATCACAATGACGCCATGATCGGTGGCAGCTTCTATATCGATATTATCAACTCCCACACCGGCACGACCGACGACCTTGAGATTTGGTGCTACTGCGATAACTTCAGCAGTAATGCGAGTGTCTGAGCGGACTGCGATTGCGTCGGAGTCCTTAGCCAATTCAAGGATCTCCTCTGGGGAGGAGCCGTAGGCTTCTACTACGTCAAAACCCTTTTGGGCTTTAAACAAATCAACGCCAATGGGCGAAATGCGGTCTGCTATTAATATTTTCATAAGAAGCGCTTGAGTCAATTTAAGCGGGAATGAATTGCAAACTAAAGATGAAGAAGATTATCTTGTATGCTTGAGTTACCTATTAAGGTAACTTACGAAGACAGTTATAGCTAATGGGCTGACTACTACATTTTCGCCTTCCCTCTTTCGCCTGGCACCTTAAGGTATTCGAAATGTTAAGTATGACAGGTTTTGGGCGCGGTTGCGCAGAGGCGGCTGAAGCTGGTCTACGGATCCAAGTAGAGATTCATTCAGTCAATCGGAAGACGCTAGATATTCAGATCAGTGCCCCGCGAGAATGGAGCGGTTACGAAGCCATCTGCAGTGAATGGATAAATGATGCCTTTCAGCGTGGGCGTGTTAATGTGCAAATCAAAGTAGAATCTACACAGGATAGTAGTGACTTGCTTGTCATGAATACCGATGCGATAGCTGAGAGTCTCAATAACTTGAAGGCCTTTGCCGAGGCGCAGGGTTTTGATTTTACACCAGATGGCAGTCTTATACTTGATCTAGCTCGTTCGGTCAAAGACAGAAGCAGCCTTCCCGATTGGAAAGAGTTAAAAGATGCGCTTCAGGAAGCTTTTAGGGTGGCACTGGCCGACATCAATGCAATGCGCCTGCACGAAGGCGCTGCATTGGCGAAGGATCTAAAAGAACGAATCACCGAGCTGGAAACGTTCCGCAAACAAATCGAAAAAAATGCCGCTGGCAGTACGCAGCGCTACCGCGACGCACTATTGGAACGCTTAAAGCAATTAGAGCTCGAACTGGATGTTTCGGACGAACGCGTTTTAAAAGAGATAGCGATCTATGCAGATCGTTCTGATATCAGTGAGGAAACGACTCGCCTGAGCTCCCATTTCGAACAATTTTTAAGGTTCCTAAATGCCGATGAGGCGACGGGAAGAAAAATGGATTTCCTATGTCAAGAAATCCACCGTGAATTCAATACCACGGGCAGTAAGTCAAATGACATCGAAATCACACGGCTTGTGATCGAAGGAAAAAACACCTTGGAACGCATACGCGAGCAGGTGCAAAATATAGAGTAGCAAGGTAACAGTCTGATAATCTAGACTACAGTCTTTCTAGATAATACCTAACGGATGTTGCAGAAAACGCTGTAATTAGCAGTAACCGATCAAGCGACTGGTTTGAAGAAGTTCTTAAGCTGCGCAGTCGCATAATCACGGTTCAATTGGGCAATCATGTCGAGCGAGATACTCTTCGGGCAAGCTGCCTCGCACTCACCGACATTAGTGCAACCGCCAAAACCTTCACCGTCCATGGTAGTGACCATGGCGAGGGTGCGGCGATCTTTCTCCGCTTTGCCTTGAGGCAAACTATTCATGTGTGAGGCTTTAGCCCCGGTAAACAACATAGCTGAAGCATTTGGGCAGGCGGCGACGCAAGCACCACAACCGATGCAAGCAGCGGCATCCATCGCATAGTCGGCGGTCGCTTTATTGATTGGTATGGCATTGGCATCCACAGCGCTGCCGGCACGAGAAGTAATAAAGCCGCCAGATTGAATGATCCTGTCGAAAGGCGAACGGTCGACCACGAGATCCTTAATCACTGGGAAAGGCTTGGCGCGCCAAGGTTCAATCGTTATTGTCTGTCCATCGTGAAAATGGCGCATGTGGAGTTGGCAAGCAGTGGTTGCCTTTTCGGGGCCATGTGGTATGCCATTGATCGTCATTGAACAAGAACCACAGATTCCCTCGCGGCAATCGTGGTCAAAAGCCACGGGTTCTTTGCCCTTCTCCACCAAGTCCTCTGAGAGTGTATCGAGCATTTCAAGGAAGGAGGAACCTTCGGAAACATCTTTGACTCCGTAAGTTTCAAAAGTGCCCGTGCTGTTCGCGCTTTTCTGGCGCCAAACTTTTAGAGTGAGATCCATTGTCTTTTCCATCTTGTAAATAGGCTTGGCTTATTTGTAACTGCGGGTCGCAAGTTTCACATTCTCGTAGATGAGCGACTCCTTGTGAAGCTGCGGTTCGACGTCGTCGCCCATATACTCCCAGACGCCTGCGAAGGCAAAGTTTTCGTCGTCACGAAGCGCTTCGCCGTCCTCCGTCTGATGCTCAACACGGAAATGACCGCCACATGACTCTTCACGCATGAGCGCATCACGGCACATTAGCTCGCCAAATTCGATAAAGTCAGCTACGCGACCAGCTCGCTCAAGCTCAGGGTTGATTCCATCGGCATCTCCAACCACACGGAGATTTGTCCAAAACTCTTTACGTAGTGCCTGTAGATCTTTAATAGCACCTTCTAGACCCTCTTTAGATCGAGCCATGCCGCATTGCTCCCAGATGATGTGACCCAATCGCTTATGAAAAGAGCGAGGCGACTCGGTGCCGCCAATCGCAAGGAACTTGTCGATGCGTGCTTTCACATTAGCTTCGACTTCTGCAAATGCAGGATGCTCAGTAGTGACTTTACCCGCAGTAGCAACACCTTGTTCACCGAGGTAGTTACCGACCGTGTAAGGAAGTATAAAGTAGCCATCCGATAAGCCCTGCATAAGCGCGGATGCTCCGAGGCGGTTCGCACCGTGATCGGAAAAATTAGCCTCACCGCCGACAAACATACCTGGGATAGTAGACTGGAGATTATAGTCCACCCATAAACCGCCCATCGTGTAGTGGACTGCAGGGAAGATCATCATGGGCGTCTCGTAAGGGTTATCACCCGTGATGCACTGATACATGTCAAAGAGATTACCGTAGCGCTCTTTGATCGTTTTCTGACCGTCACGCTTAATCGCGTCGCGGAAATCGAGGAATACACCGAGACCAGTGCTGGCGACGCCTCGACCCTCGTCACAGGCTTCCTTTGCTGCTCGAGAGGAAATATCCCGCGGCGCAAGATTGCCAAAGCTCGGGTATTTACGCTCAAGGTAGTAATCTCGATCGTCCTCGGCCACAGTGTTTGGGTCAGTTTCACCCTTTCGGATCATAGCCGCGACCTCTGCGTCCTTTGGGGCCCAAATACGACCGTCATTACGAAGTGACTCAGACATGAGTGTGAGCTTCGACTGTTTGTCGCCGTGAACGGGAATACAGGTCGGGTGAATTTGAGTATAGCAGGGATTAGCCATACCTGCACCGCGTTTGTGGGCACGGTAAGCCGCAGTAACGTTGCAACCTTGTGCATTTGTCGAAAGGAAGAAAACGTTACCATAACCACCCGTAGCAAGGACGACCGCATCACTGGCGTGGCGAGTAAGCTCCCCAGTCGCCATGTTACGAACGATGATCCCTTTAGCATGACCATCTACTTTGACTAGGTCGAGCATCTCGTGGCGATTGAACATCTTCACCTTACCCAGACCTATTTGTTTACTTAATGCAGAATAAGCGCCGAGAAGAAGTTGCTGGCCAGTCTGCCCTCGAGCATAAAAAGTGCGGGAAACCTGTGCACCACCAAAAGAACGGTTAGCTAGCAGACCGCCGTATTCACGTGCAAAGGGCACACCATTCGCAACGCATTGATCGATGATGTCTGAAGACACTTCAGCAAGACGATAGACGTTAGCTTCACGAGCGCGATAATCGCCACCCTTAACAGTATCGTAAAAAAGTCGATGCACACTGTCACCATCATTCTGGTAATTTTTCGAAGCATTGATACCCCCCTGGGCCGCGATACTGTGAGCGCGGCGCGGACTATCTTGGTAACAAAAGCATGATACGTTGTAGCCCTGCTCGGCGAGACTGGCCGCAGCGGCGCCCCCAGCAAGGCCGGAGCCAACTACAATCACACTATATTTGCGGCGGTTGGACGGGTTGACCAACTTCATGTTGAACTTGTGGCTGGACCACTTCTCAGAGAGTGGGCCTTCGGGAATTTTGGAATCGAGATTCATATTTTAGCGCTCCTATTTTTCAAATGAGTCAGTAATAGCGGCAGTCTCTCCGACCTGTGAAACGAGACCACCTGTCGAATCCATCTTCAGGAGACCAGTCATCACAGAGATCGGAATAATGGCAAATCCAAGAAAAACGACCCAGCCGTAGGCATGCGCCGCTCGATCGAGACGCTTGCGCCAGAGTCCATTACGAAGCCCCACACTCTGGAACATACTACTAAAACCATGCGTTAAGTGCATACAGAGCAGACCTGTTGCAATAATGTAAAAGGCCGATACCCACCAAACTTTGAAACCAGCTACCATCATATCATTAACATTAAAAGTAGTGACTTCGTGACCGTTTTTCAAAACTACCTCTCCATTTTTCACCAGCGGAACCTTAACCATTTCAAGTCGACCAGACTCTTTGCTTTCGATTTCGCTCTCGTATTGCATGCCGGGCACAGCACGGACTGTAAAGTGAGCAATGTGGAAGATTATGAATGCTAGCAATATGATGCCGCTCATTCGCATAGTGCGTGAGGAATAGCTGGCTTGCACGACCTTATCTTCTTGGTAACTATGCGGACGTGCCTTGCGATTATCCAATGTTAGCGTGACAGCCGCCCATAAGTGAACCGCGATAGTCCCCAGCAAGACCAAGCGGACTGCCCACAGTGCGGACGATGGCAACAAGTGGTGAAGCTTGTATGCATACGCATTGATAACGTCGGGCCCGAGGAATATCTGTAGATTACCGAGCATGTGTCCCATCACAAAAAGCACAAGTGTTAGGCCCGAAAGAGCCATTAAGATCTTACGACCGATGGTTGAATGAATAAAATTACACAATGAGCACATAATTAATCGCTTACAACAATACCATAGATAACTTAGATTGGCAAATTTTCAAACACCGAGCCAGTTGCAATCCATCTATTAGCTCAGCCTATAGATTGCATAAGCAGTGCTATATAGAATTCGCGCTTAGCGGAATATTTTGTTCCCATCCCGAGATTATTGACTCAACACTGATCATTGATCGCTCTTATTATAAAAACGGATAGAAACAGCATAGCTAATCCAAAAAACTTCTTTTGGCTAAAATTTGGAAAAGGTTTGCCAACCTAGAAAGCCAAACAATTGAATAGACATGAGCGTATGCCCATTATTCAGCGACGACTTTTCCAATTTCAGCTAAAATTATTTATGCAAAGTTCGAACACATGAAGTATATATTCGTAACAGGCGGCGTCGTCTCATCGCTAGGCAAAGGACTCACCGCCGCCGCCCTCGGCGCTCTCCTCGAGCAGCGCGGCCTGAAAGTACGACTCCAAAAGTTCGATCCCTATCTTAATGTCGACCCAGGCACCATGAGCCCCTTCCAGCACGGCGAAGTTTACGTGCTCAACGACGGAGCTGAAACTGACCTCGACCTCGGCCACTATGAGCGATTCACGTCCGGTGAGCTGAACCGCTTGAATAATCTCACCTCAGGCAAAGTCTATGAAACCGTGCTCGCAAAGGAGCGCCGTGGCGACTATCTAGGCGCGACTGTGCAAGTCATCCCCCATGTGACCAACGTGATCAAAGAGCGTATTTATGAAGGCGGTGGCGAAGATGTCGACGTGCTTATCACAGAGCTAGGTGGCACCATTGGGGACATTGAAGGCCTTCCTTTCCTTGAAGCCATGCGTCAATTTGCTCTGGAGATTGGGCGCGACGACGTGCTCTTCCTTCATTGTACTCTTCTACCATACTTAAAGGCTGCGGGGGAGCTCAAGACGAAGCCCAGTCAACAATCCGTAGCTAAACTCCGTGAAATCGGCATCCAAGCCGACATCCTTGTTTGCCGCACCGAAGAACCAATGACAGATGAGATGCGCCAGAAGCTCTCCCTGTTTTGTAACGTCCCGGTTAAAGCGGTAATCGAAGAGATCGATGTCGAGACTTCTATCTACGAACTACCCCTCGCGCTTAAAGCTGAAAACATCGATGACCTCGTTGTCGACCATCTCAAACTCGACGCGCCTGATAGCGACATGCAGATTTGGCACGACGTCGTCCGTCGTCTCAAAGCACCGACTCATAAAGTCGAAATCGGCGTCGTCGGTAAATATATCGAATTGCAAGACGCCTATAAATCGGTTTACGAGTCCATCATACATGCTGGCATCGCCAACGACGCAAGTGTCCGAATCGTACGTCTCGACGCAGAGCTGATCAAGGACGAACCGGAAAATCATCTAGGCACTCTCGACGGCATCCTCATCCCCGGCGGCTTCGGAGACCGTGGCACAGAGGGTAAAATTGCCGCAGCAAAATTTGCCCGCGAGAACGGTATCCCTTACTTTGGCCTATGCCTCGGCATGCAGATTGCAGTCATTGAGTATGCCCGCAACGTGACCAAGCTCGAAGATGCCAATAGCACTGAGTTCGATCCAAACACAGCGCACCCCGTGATAGACATTATGGAAGATCAAAAAGATTTGACGACTAAAGGTGGCAATATGCGTCTTGGTGCCTGCCCTTGCGAGCTAGCCGAAGACAGCTTTAGCTATCACGCTTATGGTAAGAAAAGTATCCAAGAACGTCATCGACATCGCTATGAATTCAACAACACATACCGCGACCAACTCGTAAAATCTGGCCTGCGAATCGGCGGCGTCAACCCCGAGCGTGACCTAGTCGAAATCATCGAGATACCCGATCACCCTTGGTATGTAGGCGTGCAGTTTCACCCAGAGTTTAAGTCGAAGCCCAACGCGGCTCACCCACTCTTCGCTAACTTCATTGCAGCCTCTCTGAAGTATAAAAAGTAGCCCCTTGGGTTTGAATCTCGCCTAAAAAATGGCTCTAAGCATCTTTAAAGCGAATACTTCACTTTTGATGAAGCGCTTGCGCTACAAAAAGCTCTGCGGCTTCGCGTAATTTATCTTCCGGCAAGGCGCCACTCGATAGCCTCGCGCAATGCCACGGCTTCCCACTTGAAAAACATAAATCGCCTGGCACATAGAGCACCCCACGCTCGATACATCCTTGGCAGAAATTACTTTCCATTCGAAGGTCGGTTCCTGTTGGGGCACGCAACCATAAGATCAATCCGCCTTTAGGAGTAGCCCAATTCCAGCCCACATCCTTCAAATCACTTTCGTGCAGCGTACGATCAAGGATTTGCGCCTTTCTTGCATAATGCTTCTGGACGCCTGACAGATGACCAGAGTAGTGCCCTGCATCGAGCACACGCTCAATAATCGCTTGGGTAAAGTGCGCCGAACCAAAATCTTGATGCCCCTTGATACAGAGAATTTTATCACGCCACTCCGAGTGCGTGCAGTAACCGTAGCCAATCTTCAAACCCGTTGCAAAGGGCTTTGTATAAGTCCCAAGGTATAACTTCGGGAAGGGATCAAACTCTGGCATACTAATAATTGAAGGAGCAGGATGCGGCGCATCGAAATAAAGTTCACGATAGGCCGCGTCCTCGATCACAGGTATCTGGTAACCCGCATCTAAGAGCACTCTTGCCACTGAACGCTTCTCGCTTGCGCTCAAAGAGCGACTGCTTGGATTACAAAAATAACTAACCAAATAAATTGCTTTCACCTTAGAGCGCTGACCGGCTGCGTCGAGTTGCTTTAAGCGCTCAGCAAGACCGTCCGCGAGAACCCCACCTGTGTCGTCGCAAGGGATTCCAAGGGGTCGTAGTCCGAGGCCTTTGAGCATTTCTAAACACACAAAATAGCTAGGTTCTTCAACCAGCACGATATCGCCTGGATCGCAAATCGCTTGTATTGACAGGTAGAGTGCTTGTTGCGACCCGTTTGTAATAAACATCGAACTGGGGTCAAAGGCCTGCACCTTCTCGCCCGGATGCGTGGCGATCGCTTTACACGACAACTCGCGCAACCTTTGTCGCCCCTGATTATGTCCATACTGTAGAGGCTCGTTTGCCAAGCCTTCTTGCGTCAGCTCAGTCGCATAACGCCGAACCAGCTCACGCGGGAGAGTCACATTATCAGTAAAACCCGCCGCAAGCGAGAGTAGGTTCGGATTAGCTAAAGCACGCGCCATTAAATCTACGATGATGGGCGAGGCGATTTCCTGGCCGAGGCGCGAAAATAAAATAGGGCTCTCTTGATGCGACATTTAATGGGAATTGCGTTTGATCTCAGAGGCGTAGCGATATTGAAATAGACAGCGTGGTGTCTCCATCGTTATGCCTCAAGCAAATGATTGCCAATGTTTCCATTCTTCTGGTCTCTAGCCTGTGTATTGTATACGCCGGCCTAAATTTCTATGCCGCGATCTGCGCGAACAACATGATCTTTCCTTCGCCACCTAGTAGCTATCAAGACGATGACCACATTTTAAAATTAAGAGCCAGCGCTGGTGTATCTATTTCAGCCTATTTCCTAAAAGCTCAAAGCTCCGATAGACTACTTATATACAGCCATGGCAATGGCGAAGATATAGGACAAGTTCGTCCGCTCCTTGAGTATTTTCAACAGTTAGGCACTTCAATACTTGCTTACGACTATCCTAGCTATGGCACCAGCACAGGTCAGAGAAGCGAATTCGGAACTTACGCTGCGATTGCAGCCGCTTATAAATACGCTACTGAAACACTTGGATACTCGCCTCAAAAAATCACACTTTATGGGCGCTCACTCGGTAGCGGTCCGTCGACATGGCTCGCCGAGCGCGAGGTTGTAGCAGGCCTTATACTCGACGGTGCCTTCACCTCAACCTTTCGTGTGATGACAGGCATAAAACTACTAGCATGGGATAAATTCGATAATTATGCACGCCTGCCAAATATCAAATGCCCGATATTAATGATCCACGGCACTGACGACCAAGTAGTGCCTTTCACCCACGCGCAAAAAAACTGGAAGCGAATCAAAGGCGACAAGTATAAACTTTTCGTTCAAGGCGCAGGACATGGAGATCTTATTGAAAATGCAGGTGACGATTACTGGAATATCGTTCGACCTTTCATACTCGGAGAGCTACAATGATTGCTATTTTAGCACGAAAATATAAATCTGTAAGTATACTTTGAAAATGAACCAAGATTGACTTTGAACCATAACTATACAGTGCACCCAATAAATGCTTACCCTCGTCAATTCGCTTTATGGCGGTGAGATCGCCGCAGCCACTACTGTAAGCATAACTGTTATTTTAACTCGAACCGTCCTAGAACCCTTACCTTGGAAAATTCCGTCCAACTCCTACCGCGCGATAAAATACTGCGCGATACTTTTACGCCCGCCGAAACTTTACTCTTCGTAGTCATCCTAGTCATGGCCTCGATTGTAAATTGGTTTGGTGATCCGCGATCCTTTTGGTTACTCGGTAGCCTAATCATCGTTGGTTGCCTCACCCCGGTCATCTTAAAGACCCATGAGCAGACGCACCCATTCTTCATTGATTTATTGTGGCCTAAATTCTGGATCTGCACGATGCCCGCCTGGATATTTTCACTTCAATTCATTATTGGATTAACACAAAATCCACTCGGCAAGCTAACCATCGGTGAATTAATTTATAATATTATAAAACCGGTCAACATCTTGCGGCCGAGCTCCTCAGCCGACAGCTCTACTTGGGTCACCATCTTCGGCTTTGTGGCGATCTACTTATTGACCAGCACACTCTACATCGTGCCAAAATCTCGCTCATACTTTGAGCGTCTCTTGCCTTGGCTTTGCCTCGGTGCTGTGCTTGTTGGTGTCACTGGTCTCATTCAGAAAGGCCTAGGTTTGACCAAGCCGCTATTCACCAGCGGCACAGGAGCGAATGATTTCTTTGCCTACTTCCCATATGATGGCCACTGGGCAGCATTCGCCACTCTGTGGTGTTGCGCCTGTATCGCAATGGCACTGCTTTCTACTCGCTACGATGACAGCCCCCCTTTCATTCAATCGGTTGGACCATGGTATCTGTCAGGCGGTTTGCTCTTAGGTGCTTCGGGCTTACTCGTTGAAGCATTGCTTCCTTCAGCCATTCTGCTGCTTACCCTTTCGGTTATGCTCTTGCTCGTAGCAGTCGATTTCCTAGCCAACTCAAAAGATATGCATCGCAAGTCAATCGCACTGTTTAGTGGCCTTGCCGCATGCTTTAGTTTTGCTGGAGGAATTGTCCGCGTGTTTCAGGACAATGCCTACTCAGCCGATGCAATCATCTTGCGTAGCGCAGCACTTAATATGTTTAAAGCCAACCCCATATTCGGCTGGGGTATTGATAGCTACGGCAAGCTACTACCCTTTTACAGTAGTGATATGTTGCTCGGTCAAAGATCAGAACGTGCGAGCTCTGACCTACTCCAGTTCTTGGCTGAATTTGGTACATTCGGAGCCCTGATTATACTCGGCTTCTTAATCGTCTTGACCTTAAGACACATACTCAGACCACACAATGCCCGTCTCACAAATCACCTGCTAATCGGCTGCGGATCAGTGCTCATACTTGCCTTATGCGATTCGCCATTCATGTCGCCCGCTGTCTATTTTAGTTTCTTCACGATCTTTTTTATCTCACTGCGCTGGGCAGATTTGAGCCGCAAAAAGATCGACGAGGTCGATGCACGTCGCCCACAACTCATCACGGCTGAAACTGAACGCCGGATCCCATTCTTTAATGAGCAATACAAGGAGAAAGAAAAATGAGTCGTACTCATTTTGATTACATTGTCATTGGTGGCGGCAGTGGCGGTTATGCAGCCGCACGCACAGCACGTGAGATACGTGAACACGTGGCTATTGTCGATGGCTCAGAAATACTCGGCGGCCTCTGTATCTTAAAGGGTTGTATGCCTTCGAAGACTTTAATCTATTCTACCGAGTTACTTCACCTCGCAAAAAAGGGTAAATATTTTGGCCTTCGAATCCCCGAAGTCGCAGCCGATATGCCCGCCCTAAATCAACGCAAAATTGATACGATTAAAGAGTTTGCGGAATACCGGCAAGAGCAGCTCCATAGCGACCGATTCACCCTCTTTCGCAATCACGCCAAATTCATCGATGGCAATACGATCGAGCTTAGCGACGGCCTCCAATTGACCGCCGACTACTTTATGATCGCAACCGGATCCGTCGTATCTACGCCACCAATACTAGGACTCAATAATGTGCCTTTTTGGACGAGCGACGACGTTCTAGACCTAAACTTTCTTCCCGAGAAAGTCATCATACTTGGCGGTGGAATCGTAGCTTGTGAGCTTGCACAATTCCTTCATCGCATTGGTAGCGAAGTCATCCAGATCCAACGTAGCACACACATACTCAAAGAAATGTCGCCCGAAGCGTCCACTACTATTGAGGCTGTGTTTCGAGATGAAGGAATACAGCTTTACACCGACACTACACTAAAAGAGATTTCACACCAAGATAGCCGTTTCACCGTCACCTTTGTTCAAGATGGTCAGGATATCTTAATCGAGGCACCACATTTACTCAACGCTCTTGGTCGCCGACCAGCAACTCAAGACCTTAATTTAAAAGCCGCAGGTGTGACGATACGCAAGACAGGCCACATTGAATGCGACGAAACGCAGCGCACAGCCAACCCAAAGATCTACGCTTGCGGCGACGTAGCAGGGCCGCACGAGATTGTGCACGTCGCTATCATGCAAGGGGAAGCAGCCGCCAAACACGCTACTAATCGCAGGGCCACCCCTATCCACTACGACGACCTCGTCAGTGTCGTCTTCACCGATCCACAAATTGCCTGCGTCGGTTTAGACGATACCACACTCAAAGCACGTGGCGTAGAATACATAAGCGCTGACTATCCCTTCGACGATCACGGTAAATCTATTCTTATGGGAGCCAAATATGGCTATGTGAGAGTCTTTGCTGAAAAGAAAACTGGCATCGTCATTGGTGCCGAATGTGTCAGTAAAGATGCTGGCGAGCTCATCCACTCAATGGCAGTGGCCGTCACCATGAAAGCCTCCGTGCAAGACTTACTCAAAGTCCACTGGTATCATCCCACACTTTCAGAGATCTGGAGTTATCCGATCGAAGACATAGTTGACCAAATGTGAAATCACAGCGGGAGTTCTTTCCCCCGTATTGACTCCTCTTAGATCAACTTCTAAAATTACTAAATTTAGAGTCTGCGGCTTACGTAAAAAAATGAAGCTTGCTATTAATCATCTATGGCGTCTTTCTCCCGCGCTTTCTGGTTGGAGCGCCTTCTAGCGTAGTCTGCCAACTTGTTTCGGTCCATTATCGATGAGCGGTTGATTTAAGCTAATACAAGTCTCATCGATTGTTCCTGCGCCTGTAATTTTTCAAACGGCGTAATTTATATTATGTCCGAAATTACATTTCAGGATTTCGCTTTAGCGGATCCGATTCAACGCGCGCTTAAAGCAAAAGGCTACACTCAGCCTTCCCCTATACAGGCTCAAGCAATCCCGGTGCTCCTTGAAGGGAACGACTTGCTCGCGTGCGCCCAAACTGGTACTGGTAAAACCGCAGCCTTCGCTCTGCCAATCCTAGATGGCTTTGCACGCAATCCACGTAAGCCCTTCCGTCGTGGTGTACGCTGCCTCATCTTGACACCCACGCGCGAACTTGCAGTGCAAGTGATGGAAAGTTTCAAGACCTACGGTGACGGTCTGGGCTTGAAGGTCGGCATGGTCTTCGGCGGTGTTTCCGAGAAGCCACAGATCAAAGCTCTCTACGGAGGCCTCGATATTCTCGTCGCTACTGTCGGTCGTTTGCTAGATTTAAAGCAACAAGGCCACGTCGATATTTCTCAGGTCGACACCTTTATTCTCGACGAAGCTGACCGTATGCTCGACATGGGCTTCATACGCGACATTCAAAAAATCACCGCGGCCATTCCTCAGCAACGGCACACTTTACTCTTCTCTGCCACAATGGCACCGGAGATCACTAAGTTGGCTAACGGACTTCTCCACAAGCCGAAGGAAATCCGCATCGCCCCGCAAGGCACAACTGCGGAGAAGATCGACCAGCATGTGCTTTTCGTTAAAAAGACTGACAAACAAAACCTACTCCTTGATCTCATTAAAGAGCACCAGGATAGCTCGAAAAATAACGAACTCAGCCTTGTCTTCAGCCGCACCAAACACGGCGCTAGGAACCTTGCTCGCAAACTTTGTAGCGCAGGCATCGAGGCGGATTCGCTTCACGGCAACAAATCTCAAAATGCACGCCAGAAGACACTCGACCTCTATAAAAAGGGCGAGGTTCGTGTTCTAGTCGCGACCGACGTTGCCGCTCGTGGCATTGATGTAAAGAACATCACACTTGTGATCAACTTCGATCTACCAATGGAGTCTGATGCCTATGTGCACCGCATCGGACGTACCGCCCGTGCGGGCGAGAGTGGTAAAGCCCTCTCCTTCTGTTCGGAGGATGAAGTGGCTCTGTTAAGAGAGGTTGAAAAACTGATCAAACGCAAGGTGCCGATCTATGACCACGATTATCACGCTGCGCAGATTGAACATCATCATACCAGCGGTGCCCCCGCGCAAAAACCAAAACAAGGTGGCGGAGGCAATCGTGGACCACGCCACGGCGGAGGCAATCGCAGAGGCGGCCTGGGTGGTCGCAGACGGAGTCGCCCACAAGGCGGCGGTAATCCAAAACTAAAGAGCGACAGTCGCCCCACAGGCGGCTTCCAAAAAACAGCAGGTCAACGCAGTAATCGTAGCCGAGGTCGTAACCGCTAAATAAAGACGGGCTACAACGGCGGACTCCTGTAGGACTTGTTATAAGTCAGGGATATATCTAAGCTAATCTCAAGTTGTAATTTTCTGCACTATGACACTAAATAACAGCTAGTGTAAGGTTCAACAGCTTTACCTCACTCACCTCAAATGACCCCCATAAATAGAGCACTGAGCATTTTTTTTATTACTGCTCCGTCTGCATTACCCTTATTAGGTCCGATCAAGGAGGGTTTCGCAAATGCACTTAGTATTGAGCAGCGCGCTAGTAATACGGATCAAATTCAACTAGAATGGCCTAGCCAAACTGGCATGGCCTACAGCATCTACCAGAGTGAATCTCTTGAGTCCGCTTTCACGGTTCAATCCGAGAATATGCAAGCCACTCCACCCCAAAATACATGGTGGACCGACAAAGCTCCATTCGAGAAGAGATTTTTTAAAGTACAAGCATACGGAGAAGCCCCGTCAGTAATCAATGCGAACTATAATTTTTTGGAAGGAACAGATAATTGGATAACCTCAATAAACGTAGCTAACGCTATTGCTGATATTAGTGTGATAGATGGTGAGCTTTCTGTAGATATTACAAATGGAGGCAGTAGCAGGAGTCATATTTTTATAAGACAATTCGGTATTCCATTTGTGGGAAACCAAACTTACACCCTACTATTTGATGCCCGCGCGACTGCTTCACGTGACATACGGGTGAATATACGCGACGAGACTACCTCCAATACTTTTCTAAGCACTGATATCACCATTTCTAATATTGATGAAATGCAGACCTACCGTCTAACCTTTACGGCGACTAGTCCAGACACCTCTAACGGAAGATTAACTTTCCTTCTAGGAAATGATGATAACGCTTTGTATTTTGATAATATACGAATTTTTGAAGGTGCAGGAAATATAGAGCGCTCTGCTGCACACCGCATGAATACTCGCTTATTTCGCGGCAACAATTTTATGGCTGCAAAGGCTGTGAATGACCAAGGCGCGCTAGATGATTACTCCCTACTCAATAACAGTGGGTTCAGTCATTGTAGAATCGGCTATAAAATGGATGAAGTTGCTAGCACAGCTCCCAATTATGCATTGCCCAATGAGGATCTTCAAATACTTCAAAAAATGGTGGATTGGTGCCTAGAAGAAGGCTTAATTGCGGTGATTGATCCTGTTCACAACTGGGCGAACAACAACAATACAGGAGGGGCCGTAGCATTTGCTGCTACCGATGAAGAATATAATAAACTTGGTAAAATTTGGGAACAAGTCGCAAACCACTTCGCGGGCTACGATAACGATAGTGTTGTATTCGAAGTTTTTAACGAACCGCACAATGGGCATAATGTTGCCCGCATCATTTCTACTTCACTAACTTCTATTCGATCGAGTTTAGGTAATGAAGAACGCATTGTGATCGTGCCTGGCGATGGATTCTCCACGCGGCAAGCCCTGATAGACGCCTTTAACAATGACGAGATCCCGTCTGATGATCCATATTTAATTGGTACATTCCACTACTACGATCCCTTTAGCTTTACTAAAACAACATACACCAATCCAAGCTATGATCCAGCGTGGGGAACGACTGAGGAACTCGCGCAAGTGGCCACTGACTTCGATGCGGTAGTCAGCGCAAATAATAGTTGGGCTACTCGTAATTTAACCGAACCACTACCGATTTACTTAGGTGAATTTGGCGTGGACAACGAGGCTGATAACCAAAATTGGAAAAAAGTAATAACACTTACAAATACTTCAGATGGAGCTTCCAGCCAATCTGCTAAGACACTATCCATAAATATCACTGAGCTACCCGATAATGGAGCCTCCTATAGAGTTTATAAGACAAATGCCAATGGAGTTTTCCCTTTTGGTAATGCTGCCCCTCTTGAACTAGGGGTGAACACAATAACTGTCGAAGATGTTGCTTTTGATAGGACTGTTAAGATTCAATTATCTAGTGGTGAGGTGAAATTTGATACTCTGTACATAAATGATAGCCAGCTTTACCCAGTGAATATAGCAGAAAGTGAAATAGCAGTGAATGAAAGTAATTTATTTGCTACCATTTCAGGCAGAGATCGTAAGAAGTGGCTCAGTTGGATACGGATGCAAGCAGAGGCTAGAGGAATGTCTTGGGCGCATTGGAATATGTATCAAAATCAACCTGCTACAAAGGGTATGGGCGCTTGGACAAGTGGCTCTAATGGAACCATACGAAACCCATCCACTCGAGCTTTTGATGAAGGCCCTCTCGAGGCACTAGTCGGTCACTATGAATTTGAAAATGGAAGTCTATACAACGGACTCGAAGTTAACGGGCAGTATCCTGGCTTTAAGGGCAACGGTTATGTTAAATTTCCAGAAACTATTGGAAATGGAATTTTCATAAGAAGCGAAGATTTGTATATTCCTGTTAGCGCAACCTACGCCGTTAAAATACACTATTCTAGCGATACAACTCGTACTTTACGCGTTTTATCTGGTCATTTTATAGACGGAAGCTTTGCAGCCGCTAATGCCGTAGGCAGTACAGTAGATCATGTCTTCCCAGCAACGGGTGGGCATGACTCATGGGGAACACAGACTGTTAACTTATACTTCGAAGCAGGCCTTGCACCTCAGCTAAAGATAGTAGCAAATACAGAGCCCGGGGTGAATTTGGATTGGCTCGAAATAAGTTTACCCCAACCCTGATTGAGTAATTACAAATCTGCGCCATTTGAGGCGATCACCCCAGAATACCACTTCGCTGATTCCTTTAGCGTACGTTTTTGTGTCGCATAATCGACATGAATAATACCGAAGCGTTCACGGTATCCTTCTGCCCACTCAAAGTTATCAAGCAGAGACCATAAAAAATATCCATCCACTGGGATACCTTCGCTCGCAGCACGCTTGTAATGGTGTAAATAGCGTTTCACGAAATCTAGGCGCTGGAAATCTCTTACCTTTCCGTCAGATTCGATCCAATCGTTAGCCGACATACCATTTTCAGTAATATAAATTGGTTTTCCGTAGCGCTCATGAAAGAAGCGCGGGCCCCAGTACAGAATCTCTGGAGTCACTGGCCACTTAAATGCAGTTAATGGAGCACCCTGAGGCATTGGAACCTCTTCCCACCGGTTGCCACGTTTACTAGCTTCAACTTTCCAGCCATTATAGAGATTCATCCCACAGAAATCTATCGGCTGGCTAATCAAGTCCATATCAGCATCGGTATAAACAGGGGCATTTCTACCAAATGCACGTAGGCCTTCTTCTGGATAGTGCCCGAGAAATATCGGGTCTGTATACCAAGCAATATTCCAACTAGGCTCTGGTGAAACCATCCAGCTGTTACTTCCTTCCGGATTTAATTCAGCCTCACCGGATACAGAAAAAGTAGCGTCAAATGCGGCCTGTATGTCAGCTTTTGATTCACTATTCGGGAATGCCACCGAACCGGTAGGTGCAGCACCAATTTTTGAATCAGGGTCTACTGAACGAAGAGCCTGAACTGCACTACCATGTGCTAATAGACTGTGGTGCGTTGCAAGCAATACATCGTCCAATCCCATTTTTAGACCAGGAGCTTTAATACCCGTTAATAAGCCATGTCCTATGAAGCACTGCGGCTCATTCAGAGTAAACCAATGTTTCACGCGGTCAGAAAGTTTCTCCGCAACGATTCTAGTATACTCACCGAACCAATCAGCGCTATCGCGATTAAGCCATCCTCCACGTAAATGTAGCGCCTGAGGCAAATCCCAATGAAAAAGCGTCGCGTAAGGGCAAATATTTTTACTGAGCAACTCATCCACCAAACGATCGTAGAAATCTAAACCTTTAGCATTGATAGCACCCGTACCATTTGGAATCACGCGAGACCATGAAATTGAGAATCGGTAAGCCTTAAGGCCGATATCCTGCATCAATCCAACATCCTCTACATAACGATGATAATGGTCGCAGGCTACTGAACCAGAAAAGCCATCGCGTGTGCCTCCTGGTTGATCGCAGTAAGTATCCCAAATAGATGGGCCACGGCCGTCGAGTTCTGTAGCGCCTTCGATCTGATAAGCTGCAGTCGCTGCGCCCCAAGCAAAGTTATTTTTAAATGACATATTTATTTATTTATAAGGTTCTTATTTAAGGTCACTGATAATCGAGTCATCTCGCTTTGATACTCTCGCTTATCTGCTACATTGTTATTTTCATCAGGATCAATGTGGTGGTCGTAGTATTCGCGTGCGATTATAGCATTGGTTTTCCTGCTTCTCCATTCGGTATAACGAGCAGAAGGTGATTTAACGGAATAGCCCATAACTCCGCCATGACGCGGGTATTGTGAGTAGGCTAAGTCCGTCCAAGGCGCCTGAGAATCTTTCAACAATGGCAATAGGCTGGATCCTTCGCACTGATCAGGAGTCGGGAGGGCTGCAAGATCGCATAAAGTTGGATACAGATCTAAGAGCTCAACTAGAGCAGCAGTACTATCAGCTTTTAGAGATGGCCAAGGAGTTTTAACTAAAAATGGAACGCGGGTGTCGATTTCATAGTTCGTGTGCTTACACCACATAGCATGCTCTCCAATCTTAAAACCATGATCGCCGAAGAGAATGACTATAGTATTGTCTGCTAAGCCTTCTTTTTCTAGAGCCTCCATCAAACGACCTATTTGTGCATCTACAAAACTCACGGTAGCGTAATAACCATGGATTAAGTGGCGCGCTGTCATGGTATCTACCGGACCCTTTTCTGGAATGCCCGAGTAGGCCCTTAATTCGCCCCAGCTCATCTGAGCTATGCTGGGTGCTGCCTTAGGAGCATAGTAATTTTCGGGTAATTGTATCGCATCGAAATCGTAAAGATCCCAGTACTGCTTCGGTGCGACAAATGGAAGATGTGGTTTTTTATACCCTACGACCATGAAAAATGCTTGGTCCTTCACTTCTTTAAGTTTCTCAATAGCGCGGCTTGTCATCGCAGCGTCATGATACGACTCATCAGGAGCGTCAGCCTTCTCGAAGGCTGGCCCCCTAGTATAGCGCAGTAATTTGGAACCCTTGAGACCTTTTTGCCGAGCCTCTTGTCTTAGGGCTTTAATCTTCTCTTGGGTTTCTGGGTTCTGGTAGGGTTTTACGCCTGATAACTTATTTGTATCGATCCATTGACTCCACTCTCTCCACTGTTCGTCATGGAAAACTTTTCCCATGCCAATAGTCTCATATCCATGTGCGGCGAAGTGCTGGGGGATCGTTACCGCCTCAGGAATTGTGACCCTAAATTTGGTCTGTAAATCATGCACCCCCGTAGAATTAGGGCGCATCCCTGTGAATAAACTAATGCGGGAAGGTAGACAAACTGCCTGCTGAACATATGCCCGGTCGAAGCGCATCGATTGGTCAGCTAAATGATCCATATGAGGAGTGACCATGTGCGTGGCTCCGTAACATCCTATTTCAGGACGTAAGTCATCGATCGCGAGTAGCAGAACGTTCGGTTTTGCAACTAGTGAAAGGCTAGCAGTTAAAGATACTAGCAAAGCGATAAAACATGTGAGCAAATTTGAATAATTCAAAATAGTAATACGCTGGTTCGTGTTAATTAGATAACCGTATATATAAGTCTAAGTTACCTTATCACTTAAAACTCACAAAACAGCTATGTGCGAGGATAGAACATTAACCTAACAAGGATTTATAGAGCGCCCCGGCGTGCTTCCAAGGACGCACGAATTTCAATAGCTTTACTTCGGTCGATTGGGAAAAATCTTAACATCGCAATAGCAAGTGCTGCTGCGATCATAGGGATAAATACAAAACCTAGCCGTAAGTGCTTGAGTGTCTCGCTAGATTGCTCTCCGCCTAAAGCGGCATCAAAACCTGTCATCTCTAAGAATGGTCCAGAGAGTAGATATCCGGTACAAAAGCTTAATTTTAGGACCCAAGAATAGACTGAGGCGAAGCTACCCTCTCGGCGGGCCCCGGTTTTGAGCTCATCATAATCGACAACATCGGTCTGCATGGTTGGTAGCATAGTCCACAGACCCGCGTATGCGACCCCCAGAAAGGCCCCGTTCACTAACATAAGGTAAGGCTGCTCAGGCGTAAAGGTGTACCAGGTTAATGTTGCCGAAAAGAGAAAGAAAAAGGACGCATTAAGGAGGCATTTATTCTTACCAATTCTCTCGGAAATTCGGGCAAATACTGGAATCATAAAAAGATTAAAAACTACATATACTAATGTCCCCCAACTTGTGATTAGTGCACTTTTTTCCCAATCTCCTCCAAGGACATAATAAGTCCCCACGTAACGTCCATAGTTATCGTAAATGCTCTGCCCGAAAAGAAATAGCACCGTAAAAAGACACAATACTAGGAAGGGTCCGCAACTTAAAGTAGTCTTTAAGCCTTTGAAAAGACTCACTCGTTTTTGTGATTTAACAAGACCACTCCTGTAGTAACGCTCTTTGACAAACAAGGCGGGCAAGAGACCCAAAATTAGAATAGTTAAAGCGACCCCGAGGCTAATGTATCGCATGCCGTTGATCGTACTTGGCACCAACTCGCCTGCTTCGTTGGTCATACTAAAAACTGGGCGCAGGGAAAGCCACCAACAAAACCCATTAAACAAACCCGCCAAGCTTTGGAAAATTCCACGTATACTTGTAACTCTAGTCCTCTCGTCATAATCTGGAGTCATCTCCATCAGCAGACTTTGAAACGGCACTGCCCAAATCGTGAAGCAGGTGTAAAATAATATACCAAAACCAATCACCCAAATCATCAACTGGTCGTGCGAAAGGTCCATGGGGAACCACCAAATTAAAGGGTAAGTAATTGCAGCTAAAATTGCCCCAATAAAGATAAAGGGACGGCGGCGCCCCCAGCGAGAACGTGTATTATCCGAAATCCATCCCATGACCGGATCTGCTATGCCGTCCCACAGGCGCAGTGCCATCAGAATGACAGCTACTCTTGTCGGAGACATCTGGAGTTCCATATTAAAAACAGGATAAGCAATCGAAACAAAAACCCAGATCGCTAAAATATCTACAGGACCTCCCAATCCGTAAGCTAATTTCTGCTTCAAGGGCACACGGTCAGCTGCAGCGGTCGCATTATTTGGGGTAATCGAGGAATCCATAAAAAAGGTTTAATTCGGGAAAATTTGCCGCGATGGCATTCAAACATTAAATAGTTAGATTATATAGTGAGAAAACGCCTCAACTGGACAATTATAGGATAAAAAAATCGGAGCTTATACATACAATAAACGATTTAATGAACCATAAAGTAAACAAATCCATTATTAAGCATTAAAGTATAAATGACATATTACATTTACCTACCATAAATATTCCTCATCTTGGTTATTTACGTTGATCCCTCTTATGGCTTTTCACTTACCTCAATACATTAAATCGATGACGACCCTAGCCATCGTCGCACTCTTGCATGTTAGTTCCTACGCATCAGTAGGTTCAGTAGATGTCACTCTCAGTATTGACATAGACGAGGTTGTTCAAACAGCCGACCCGGATCGTCTCACTGGCACCAACCTCTCACTGTGGAGTCGCCTCCCCATTATAGAGAATACAAACTTCCAAGAAGCAATTCGCGACTGGCATCCTGGATCCATTCGAATACCGGGTGGTTCATGGTCGAACGAATATTATTGGAACGGTAACGGGGTTCGTATCGGCGGCAATGACCATGGCATTGAAAATTTTGACCTTTCTAAGCAGCGTGCCGATGGTAGCTGGGAGGTCGACTACTCTGAATACAAGAAGGGTTTCCGACTACATGGCGAAGAAGGTCAGCTATCCGATTATCATGGCGATCTGGATGTTAAGACCCAACACGAGTGGATTAATAGTCTCGGCGCCAAGGCAATGGTAACTGTCAACGTGGGTTCTGGAACGCCAGCACTCGCTGCCGAATGGGTCAAATGGGCCAACCAAACACAAGGCTATGATGTGCGCTACTGGGAGGTCGGCAATGAACTTAATGGCGACTGGGAATTGGGACATCGGCTTCCCGACGGATCCTCCATGGACGGCACGACCTACGCGCAACGCTTTATCGAATTTGCCAAGGCAATGCACGCAATCGATCCCGACATACACCTCGGCGGTCCCGCTTGCTCCGACTTGTCACTTAGCTTCGTCGCAGAATTGATACGCGATGGTGGCGACGCTGTGGATTTCATTAGTATACATGCCTACCCAGTTGGAGTGAATACGCACCAGAATTCAGATAAATTTGCTGCGGTTTCAGATCTTCGCAAAGCGATCAAACGCGTTAATGGCTGGATCAGCAAATATCAGCCCCAGCGTATCGATGAAATTGAAATCGGAATTAGCGAATGGAATATCAAGGTCAATGAGGACCGCGACACCGCCGAACTAATCAGTGCTCTCTGGTCAGCACTCTGGATTGGGGTCATGTTTGAAGAGGGCGTTGATTTCGCTAACGAATGGGACCTCACCACCTACACAGAAGAAGGTGGTCATAGCACATTTTATATTAATGAAGGCAACATGTCTGTGATGCCAAAAAGTCAATACTGGGCACTCTGGATGTGGAGTAATTTAATGGGCAGCGAGATGCTAAAAAGTGACCTCTCCGGTATGGACTCAGTAAAGAGTTTTGTTACTCGTTCAGATACAGGTTTACAAATTATGCTGATCAATACTTCCGAGACCAAAGAAGCCACCATCGCATTTAAAATCAAGGGCGCCAGCGAACTTGAAGGGCAACTGCATACCTACTCAAGTGCCGAATATTTCTGGGATGTCCACGCCCGTAAACCACTCTGGAGTCGTCCCCCCGCGGTTCGACAAATCACCGTCAATCATAGCGACACAATTACTTTGCCGAAGTTTAGCATTAACGTGCTCGAACTACCATGGACAAACCAAGGCTCTAGTAGCCATACGCCAGCAAGCTCAGCAAAGAAACCATCACTCCAACTTAGCCTACCAGACCGCGTGCCGGCTGATCGTGCAATCGAAGCTTGGGTCATTGCCAGTGACCCCGAAGCCAAGCTCCCCTACCTTCAATCAGTCGAAACCATTCAGCTTAGCATTGATGGGCCTGCCTCACTGAGTCAAACTTCGCTTGAACTGGATAATGCCGTGGCAGCCTTCACCGTGACACCAAGAGGCGCAGGAAAGATTACAATCCACGCGCGCTCAGGTAAACACAGCGCCAGTCATAGCGTCGAACTTGTGGCACTTGAAGAACGCGCCTACACGAACTGGACCTTCGACAACCCGATTTACGAATGGCAGGCAAAAAGCACCTTTGCGCTTGGCTCTGAATCTTCTGTCAAACCGAACCAGTACGTGGCAGCCGCTCGACTAAATGGAGAAACCCCAAAACGTGATGCCGACCTACTATTCCACTTTGAACCATTACCAAGTGAGAAACTCTCCTTCGCAAATGCCAACGGCGTAACAGGTCAACTCCGGGCCGCTCACAATCTAGAATGCGCCGACCCCAAAGCGCAAATTAATATTATCCTCCAAAGCGACGCCAACCACTGGATGCCAATAGGTTCGATAAAACTATCAGATATTATTGGCGAATGGAAACCCTTCGCTCTTAAAGTAACCCAGCCCGAAGAACTCGATGCGATGGCGAAGCTCTACGGACTCCGTTTTCAAATACAATCCCAAGCGCCGATCACGGGTGACATTTACTTGGACGACCTTGGCTTCATCATCCGCACGGGACTCTAATGAAAAGAATCCCCACAATAAGTTTTCACTTCACGAGCCTTATCTTGGTAGCTTCTTTATTGGCTGGGGAAAAGCCTAACATCCTCTTCATAGCGATCGATGATCTGAAACCAAGCATTGGAGCTTATACTAAGGCTGTCCCTACGCCTGCCATGGATCGTATTGCGGCGCGAGGCACCACTTTCTTGAATGCCCATTGCCAGCAGGCCGTCTGCGGCCCTTCTCGGGCCAGCGCAATGACTGGAAAATATCCTGACTTCACCCAAATCTGGGATCTAAAAACAAAAATACGTGCCATCCATCCGGAGATCGTCACCCTCACGCAACACTTTAAAAACAACGGGTATCACACCGCTGGAGTCGGCAAAATATTCGATCCTCGTAGCGTCGACAAAGGATCTGATTCACGCTCTTGGAGCGAAGCTTATACGCAAACATGGCACCTCAAGTATAATGAAAAAACTGGCAAGCCCATCGGCCATTACCACAATTCGAAAAGCAAGACCCTTGCCGCAGAAGAAAAAAACGCCAACTGGAATGCCATTAATAAAAAGCTCTTTGCAAATAACGCATGGCCTGCAGTTGAAGCACTAGATATACCGGATGATGCTTACGACGACGGTGCCATCGCTGCTCACGCCGTCAAAAGTCTCTCCAAACTAGCCAAGAAGAAGAAACCCTTCTTCCTCGCAGTCGGTTTTAAAAAACCGCACCTTCCCTTTGTTGCCCCTAAGCAATACTGGGATCGATTCGATCCAAAAAGTATACAATTAGCATCCTACCAAGAAGCACCAATCGGTGCGCCCACTTACGCCAGCCATAATTCCTCAGAGCTTAGATCCTATAACGGCATACCTGCCAGCGGACCCCTCGATCCAAGCACACAACGCACCCTCATCCATGGTTACTATGCTTGTGTCGCCTATATTGATGCTCAAATCGGTAAGATCCTTGATCAACTTGAACAAAGTGGCCTAGCCGAAAACACCATCATCGTTCTCTGGGGCGACCACGGTTGGCACCTCGGCGACCACGGCCTTTGGTGCAAGCATACCAACTACGAACAGGCCACTCGCGTGCCACTCATTATTGCGCATCCAGGCGCTAAAACTCAAAAAACCGAAATGCCCGCCGAGTTGACTGATCTCTTCCCCACCCTCTGCGACTTAGCTGGTATTCAAATACCTGATACACTCGATGGCATTAATCTAGCCCCTACCATCCACAACCAGAACATCCGCCCTCGGGAATTTGCCCTTAGTCAATTTCCTGCTGGTAAAAAAATGGGTTACGCACTCCGCAATGATCGCTACCGTTTCGTAGCATGGTTTGTGACCGGTGGCGGTTCTAGCCAACTCGGTGATCAAATCGCCGCGACGGAACTCTACGACTACGCCACCGATCCCCTTGAACAAAAAAATCTCGTGAACGATCCTAGATACAAAACGGTGGTCGCAGAACTCTCTAGCAAACTTTATAATTCCATCCATTCCTTTTAAAATCCTGAATCTTTATGCAATCTATCATGAAACGTAGCCTTACCCTACTTGCCCTCGCTGGTCTCAGCCTGTTTATGCAGGCTCACGCCGAGCGCCCAAACATCATCTTCTTTATTGCCGATGATATGCTGCCCAACCACTTCAATTGTCTTCAGCAGGGCAAGGATAAATACCTAACCCCCAATCTCGACCGCCTCGCCCGCGAAGGCACCCTCATGCTTCAGCAGCATGTGGTTTCTCCCGTCTGCACTCCAAGTCGTTACAACGTCCTCACTGGCAACTTTGGCAGCCGTGCACAAAACCATTACTTTACACAAAATACCAAGAAGAACGGACAAAGCATTGTTGAATTCAACACCCATATTCTTTCGACTGACCGCACCCTACCCGCGCTATTGAAAGCCGCCGGTTACACCACTGGGATGGCTGGCAAAGACCACGTCGTAGAAGTAAGTGGCCTGAAGCGTTTTAAAAACTTCAAAGGTAGCGCCCATAATCCTGCCAACAAAGCTCAGCTCAGAGCCAACCACGAGCACACACGCCAAGCTATGCTTGAGATCGGCTTCGATTTCGCCGACAGCCTGTATCACAACAACCCCAGCTTTCTCGGACTCTATGAAGTCGCTGTTCAAAACATGGACTGGATCACCGACGCTGGTGTGCGCTTTCTTAGACAACCTCATACCGACCCCTTCTTCCTCTACTTCGCTACTACAGTCCCGCATGGCCCTACTCAAGCAAAGCGCTCCTGGAAAGCCGATCCCCGCCTGACTGCGATCGGTTACCTCGACAAAGCTCTCACTGTTCAACCCAGCCGTGACACTATTCCTAGACGCCTACGCGCCGCCGGCCTTCCTGTTAACGATAATACCGCCAATCTCCTTTGGCTTGATGACGCGCTCGGTGCCCTCCTTGATACTCTCGAAGCCACCGGGGAAATTGACAATACCGTGATCTTCTTCTTTAACGACCATGGCCAACTTGCCAAAGGCACAATTTACCAAGGTGGCGTCCATAACCCTAGCATCGTTTGGCGTAAAGGCGGGTTCCCTACGGGAGCCACTTCTCAGGCGCTCATCTCAAATGTTGACTTTGCCCCGACTATCTTGGACCTCGCCCAAGTTGATTATTCACAACACAAATTTGATGGTCAAAGTTTCCTCCCTTACCTCGAAGGAGAGTCCCCTCCCGAGGAACGCCTACTTTACTTTGAACTCGGCTACGCCCGCGGTGTCCGCATTGGTGACTGGAAATACATGGCCATCCGCTACCCCGAAGCCATTGAAAATATGAACCTCGAGGAACGAGCCGCTGTACTAAAAGAATGGAACGATGCACGCTATCGTCGTCAGCTCAATATTGTAACCGACGACCCCACTCAACCCTTCAGTCACCTCACAGCCATTCCTGGTGGCGGCGACGCAGAAAAAAAATCGACTGGTTCCTACCCCGCCTATTTTGAGCGCGATCAACTCTATAACCTTGCCAGCGATCCAAACGAACAAAGCAACCTTGCCGGCGATGCTCGGCATGCTTCTGTCCTCGCGGAAATGCAAGCCGCCCTAATAACACAACTTGAAACTCTACCGGGCACTTTCGGCGAATTGAAGCCATCAACATTCTAACAAAGTAGACTGTTGAAATTATAGACCGGTTCACCTAATAAAAGCCTTACCACGTTAAAGCGGACCGAAAGACGTTTTTTAATTCTACGGCTTGCCGATACCGACTTACCACGCCTATCGAGTGGCTTTCAACAAGGACCTTGCAGCTGCGCTCAAATCTCTGGAAATTAGAGTGCCTTAATTTTTAAAGCTTTTGACCACTACAACACTCCTTTAAAACTCTTCGATCTTTATTAGTTTAAAGTGCCTGTTTAATACGACTGTAATAACGCGAGTCTTCTAGGAAATTAAACATTTTGTCAAACCCTGCGCGAGTAGCTGGGTCTACCCTTAAGCGCTTAACTAAACTCGTCAGGGTCTCTTCTTTTAAAAGTGACTGCATACTAGGCTCTTTGTGATTCAGAATATTCGAATAGGCATTTCCGCTAAAGCGCACCGTCTCCTGGTTAATTGGCTTTTGATACTTCCAAAGCCCCATGCCGCTACCATCCCAAGTGCCCTGATAGATCCGAGCAAGGCCAGTCGTGTAAAAAAGGTTATCTCGCACCTCTACCGATTCAGCGAAGCGACCAGCTTCCCAAGGTGTATCAACAATTAACTGATACTCTGATTCAATCGTATTATAAACAATGTTCTCATAGATCTTCACCCCGCAGATGGGACCACAAAGGACAAAGCCACGCAGATGATCATTAAAACTGATATTATGGCGAATAATGGTATTTTTATTACCAATAGATTGACCCGAATCTCTGTGCTTTGACCAATCACAAACAAGGAAGAATCCACCCGCATTATCTGCACTAAGATTATATTCAAAAACAGTGCCCTCACAATTATAGTCCGAGTCTAGCCCCTGACCGTCGAAAGTGCCAGCATAGCCCCAGACTTCGTTGTATCTGATTTGCGTATTCATGCTACTCCATGGCCAAATGCCGATACTCGGTCCGGCATGCTGTGTGACTTCTTTAGTATCTAAACCCTCGATGCGCTGACGAGCGCTATAAAGGCGGTTGTGTTCAATCACAGCGAAATCGGTGCCGATTGGCACGATCCCATCACCGCCAATATCTTCGAGTAAATTGCCGCGGATCACCACATTAGTGCTAAGGTGTGATAAATCATCCCAAGGTTCCATCCAACCTTTGATCGCATCTCGATCACAGCGCAATACATGGCAATTCTCTATCAGCAGATTGTCGATTTTAGTAGGTATCTTCCGAGTATCGACCTCCCAACGAATCCCAGTGCCACCACCTTTATCCTTAGAGATCACACCATTGACATCACGAACTAACAAATTGCTTAGCGTAATGTCCTGAACCAAGCCTATATTCTTGGCAAAAACCAATACCCCAACCCGCTTTGCTTCACGTGAATTTCCTGTGTTGGTAATCTCAATGCTATCAATTACCCAATGCGATAAGTTTTCAAGAAAGACCGCGGAGCGTGTCAAACCATGACCTGCAATCACAGGCTTCGGTCCATCCATGTAACTGGTCAGTGTTATCGGCTGGCCATCTGCACCCGAAGATATCGGGCGAAACTGCCCGTCAAATATCTGTCCACTGTGAAGGTAAATCACATCGCCAGGCTTAAACGCGTGCTGGTTCGCCGCTTGAAGGCTCGACCAAGCAGTTTCTGGACAAGTCCCCGCAGCAGCATCATCGCCATGAAGTGAATCAATATAATATTCCTCAGCTGATAACACTGAACAGCTAAGGCATGCAAAAACCAAAGTAATTGAAAGTCTTTTCATTATAGTTGAGCTAGCGTTAGCGTTGCACACGTCCAGATGCATTGCCATGGGCCAAAGCTTCTACCTCAGCGCGTGAATTGAAATTAAAGTCCCCCTTGACCGAATGAGCTAAGCAGGATGCTGCCACAGCAAAATCAACCTGATCTTGAGCCGTAGAGAAATCTTTTTTCGTCATCGCATAAATCAAACCTGCGGCAAATGAATCACCACCGCCTACTCGGTCGACTATATTACGAATCTCAAACGGTTCATACTGTTCACCATTCATGGGAGCAAATACTGCAGTATCACTACTAACATTGAACAGCATTGCGCCCCAATTATTATGTGTTGCAGAAATACTCTCGCGTAAAGTGATCGCAACTTGATCCACATTATTAAAGCGATGAGCAATTTGACGAGCCACATCAGGATAGTGGGCAATCTCCAAACTTCCTGAGTGAACATCCGTATCACCCGCATGGATATCAAGGACATCAGCTGCATCTTCCTCGTTACCAATGATAACATTCACGTTCTCAAGAAAATCGGGCATAACAGAACGTGCTAAGCTACGCGCATCCGAACCTGATCGCCAGCGCCATAGATTTTTACGGAAGTTTAAATCACAGGAAACTTTGATACCTGCGGCCTGCGCCTTTACGGCAGCCAAAATCGCCGCATTTGCAGCCGTCTCTGAAATTGCCAAGGTAATACCAGAAATATGTAACCATTGAGCATCTGCAAAGATAGCATCCCAATCATACTCCTCGCCTGGGCAGATCGAAACCGCACTGTAATCACGGTCATAAATCACACGACTAGGACGTTGATTTGCGCCAGTTTCAACATAGTAAATACCAAAACGACCTGCTTCCCGTCGTAATACATGGTCCACATCGACATTGAATCCACGCATCTGACGGACAAAGGCATCGGCAATGGCGTGCTGCGGCAAGGCACTTACAAAGCGCGAACTGCCACCCAAGATCGAAATCGATGCGGCCACACTACTCTCTGCACCGCCAAAAGTCAGATCCATCGAGCCAGGGCAGGATTGTGCAAAACGATCATGCTCACTGGGCGCGAGACGTACCATCACTTCTCCAAAGGTCACTACTTTTTTCATATTAATTTGTATTACTCTCTAATTCTGATTGCTGCATGACCGCATCCGATCGCTCTGTGATCCCCACCCAATCACCTGAGGTAATTGCAGATGCACTGGCTATCCATGAACCACCGACGGCTAAGATAATGTCGTCTCGCAAGTAGTCTTCTGCATTCTCAGCAGTCAGTCCCCCTAGCGGAATGAACTGTAAGTCAAGATGCGCATACGGTGCTTGCATACTTTTTAAATATTTAAGCCCTCCCATTGGCTCTGCTGGAAAGAATTTCAAGATGTCGCAGTCGAACTCCAATGCTTGCTCAATCTCACTGGGAGTCGCGACACCTGGCGCGAAGGGCAACTGAGCTTCAATAGCCACCTGCAGCACGCATGAATTCATCCCCGGAGCCACTGCGCAAGTCGCTCCGGCGTCTTGCACCTGTCGCACTTGGATCGGCGTAATCACGGTGCCGGCCATCACCAGCATCTCGCTATAGTTATCAGCAATGATTTTCATCACTTCTAATGCAGCTGGTGTACGCATGGTAATCTCCACTGCATTTATCCCCCCTGCCAACAGCGCATCAGCTAGTGGCTTAGCATCTTCGACATTCTGCACAGTCACAGTTGCAATTGCGCGGGAAGCAGCCAATTGCTGACGCATTTCAGAAGTAAATAAATGTTTCATACCAGTTTAAATTATCTAACGACTGCGAAGCTAGTTTAGTCTTTCACCTTGGGATCGATCACGAAGGGCTCCATCGCCGATTCATCAATAATGACGCCGAGCCCCGGCAAGTCATTAAAGTGTAGTTTTCCATCAATGACATCATGAGCTGTTGAAAAAATAGTATCACGAATAGGGTGTTCGGTTTGATCTACTTCTAGAAATACCGGACGACGTTCGAAACGCCCCGGATTTTCAGGAACCATACTAATCGCCGATGCAGCCGCAGCCTGGTTGATCTTCAAGCCCCAACAGTGCGGCACAACATCGGCATGTGCTGCGGAGGCCAATGCATTGATTTTTTGAAACTCAGTAATACCGCCACAGTAAGCGATATCTGGTTGAAAAATATCGAGACTTCGCGCACTGGCAAAGCGCTCGAAGCCATAGCGCGTTTGCTCGCATTCGCCGGCAGCAATGGGCACTGACAAGACCTTACGTAGGCGCGCCATATCAGCGTAATTTTCAGGTGATAGCGGTTCCTCAAACCAGCAATAATCATTTGCCTCCAAAACCTTACCGATCGCAACCGCTTCCTTATAATTGTAGGCGTGATTCGAGTCAGCTGCGATTTTTGTTTTAGGGAATCGATTACGAAATTGAGCAATCAAATCTTTATCAAATTCCAAGTTCTTCCCCACTTTCACCTTGAGGAATGTGTAACCTGCATCGACATAAGTAGCCGCTTCATCGATTAGCTCAGCAAGCATCTCGGCTTCAGGCTTATCGTCACGGTAATACATGCCAGTTGCATAACAAGGCAGGGGCTTGCTAGAACCACCTAGCAAAACGCGAACAGGTGTATTGAGCGCCTTTCCCTTGATATCCCAGAGCGCAATATCGATTCCCGAGATGGCTGCCATAAAAATGCCATAGCGATTAAAGTCGCAATACGCGCGCCACATGAAGTTCCACAAAACCTCGTTTTGCAGAGGGTCCTTACCGATAAGCAAAGGCTTGAAGTGATGCTCTATCGATGCGGCGATCGCTAGGTTTGGCCCATAGCACTCTCCCCAGCCCACTGTGCCATCGTCACACACCACTTTGAGAACAAAGTTATTCTTGGCATGATAATACCACTGTGAGAAACCGATTGCTCGGCTCAAATCAGTTCGTAAGGGAAAACATTGAATATCGACAATTTTCATAATAACGAAGTCTTAGCGCTTAATTGAGATGCGCTTGGTATCATAATAATCATCGAGCGCTAGATGGCTCACATCCTTGCCGAATCCACTTTGCTTGAGGCCACCGTGAGGTAATTGCAGCGAGTAATAGGCTTCGTTGATCAAGATGTTACCAAACAGTAAGCGACGCTCGGCCTCGAGAGCACGAGCAAGGTTTTGAGTGTATAGATATGCCGACAATCCATATTCAGTGTCATTTGCAATCGAGAAGATATCATCACCATCATCAAATGGCATGACGGGCATAATCGGCCCGAAGATTTCTTCACATGTCAAGGCACTGTCACGTGCTACATCTTTGATCAAAGTTGCTTGCATAAAATACCCGGGGCGATTTGCCCGCTTACCACCAGTGACAATCGTTCCCTTATGCACCTCGGGTTCGCAGAAACCCAATAGGCTATTGAGGATTTCTTCAGAGACCACCGGACTCAATTCAGGCCCAGAGCTTTGCTCGCCGACATATTGATAACTTTCCATAAGCACCTTAGCTTTATCAATGAAGTCAGAGTAAATATTCCGATGGACAAAAATACGATTAGGAGCGACACAAATTTGACCTGCGTTCGCTAATTTTAGCCCTACTATGTCTGCGACCGCTGCATCCAGATCGGCATCGTCAAAAACGAGCACCGGTGCATCACCTCCGAGTTCGAGTGATAAACGCTTCACGCTAGTGGGAGATTTTTCGATTAATTTCTGACCCGCAAAAGTCGAACCAATCATTGTCAACAGACGCGGTATTGTACTCCCAGCCATCGCATCACTAACTACTTTGCCGCGACCGCAGAGCATATTCACCGTACCTTTTGGAAAGGCAACTTCATTGATCAGCTCGGCAACTCGCATTGAAGCCATAGGTGTTTTGTCAGAGATTTTAAACACTGAGGTGCACCCGCTAGCCAATGCGGGTCCCAATTTGTAGCCAAGATTTAATAAGGGGAAATTCCATGTTAATAGGCCAGCCACAACACCGACAGGTTGATAGGACAAAAAATTCAGATGACCACCATCGTAATCGGGAATCGTTTCTGCATAATGGCGTTTTACTTCCTCGACGTAATAGCCCAGACAGTCGACTAGCATATTAAAATCATAACTCGCCACGTCGTATGTTTTACCTGTCTCTTGTATCAATAGATCCACGATAGTAGCCTCATCACCTTTTAATTTGATAATGAGCTCATCTATGAGAGCTTTTCGCGCATTGATGGAAAGTTGGCCGTAGGTATTGGAAGCAGTTTGTGCCGCATGCAGAGCACGATTAACGTCTTGTGCGCTAGCGCTGGCTACCTGAGAAACTTTTTCGCCTGTGACGGGGTTGAAAACATCAATAGTTTCAAGCCCATCGACAAATTCGTTATCGATGAAATTCTGAATATCCATTAAGTTAATTATCTAATTTTTTGCTGCTTTTATGGTGCTTGAATTCGGGCCATGTAAGCATGCCATCCTTGTTGATATCTGCTTCAGGGTATTTTTTGAAGTAAATACTCTTCCACTTTTCACCGTCATCAGAAGAGGCTTCCTTCGAATTGGCAAGTGGACTTATGGATGTTGAATTACGAATTGTTATACGCTGATCAAGTTGCTTGCGGAAAGAAGCCAACCTAGCGGCATATTCGGGGTTACTTGCTAGATTATCCCATTCGAGCAAATCGCTACGATGATCGTAGAGCTCTTCGTCACCTGTATAGTAACGGATATATCGCCAGTCCTTGGTTTTAAGCGAATAATTCTGCATCATAGGATCCATATCTTTCCACTTATGAATTGCAGTCAGCGCACCCTCAGGGCCACCCCAATCTTGTAAAGTTGGGTTAATCATCAATGGCACAAGACTTGTACCATCTATTTCAGCACCTCGCTCGTTACGGCGAGTGTCACCGCTTAAATCACAAAGCTCAATCAATGTTGGATACAAATCGACCAAAGAGGTTGGCAGTGCTACATCTGCCCCCTTATGGGCAACTCCGGGCGCACGAATAATAAATGGAACACGTGTGCTTTCTTCCCAAAGGGAATTTTTATAAACGTAATCTTTAGGACCTGTGCCCCAACCGTGATCACTGGTGAATACAATGATGGTATTGTCTTTGAGAGTTGATTGATCTACCGCATCCAAAATGAGTCCCACCAGTTCGTCGACCGACGCAACGCAGGCTAAATAAGCTTGGGTAAAATGCTTCAAAGCAAGTTCAACATCTCCATCGTAGGAAGCCACTAAACTGTTAAATAGTTTCAAGCCGCGATCATTGCCTCCTCGAGACTTAGTTAAATA
>CACIKF010000010.1 GCA_902587165.1 Puniceicoccaceae bacterium | reverse complement strand
TTTTTCTGTGGGATAATCACGAGAAATTCTTAATTTCCATAGGCGGCGAATGAGACTTTGGTAATGTCCGCAAGAGCGGATGCGTTGAGCACGTCGATTGCACGCTGGTGCGGCGAGTCAGGATCAGCCTGGATTTTAACCACGGTGTCGATGCGCCCCCGGTGTCGAGGCCCGCCCGGGCTGAGGATAGCTTGAGGCGAGTCAAGGTCTTACTGAGACGCTCCATATTACGATCGTCGACTCCATCCATGGGTGCCCCATTCAGCAGAATCAGCCCGTTAGGGAAGATTTCAACAATGTGCTCACTGGGCAGTTCTAGATTCTCTGCAGGGGGTGTATTACTAGGTAGTTTGATACCAATATCCGCCTCTTGCTGGAGCGGGAGGAACATGAAATAAATGAGGAGCAAAAAGACGACGTCGATCATCGGTGTGATGTCGACTTTATCTTCGGATTCGAGTACTGAGCTGACCTTCATAATTAGTCCTTTGCTGAGGCGAAAATGAGGTCGAAGATGCCAGCTTTAGCGGTGGCTTTCATCACGCTGTTGACATGGCGGTGAGCGGTATTGGAGTCAGCGCGTAGGAAAACTTTGAGCCTAGGAAGTTCAGCCTTGAGTGCTAGTAGTTGAGCAGTGAGAGCTTCTTCAGTGATCGCTGAGGCACCAAAGTAGAGCTGGCCTTCTTGATCGATAGATATGTATTGGCGATCACCCGGTTCTTCGGGGATGCTGGCCTCGACTGCTTCTGGTAGTTCTAATTCTACCAGTTCAGCGCTGATGAAACTGATCAGCGTCATGAAGAACGCGATCAGCAGGAAGACGACGTCGATCATCGGAGTCAGTTCAAACTCCGGGTCAACTTCTTCGGGTGTCCACATAGCCATAGCTGTTTGGTGTGCGTGAGTGGACGGGATTAGGCGCGGTTCTTGATCGCTTTATTAAGAGTAAACTGTAACTCGCCTACTACGCGGCCGATGCGCGAAGTGATCTTACCGTAGCGATTCTTAAAGAAGAAGAAGAAGAACATGGCAGGAATACCAACGATCATGCCAGTCGCAGTAGTGATTAGGGCTTCCGAAATGTTGCCCGCAAGCGCTTGGGCACTACCCGCGCCTTCAGCTTCAATCACGTTAAAGGCTTTGACCATACCAGAAACGGTTCCGAGTAAACCAACCATGGGGGAGAGCGAACCAACCACTGAAAGGTAGTTGATTAAAACGAAGGGTCCGGAAAGCTCTTCGGAACTGGACTCTTCAATCGCTTCTTTGACTTGTTCTGGGTCGAAGTTGTTGACGTCGACACGGTTCATGCCCGCCTCAATGATGTTTGTAATAGGTGAAGGGTTCTCTTGGCAAATGGTTTTGGCTTTTTCCACGTCGAGCGCAGCAAGTGCTTCGTCTATTTGCACAGTCGCCGCAGTGTTGAGGATCGGTTCGGGACGCACCGCCAGAAAGTTGTAAACAATCAATCCGAAACCACCGATTGAAAGGAGAGTGAGAGGATACATTGCCCATCCACCAGCTTTATACATGTCGATGAGCGACTTTTCTTGTGATTCATCGGCGATCTGAGCTGCAAGCTCAGTATCCTGAGCACTAAGCGGTAGTGTTAGCACCCACTGCGTAGCGACGGCGAACAGTGCGATGGCGATGATGGCAGGAAGGATGCGTAGTTTAGATATATTCATGATGTTTATTTTAAAGTACTTTAGTTAGGGGACGTTAAAATGTTTTTTTATTTGTTATTCTATAGTTTGTTCAGGTTCGGGAAGTTGTGCAAGCGAGCTTTCGGCGCTCTTTGCCCACGGTGATTCGGGATAGAGAATGGCAATCTCTGTCCAAACATTACGAGCGGCGAGCTTATCCTCGGAACGCGCATAGCAATCGCCGATCAGATAAAGCATCTCTGGGACCCAGTCATATGAAGTCTGTGCGCGAACGAAGCCGCGTGTCAGGACATCAAGTGCTTTCCCGTAGTTTTCACCGCGGTGTGCGCGCGAGCCTTGAAGTAACTTATAGAGCGAGAAGAGTCGCTCGTTGGGTTTTGGCTCTTCGAGTGCCTCAATCATTGGAGTGGCCTCATCGACACGGTCAGCAAGCACGAGGCAATAGGCAAGCCACATCTGTACGTTCTTTTTTACATCGTCGGATACGACGGTCTTGATCTGGCGGTAGAGGGGAATAACAGCTTCGTATTTACCGGCCGCACGGAGGGCATCAGCTGCGTCCACGATTGGGCGGATGTTGACTGCATACTGACCTTCTACAGGAATGATTTCCGTCATTTTAGCCACCTTATCGGAGTCACCGTCACTTAGGTAGGCACCCATGAGTGCGATGGCTATTTGGCTATATTTGATGCCGACTTTGTTGAGCTGGATACGATTGAGTAGGTCGTGGGCTTCCTTATGTTCTTTAGCCTTAATGAGCGTTTCGATTAGGGAACGAATGGGTGAGTGCAGCTGAGTAAAACTCTCGGGAACCTGATGGAATTTGATCAATGGGTAAGCTTTGGGGCGAAGAAGGTCTAGCGCAGGGGTGAAGTTTCCGCGGCGGATCATCCGTTCAATTTCGGGCATTTTTGAGTTATCAAGGCGCAGGGTCCGCACCATCGATTCACTCACGGGAAGTGAGATTTCGCCGACGCCACCTTCGAGCTCTGCGACTAGCATCCCGTCTTGAAAGCTAACAAATTTAAGCGTTTGCACGGCGCCGTTATTGTTTTGCTGGATAAGGACAGGTTCCTTTCCGTATTCAATCCAGTAAGAATTAACTTCTTTCGCGGTAGTAGGGGCCTGTACAACAGCGATCGCGAAAACTAGGCTTATTATACGCTTAATGATAGTGCGACGGAATTTTGTGTAGTCTAAATTCATCCTTGGAGCTCTTTTAATTTGGCTTTGATCGATTTTAGGATGTCGGCGGGAGCGGTCGCGGAAATTTCTACCACTGCTTCGTTGAGAGTATTAATCGCATCTTGCTTCTCGCCCATGCCGATCAAGGCCTTGGCGTCCGCGAGGTAGGCGCGCGCACTCCATTCGGCGAGATGTGGGTAGCCGAGGAAGGTACGCTCGTAAAAACCGTGAGCTTTCGCGTAAGCATCTTCCGCCATGTAAGACTCACCAATTTGGTAGAGTGCTCGCGCGTGTAGTATGCCGCGCCACTCTGGTACGCGGAGTATATACTGGTACTTTTCACGTGCTTCTTCCGCGCGCGCCATCTCGCTAAGCAGTTCGCCTTGGCGCAGCATGACTGCAGGAATTTTGGGTGAGCCGGGGAATTGTGTAACAATTTGTTCAAGATAGTTTAGCGCACCTGAAAGGTCAGCCTTCTCTGCGGTGACATCGGCTAGGCGCATGAAGGCAACAATAGTCGCATCGTCGGTCGGGTAGTTAATGAGCAAATGGTTCCAAGCTTCTTCGGCAAAAAGTAGACGCTTGTCGCGCTCGTAGTCGGCAACGTAAAGTATGGCGCGAGGAGTGAGTTGCTCAAGAAGTGTGGAATCGTAGGGTTTCTTGGGGTCGATCTGGACATTTAGTCGATAGAGGCCCATGAGCATCCGTGTTTCTGCGATAATATCGTCAGCCTCAAGCGCCTTGCTTAATTGATCTTTGAAATAATCCTGGGGAATCTCGCTAGGATAGGCGTTTAGTTGCGAGCGATAGGGAGTAATCAAGTCTTGGATCGGCGACATGTCTTCTACCAGTGCGTCGGTAAAGGCTGGATCGCGGCGCAGTTTATTGTAGAGAGGCTGATCGATATCTGGATTGACGTAGAAATGTTCAAAGAGGAAACCTCGGTCAGTGATGATTTTTGTGCGGAAATCCAGATCGCTTTCCAGGCGGTCAAAGAAGGCCACGGTGCGGGTCAATAGGGTCTTATTTTTATTATATTTCTCAGCGTAACTTTCGATCAGCGCGTCAACGCCATCGATGTTGGGTTTTTTGGCGTAGATTTCGATGTTTTCGCGATAGAGAGAAAGCATGTCCACTGGGCGCATCAAATATTCAAAGGCTAATCCGAGTTGTAAGACAGCTCGAGTCAGATCAGCCTTTTCTCCAAATCGCTCGATGTAGGCCTCAAAGTGCGTAGCCATTTCTTCATAGCGGCCGAGCTCTTCGAGCACTGTGCCGATCCGGAAGGCCGCACCGTTATGAACATCTTGGAGAGTCGTGATACTGTCGGCTTTGTGGAAGTGGTCGAGAGCTAGTTCAAGGTTACCCGCAAGATACTCGACTTCTCCGAGGAAGAAGTAGGCTTGGTCGAGAGCGTTCCCTGCTGGGTATTTCTCGACATAGGCGTAGAGCACGTCTCGAGATTCTTCAAAGCGCTGCGCGTAGAATAGGGCAGCACCTTTGCGGAGAAGGCCGTCTTCAGCGTAAACACTGGTCGGATATCGATCGACTAAGCGTGAGAAGCTACCGACAGCGTCTTCGAACTGACTTATTTGGAGTTCGGCTAGACCGCCCCAGTAGAAGATGCCATCCTCGTAGATCGAATTGCTGTGTGCGTTGTACCACTCGCCAGCTTGCGTGATTAGTGCGGTGTAGCGTTGCTGCTCGATGAGGTAGGTCGCCCATTGTGCGAATAGGCTACGGGATACTGCGTCAAGAGGGCGAGTGCCTAGAAAGTCGACTGCGAGCTCTAGGAACTCTTCGTTTCGTCCAAGCTTTTGGAGTTCGACGGCGAGGGCACCACTCACATCCGAGTAGAAGTCGCCATTCGGGAATTTACTGCGATAGATTTTTCCTACTCCGATTGCGGTCTCAGTTTTGCCGATTTGAAGAGCATTAGAGAAAGTGGCGTAGTGGTAGAACTCTGCTTGGTCATCATCGGGATTTTCCTCCATCAGATCATAGAACATCCAGAAGGCTTCGTAGCGACGAGCTGTTTTAGTGTAGTTACGGGCGCGGCGGACGAGCAGTTCATTGCGTAGCGTTGGTAGCTTCCGAAGGTGTTCTAGGTTAGCTTTGAGTGTGTTGATCTCTTGTTGAAGGCGCTCGACGAATTCACTAGATGAATTGCCTAGTGCAGTTCGTTGTTCGACTCGGGCTACCTTGGATTCGATTTCTCCTTCGGTCCACTCAATCATGATATCAGTCGTTTTGATTAAGTTCAGCGTTAGAGCGGCATCATTGACTCGTCCTACTTCGACCAGCTTATCGCTTGCTTTTAGGAGAGCAACATTGAGGCGTGGGCGATAGCGGACTGCTGACTCCTTTGCTAGCCCAGGTAACAAATTGAGTGCGTCGTCAAGGCGCTCGGCTTGAAAAAGTGCCTCAAAGCTGGCAGCAGCAGCCAAAGCTTGATCTTCAGGATTACGAGCGATTTCGAAGAGTTGACCAAAGTAGGGCAGGCCAGCGGATAATTGACCAGTGCTGTAGTAGATTTGGGTGAGATCCTTGAGCAACTTAGTTTGCTCACTTTGGCTTAGGCGCACATTTCTATAGCCGCCTGATAGGATTTTTTGCATCAGGTCTATCGCTTCATTATTGTTACTGAGAGCGCGCAAAACGTCGATCCTTTTGAATAGCATATCCTTGATCTTAGGTGAGTTTGGGAACTCTTTTTCTAACCTATCATACCAACGGAGGGCTTCGCTCAGCTCGTTAGTTTGTTTCGAAGCTATATATTGCTGGATATGACCAGTCCCAATAAGGAAGATGGGAAAGTCGAGTTTGATTTCCGAGTTATCGGAGGCCTCGACGCGCTTGACTAACTCTTTGAGTAGAGGCATGGCCTCGATGAGCTTGCCGTTTTCGACCAGCGTATTTGCTTGGCCTTGGAGTGCAGTGAAGCCTAGTTGTCCGGCATCATTCTGTGCATTAGAAACCTGTAATGAGCAGATGATTAAAGAGACAGATAATAAACTTTTTAAAGTAAATCTAGACAGCATCGCAGATGGACGGGGAGAATGTTCATGGGGAATAAAAAACTTCGCATTTACTAGCGGCTTGTAAAGCGAAATTCGACTTTTCTCCGTTCTAAGATTTAATCTAGCTTACTTAGTTCTTCTGCTGCTAGATCCCACTCATAGTTTTTTTCTTCTAAATATTTGGCGACACGGGCAGCCTTAATATTGAGATCTTTGGCTGCCTCGGAGTCAGCATAGGCGCTAGGATCCTCGAGCTGTTTCGAAAGCTCGGCTTGTTCGGTTTCGAGTTTGAGGATGTCTGCCTCAGCTTTTGCGCCCCGGCTTTCGGCTTGTTTGCGCGCCGTGCCGGCAGATTTACGCTCCTCTGCAGCGATACGGCGACGCGCTTTGGCACTCACGCTTTGATGTTTGCCCTGCGAGGTGGGTGCACCGTCTGGTCGAGCATTTTTCAGCCCAGCGATTAGGCCACTCTGTTCAGACTCAGCGCCCGACTTTCGCAAGTAGTAATCGTAGTTACCTGCATAATGCGTAACTTCGCCCGCTTGTATCTGTACCGTACTTTCTGCGATTGCTCGGATAAAGTGTATATCGTGACTAACAAAGATCAGAGTACCCGTGTAATCATTGAGCGCAGTAATCAGCGCGTCGATACTTGGCATATCTAGGTGGGTGGTGGGCTCGTCGAGTAGGAGTAAGTTGGGCGGCGCTAGTAGTAGTTTGACTAGAGCCAGTCGGCTCTTCTCGCCACCGCTTAGCACTTTGACCTTCTTAAAAACATCATCTCCGCGAAAGAGGAAGGCACCCAAGATACTGCGCACGCTTTGCTCGCCTGTGCCTGAGGTGTGATCCATCGCTTCGTCGAGTACGCTGCGCTCCATGTTGAGCACTTCGACTCGCTGCTGCGAAAAGTAGCCCACGCTCACATTATGGCCCAACTCGCGCGTGCCAGCCTCGATTGGGATGATCTCGGCTATGATTTTGAGCAGTGTCGACTTGCCTGCACCGTTGGGGCCGACCAAGACGATACGTTGCTTCTTTTCGACCTCTATGTTTAGATCCTGGTAGACGACGTGTCCACCATAGGCCTGCTTCACATTATTGAGTGTAACGATACGCTGACCGCTGCGTTGCGGCTGGGGAAACTTAAAGTGAATTGTGTCAGTGACACTCTGAGGTGGGTTAATGCGCTCCATTTTCTCCAGTTGCTTGAGTCGAGCTTGCGCTTGTGACGCCTTGCTGGCTTTGGCGCGGAAGCGACGCACGAAATCTTCAAGATGGGCGATTTCGCGCTGTTGATTATTGTAGGCTGCTAGATGTTGCGCTTCGCGCTCGGCCTTTTCTTTAAGGTATTTTTCGTAGTTACCGACATAACGATGCAATTTGCTGTGGGCAATCTCCACAATACCGTCGCAGATGGCATTGAGGAACTCTCGGTCGTGCGAAATCGTTAGGATCGCCCCGGAATAGCGCTTCAGCTGATTCTGAAACCAACCCAGTGTCTCAAGATCTAAGTGATTAGTCGGTTCGTCGAGCATGAGCAGATCCGGTTCCATGACAAGCAGGCGGGCGAGATGGGCCCGCATGATCCAGCCCCCACTTAGGGTCTTGGCTGGCATCTCGTAGTCTTCGTGTCGAAAGGCTAGCCCTGCAAGGATACGCTTGGCTTTTGCCTCCAGATTGTAACCGTCTAATTCGACGAAGTGCTCGATTGCTTCGATCCGCTCTATTGAATCGGGGTCAGGATACTCGCGCAGCGATTTGTAAATTTTGGTAAACTCTGGGCTGATCGAGGTCGCCAGCTCCGCCACGGTTTCGTCTCCAGCTGGAGCACTTTCCTGAGGCAGGAAACCTATTCGCGTGCCGCGTTCCAATTCAATCTCACCGCAGTCGGACTCGATCTCGCCCATGATGATAGAAAAGAGCGTCGTCTTGCCTGCGCCATTGGGACCGACTAAACCGATGCGCTCGCCTCGCAACAAGCGGAGCGAAATATCTGTAAAAAGCGTTTTTTGGCCGAAGCCTTTACTGATCTGAGATACGGTAAGCATAGTGCGATAGTCCACACAGAGACTTGCTTGATTCGTTTCATCGGTCTTCCTTTGAGGTCTGACCTATGACTAGACAAATCAATCCACTCTATGTATTTACGCTCTGGTATAAGCCGGGGAAAACGATGCAAGGCCTAATTCAAAATGGCCGTGGGCATCGTGCGGCCCTCATTGTAGCGATAGTCTTCGGCATGATACAGGCTTTGCCAGTCTATTCTTCAGAGGCAAGCCTGGGGTTATCTGCATTTCTAATCGGTGCGTCGCTAGGTTTCTTTGGGCTCTACTTCTTCGCTTGGTTACTACGTAATTTTGGGCGTTGGTTTGGAGCGCAGGCTAACTTGCGCGAAGTGCGCACTGGACTGGGGCTAGCTCTCATGCCTTGGGTGCTCTGTTTTTCAATACTTTTCCTCTTCGGGCAAAACTTTGATTCGTCCGTGGTCGGACAATATTTTTGGCTGTTCTTTATACTTTTAGTTTATGGTTACATCGTTTTTATCCTCTCACTCACCGCTGTCCTTCGCTTGACGCCTTTGAAGACTTTTCTTTGTTTGGTCATAACGATCATTTTTAGTCTCTTCCCACTCATTCTGTTGTTTCAATTGCTTGCGCCGCATCTTCTCCCCGTTCAATAGTTGATCCGCATGCTAAAGTACATCCGCATAAAAAATCTCGCCCTACTTGAAGAGGTCACGCTGGAGTTTGAGTCTGGCTTCACCGCCGTGACGGGCGAGACAGGCGCAGGTAAGAGTGTGCTCCTCGGTGCCTTGGGTTTGCTCTCAGGTGCACGCACAGATAAAGGAGTGATCCGACAAGGCCAAGATTTACTCGAGGTCGAGGCCGCGCTCTATTTCGCCGACGCGTTGCTTATTGATAAGCTGCTTGAAGCCGCTGGTCTACCCACATGCGAAGACGGCTTGCTCCTTCTTCAGCGAACCATTCACCACAGTAAGATTCCACGGATCCAAATTAATGGCAGTCTCGCCACGCTCGCCCAGTTGCAAGCGCTTGGCGAGTCATGGATTGATTTCCATGGTCCTGGCGAACCACAAAAACTTTTCCAAGAAAAACGTCAGCTCGAAATGCTTGATACCTATGCGGGTAACGTCGGGGAGCTCGCCGCATTTGCCCTCAGCTTCGAAGAATGGCGCAAGGCATTACGCGAGATCGAGACTCTAGAAACTGGAGAACGATTGGATCTAGATGAGCTGGATTTCGTCCGCAAACAAATCAAAAAAATCGATGCCGTCGACGTGAGCGAAGATACCATTGAAGAGCTAGAGCGAGACTACAACCGCATATCTAGCGCGCAAGAGTTAGTCAGTCTCGCGTCCGCATGTTCCGAGGGCATGATCGGCGAACAAAGCGCCAATGATTTACTAGGTGGCGTTCTTCTTCGCCTTGAAGAAATGGTCAAGCTTGATGAGGGTTCGCAGTCACTCCTCGAGCGCGCTCAGAGCTTACAGATTGAGTTGCAAGATCTCGGGGAAGAGCTCGGGCACCTAGTGAATGATTATGACTTCGACCCCGAAGCTATCGAGGCCGCCACAGAACGTATGAATCTCTGGCAAGAGCTACGTCGCAAATATGGCGGTAGCGTTGAAGCTGTCTTGAGCAAGCGCGAAGAACTTGCCCAGAAAATCGAGATTCAGGGTGACCTTGAAGGCGTGCTTGCTAAGAGACGCAAAGCGAGCGTCGACCTTGAATCGGAGCTTAAGAAACAAGCCCAGAAACTGACCGCTTCCCGTAGAAAATCTGCCAAAATACTTGCGCAAAAAGCCGCTCATCTCTTGCAAGCACTCGGCTTCAAAAAGGCGCGCTTAGAGATCGAACTCATTGCCGACGCCAAGCTCCACGATTACGGTGACAGTCATTGCCAATTCCTCTTTGCCCCCAACGCAGGACAGAACCTCCAACCGCTCAATAAAATCGCCTCTAGCGGCGAGACCGCCCGCGTGATGCTCGCTCTCAAAACTGTGCTTGCTGAGGCGGATGCCACGCCGCTTCTGGTCTTCGATGAAGTTGATGCCAACGTGGGGGGTGAAGTCGGTCGCGCTGTCGGTGCCGAGCTAGCGCGCTTGGCAAAAAAACACCAAGTCCTCTGTGTGACCCACCTTCCCCAAGTGGCTTCGCTCGCTCACAACCACTACGTCGTTACTAAATCCCAGGATAAAGATTCCACCGCTGTGAACATTGCATCAATCGGTGATAGTCGCAGCGATCGCCTTGAGGAGCTGGCCCGCATGCTTGGCGATCGAAAATCTGCCTCTGCTAGAGCGCATGCAGAAGAGTTGTTAGGGTGAGCGAGGTCGCCAGCAAGCTAGCAAGGTGCGCTATTTTTTTAACCAGCGCTCGATGGAAAAATCATCGTTTTTTTCCATGATTGAGTCTAATTGGAAGTCGCTTTCAAATTTCGGGAAGAACGCGTCGCCTGCTACGCTGCGATGCACACGGGTAAGGTAAAGTTCGCTACATTTGCCCAGCATTTGTTTGTAAATTTCACCGCCGCCAGCGATCCAGATTGTTTGATTCGTTTTTAGATGATCGAGTACTTCTAAATCGGTAAAACTATGCACGCCTGCGATCTCGCGAGGTGTTCGACTCAGCACGTATGTGTCACGCCCTGGTAGTGGGCGACCGATGGACTCGTAAGTCTTTCGCCCCATGACAAGGATGTCGCCCATCGTAGTTTTTTTAAACCATTTAAAATCCTCAGGTAGGTGCCAAGGGATGTCGCCCCTGTTACCAATTACACGATTCTCCGACATGGCGGCGATGGCCTTAATTTTTTTTAAAGAGTCTATCATTTTTTAAACTGCAATCGGTGCTTTGATTGCAGGATAAGGGTCGTAGTTAAGCAGTTCAAAATCCTCGAACTTGAAGTCGTTGATGTCCTTCACGCTAGGGCTTATTTTCATTTGTGGCAGAGCGCGTGGTGCGCGCGCGAGTTGCTCTTTGGCTTGCTCGACATGGTTAGAGTAGAGGTGTAAGTCGCCGAAGGTGTGGACAAACTCTTTGGCTTTTAATCCACAGACTTGTGCGATCATCATGGTGAGCAGTGCATAAGACGCTATGTTGAAAGGCACGCCTAGAAAGATGTCGGCACTGCGTTGATAAAGTTGACAGCTCAGTTCGCCCTTAGCCACATAGAACTGAAAGAGGGCATGGCAAGGAGGGAGTGCCATGTCTTTTACCTCGCCAGGGTTCCAGGCGCAAACCATGTGGCGGCGACTGTCGGGATTTTTTTTGAGCGATTCGATGACTTCGGCTAGCTGATCGACACGCGCGCCGTCGGGTGCAACCCAGTCCCGCCACTGTGCTCCGTAAACGCGGCCGAGATTCCCGCTTTCGTCCGCCCATTCATCCCAGATACGGACTTTGTTTTCCTTCAAGTAGCCGATATTGGTATTACCCTGAATAAACCAAAGTAGCTCGTGTATGATTGAGCGTAGATGGAGCTTTTTCGTGGTAAGCAGGGGAAAGTCTGGCTCTAGTGAGAATCGTGCTTGTGCCCCGAAAAGAGAATAAGTGCCTGTCCCCGTACGGTCGTCACGGTAGGTGCCAGTTTCCATAACGGTGCGAAGTAGATCGTGGTAGCTTTTCATATTAGATGTTTTGATTCTTTAAGAATCTATACGCCTGTCAATCCAGTGCAGATTGAAAATGGAAGCTGCGCTCCGCGCGACCGCCCGTTGCCCATGAGTGTAGATAGAAGTTTGGGAGGTGATATTACACTCAACTGCGGATCACTAATTCCTTGATTTTACTGCAATACTCCAATGACTGAACTTTTTTTAACACTGAGTGTTTCATGAACTGTAACTCAGAGCGAAGGGTTTGATTTGTTACTGAAACGATCAGAGTGTGCTCATCTTTAATCCTTACAGGGTGGCAACGTTCACAGAGTCTGGGCCCGAAGATTTTTTCCCAATTTTCGACCAAGCTACGCTCTGGGCTAGGTTTCTCTAATTTGTATTGTTCTTGAAGCACCACCAGCACGCTATCGAGAAGCGCGGGTTCGCGCCGAGAAGATGTGCTCACAGTGTGTGGCAGGCCACGGAAGTCGGCGATGACATCTTCGATGTTTTTAGAAAATTTCACAAGTAGCTAAAAAAAAGAGAAAATTAGGTGATTTTGAGATAATTGGCACAAATGTTGTTATACCAATAGAAGTTCTTTCAAACATTTTTCATTTCTCTCATGTATGGGAGTTGGGGTAAAAAATACAAAGCATAAAACAGTGTGGCGCGGGGTCTAGGGGTATTCTCCGCGTCACTTTGCTTACTTTTAGCAATTAGAGTAATTAATACTAATTATAAGTAAAATTAGTATATTATATCTAAGTTTACTAACTCCTTGCAGTTATCATAACATACGTTAATATAATTAGGTCAATTTACTCCCTCATGGGAGTTTGGGGTAACAGAACAAGTCCTCCTCAGATTCATCTTTGGAGGCATTAAGTAGACAATGGTTGGCGCAGTCCTTAGGGGTAGGGACTGCGCCATTTTTTTTCTTATTTTGGCGCGAGCCGTTCGTCGCTTTTTTTATTCCGACTATTCTTTCAGCAAGCAGGTATCACATACTAAAACCCAAGTTCCAATTGCTCGCTCCCTCCCTCGCTCTCTTTGAAACGCACGCCAATACCCAGTAATCGTATGGGCTCGCCGCTGCGTCCCCAGGCATCTTTGAGTAATTTGTGGAAACTCGTCAACTCTGGCTGTGGGCCTGACATCTCCGCGGAAGTGCGGCGGAAGTCGCTGAACTTTAGTTTGACCAACAGTTTAGCTATCTTTCTATCGGGTGCGTTTTTACGTAAGTCTTCTACAAGCTCGTGGTGCTGCCTGTTTAAGGCTTCGCGGCAGTCTCCCAGTGTCTCTAGGTTTGTTGTAAATGTCTGCTCATTGCTAAGGCTTTTGCGGATACGATTCGCTTCAACTGGCCGCTCGTCGATACCGCGACAAAGATCGTAGAGTTCCAGCCCGAAGCTACCAAATTCCTGAACAAGCCAGGTTTTATCTCTAGTTTGGAGCTGTGCGCAGGTTTTGATACCGTGCTTTGCTAGACGGATTGAGCTTTTTGGGCCGACTCCCCAAATACGCCTCACGGAGAGTTCACTCATAAAGAGGTCGACCTTTGATGGTGCCACGACGCATTGGCCGTTTGGTTTGTTCCAATCGCTTGCGATTTTGGCGATCAACTTATTGGGTCCGATTCCCGCTGAGGCAGTTAATTCTGTATCGGATTGAATCGCAGCGCGTATTTCCTGTGCGATCTCTGAACCGGGGCGCTTCAAATGGCTCACATCAAGGTAGGCTTCGTCGAGCGAGAGTGGTTCGACCATATCGGTGTAACGGGCAAAAACTGCCCGCACAGCCTTAGAGGCAGCTCTATATAATTCGGAGCGTACTGGTACGATAACTAGTTGAGGGCAGAGCTCACGCGCTTTAAAAACGGGCATCGCTGAACGCACCCCAAATTCGCGAGCAGCATAATTGCACGTCGTCAACACGCCCCGACCCGAAGCGCCGCCCACCGCCAATGGGCGATTCGCTAACTCGGGGCGCTCGCGCATCTCGACCGCTGCATAAAAGCAGTCCATGTCAATGTGTATGATGCGGCGCGAGGTCTTCATGGATTTTTCTTTTATTACAATGACATGACTTTGATTTTTCAATGGGTATGTGGGGAGATTTTACACATATTCTCTTTGTCACCTTATTCTTTGATCTACTCATTTCGATTTTGGGATGGTGTCATTCAGGAATTTCATGTGCCATTAGCTCGTAAGGCTTGCTACCCTCTCAAGAGTCCAAAAGTTTGAAATTTATAAGAATTTCAGAACATGTTGTGTTACTAGTAGAGTAGCTATTTATCTAAATAAATTTTAATCTCCTAGAAAACCAATGAATTCGATACGTAAACAATTTCCTCAGATTGAGGAAGCTGCATGGCTATTACTCGAAACATGGGCTGCGTATCTTAGAGAATGGAATACAAAGATTAATCTCATCTCGCGTAAAGACATTGAGTATCTTGAGGCGCGGCATCTGTCGCACTGCCTATCGATTACTAATCACCTTAAACTGATGAGCGGTACGCGTATCATGGATGTGGGTACTGGTGGTGGTTTTCCTGGTATCATTATGGCAATCTGCTACCCGCAGGCCCATTTCACTCTGATCGATTCAATCGGTAAGAAGATTACCGTCGTTCAAGATCTCGTGGACAAGCTTGAACTTAAGAATGTAGAAGCTCGTCAATGCCGCGCCGAAGAGGTCAAAAAAAAGTTCGACTTTATTACTGGGCGTGCAGTCAAAAATTTACCTGAATATTTTAGCTGGATCAAAGATAACGTTCGCCGGGGCGAGCGTAACTCAATTCCCAATGGAGTGCTCTATTGGAAAGGCGGTGAACTCGACGACGAATTAGCCGAACTCGGAATTCGCCCGCGAAAGACGATTTCTTTGGGTGAGACTTTCAGCGATCCATACTTCGAACAAAAATATATCCTGCACTTTGATGCGCGCGACGTGCCGAGAGCGCGCAAGCCCAAGCAGGAAGTTCATTAAACGGGGCGTGTGAGCTTGCCGAATATTTTTGCTTGGATTGCTGCTTTTAATAGAAGTGTTTTAGACACAGCAAGGAAGCTATGCTTAGAAATCGATCAAGTAGATCGAACCTTGCGAGACTTGTTCCATCTGCTCGACGGGTACCCATCGCTCCGCGTAGCTTGGACCCCACGAGTCACTCACCGCGATTTCATTAGTTGCTTTGTTATAGCCGATAATCATGCACGCGTGTGCTGACATAAAGTCTTTGCGCAAATTGATACTGCGTGCCTCGGTCTTACTTCGGTCTTTCCATACCTCCCAATCGTTGACACTTCGTCGTTCAATTGTGCGCTCATTGACAAAGCTGTTGTAATCATGCGAGGAGAACATCGTCCAAATAATCGGAAGACCCTCATCGATGTATTTTTTCATCGTGCGTAATTTAATCTCGCCGCTGACTTCTTTCATTGAGCGGTTTTGCGAGCCTACGTAGCCATCGACTGCATCGATAATACTCGCTAGCGAGGTGCCACCGCCGACCTGCGTTTGTCCTGCCATTGCAAGGATGTACATGTCAGCGGGGATTTGCATGTAGCGTAGGTAGCGCTCAAAGGTAGCAGGGACGCAGTATCCCTTAGGTCCCTGATCAACCATCGGTATGTTACCGATCAGCACATCACCGTTAGCTTTGGTTATGATGTTCTCCTTAGTCAATCTACGCAACTCGGCGTCGGATATTTTTTTACCGCGACCTTTATTATCAGCAGCAGAGGAGTGCATGATCTTCAGGCTGGTATACTCTCCGTCCTTAGAGGCGAGGAGAAAGGCATGTGATTTCCAGTCCCAGCGATCAATGAGTTGTTTAATCCCTCGGCCTGCACCGAACTGTTGGCGATCTGGCTTGCCGAGTTGCTCGCTAAGGAGATTACGGATTTGTTCAAAGTCCCGTTCAATCGCTCGCTCCATATCACCGATTTCGCCCGCGCCTGGCGAGTTACTGAATTTGAAGTCCCCTTTGTTAGCAAAAACGATACTGACGTGCTGCACCTTACCGTCTTCAGCGTAGAGTACGGCTGAGTAGGGTCGAGCTTGCAGTAAACGGTAGTTCGCGTGCGGATAATAACGAAAACTGCTTTGCGAGTCTGTTTTTGATTCATGCGGCCAGCTCAAGCGTTCGGCTACTGCTGCGCTGGGATCGTTCCACAGGTTCGAATCAGTGAACAAATTGATGCCAAGTAGTTCATTGAGAGCTTCATGTGCGTTTTGCTCCCTCGTTTCTTTATCTTTGATCATTTTTTGGCTCTCCTCGGATAGCCTTACACGATCTAGCCATGTTGACTGCCCATTTGCCATTTGAATTTGGATACGGGTATCATCAATAACGAGAATCTCCACCTCGATAATGATACCCTCGCGATTGGAGATTTCCACGGCATGCAGACACAGAGTGGTGATGGCCAATAAACCAGTCAGAAGAAGTCCTTTCATGGATTAGAAACTATGTAGTGACGGTCTCTCGACCAGTTTTATCTTTATTAATATCTTTGCTCGCTCCTAGGCTTGATCGGGCTACCTTTATAAATCTTATCATTTACCCTATGAGTCAAAGCACAAGCACCACCCGCAATCCTTGGTCTTGGGTGCCTTCAGGATATTTCGCCGAGGGTATTCCTTATGTTATGATCACCTGGGTCGCGGCGACGATGTTTAAAGACCTTGGGCATTCAGACACTGAGATCACTTTCTGGGTGGGAAACATTACCCTTATGTGGTCGCTGAAGCCCCTTTGGGCCGCTTTTCTCGATATGTTTAAGACAAAGAAGTGGATTGTCTTGGTGATGGAATTTGGGATGGTTAGTTTGTTGGCCTTAGTTGGTTTTTGTCTGCCGATGTCGAGCTACTTCCTGATTTCGATAGCTGTATTGTGGATGATGGCATTCGCTTCGGCGACGCAGGATATCTGTATGGATGGTATCTACATCACGAGCTTAAACAAGAAAGAGCAGGCCAAGTATGTAGGTATACAAGGTGTATTCTGGAATGTTGGGCGTATTTTTTCGATGGCCTTCATCGTCTATGTCGCGAGTTACTTTGGGGAGGGAGAAACGTCTTCCTGGACGATCGCTTGGTGCGTGTCGGCAGCCGTGATGTCGGCTTTGGCTGGCTACCATATCTTTTTCTTACCCAAGGGCTCAGTAGCGGATCGCCCTAAAAGTATTAAAGAAGCGCGAGTCACTTTCGTTGATGCGTGGATTGATTTCTTTCGGAAGCCTCAAATCTGGGGCATGCTAGCCTTTGTCTTTCTGTTTCGAAGTGGAGAGGGTTTGTTATTAGGCGTGGGGCATTTGTTTCTGCAAGCTGACTCGGAGGTGGGTGGCATTGGATTATCCCTTGCTCAGAAGAGTATTATCGATGGCACGGTGAGTACGGTGGTGAGTCTGGCGGGTGGTATCCTTGGAGGAATGTTTATCTCTAAATACGGGCTGAAGAAGACACTCTTTACTATGGCGATTTGCCTCAACCTTCCGAATTTGACTTATGTCTATCTCGCATTTGCGGCTCAGAGTGGGGAGCCTGTGACACTCTGGACGGTGGGGTCATTGGTCACGATCGAGAAGTTTTTCTATAGTTTTGGATTTATCGCGAACATGCTCTATATGATGCAGCAGATCAGTCCTGGGAAGTATCATATGACGCATTATGCTTTCTGCACGGCGATCATGAACCTTGTGCTCTGGCCGACGACTGCAGTGAGTGGATTTTTGGCTGATTATCTCGGTTACCTGACTTTCTTTATCATCGTCATGTTTGCCACAATCCCTTCGTTCTTAGCGGCTTGGTATGCGCCGTTCCCACGCAGAGAAGACGAGCTGAACTTTTTGACGAAGAACTAGAGGGTAAGCTATTTTAGCAGTTTCGCTCCATCACCTGCTCGCGTGTGAAAGATCGATGGCTCTAGACCGTGCTTAGCTTTGAAGTCTTCGGCGATAACATCGGCTTGGGCTTGCTCAAAATTAGTATCTGTAAGCGCCATAACAGCACCGCCAAAGCCACCGCCGGTTAGCCGCGCACCATAAACGCTTGGCTGGAGCTTGAGTAGTTCGACTAGTGTATCGAGCTCTTCGATACTATTTTCAAAATTAATTCGGGAACTTTCATGTGACTGGTTTAGGCATGCACCAACGGCTTTTAGGTCGTTATTAGCTAAAGCCATTTCGACCTTACTCACGCGGGCATTTTCACCAACGATGTGAGTGGCGCGAAGGAAGATGAGATCGTCGAGATTGTGCTTTGAGGCCACTAACTGTTCTTCGCTAATCTCACAGAGGGTCTTTGCTTCAGGATAGTCGGCTTGTAGCTGTGTTAATGCGTCATGACACTCTCTGAAACGATCTGCGTATGCAGAGTCAACGAGAGCGTGTTTTTTGTTGGAATTAAAAATCCAGAAGTGTGCGCCGCGAGGCATTGGTTCGGTCACGAAGGTCTCGGTCGCGCAATCAATCTTGACTAGATGGTCGGCTTTTCCAAAGGCTGAGACGCCTTGGTCAAGAATACCACAGGGCATGCCGACGAATTCGTTTTCTGCCTTACGCCCAATGCGAGCAAAGCCAGCAGTATCTGTTTCGAAGCCGTAAAGGGCGGCAAGCGCTTTGGCTGTCGCTAATTCAAAGGCGGCACTGCTACTCATACCTGCGCCCGATGGGAGGGTGCTGGTCACAGCCATGTTGTAACCTGTCGGCGTGGCCATGCCGAGATCAGCCATTACCTTTGTCACGCCAATCGGATAGTTCGTCCAAGAGGCTGCGCCTTTCACAGCTTTGTAATTGCCTAGGGGGATTTCAACCAGATCGCCTGCGTCGCTCACGATGTGAATCATTGCATCGTCGCGCAGACTTATGGCTACTGTGATTCCTTCCGTCACGGCGGCACCCATCACTAGGCCTCCATTGTAGTCAGTGTGGTTACCGATAAACTCGATTCGTCCAGGTGCGAATGCGTAGTGTATGGGCTTACGAGGGAAGTGCTTTTGAAACAGTTCAAGTGTGGGTTTGTGCATGGCGTTTATCTGTTTTTTGCCCAAGAGTCGCGGAGCGCCACAGTGCGGTTAAAGACTAGGGCGCCGGGTTTACTTAATTTCGAGTCGAGGCAGAAATATCCAATACGCTCGAATTGGCAGGTCTCGCCTACGAGTAATTTGCCTAGGCTTGGTTCGCAGAGTGCGGTGGCTTCGGTCAAGGAGTCGGGATTTACGAACTCGGTAAATGTTCGCTCTTTATCGGCCTCTGGCTTTTCGAGTGAAAATAGGCGGTCGAAGAGTCGGACCTTTGCTTTGACGGCGTAAGCCGCGCTGACCCAATGGATGACGCCTTTGACTTTACGGTCTTCGGGATTTTTCCCGAGCGTGTCGAGGTCGACACTGCAAAGCAATCTGGTAACAGTGCCGTCAGCATCCTTTTCACAGTCTTCGCATTTAATTACATAGGCGCCGCGAAGTCGTACTTCGTGCCCTTTCTTTAGCCGCTTGAACTTCTTGTTGGCCTCTTCGCGAAAGTCTTCTTGTTCAATGAAAATACGCTTACCAAAGGGGATCTTACGTGTGCCCGCAGTTTCATCTTCTGGGTTGTTGATCGCTTCGACTTCGAGGACTTCATCCTCTGGCCAGTTAGTCAGCTCGATTTCGAGTGGATCCATGACCGCCATACGACGACTGCTAGAGAAATTAAGCTCTTGGCGTACGGCGTGCTCCAGTAGTGCTACATCACTTGTCGATGGCGTCTTGGTGATGCCGACGGTTTGGCAGAAGCTACGAATCGCGGCAGCAGGGTAGCCACGGCGACGCATCCCAGATAGAGTTGGCATACGAGGATCATCCCAGCTCTCGACCCAGCCTTCTTCGACCAGAGTCCGTAGCTTACGCTTACTCACCACTGTGTAAGTTAGGTTGAGGCGGGCGAATTCAGTTTGCTTTGAGGGGAAGATACCAAGCTTTCCGATAAACCAATCGTAGAGCGGTCGATGGTCTTCAAATTCTAGCGAGCAAAGCGAGTGAGTGACGCCCTCGATTGAGTCGCTTTGGCCATGGGTGAAATCGTAACTCGGATAAATCGGCCATGCGTCACCCACTCGGTGGTGGTGCATTCGCTTGATGCGATACATGACCGGGTCGCGCATGTTCATGTTTGGATGTGCCATATCGATCTTGGCGCGGAGCACCTTGGCACCGTCTTCAAATTCGCCCGAGCGCATCCGCTTAAATAGATCAAGGCTTTCGGTAGCTGGGCGGTCGCGGTGGGGACTGTTTTTGCCCGGCTCATTGACAGAGCCTCTGTATGCGCGCATTTCGTCAAAGCTCAGTTCGTCTACATAGGCATCGCCCGACATGATGAGCTTACAAGCCCAGTCAAAAAGCTGGCCGAAATAGTCACTGGCAAAGCAGACCTTCGCCCATTCGTAACCCAGCCATTTGATATCCTCTAAGATTGCTTGGACGAATTCCTTGCCCTCTTTCTCCGGATTTGTATCGTCGAAACGAAGGTTACAGAGGCCGCCAAATTCCTTGGCGATATCGAAATTCAAACAGATCGCCTTCGCGTGGCCGATTTGGAGGTAGCCATTGGGTTCAGGCGGGAAACGCGTCTGCACGCGCCCGTTATGCTTACCAGCTGTCACATCGGCAGCCACCATTTGGCGAATGAAATCAGTTGGAGTTTCTGGATTGTCGTCGGACATAAGCGGTCAGACAAACGCAGCGCTCTGATTTGCGCCAGTCAAAAAATTGAGTTTGGTTCCCTGGAATTCCCCTTAGTTGTTCAGATTGAAAGCGTCTGGGTGGAAGGCCCCAGCGTCAAAGTGCATTAAGTTTGCCCCACTTTTGTTTATACTCGTTTCGATTTGCCAGCCCGTATGTGTCGCATTGACTAGAGCACATGGACGTCAAAAATGTGCAGGCTTATTTCGACTCGGATGCAGTGGTGGATGACTACGCTAAAGCTGCGGTGGAGCTGGGGCTGTGGGCGTCTGAGGAAAAAATCTTCACCCGTTTGTTTGCGCCAGACGATTCTCTGCTGGAGTTGGGTTGTGGAGCGGGGCGTATTGCGATCGGCCTCTATGAGCTGGGTTACCGCAATCTTCTGGCCACCGACTACGCGCGGAACATGGTAGGTAAGACCCGCGATCTGGTGAAGCGATTAGATTATACGATTCATAGCCGAGTGGCTGATGCGACGCAGTTGGATTTTGAAGATGCGATTTTCGATGGAGCGATTTTTGGATTCAACGGTCTGATGCAAATTCCAAAGTCGGCTCAGCGTGAGCGTGCACTGAGTGAAGTCTTTAGGGTGCTTCGCCCAGGTGCTTGGTTTGCCTTTACCACGCATGATCGCGATTGCTCCACCCACCGAGATTTTTGGAAGGCTGAAACTGTTCGTTGGGAATATGGCACGGAGAAGCCCGAGCACGAAGACTTCGGCGATCGCACTGAGTCGACTGATCACGGTATGCACTTTATGCATGTGCCCACTGTAGGCGAGATGCAGCAGCTCCTGACTAAAGTCGGCTACCATATCGAAGTATCCTTCATGCGCAGCGAACTGGGTAAAGAGTCCGCTGAGGTAGAAGCCTTTTCTGACGACTGCCGTTTTTGGATAGTAAAAAAGCCAGAGGCCTCAGCTAAAAGCTAGAATTTGGGTCAGCTTTCGGCTTTACACTTCTAACTTCCATTCCTGAGCAAAGCGTGCAATTTCCACTTCGTGCGATTCACACCTCAGAAACCGAGCCTCTTTGGCGAAACTCTCGAAAGCTTGAAAGGCCAAATCGAAGCGGCAGGGCACAAAGGCTTCCGCGCCAATCAAGTCATGGATTGGCTCTACAAAAAGCGCGTCGATTCTTGGAATGCCATGACCAATCTGCCCAAAGATTTTCGCGCCTGGCTCGACGAAAATTTCATCCTCTATCCCACTGCGCCTGTTATAGATAAGCGCTCTGACGACGTCACCCAAAAGCTGCTCCTCGAACTAGAAGACAAATCACTAATTGAGACCGTTCTGATCCGTGCGCCACAAAAAGGCGTTGGACAAGAGGACTCACGCAAGACGGTTTGTGTCTCTATCCAGGTAGGTTGCGCTTATGGATGTAAGTTTTGCGCCTCTGGACTGGCGGGATTTCGACGTAATCTTATGGCGGCCGAAGTCGTCTCCCAACTCATGCATATTTGCCGTAGGGAAGACGCTCACACCAATCGTTCCCTAGAAGAGATCGCCTCATTTGATAACATCGTCTTCATGGGCATGGGTGAGCCACTCTCAAATTACGACACCCTAGTCCGTACCATTCGTATTCTTAATGCCGAATGGGGACTCAACTTTGGCGCGCGCCGCATCACTGTATCAACTTCAGGCCTTGCGCCGCAGATTCTTAAGCTGGCCGAGGAGGGGATCGCGGTGCGCCTAGCGATCTCATTGCACGGAGCGACCAACCTAGTGCGCCGGCAAATCATGCCGATTAACAAAAAGTACCCTCTTGAAGACTTAATTCCAGCCGCACGAGCTTTCCAGCAAAGGCATGGACGCATGCTCACACTGGAGTTTATTTTGATCAAAGATGTCAACGACAGTCTCGACCAAGCACGCGAGTTGGCTAAAATCGCACACGATCTCCATGCCCACGTTAACTGCATCCCTTACAATACGGTGGAAGGCCTCCAATGGAAACGCCCCAGCGTGCGTAGGCAAGACGCTTTCGTCGATGTGCTCCGCAAGGCCAAAGTATCTTGTACCATCCGCCGCGAAAAAGGCCACGATATCAACGCTGCTTGCGGTCAACTTAGGCTGAAAACGGAGAAAGAGTTAGCTGATGCATAATGCTTTTACAAGGCCCAGGCGCGAGTCGACTCAAGCCGCTACAATTAAACCCTACAACAAGTAGCGTACGTAAGCATCATTGCGCAAGTCGTTGAGCCACTTTTCTTGTGTCTCGCGGGCGATTTCACCGACGAGCACATTTTCTATAATGTCGCGTACTTGGGCCACTGGTTGGATCATCTCCTCGCGCTTGTCTTCTGCGTAGAGGATGAAAATTGTCCCTTCTATTTCGATAGCTTGGCTGTATTGGTTTCTTTCTAGTCCAAAAGCGATATCACTGAGTTCCTTACGGATGTCCTTACGCTCAATCCAACCCCAGTCGCCGCCTTTTCGGCTCATCTCGTCTTGGCTGTATTTACGCGCGATGTCTCCGAAATTGGCGCCGTTGTCGAGTTCCTTGATTACCTTTTTGGCTGTCTGGCGTAGTGGGACGAGCCCTTCGTTAGCCATTGGCGTGAGAATAATTTGGCGCAAGTGAAGTGCTTCTTTTTGGTAAAAACGTAGCTTGTTTTTGACGTAGAATTCTTCGATCCGTTCGGGGCTGATCTCAGACTGCGAACGTCGTGTCTCCGCTCGCATCGCATTTACTACGACGCGTTTGTAGATGTTTCGGCGGAAGTCGCGGGCAGTCTCGCCACGGACACGTAGATATTCGAGAAAGCGGCCACGATCGCCACCAAAGTCGCGGTCAATGACCTCGTCATACTCTTGGTCAATATAGGATTCCGGCAAAAGTAGACCCTTTTCTTCGGCTGCTTTGACAATGATGATGCGGTCAATCATGTTTTGCAGCACTTCTTTGCCCAACTCGTCGATGCGTTTGGAGAACTCTTGAGCGTTGCGCGCTTCCACGCGGAGCCGAGGGATGATTGGTTCAAGTTCGCGGCGTAGCTCTTCGACCGTGATGATTTGTCCTTCGGCGATGGCGGCGATTCCATTGCCCAAGCGTAGTAGCTCTGGGTCGGAAGCCTTCTGCGCATGCAGGCTAGTTAGGATTAGAGGTGCAGAGAGGAGGAGAGTATTGAAGAGGCGAAGATGCTTCATGGATGTGCGCAAAAGATAAATACTTGGTAGATTTTATATAACATAGAAACGCCGCTTTAACGGTCAAGCGGTATATGTTATGAGCCCTAGGCTATTACTTTCCTTCGTTAGCCGCAGCTTTAAACGCCAAGAGGGCACGACGCCCAAAGAGTATCGCTTTGAACAGACTCACAAATACTGCTTCATAGTTGACGACCAGCATACCATCTTCAATTTGACTAAATATGGAACTCTCTGATGCACAAAAAGCCGCAGTTACAAAATGGATTCAAGAAGGTCGCTCACTGGCTGATGTGCAGCGTTCGCTGCGTGAAGACCTTGAAATTTCTATGACCTATATGGACGTTCGTTTCCTCGTCGACGACCTCGATATCGAAGTTGCTAACAAGGAACCAGAGCCACCAGAATTATCTGAAAGCGAGGCCGCGGAAGACACGACAGCAGAACCGTTAGAAGCTGAGCTAGTCGAGGAGGGCAGTAAGGGCGCTGTGATTGTCGATGTCGACGCCATTATGCGCCCTGGATCACTGGTTAGCGGCACTGTGGTATTTAGTGACGGCGTTAGCCTTGGTTGGCAGTTGAGTGCAGCAGGTCAATTAGGCCTCATTCCAGGTGAAGATCCCGAGTATCGTCCCAGCCCTGAAGACTTACAGTCATTCCAGAGCCAGCTCGAAGAAGTGCTTCGAAAAAAGGGGTTTTAGGGCGGTGTATCGCCATGAGGCGGCAGTGCCAAGTGCTTAAGACGGTTTAAACCTTGGGCCACAAGCTTCACTACAATTCCCCTGAATTCTTCGGATCCAGCGCATCACGGAGTCCGTCGCCCACGAAGTTGAACGCAAAGATAGTCAGCGAGAAAAACAGTGCGGGGAAGATCAGCATCCACGGGTAGATATCTAGCTTCACCGCACCCTCGCTGATCAACATCCCCCACGAACTCATCGGGGGCTGTACGCCTAACCCGAGGAAGCTGATCACTGATTCCAATAAAATTACCGCTGGAATAGTCAGCGTTGTGAATACGATTACGGGGCTCAAAAGATTAGGTAAAATATGCCGTCCGAGTATACGCCGTGTTGGCACCCCACCGACAATAGCCGCATCAATGAAAGTCTGCTTACGAAGCGCCTTCGTCTGCCCACGCACAATGCGCGCCATAGTTAACCACTCGACCGCTCCGATTGCGAGAAAGATGAGCAAGATACTTCGCCCCAATAGCACGGTTAACAGAATCACTATAATTGTAAACGGCAGCGCGTAAAGTGTATCGACAAATCGCATCATTGTCGCCTCGATACGCCCACCATTGTATCCTGCGATCATTCCGTAAACGACACCAATTAAGAGTGCCACTACCGTCGCCGCAAAGCCCACACCTATGGAAATACGGCCACCAATCAAGGTCCGCACAAGGATGTCTCGCCCTAGCTCGTCAGTGCCAAACCAGTGCGTCCATGAGGGTGCCTGCGCTCCGTAAGCAAGCTGTGTTGTCTCATGTGAATGTGGCACGAAGAACGGACCAATCAAACAGAGTAGGGCGATTCCTATGAATAGGCCGCCGCCAATCCGAGCCATGCGATTTGCGCAGAGTCGCTCCCAAGCATCTCGACCAAGTGACCGGGCGTCGCTGCCGACTTGTTCTCGCTCTAGCCTAGTCATCATAGCGTGTACGTGGATTCATCCACATCTGGATCAGGTCCACTATAAGGTTAAAAAATAAAATAAGCACCGCATAAAAAAGTACCGTACCCATGACCATCGTACTGTCCCGGTTGAAGGCCGAGTTGACGAAGAAACTACCCAACCCTGGGATGAAAAAAATTGTCTCCACTACAAAAGAACCGCTGATTAAGCCCGCTACAGCAGGTCCCAAATAGGCCACCACAGGGTAGAGCGCCGTACGTAGTGCGTGGCGTATTACTATCGCTTTTTTGGCGAGCCCTTTTGCACGCGCCGTACGAATGTAATCCAGTCGCATCACGTCTAGCATCCCGCTCCGCGCAAGCCGCGCGATGTAGGCTGCGTAAAAAAGTCCCAGCGTAATTGCTGGCAATACGCGGTCGCCCAGTGTGTTCCAACCGAATGGGTTGAACCAGCCAAGCTGCATACTAAAGACCATGATCAGGATAGGACCCAATACAAATGCAGGCAGGCAAATACCAAGCATGGCAATGCCCATAAGCACACTTTCCGATGGCCGATTATGTCCTAGGGCCGCCAATATGCCGATTGGTGTGCCGACTGTTACCGCAACGAGCAAAGCATGTAAGCCCAGTTCCAGCGACACGGGAAAACTTTGGGCAATGATCTCATCCACGTCCCAGCCGGCGTATTTATAAGAGGGGCCAAAGTCTCCCCGTAGTCGTTGTCCAAGAAAGCGGAAATATTGCTCATGCATTGGCAGATCTAGTCCGTAGTGGGCATTGATCAGCGCTTGAACCTCTTCAGGTATGTCCTTCTCTGTATCAAAGGGGCCACCTGGCGTGAGCTGCATCAAAATAAACGTCGCCGTCGCAATCACCCAGAGTGTGGGGATAGCTTGCAATAAACGTCTGAGAATTAAAAGGTGCATCGAGTCGTTACTTCTTATCTGAACGACTGAGCCGTTGAATCAAATATCAAATTTGCAAAATCAATGGCGGGGCAGGCTTTGTAGGTTCATCTCGTTGTATTAAACCGAGAGGAAGGTGACTATACCTCTTTTTTGACTTCGAAACAATAGCGTCTGAGCTTGCTCAACTTTTTCAGTCTGTTAGGATATAAATTTTAAAATTTGACCACATGTTTGACACTCCCATCCACGTTATCGATTTTGAAGGCAGCCGGCAGAGTGGTGTCGTGGAGTATGGCTACGTTACGCTGGAGAATGGTGAGATTGTCGATTCGCAGACGCGAATCTGCTCTCCCGCTGGTACGATTACTGACCTTGACCGGGGCCGGCACGGTATCTCTGAAGGACGCGCTTCAAAACATGCTCTCTTTGAGCTTGAATGGTCACTCTTCGCTCGCCTCCGCCAGTCGGGAGCCTTCTGCGCGCACAACGCCTCGGTTGAAGACGGATTTCTACGCGCTATCTGGCCATGCCCGCGCACTTCGCCAGATTTTGCGGAACCAGGACAGGTCACCGCAACTTGGGCGCCTTGGCTTGATACGCTCCATATTTACCGGCAAGTTTACCCGCAGCTCGAAAACCATAAACTTCAAGCGCTCATCGAAATCTTTGACCTTCAGACCGCCCTCGACGCTCAAGCCGTCACGATTTGTCCTACAGAGCGCCGCCGCTACCATTGTGCTCTATATGACGCAATAGCCTCTGCCTTGCTCTTGCTTCGCTTAGCCGACGAGCCGACTCTGAAAGACGCCAGCATGCGCTGGCTCTTTCTGCAAAGCGCTGCCTCCGTCGCTGCCCGTGATGCAATGGGTCAACAGGAACTTTTTTAACTCATTAAGCTCCTAACTGAAAGCGTGAGCACTTGAAAGATCGATTTTAAAAAGTCCAATCGGCCAAAACTTTATAGTCTTGGTAGTATGCTTAGATCGTTTATCTACACACCATGCCAGACCTTCCAAAAATCGTTTATTTCGGCTCCGATGCCATCTGCTTACCTGGCTTACAATATCTTCATGAACAGGCTTGCGATCTATGCACGCTAGCAGCTGTGGTTTCGCAGCCAGACCGTCGACAAGGGCGAGGAAAAAAGCTGCAACAAAACTCTGTCGCGGAGTTTGCCAGTTCGAAAGGTATCCCACTCTTGCAGCCCGAAAAGCCCAATGCGGCCCTGGCAGATTGGTTAGGTGCCCAGAAAGTCGCGCTCGCTTTCGTTATGGCTTACGGGCACTTCCTGCCTAAGGCAGTGCGGGAGGCTCCAAAGCACGGCATGCTCAATTTCCATGCTTCGATTCTACCTGCCTATCGTGGAGCTTCGCCAGTCGAGGCCGCCATTGCTCTTGGCGAATCTGAGACTGGTGTCTCTTTGATGCAAGTTGTCAAAGAAATGGACGCAGGAGCGGTTGCAGACTGCGAGCGCGTATTTATTGAAAACGTGGACACAAGTCCAACTGTCCGAATTAAAGTCGGCCGAGCAGTGATTACTCTTTTAGAAAGAAATTTAAAAGCGTCGCTTCTAGGTGCGCTAACTTTATTACCTCAGAATGCCAGTCTGGCTAATCAATGTCGTAAAATTAGGAAAGAAGATGGCGCACTGGATTTCGCCCAACCAGCTGCATCGATCGATGCTCGGCTCCGCGCATTCACCCCTTGGCCAGGAGGCTACTTTGATCACGGCGAAACACGGATTAAAGTAGGTAAGTGCTCACTTGCCGAACCGATTATTTCCGCGCAACCTGGTAGCGTCATTGTGGCAGGTGAGATCCTTGATGTTGCCACTGGCATGGGCCTATTACGCATTCATGAACTTCAGCGACCAGGTGGGCGTATGCTGCCTGCATCGGATTTTCTGCGAGGCTACTCAATTGAAGTTGGTGAAGTCTTACAGAGTGTGCCGAGTCACTCACTTTTAGTCTAAGTATCACAACTTGGAATTCTTCCTTAATTGTCATCGCTAGGGCTTGTTTTATCTCCAAAATAAAAAACGCGCTCCCAATAGGGAACGCGTTTTGCCATAAAAATGGGAGAATGCTCAGGCTATGCGGGTGTGACTTCAGTCGCACATGGACCCTTGGGCCCACTACCTATTTCGAAGGAGACTTGTTGACCGTCTTCGAGGGAGGCATAGCCGTCCATTTTGATTTCAGAGTGGTGAACAAAGAGATCTTTGCCGCCATCTTCGGGGGTGATGAATCCGTAGCCTTTTTCGGCATCGAACCATTTTACATTTCCTGTACTCATATACTTGTGTTTCTTGTTTAATTCACAAAATCCGCCGTTTGCGGGTATTTGCACGTTGACTGTATCGTATAGATTGACTGCTGTCGCTAAAAATCTCATCTAAATATTCTGCCATTTTTGCTCTGTATTTTACTCTCTTTAGGCACTCAAAGACTGTCGTAGCGATTTTTAATACTTATAACTGTGCTTATGCTTGCACTAGACAATCTACGATTCATTTCAAGTAGCTGTCGCTATTCACTCATTTACACAAGTAAGTTTACACCCAGCGCAGCGATCAAACTACATGTCTAACACTTTTTCCTATACCTCAGAGGTTTATTTCGACGAACTTGATGGCCTTGGTTTCCTTCATCATACCCGCTATCTACTGCACTTAGAGCGTGCACAACAAAAGTTTTTTGAGCAGTTGCTCGGCGTGCCCGACTTCGATGCCGATCGCGACGAGGATATTTATGTGGTCGTTCACGGTCTTGATGCGAGATTCCGCGTACCGCTTAGCAAACCAGGCAAGATCGTAGTGGATTACCAGATCGTTAAGATCCGTAGTGGCGGTGTGACCATGGATTTCACTATTCGCGCTCCAGAAGGCAAATCGGTTTATTGTACAGGCACACGTACCCTTTGCAAATTGTCGGCTGAGACTCACCGGCCTGTGCCATGGACGGATGCCTTCCGTGCCGCGATGGAAGCATTTTAGCCAGACGGTAATTTACCGATGTTTGATTTCTTCTGTCTTCTCTCTGCCATAGCTTTTCTGGTCTATGGTCCATGTTGTGTCCTCTCCGGTCACATGGTACTGGAGTTCGAACGTTACCGCCTTGCTCGCTTTCGTAAGATCACTGGATACCTGCAGATTCTAGGAGCAGTTGGCTTGCTCGTTGGCTTTTTGTTCAGTCCTGTTGCCGGCCTCATAGCAGCGCTTGGATTGAGTATTCAGATGCTGCTCGGGTTTGGTGTGCGCCTATTAATACGCGATAGCTTGTTGCAATGTCTGCCGTCGTTCAGCTTTATGTTAATCAACGCAGGCTTGGTTGTGGGTTTTGTGAATCGTTTAAATTAAGAGGCCAGTAGAAGAATCGCCACGCAGAGTGCTAGCATAATTAGTGCAGGGATAGACTTTTTAACAGGATCTTTAATTTTAAGGTGCATCCCAAATGCGCCTATCATCAAAGCTGCAAGCAAGATCGCTGATGGGATGACGAACGATTGCAGAAAGATCCCAACAATGAGTCCGATCGCAGACACTATCTTCAAGAAGCCTACAATGTAGAGAGCGACTGTTGGTAAACCATAAACCAAGAATTCTTCTCTCATGTTCGATGCATTGGCTCCTCGATACTCTGTGTCTTGGCCAAATCGAAGGAGCCACACGTTAAAAATTCCTAGGCCAGCGACGATTTGTAAGAGATATTGAACATAGATCATTGTTTTGATGGTCACGATTTCTGCTTCGATGTCAAATAAGCGTATGAAAAATGAAAGGCTTGGAGCGTTTGTGCGTTCAATATAAGTGCGTAGTCATGGAAAAGCAGTTCGTAAGCAAGATCTCCCTCAGAAATTGTGCCCTGTTTGTCGGCGTCGCTTCGCTTGGCGTAAAAAATGGGAGTGTTGTTGGGAGGAGGTTGTCTACTGCTCACGTCGCTGTCGTCGGGAGGCTAAGGTATTGTGAGTGATGAGATTTTAACGCTTGTATGGTTCAAGCGAGACCTAAGGGTTTTAGATCATGTGCCTCTGACTGAGGCAGGCAAAATTGGGCGGGTCCTACCCGTTTATGTGATTGAGCCTGAGGTGATCGAGGCTAACGACTTTGATGCTTTGCATTGGGATTTTATACGGGAATCTTTGATTGATTTGAATACTTCCTTAGAAGAACTCGGAGTTAGTCTCTTCATCCAGTTAGGGGAAGTGTGTGACGTTTTTCAGAGATTACACCAGCAATTTGGCTTCACAAAAATTTTTGCCCACGAAGAGACCGGGAATGCACTGAGCTATTGTCGAGATCGACGATTGGCCAGATGGGCTCAGTCTGCAGGAGTTACGTTCAAAGAAACGCCGCAAAACGGAGTTGTCCGTCGTCTCAAAGATCGTGACGGTTGGTCTAAGGTCTGGAAGTCGCGTATGAGTCAGCCAATTACATTGCCCGCCAGTAATATTCGTGGTCCGATGCATTCGTATGGTGGCGTGCAAATACCAAGTGCTAAGTCGCTTGGTCTACATGGCGCTGAGCGCGTGACTCAATTGCAGGGCGGTGAGAGCGACGGTCTGCGCATTTTAGAAAGTTTTACAATGGGACGTGGATCGCGGTATCACCGTGAAATGAGTAGTCCCAACACGGCTTTCGATAGTTGTTCGAGGCTGAGTCCTTATTTGACATGGGGATGCATTTCAATGCGCACCATTGTGCAAAGGATACGGGCCGCAGCAGGTGACACTCTTCCAAAGATTGCTGCGCGCGCCTTCATCTCACGCTGCCACTGGCACTGCCACTTCATGCAAAAGCTAGAGTCGGAGCCAGCGATCGAATTTTATGCGTTTAACCGCGCGTGTGAAACTTTGCGTGATAATGGAAACGATCCCGCTCGACTCGAAGCTTGGCAGCAAGGCCGTACGGGCTACCCATTCGTCGATGCTTGCATGCGGGCCTTGAAACAGCGTGGCTGGATCAACTTTCGTATGCGTGCGATGTTGGTATCCTTCGCTAGTTATCATCTCTGGCTGGATTGGCGTTTGTTTCGTGATTGGCTAGCATGTCAATTTATCGATTACGAGCCAGGTATCCATTACTCCCAGATACAGATGCAAAGTGGCCTAACTGGGATTAACACACTGCGCATCTACAACCCAGTCAAACAAGGTATGGACCACGATCCGGAGGGTGCATTTATCCGAGAATGGGTGCCCGAACTTAAGGGTATTGTGGGTGAAGCGATCCATCAACCGTGGCTGCTTCCAGATCAAATGCAGTCGAAATATCATTGCCGACTTGGGCGTGATTATCCGCTACCGATTGTCGACCACAAGGAGGCAGTCAAATTTGCGCGCGGACAGTTTGCAATGCTTCGTCAACGGAACGATTATTGGGCTTGCGCTCACGAAGTCATGCAACGTCATGGAAGCCGTAAAAAATCTGAGAATCGTAGCCGTCCGAAGCTACCCAAAGAAAAGCCCATAAGCCGTCAAACCACACTCCAGTTAAATGAGTCAAAAAATTAACAATCTTAGCGATGCGGAAGCCAACACCTTGGTGCGTATGGCTTGGGAAGATCGAACTACCTTTGACCAGATTAAAGAGCGCTCAGGTTTCTCTGAAGCTGATGTGATCAAACTTATGCGGCGCGAACTAAAGCCCTGCAGTTTCCGCTTATGGCGCAAGCGCGTTAGTGGACGTTTAACCAAGCATCGCAAGTTGTTAGAGCGTCATATCAAGCCATCCTACTGACTTTTTAGCGGATTCGCGAAGCGATTCCTCGTTAGCTGGTTGGTATGCCCCAGGGTCGTTGCGACCGCTGATTTACGCCTTATGAAGAGTCCTAAATCCATTCCTTAGCAATGACTCATCAGCTGTGGAAAAGAGCTTCCACCCGATCCATGTAAACTGCGTGTTGAGCGGGATCGTGGAAAGAACCTGCGGCATGGGGTGGCGACTCGCTGGTCGGTTTAGCGATTGGTATTTGGTAGATTTTACGCCCTGTTTCTAGCTCGCAGTTAACCTCAAGCATTCCGTCTTTGGGAGAACAAATCACATCTACGTTGCGTAGCTTTGAATGGGTATCCACAATGAGATCAGTCTTTTGCCAGCACCGATTTGCGGCTGCGTAGAAGTTGAACGAGTGAAGAAATGGATGCAAATAGCATCCCTGTGATCAATGTTGCAGCAAACAACTTCGGTTCGCCCTCAGAGTATGCCTGCCAACTGACGACGGAGCGCCAAGCGAAGGCAGCGCACAGCATGAGCGTCGTCAAGCCAGCTGCCAATAGCGCGAGTAGTCGTCCACCCTTGAGTATCCAAAATCCCCAAAACGCGCTAAGTGTTCCAAAAGTCCCACCTGAGATGAGCGCGGTCTTCGCTGCCTCGGGGTTGGAGGCGTAACCGGCTAACCCGCAAACGATTAAAAAAATACCAAAGCCTACATACCAGCAGCCGATTTTATTTCTATCATTACTCATATAATATGAAATATTGAGAAACGCTAGATCCGTCAACTCTCCGTAGCGGAATACCAGCCGTAATTGCACGCCTTTCTTGCCAAGTATTCAAAGTCGAGTTTGAGATAGTTAATTATGCGCTTTTGTTTGCGGCTGGCTTAAGGCGATCTCAGTCGCTACCTTTGTTATGCCTTCTGCGCTTCGTGTATAGCCACGATTGAGAAGGTTAGCCCCGTCGCTTCGACGGTCTCGTAACCGGCCTCTTTGAGCTGTTCCGTTAGAGCTTCTTTGCTTGGAAAGTCTTCAATCGTGCCTGCGAGGTATTCATAGGCACTCTTATCTCCTGTCGCAAGGGCGGCTACCCAAGGCAGAATGAATTTAAGATAGAAATAGTAGATTGGGCTGAACCATTTGTCGGGCTGCGAGAATTCTAAGACGAAAAGACTGCCTCCAGGGCGAAGCACGCGGAGAATTTCTCTCAACCCGCGCAGTCGATTTTCGAAGTTGCGCACGCCGAACGAAATCGTGACTGCGTCGACCGAGTTGTCGTCCAATGGCAAGTCCATGCAGTCGCCAAACTCAAATGTGATATCAGAATAGCTCGCCTTGGCTGCACGCTTGGCACGAGCTTCTTTGAGCATCGGTTCGCAAAAGTCCAATCCAGTAACCGGAATCCCAGTGCCTATGCGATCACGCAGTTTGAAGGCAACATCACCGCTCCCTGTAGCTAGGTCGACCATGTCTTTTGGAGTGCAGGCCTTAACCATTCGGGTGAGTACCCGCCTCCAGTAAAAATCCACACCTCCGCTAAGAAGGTGATTGGCTATGTCGTAGCGCCCGGCGATTCCGGCGAACATTTTATTGACTGATTTTCCTTCTGGCATAAATGCCGGGCTCTGCGTGGAATGAAATTTGAGATACTTGCGACATGTTCTATATGATAGAAAACCAAGCTCCTGCTTGTCCGCTAATAAGCAAGTTAGAATAGCAGAAACCTAGTTAAAATGTAATCAGTCGACCAGCTGTAAAAAGCTGTAGCCTTAGTGGGACGCGTAGCGCGAGTCCCACAACTTAATTACAAAGATTCTTTCACGCATTCAATACTCCGAACGACCCATTTAGAAAGTTCCTTATCTGGATTTTCGATCGCTAGTTTACCCAATTTGAAGACGGTCTGCCCGGTGTTACGGTTGATGATGGTGAGCCCGTGCTCAAAATCTTTAAACTTTTCGTCACAAATAGACTGGATCGTTCGGTCGAGCTCGCTGGCTTCGGTAATCAAGGTTTCAATGGCGAGGGGTCTAAACTCTAGTGTAAAGCCGTAGGACTTTTCGAAAGTGGCTGCGTAGCGTTTCACGTCGCCCTCCCATACTGTGCTTTGGAGATGGGCGTTTTTCCCTTTGAGTGCCTGGAGGCAGCTTAATGGATCAGCGACCATTTCAGTCGTTACTTCAAAGTGCTTGATCACGGTTGAGGGCAGCTCAAACTTGTAGTCGCGGAAGAGTCGTTCCATCACGGTCATAATGCCGCGTGCGCCCGTGCCTTCTTTACTTGCCGTCTCGGCGATACTCATGATGGCCTCAGGCGTTATGCTGAAATTGATCCCGTAGCCGCGAAAGTCATCACGATACTGGTGTAGAATGCTGCCCTCAGAGGTTGTCAATATATGTGCCAAGTCTTTAGCCGAGAGCCCCGAGCAAGCGCAGCGAACGGGCACGCGTCCAATGAATTCTGGTTCGAATCCGTATTTGATAAAGTCGCTTGTCTCTGCGTTTTGCAGATAGGTAGAGATGTCTTCCTTCGCATCACTCACATTCGCGCCAAAGCCCATTTCGTTTTGTGAGACTCGCTTCTTGATCGATTCGGCTAGTTTGTCGAAAGCACCGCTCACTATAAAGAGGATATTTTTTGTGTTGATCGATTTGCGCTTCGGCTTGCCGCCACGTTGGATTTCCATCACAGCCTGCATCTGCGCCATCATGTCGCTTGGGCTGTAGAGGTTGACCTCGGTCTCCTCCATCAGCTTGAGTAAGTTGATCTGCACGCCGCGCCCAGAGACGTCGCGACCGCCAGCACTGCCTTCGCTGGCGATCTTATCGATTTCATCTATGAAGATGATGCCCTTTTCTGCCAATTCAATGTCGCCATTAGCTGCCTTGACGAGATCTCGCACTAGATCTTCCACATCGGAACCTACGTAGCCTGTCTCCGAGAATTTCGTCGCATCCGCCTTAACGAAGGGCACCCCGATCAAGCGCGCCACGTTTTTCATTAGGTAGGTTTTACCCACACCGGTCGGTCCTAGAAGGAGAATGTTTTGTTTGCTGTATTCAGTCGCTTCCGAGCTCTTGCCAGAGAGGGTCGCGCGGACATGATTGTAGTGGTCGCAAATCGCGACGGATAGTACCTTCTTCGCATCATCTTGCCTAATGACAAATCGATTTAGGTGGTCGCGGATCTCCTTTGGTTTGAGCTGGAAATTACGTATATTTTCCAGTGCCTCCGCACTCTTGTCTCCGTCATTAGGGGCCTTTGAATCGGTTACGACTTCCTCTGGTTCGTCTGGAAAGGGGTCGCCTTCGGGGAATTCGTGCGCGGAAATTTTTACATTAGAATCCTTGAACAATTCTTTTAGTTGCTTTTGAATCTCCTCTAAAGGATTTGGCGGTTCTTTATTACTCATTTTTTCTAGTTTGACAGTGTTTTCTCGTTCCTAAGTATCACACACACACTAACTTTTTATTTTCATTACATCAAGCTCACTAAGTAACCAAAGCAAACTTTAGAATGTCCAATAACCTTACCAAACGCGATATCGTTTTAGATATTTACGACAAAACTGATTTTCCGCAAAAAGAAGTCCGTGAAACTGTGCAACTCACTCTTGACGCCATCGCAAGAGCTTTGAGTGAAGGGCGCAATGTAGAGCTGCGAAATTTCGGTGTCTTCGAGGTTCAAATTCGCAAGTCGCGCATCGGCCGGAATCCGAATAAGCCTGAAACGGATGTTGTCATTCCAAAGCGTGCCGTGATTAAATTCAAGGCCGGCAAAGAGTTAAAAGCGCAGCTTAAAGATATGGATGTCGATGCCCACGAAGGGAGCGAATAAGTTAAATTCGAATCAATCGGATTAATGGCCGACCCTTTATTTTATTAAGGGATATTCTTTATGCAGTTTGAAACCCTACCTGGTTTTCGGGAATTTTATCCGAAGGCATGTGCTCGTCGAAATCACATATTTGCATGCTGGCGCTCTGTCGCGCGTGCGTTTAATTTTCTGGAGTATGATGCGCCTGTCCTAGAGCCCTTAGAGCTTTATATTGAAAAGTCGGGCGAAGAGATTGTAGACCAACTCTTCAACTTTGAGGATCGTGGTGGGCGAACAGTGGCTCTGCGTCCTGAGATGACACCCTCACTTGCTCGGTTGATTGGTGCAAAGGCCAACAGTCTTAAGCGTCCTGTGAAATGGTTTAATATCGGTGAACATTATCGCTACGAACGCCCACAGAAGGGACGCCTTCGCGCCTTTCATCAGCTAAATGTCGATATTTTTGGTGAACAAGGCTCTGCTGCTGACGCTGAGTTGATCACGCTACTCTGCCAGTCGTTGCAAAGCTTCGGCCTGAACGATAGCGATTTCAAAGTCCGACTTAGTGACCGCGACCTTTGGCTACTTATGTTAGCAGCCGAAGGTCTCGACGAAGCAGGTAGTGCAACAGTGCTTGGTATTATTGATAAGATGGAGCGCACCGACCGCACAAAAACGATCGAAAAGCTGGCCCTCATGCTCGGCGATGAAGCCGAAGATTTTCTCGGTAGGATTGAAGAAGCCATCGCGATCCACGATTTTGATACATTACGTATTTACATCGACAACTTGCCGCTAGAAGGCGATCTCGCCGCTCAAGCTAAAACTCGCATTGAAGAATGGTCTCAACTTTTGCGTGACCTCTCGGCCTCTGGTGTGGGTGACTTTATTCAAATTGATCTCGGGATCGTTCGTGGACTAGCCTATTATACTGGTTTTGTTTTTGAAGCTTTTGAAGCCAGCGGCGAAGGCCGCGCACTCGCTGGGGGAGGGCGCTACGACGCGCTCATTAAAAAACTCGGTGGCCCCGATATGCCTGCAGTCGGTTTCGCGATGGGCGATGTCACTTTAGTCGACTTACTGGAAAGCAAATCGTTAGTACCAGAATATATTCAAAGCCCTGAGTTCATCGCGATCATTGGAGGTGAAGATGAACGCGCTGTCGCATTGGCTGACGCTGCACAACTACGTGCGGTCGGTTATCAAATCGAGTATCCATTCAAAAACCAAGGTTTCGCTAAGCAGTTTAAATCGGCCAACCAATCAGGTGCCCGCTTCGCTCTGATCTACGGTAGCGAAGAACTTGAGCGCGGCGTAGTCAAGGTTCGCGACCTCTCAAAAGGCCGCGAAGCTGAAATTTCCCGCGATCAGTTACTCATGCAAGTTCCTACTCTTCTCGAAGGCGGAATCAAGTAGAAGCAATAGAACCTATTATAAAGTGAAAGAATATTCAAAGTTTGTTTTTTATGGGTTGCCAGAGATGAGAATTCTTAATCACGCACCTTAAAATCTTAGTTCTTACTCAGCTAACTTTAAAGCTAAGCCTAATCCACCAAGCTCTTGATCATTCAAATGGACTCAAATCGAAGTAGTTTATGGAGCTGCTTAAAAAGTGCATACTTCCGCCAAAGCGGAGAACTTGCTACCGTAGAGCAGATGGAAGCTCAAACAGCTTTGAGAGTATGCCCGGATTGATGGCAGCGCTATTAATTTGGATTTTACTCACCGCATTATTTTCTTGCGAAACTGTCAGTTGAAAGGGTGTTGGTAGGCCATCGAGATCGCGATAATCGTTAAAAATGGTTTCGGTTGTTTTACCATTATGGCGGGTCTGTCTTTCGGCGAGCGGGTAGAGAGTCTGAGGGTCGATAAAAATCACGTAAGTATCACCGTAGGCATCCATTACTCTTACTTTTAGACTGTCCTTTTCTGCCCACTGCCCGCCCTCGATCTCCAAAATCTGGCCTTCGCCTTGACTGGCGCTGATGATCAAGTCAAAGAAGCGAGTTTGTTTTATCCATTGTAGCGCTTCATCTCCCTCGATAAGAACGTAATTAACTTCTTGTTGTCCTGGCGAACGGACGCACCGCCAGACAATCTCGGTATTGGCACCGAAAGTAACCTCCTTCAAGCCTTGCTTGACCGAGAACCGCATCTTATTTGGGCGTTTTTTGATTAAGGTAAAAGTTTCGCTTAAGCCGTCGCGTTCGATCGTTCCCGCCACACGCAACGTTTGCGTGCGGCGGAGTAGATCTGGCTTGCAGTTGACTGAGAGATAGGCCGCCATGAACGTCTTTGGATCGCTCAATTCTTCTATGGAGCCATAGGGTAATTGAGCTTCGATTGGGGCAGATTTAGGTGAGCTCACTTTGTTATTTATAACCGAATAGACTATCGCAGAGGCAAGTCCGATCATCCCAAAACAGAGAAGTAGCCAACACAGCTTTTGGAGTGTCGTCAATTGCCCATTAATGACTTTAGTATTGGTATAGGCAGGCCTCATAACATTATTTAAGTGCATAAAATTGCATAAATTATGTTTCCGCAATAGTTAATTATATAGTCAAACTTCGCTTATAATTTTAGTCTAAGGGGTAATCATTGTTTTTCGCTTTGCCTTGGTGTCTGATCCACTTGAATACATCGCAACTTTGTCTTTTTGTGAGTTTACTTTTATTTTGAATGAAAAGATAGCGTTTGGACTGCCTTTTCTGCAGTCTTGCATTAAATGCAAGTAGCATATCTTCTTTTAGCGAGTCAAAGTTAGGAAGCAAAATTATGGCCAAGCCCACACCTACTTTCCATTACCAAAAGCAGTTTCCTCTCGGAAAAGATAAGACGCAGTATCGTCTACTCACAGATGGCTTTGTCGAAACCGCTGATTTTGGCGCTGAATCTATGCTGAAGGTCGATCCGAGGGCCCTAACCTATCTCGCCGAAACAGCGATGAAAGACATCTCCTTTCGCCTCCGCACGGAGCACTTGGAGAAGGTCGCTGCGATTCTAGACGATCCTGAAGCTACGGAAAATGACCGTACGATCGCGCTGACTATGCTCCGAAATGCCGAGGTCTCCGCCCATGGCGTTCTGCCCTTTTGCCAGGACACGGGCACCGCCATTATCCTTGGTAAAAAAGGCCAAAGAGTCTGGACGGGTGGGGGTGATGAGGCCGCGCTTTCGGAAGGCGTCTATAATGCATACACCAAGGAAAATTTGCGCTATTCGCAGATGGCACCGCTCTCTATGTACGAGGAGGCTAATACTGGTTGCAACTTGCCCGCTCAGATCGACTTGCAAGCGACAGACAGTGATCGCTACGACTTCCTTTTCGTGGCCAAGGGGGGAGGCTCGGCCAACAAGACCTTTTTCTATCAAGAAACCAAGGCGCTGCTCAATCCAGCCAATCTTGAGAAATTCTGCATTGAGAAAATGGGCACGCTTGGCACCTCCGCTTGTCCGCCGTATCACATTGCTTTTGTAATAGGCGGCACCTCCGCGGAGTCCTGCTTGAAAACGGTCAAGCTGGCTTCGACTAAATACTACGATGAATTACCAACGAAGGGTAATGAGTACGGTCAGGCCTTCCGTGACACCGTGCTAGAAGCCAAGCTGCTAAAATTCACGCGCAAGATGGGCTACGGCGCCCAGTTCGGCGGTAAATATTTTGCCCTCGATGTGCGCGTCGTCCGTCTGCCGCGCCACGGTGCCTCTTGCCCCGTCGGGCTGGGTGTTTCTTGCTCCGCGGACCGCAACGTAAAGGCACGGATCGACAAAGCCGGTGTTTGGCTTGAGCAGCTCGAAGAAAACCCCGGTCGTTTTATCCCTTCTGAAGGCGAGATTGCGAAGCCAAAAGATCCCGTTGCGATCAATTTGAATCGCCCAATGAAAGACATTCTTGCCGAGCTGAACAAATACCCCGTGGCTACACCGCTTTCGCTGAGTGGCACAATCATCGTTGGGCGCGATATCGCTCATGCGAAAATTCAAGAACGTCTTGATCAGGGGAAAGGCATGCCGGACTATTTAAAAAATCATCCGATCTACTACGCGGGCCCTGCAAAGACGCCTGCCGGCAAACCTTCTGGTTCTTTCGGTCCCACTACGGCTGGGCGTATGGATAGCTATGTGCAAGCTTTCCAGAAAGAGGGCGGTTCTATGATTATGCTAGCCAAAGGTAATCGCTCAAAGCAAGTCACAGATGCATGCAAAGAATTTGGCGGTTTCTACCTCGGTTCCATTGGTGGCCCCGCTGCATTACTGGCGGAGCACAATATCAAAGAAGTGGAAGTGCTTGAATACCCCGAGCTTGGTATGGAAGCCATCTGGAAAATTGAGGTGGAGGATTTTCCCGCTTACATTTTGGTCGATGATAAAGGGAACGATTTCTTTGCGGATGTTCGTACCGCCTGCTCGCAGTGTGCCCTCCATGCATATGAAAATGCCAGAGCGGAAATGACGGCTAAATAATGATTTGTTTTTCGGTTTGAGATAATTGTGCGATTCGTTTATACTACCTATGTGAACCGCTATCTACTCATCCCACTGTTTCTGGCATTGATTGTCACGCAGGGCTTTAATCGCTCGGCTTCAGTGTGTTTGGATCAGTTAGGGCATTGTTTGGATGCCTCAGCATCGTCACACGTGGACCATTGTCCCTGTGATGAAACTGAGAGTGAGGCTGAAACGGAAAATACATGTTCTGAAGAGTGCTCGGTTTGTCATCTCGACCATTCTGATGAGCTTTTTGTTTTTTCAGGGTCAAGCAGTGTGGAGCGGGAGAATTCTGCGCCACTGTATACACCACATGTGCTCGAGTTGTTGGAGCCGGTATTGAGGAGGCAGGCGGTTTGCGTTTCTGCTAGGAGCCAGGCGCCTCCGAGGCTAAGTATCCTAAGTGTCGCTAAGATTTATTCTGTACGTTTGCTGTGATCGGCTGCGCTTTGCGCGCATCCGATCTATTATCCGAAAGTGAGTGCGATCCATGAGTGACGCCGCTTTCGAATTTAAAATTTAATCAGCATTCTTATCATGAAAATCTATACATATTTATCTATCATCCTATTCTCATTCGTTTCGCAGCAAGTTCAAGCTGGGGGAGAACCAGTGCCCGAAGTCAGCTCTGAGGTTCGTCTGGAGTCGGCCACTGAGCATTTAAGTGGCCAATCAAATCAAATTGCCGTATTTACCAAGGGGCTCATCTGTAGTTCCTGCGCCATCGGTATCCGTATCCATAGCAAAAAACTAGACTTCGTGGATACTAAGAAGCTTAGCAAAGGCACCGATTTGGATATTAAAAATCAACTCGTAATCGTCGCTATAAAAGAGGGCGAGACCTATGATGCAAATAAAGTTCGCGATGCCATTTACAAGGCAGGCTACGATCCAGTTCATTATTATGCATGGGATGGTGAAGCCGTCTCGATGAAAAACTTTACTCAGGAGTAAGTATGAACGTTCGTAAATTTGTTTGTTGGCTCGCCGTCTCGGTCGCGCCGGTTGCACCTAATTGGGCCGATCAGCCGATCATGAATATGATGCCTCGCTGGGATGGTGGCTATGGTTTTCAAGTCCTAGCGGAGCAACTGCACCGTAGCGATCTGAAGCAGGGCGACGACGTCGTAGCGCGTGGTTTCACCGAGGATGTGACGCAGTTGCACCTGCAAGGCGTCTATACTTGGGATCGCTCTATTCGGCTCACTGCGAAATTGCCCTACGTGGTCGATGCGCGGCGTGAAGTGCTCGGTCCTTTAGGGCAAAAAGTCGTGCAGCGCGATGAAGGGATTGGGGATTTGACCGTGGCGCTGCCACTGAAAAAATACTTCAACCTCTCAGAGCGCTCGGGTTCTTGGACACTGGCACCTCAGATTCGTATCCCGCTGGGGAAGGAAAACGATGAGTTCGAAGTTTGGGATGGTGTCTGGGGTGGGGGGCTGTCGTTTGGTTACGAGACCGAAACTTATGATTGGTTCATCGCTACTAGTGCTGGTTTTTGGATATTTGAGCAGCCCGAACCTGCAGAGTGGAGCTTCAGCCTCGATCTCGGTTGGAATGCGCGCGAGGACATGCAAATCCTTTGGGAGAGCGACCTGAGTTGGGACGATGAGAGTAAGTTTTTTCTCTCGGCTGGTCCCGCGCTCTATTGGCGTTGGAATGACAAGACCCATATTCGCATTGAGTGGAAGCATGACTTCGTCTCGCGCGTCACTTCGTCGCGCCCCGACCACGGCAATGGCGACCGCTTTAGCGCTGGAATTGGCTTCGTTTTCTAAGCTTCTCGACGAAGCAGAAACGCACCTGCGCCATCATGTCCAGTCTCCCACGGAAGGCTGGATATTGCTTTTTCTAGCTTAAATACACGTCCTGATTTACTCGCCAAAAATTCGTCGACGACCAGCTGATTCTCCATGGCCTCGATACTGCAGGTGCTGTAAGTAATTCGACCACCCACCTTAACGAATCGAGTAGCAGAGTGAAGCAGCTGAAGCTGTAACTTTGCGCAGTTTTCGATATCCTTTGGCTGTAGCCTCCATTTTACATCCGTCCGGCGCTGAATCACGCCAGTATTTGAACAAGGTACATCGAGCATGACGGCGTCATACGCGTTAGGTAGGCGTTTGTCTTCAAAGGTGCTTGTATCCATTTTGAGTAGGTCACACTCGACGATCTCACATTTCAGGTCTTCTGAACGCAGTGTGGAGAGATTCTCTTCGAGTCGCGCGATTCGTTTGCCAGGCAAGTCCACCGCTACGATCTGCCCTTCACCTTGCATCGCCTGCGCCATGTCATAGGTCTTGCCTCCAGGGGCGGCGCATAGGTCAAGCACTGATTCGCCGGCCTTTGGCCTGAGCAGGGCAGGCGCGATTCGAGTAGAGGGGTCTTTTATATAGGCCTTACCCTTGTTAAGCAGTGGATGCAGGTCTTCTTTCCAAGAAATTTTGCCCGTGACTCTATAGAATTGCGGCCATCCAGTCGCCTCGAGTCCCATAGGAATCTGGACTTCGTCGTTGTAAACCTTCAGATAGGTGGGCGGAATACCTTGATTCCACTCGAGTAGTTGCGTGCAGGCCCTAGGGAACTCCCTTTGCCAACGTTCGACCAGCCAGTCGGGGTGACTGTAAAAGGCGGCGGGCGATTTTTGGGCCTGAACCTGCTCTAGCGCCGAAGGCAGTTTGCGCAAGATGGCATTGAGGAAGCCCTGCTCGAAGCGATTGACAAGTTGCTTACTGCGTTCGACTGCGTGGTGGATTATTTTCGGATGCCGGTCGGCTTCGGCGTCAAACATTTCGTAGCCTGAAACTAGGAGAATTGCTTCGACGCTGTATTTGGTTTTTTTTCGCAAAAGTCCTTGCAAGGCTGCTCTAGTACGGTGCCCGTGGCGAAGCGCACCTAAAAAAAGTGATTGGCAAGCGGCGCGACGTTCTCCCACAAAATTTTCAGGAAGTTGATCTAACAACTGATCCGCCTTTTGGCCGCCTATCAGATAAGCTTCCACTAGGTACACAGCTGCATCCCAGCCCATTATGGACTTTGAGGATAAGCTTAACTTAATACTTCTCATTAGCGCAAAACCTGTCCATAGTGGACTGTTTACGACATAGACAAGCAATTATTATGAATAAAGAGGCCATAGATGCTCTCATCGAAAAGAATCCGAAACTGCTTTCGCATCGCGCGAAGCTCGAAACCATGGTGCCCGGTAACTACTGCCTGCACCGTAGTTGGGGTTTTGGTAAAATCGTAGACTATAACGCTGCGGACGACCGTCTGATCATCGACTTTGAGGACGGTAAGCAAGGTCATGCAATGGCACCCGCTTTTTGCGTGGATAAGCTAGATATCCTCTTGCCGAATGACCTTTTAGTGCGTTCCCGCACTGAAACTGACGCTATAGAGACGATGATTAAGAAGCAGCCTGCTGATTTAATTTGTGAAATGGTATCCGCCAGCGAGAACCAAGCTATGATGGCCTCCGAGATTGAGCGCCTGCTCGCTCGCGTAATTGGACCGATCAAATACAAGAAGTGGTGGACAGCCACCAAAAAGGTATTGGTCAAGGATCCTCGCATCGGTGTGCCACTCAAAAAGACAGAGCCCTATATTTACCGCGATGAGCCAGTGAAGCCCGAAGACGAAATCCTTGAGCAGTTCCACGGCACCAAGAACTCGATGCAAAAGATCGAGCTTGGCGAAAAGCTCTATGCTCTCTCCGAGAATATTTCCGTCGTGCGTGAAGAGATGCCGCAAATTCTCACCGAGTTGACTGACGCGATTGCTAATGCCAAAAGTCTAAGTCAAGCCAACCGTTTGCATGGTGTCTGGGTGCGTAACAACCTGGCGCGAGATCTTCATGAAGATGTAGAAACTCTCGAGCCATCGTCCGCTTCAATTCTCGACGCGACCAACGACTACTCTGAGCTCGCAGCTGAGCTGCCTGCTCAGTATTTTAAGCGCTATCTTGATCTCATCAGTCGTACTTATCCTGATAAGTGGCAGTTCATGATTGAAGATCTCCTCCGTAATTCAAGCGGTAAGTTTACAAGCGAATGTATCAACTTCATGCTTGAGCACGAGATGCAAGAGCGCATCAGTTACTGCCTTGACCGTTGGCTGAAGGAGCAGACGATCAAAGGTCCCCTTCTTTTCTGGGTCGTTAAAAATCGCGCTTCTAAGAAATACGGCGCCATCATCGATCCGCTTGTCAACCCCCGTCTCTTGGCAGCGATGTTCTACGCGATCGACTACGAAGCTCTGCAAAATGCGAGTACTCGCCGTATCCCATTGGCCGACTTACTAAGCGATGACACCACATTGATACCCGATCTCTTGTCCCAGGCCAGTGTCGAGACTGCTAATGACCTCGCGCAAACCCTCTTGCTAAATCAAGGTTTTGGGGATCTGACTAAGAAGTCGCTCCTTGCTCGTTTCATCAAGCAATTCCCGTCCGTGCAAGCACTCCTTGCTGGCCAAGCTGCTGAGACCTCCGAAGACGATGCTCTGATCGTATCTCAAGAGAGCTTCAATGAAGCTAAGGTTGAATACGAAGAGCTCATCGCTACGAAGATTCCTGAAAATAAATTAGCTATCCAAGTCGCTCGCGACCATGGCGATTTAAAGGAAAATTCCGAATATAAGATGGCCAGACAAGATCAAGATTTATTACTCTCTCGCAAGAATGAGCTAGAAGTCGACCTTTCTCGAGCCCGAGTGACTGATTTTACCGACGCGACTGCCGAAAATGTCGGTATTGGTAGCATCGTCGAACTGAAGAATGGCTCTTCTGGAAAAAAGCAGAAATACGCCTTCCTCGGGGCATGGGACAGTGATCCTGACAACGACGTGCTCTCTTACAAGACGCCCCTCGCTCAAGCCCTGATTGGAAAAGAAAAGGGTGCTACCGTTACTACCAAGATTGGCGCTAACGAAGAGAAGTGGACCATACTCAGTATCGCCCGCTGGGTTGACAAGAAGTAGTCTGGGCTGCAATTATTTTAAACTAAAGGCGCTTACGATTTCCGGAAGCGCCTTTTTTGTGCTTATTTTGGCGCTTCGTATTCAGCAGGTAACATCAAAGACTGACGAAAGACGGAACCCCAATATCTAATTTTAGTCTAAACGGATTCCTAGCTTCTGACGGATTTCGGGAAACTCTTTAAGTTCGGCTAAAAACTCGTCCACGTCAAAATCGGCCATCATGAAATCTCCGTATTCAAAAGTCGGCGTTTTGGTCTGACCACTCAATGCTAGCATCGCGTCCATATCCTTAGGGTTTGCAATAACATCGCGGACTTCTACCTGGACACCTTGCCCATTGAAAAAGGAGAGGGCTTCACGGCACCAAGGGCAGCCAGATTTGATGTAGAGGATCGGCAGTTTATTTATGTTCATAAGCTATTAATATTGTATGTTTCTAAGTGCTTCTGACAACGTAAATCACCGTTTTAAAAGTTTATACCTAGCGTACTTGCTCCTAGCCCCGTAGTCCTATATTAAATCCTTAACCTTGATAAATGAGTTCTAACGAAGCACCTGCCAAGCTCTCACAAATGGCCGATTCGATCTCCGTCAAAGGGGCACGCGAGCATAATCTAAAGAATATCAGCGTCGACATCCCGCGTAATCAGCTCGTGGTGATCACGGGAGTCAGCGGCTCGGGTAAGTCATCATTGGCTTTCGATACGATTTACGCCGAGGGTTACCGTAAATACATCGACAGTCTCTCAACCAAAGCTCGCATGGTGCTCGATCAAATTCCTCGTCCAGACGTGGACTACATCCAAGGCCTTTCCCCTGTCATCGCGCTGGAGCAACGCAACGGAGGAGGAGGTAACCCACGTAGCACCGTTGCTACTGTAACGGAGATCGCAGATTTTGCCCGCGTACTATGGGCAGTCTGTGGCACCCCTTATTGCCCGAAAGATGGCGGTATTATCGAGCGCCGTTCGATGGATGATTGCCTGACTCGAATTTACTCCGAACCAGAAGGGAGTCGCTTGATGATACTTGCTCCGTGGATGACCGCTAAGCCTGCGATTCTTCGCGAAGAGTTGCCTCGACTCCAACAACGTGGCTTTCAGCGGGTCCGCCTCAACGGTGAGATCCGCCGCCTCGATGAGCCGAGTATCATCGATTCTAAATCCTCCACGATCAACGTAGAAATCGTCGTGGATCGCTTAGTGCTAAAACCTGATCAGCGCAGTCGTCTCGCCGACTCGCTCGATCTCGCTTTTAGCGAGGGGAAAGACCGCGGAATTATTTTAATTGAAGAAGATAAAAGCTACCGCGAGATAGCGCTTAGTAATCGCCTAGCTTGTGTCATTTGTGGCGATGTTTACGAACCCATCACACCACGCCACTTTTCATGGAATCACGCCGAAGGTGCCTGCCCCGAATGCGGCGGCCTCGGCGAGACACTTCAGTTCCAACCTGAGCTTATCGTCCCCGACCCCAGTATTAGTGTGAAAAAGGGTGCGATCAAACCCTGGCGCCTAGGTTCTAAGCAGATGATTATTCGGCATAACGCCATTTTGAAACAATTGGCCGAGCAATTACCCTTCGATCCGACTCTACCATGGGAAGAACTCGACTATGATATGCGCGAGCAAATAATCCATGGTACCGGCAATCGGCAATTTAGCTTCAAGCTTAAAGGTGGCAACACGAAGCCGGAGTCGATGACTTTTGAAGGAGTTTTGGCTGACCTTGAAAATATTCGTCGTAACACTACGAGCGACGGCCTGCGTGCCCGGCTCATGGCCTACCAAACCAGTAGCCGCTGTGAATCCTGCGAGGGTCGGCGCCTACGCCGAGCTAGTCTAAGCGTTTTGATTGAGGGCCGTTCTATCACTGAACTACTTGCCATGTCACTCCAAGAGGCGCAAAATTTTGTTGATGGGCTTTTAAGAAATCCTGATTACCAAACCGTGAGCGACGCCGTGCGCGGTCTCGGTTCACGTCTTTCTTTTCTTAATAAAGTCGGCCTTAGTTATCTTACGCTTGACCGTGCTTACGCCACTCTTAGCGGCGGCGAGGCCCAGCGTGTCCGTCTCGCCTCCCAGCTCGGCATGTCGCTCGTCGGAGTGGTCTACCTCTTAGACGAGCCCAGTATTGGGCTTCATCCACTCGATAATCGCCGACTCATTCAAACGCTTACTGGTCTTCGTGATCGGGGTAACTCAGTCGTGGTGGTTGAACATGACGGCGAGACGATGCTAGCCGCAGATCATCTAATCGAATTAGGTCCTGGAGCGGGCATCGAAGGTGGCGACTTAATCTATCAAGGCAGTCCAAAAAAATCTTTTAAAGATAAACATAGCCGATCTGGCATGTTTCTAAGTGGTGCTGCTCGTGTGGAGAAGGACGCCAAGACCCTGCGCCCAAAAATTGATTGGCTCAATATTCAAGGTGCGATTGAGAACAACCTAAAGGGCATCGATGTTAAATTCCCCGTTGGCCTGCTCACTGTAGTTTGTGGCATGTCTGGCTCAGGGAAGAGCACGCTAGTTAACGACATCCTCGCCAAAGCGGTTGCCTTCAAACTTAACCGTGCCAAGACAATCCCGGGCAAGTATAAAAAGATTTCCGGCCTCGATAACTTCCTCTCCGTTATTCAAGTCGATCAATCTTCCATCGGTCGTAGCCCTCGTTCCAACCCAGCTACCTTTACCAAGCTCTTTGACCAACTACGGGACCTCTTTGCTAAATGTTCGATTGCTAAAATTCGCGGTTACAAGCGTAATCGCTTTTCCTTTAACGTCAGCGGTGGTCGCTGCGAACGCTGTAAGGGTGATGGTGTGATCAAACTCGACATGCAGTTTATGGCCGACGTTTACAGTGAGTGTCCTAGCTGCAAGGGACGCCGCTACAACCGTGAAACGCTCGACGCACGCTTTAAAGGCTACAGTATCGCTGACGTTTTAGCAATGAGCGTGGATGAGGCGCTAAAAGTTTTTAGTAAGCAGCCCCGAATTGCGGAAAAACTCCATA
>CACIKF010000009.1 GCA_902587165.1 Puniceicoccaceae bacterium | reverse complement strand
CCTCTTTACTGACGTTGTTCACGGAAAGATCATCGGGCAGGTAGTAAGAATCCTGCATGTCGCGGGCTGGGTGGTCTGAGGGAATATTGAGGGCGTCGAAACAATAATGCTCAGACTCCACCTCGGTGGCCTCGGCGACAGAAAATCCAATACGACGGAAAAGGTCCACCATCTCCTCTCGAACTTGAGCGATCGGGTGTAAAGTGCCGCGAGCGGAATCGGGGCTCGGCAAGGTCGGGTCGATGGCCGGACCAATCTTAGCGGCGAGTTCGGCTGCTTCGAGACCTTTGATCACCGAGGCAAAGGCAGCTTCGACGGCCATCTTAGCTTCGTTGATTGCCTTCCCCATAGCTGGCTTGTCCTCTTTAGGGACCTTGCCCATACCCTTCATGACATCAGTCAGGACACCTTTAGGTCCCGAAATGGTGGCTTTATAAGCCTCGAACTCTGCGCGCGTCTTAATGGCGGGCACTTTCTCCCTAACATTGGCAACGATCGTATTTAGATTTTCTTGCATGGCTATAATCGAAATAGTAAATTCATAAGGGTTTCAGCCTGTGGCGGATTGTCGAGACGGTTTTCGGGCAAAACTTAGCTTGAAGTCTGAAATGTGGGCTGAACTGCCATCAGGCATGAGCGAACACCTCCACTCAGTGTCCATGAACTGCGAAAAACGAAGCGCCCAGTGTAAGTTTCGACTCGATCGGAAAACGGATCTACCGCAAATTCACGCATCCCTGATAGTAAGGAGATAATCCCAAGTTAGACGGAAGATTTATCGACAAATAATACGGTTTCATCTGTCAAAAAAATGCTCAATATATAAGTTTCACCGCACATACCATATGACTAACTTGGCAACTCTACAAAATACAGAACTCCAGACCGATCCGCTGGAGATTATTTACCATGATGCAGATTATGTAGCCATCGATAAGCCTGCGGGACTGCTCGTCCATCGTAGCCCACTGGATAAATATGCGACTGAATTTGCAGTGCAAAAGCTGCGCGACCAAATTGGGCAAGTGGTCAATCCTTGCCACCGCTTGGATCGACCGACGAGCGGCGTACTCCTGTTTGCCCTTAATGCAGAAGCTACGCGCAGCGCACAAGAGCTCTTTATCGAGCATCGTATGACCAAGACCTATCACGCGCTGGTGCGGGGCTGGCTCGATGGCGAGGGGGTCATCGACTATGATCTGCGCAACGAAGAGAAGCTGGATAAGGTCCAGTCCGCTGTGACCGAATATCGCTGCCTCAATCAGTCCTCCGTCGAAATACCTGTAGGTCGTTACCCTAATGGTCGCTTTTCGCTGGTGGAGTTGCAACCGAGGACGGGGCGCACCCACCAACTTCGTCGCCACATGAAGCACCTTCGGCATCCGATACTGGGCGACACGCGCCACGGTGACAGTGCCCAAAACCAATTCCTCCGAAGCTACTGCGGTCAGCAGTTACTGATGCTCCGCGCTATGCGCTTACAGATGCCGCACCCGATGCGTGAAGGTGAGACACTAGATATTCGCGCCGGAGTGAATACGGACTTTAACGCGGTTTTGAAGAAGTTAGGACTCCAGGCAACGGCGCATAGCCAATACGGCCAAGGCTCGATGGCTTAATTTACTTTTGATGGATTCGCCCAGTTCTGCGAAAGACTCGCTGTGGCCTTCCGGCACAAAAACAGGATCGTAGCCAAAGCCATCAGCGCCCGCGGGAGCATTGGCAATCCTACCCTCGCAGGCACCATCAAAAAATTGCTCACTACCACTGGGGTCAATTAGGCAAAGCACACATCGGAAACGCGCTGCGCGTTGAGCTGCAGGTTGCTCTTCGAGTTCAAGTAAGAGCTTATTCAAATTATGGAGGTCACTCGCGCCCTCTCCGGCATATCGCGCGGAGTGGATGCCAGGCGCGCCACCGAGTGCATCGACTTCGAGTCCTGAGTCGTCCGAGACGATCCAAGCATCTTTTGGTGCAAGCGCTCGTAGAGCTAAGGCTTTAATCCGCGCATTGGCACCAAAGGTATCTCCATCTTCGAGCACATAGGGCATGCCACCACAGACTTTTGCAGAACAAACTTCGAAGCCGCTAGTTTCTAGTAGGCCGTCGAATTCTTCAACTTTGTGGGCGTTGCCCGAGGCCACGATCAGTTGCTTCATTTTGATAAGAATCCCCTGATGAGTCGGTCACCATCGAAGCTTGCATGCCGTAAATTACGAAGCGCAAAGACCTCCTCCATCGACTGAGAATTCCTATGTGAACCAATGCCTGGTACCGACGTATCCGATAGAAACTTTGGTGCTTGATAGACGAAAAGGTAATCAGCCAAAGCATCCTCTATGACTTGTGTGGCAAGTGTTGGCCCCACTTCGACATAGATGCCGTATATTTTAGCCTCGGCACATCGCTTACGGAAGGCTTGCCAATCCAGATGACCCTTGGCTTCGGGTAATTGCCATAGCATAATGTTCAAGTCCTTTGCCCGAGTCCTCAAGCAATCTGAAGCGGCATCCGCACAAAGCACGGTCGTTTTGGGGGCATAGGTATCTGTATAAATCTGTGGTATAGTATCGGCCTCAAAAGTCTTGAGTGTGCGATCAAAGACAAAGCGCTGCGGGCACCAAACCTCATCGCCGATTCGTGAACTTAGACTGGGATTATCTTTTAATACTGTATTTGCACTGACAGCAATAGCGGGAAAATATCGGCGCCATCGCATGACATCCGCTCGCGCTGACTCGCCAGTAACCCACTTTGAGTGTCCCGAGGCCGCGGCAAATTTACCGTCTAAAGTAATCGCCATTTTTCCAGCGATGAAGGGCAATTTTTGCGTAATCCAATGATTAAAGATTAAATTCAGGTCAGCACATTCTTCAGCAAGAACTCCTTCGACAACTTCAATGCCCGCTTCACGAAGAACCTCCAAGCCTCGTCCAGCATGTTCAGGGTAAGGATCCTTCGCGCCGATCACGACACGCGCGAATCCTGCCTCTATCAGCGCATTGGTGCAAGCGCCAGTGCGCCCGCTGGTGCTACAGGGTTCGAGTGTGACGTAGATGCTAGCGCCTGCCGCAGGCTTACGACCAAGCGCTTTGATGGCGGCGACTTCAGCGTGGTCTTGCCCTGCGATTACATGCCAGCCTTCAGCCACAACCACACCAGCCTCGACGATGGCGGCTCCTACCATTGGGTTGGGGTGTGTTTGTCCCCAAGCCTGTTGCGCAAGTTCAAGCGCACGGCGCATGAATCGCTCATCCTTAGCCTGTGTAGCGCTCATCCTTTGACGTAGGGGTTGCCGGCTTTTTCTTGACCCACAGAAGTCACGGGTCCGTGGCCAGGATAAATCATCGTCTCGTCGGGCAGCGAGTAAACCTGAGTTTTGATCGACTTCTCTAATACCGAAAAATCACCACCCGGTAAATCGTAGCGACCCACACTACCTGCAAAAATAACATCTCCAACAATGGCTGCCTTTTCGCTGGCGATGTAAACGAGCACATTTCCCGGGCAATGCCCTGGAACATGACGTATTTCCATTTTGGTAGAAATAAGTTCAAGCTGATCGCCACCTTTGACCCAGTAGTTGATGGGCAGCTCTTCCAGTTCCAAGCCTGGAATCGCGTAGCTAGCCATCTTTGAGGGCGAAGCAAACATTTCTGTATCATCCGCGTGACCGTAGGTCGGAATACCCGCTTTCGCGAATTTATGACCGTCCAAGATATGATCCCAATGCCCGTGCGTGAGGATGAGCGCGATAATTTGGCAACTGTGCTTCTCCGCGACCTGCACCGCCCACTCGTATGCTTCGGCAGGCGCGTCGATGATTACGCATTCCTTGAGCCCAGGCTCAATCAGGGCAAAAGCATTGGTGCCTATCGGTGGAAGTTCTTGAGATTCAATAATCATATAAATCAGAACGATGCAGGCGCCGGCCTGGGTTTCAATGCGGAATTAATCAGTTAAAAATCAAAGAGGCTTGCTCCGCATGACTATTTGGGTGTCCAATGAGAAATAGGAACAAAAACTGCAACTAATTGACATTGTGTCCGTCCCGCATGAAGCTGAATTATAGGATTATGGTATTAGTTATAATAAAAAGTTTGAAGGTATTCCTCCTCTTAACATTGTTCTTGTTTAGGGTGAGTATACTAGAGCTTCCTGCACAAGAGACTGCTATTAATCATATCAGCGATCCAATACCCCTTCAAAGTCCACTCGTCACACAGGCCTACAAGCTCCTAGAGTTGGGCGACTCGGCAGAGGCACTGAATCATTTCCAGCAAGCACTCACTGCAAACGGCGAGGACCTCTCTGCCTTACTCGGCCAAGCAATGATACTTGCCGACTTAGAGCGTCATGCCGAAGCCTATGCGACTTACGATAGCATTGTGGCGAATTATCCACGTCACGCTTTCGCATGGAATGGCCGCGGCCTAGCCGCCTTCAATATGGAGGACTTCGACACTGCCTTGGATTCCTTCGAGCAAGCCACGGCCGAGCAACCCATCAACGGTTTTTTCTACGAGTCACTCGCATGGGTACAAATGTGTCGTGGTGCATTTTCTGAAGCGGCCGAAGCTGCCAAGATAGCTACTTTAATGTACAACAAGAGGGGCGAGAACTCTGCATACCCCTTATTAATCGCCTATTTTGCCTACCTTGAAGCGGAGGATCAAAGCAACGCACAAGCATCGCTTAATTATGCCCTTCGAAACAAGCCGCTCAATGCTTGGCCTTCGCCGGTAATCGATTACTTAGCTGGAAGTATCCTCGCCTCCGAATTAATTGGCTATGTCAAAGACAGCGCACAAGAGACTGAGGCACACACATACATCGGTCTCAAGCTACGTGCTCAAGGCGATGAGAACGCGGCTAAAAAACACCTTGAATGGGTCGCGCGAAATGGAGACAGACGTGTTTTTGAATATACCTTAGCACGCGCGCTCAATCTTCAAGACAGCCTTGCCCTATTGATCCCCTAGTGGCGTGAAAATTTCGCGTAAGTTTCAGTTATTAGCCTTCGCTTGCCTTCTTTCAGTCTCGCAAGCTAATCAACTCAATGAGAGCCGCACCTGGCATAGCGAGGATGGGCGTGCGATCGAAGCCCGTGTGCTCAATCTATCTGAAGACGAACAAACTGTAGAGATGCAACGAGTGGACGGATTGAGATTCGCACTTTCATGGGATCAATTATCTAAGGCAGATCAAGCTCTCCTCGCAGATGCGGCAAAAAAAGCAACCGTAGCTGCAACGAAATCAGCACTCAACATTCCAGTCGATCTACCCACGAAGCATATTCTCAAAAACGTGCCCATGGTCACGCAAAAAGGTAATTACTGCGTACCCGCTTCAGCGACCATGATCGCACTCTTCCACGGCATAGAGACCGATCAAGATCAAGTCGCCGAGCTCTCTTCTGAGATGTCAGCTAGCAATCAAGGCACTTACCCGAGCGACATGCTGCTCGCTATGGAAAAACTGGGCTTCGATGGCCGCGTGCTCAATTGGAAAGACGCAGACGACTTTGCTCGGACAAGCCTACCCCAGATTCGCCGAGCTCTCTACGAGACAGGACCTATCTACATATCGTTTAGGGCAAATGTCTTCGGAAGTATGGGGCATGGCTGTGTGATTATCGGCTACGACGATCGTAAAGCTGAGTTACTTTTCCACAACCCTTGGGGCAACGAATTCGAGAGCAGTTATGAGCGCGTCGGAATCGACGGCTACGGTGTCGTCTTCATCGAAGCGCCGAAGCCCAAACCAATCGCGACGGAAGCCTTCGTACAAAAGATCAAGAGCGTCGTACCTGTCTTCGACGGTGACTTCCTTGCCTTAAGCCATCTCCTAAAAAGTGCAGACCAAGGGCACGAACTCATCTGGTGCAGTCGCCGTGATGCGCGCCTCGACAAGCGATTCGCCCGGGACACCGCGCGCGACGATGGCCGTATGATTCTCGAGCTAGCATTTAAGCGAAACCCCGCCGTGTTCATACCCCATAGTGATGACGGCGAAACGAAGCAATACCTCTTCGTGACACGTCCGCTCGAAGGTGGCGCACGCTTCATAGTCCGCAGTATCGACAAACGCGGGTGGCACGAGCCCAAATTGATGACGCTAGGTAGTCTAACTCGTCATTGGGTGACCGCTTTCGAGTCGGACAGTAATGATAAAAAAGTTTGGGAATTACCCATGATCGAGTTGCAAGCCGACTCCAGCTTGTAAGGCTAGGATACTATGAATTTTTTGGATAAACTAGAAAAGCGCCTAGGATTCCTTGCTATACCGAACGTCGTCGCGACGCTTATTGTAGCCCAACTGTTTATCTACGGAACCATGCTCACAGGTCGTATCGAGCTTGAAGGATTGCTACTCATACCAAAGGCCGTTTCCAGTGGCGAGTGGTGGCGACTGGCCTCTTTCTTGATCGCTCCACCCTACGTGCCGATGACCCTATTCCAAGGGCTTTTTCTCGCTTTTTTCTGGTATATACTTTGGATGATGAGTAACTCGCTAGAAGAGGAATGGGGCACCTTCCGACTTAATATTTATTTGCTCACATGCGTTGTTCTCGCTGTCGCCGGTGCCTTCGTAGGACAAGTCATTTCACCAACAGAAACCATATTCGTGGCACCTAGATTCCTCTATTTCTGCGTCTTCTTTGCCTTCGCAACCTTCAATCCAAATATTGAATTTCTAGTCATGTTTGTAATACCGATGAAGGTGAAGTGGATGGCATGGATCCTACTAGCATTCGGCGTTTTCGCGTTTTTATCGATGCCGACCATAGGTCATCGCCTAGCTTTTGCAGCACCCTTTATTGGATATGTGCTCTTTTTCAGGGATAGTTTCAAACAATCAATGAAGAGCCGCCAGCGACGAGCCCAATTCGAATCAGACCGCAGTCAAGCAGCCGACGTAGCGCTCCACACATGCGAGCAGTGTGGAGCGAGTGACCACAGCAACCCTGAGCGTGACTTTCGCTACAAATCTATCGAGAATGATATGGTCTGTTTATGCAATGTTTGCCGAGAGAGCGCTACCTAGTCAAAATACCAATCAATGCTTACAGGTGATACTCTACGTTCAGGCAGACCCCAGAGCGGTGCTTCAAGCCAACACGCCTAATATATAATCGCGCGAAGCGATTACTTCTTCAGTAGTCAGCCTTGGACTCAGCTCCAATACCAAAGTATGCTCCGGGCGGACAAAATCCGCGATCATCTTGAAATCGATAGTGCCGGTTCCAGGTATTTGATGGTCGTGTCCAGCTTCCGAAACATCGTGTAAATGGAAGCCACCCAGTCGTGGTGCCATCTTTTCCAAGTGCTCTCGGTGATCGAGTAAGCCGAGCTGGTGCTTAATCTGCGCATGTCCAGTATCGTGCCAATAGAGTATGTGCTCGGGTTCACTGAGACTTTCTAGAAAATCATCATATTCACTGTCGATCGGCAGCTCTTCCATACCTTCACGGTTTTCAAGGCAAAGCTTCAGACCACGCACTTTTGCCTCAGGCAAAAGTTTTTCGTAGTTTTCTTTAATCCTTTGAATGGTATTCACCGATGCTTTGCGAATGGTCTTCATGGCCTTATCACGCCGCTTAAGAAAGGCATCACTCCCTGATAATTCATGCGCAGATATCTCGGACTCATCGATCCACTTTTCTAATCGAACTTCAGGCGCGAAAAAGAAGAAAGACACACTCCCTGAATGCATGACAATGCGGTCGGCTCCAACTTTAACTGCAAAGTCAAGCGTCTGTTTTGAATGACTATACCAAAGAGTCAGTTCACGGGAATCTTTAGATGAAGGTTGAAAAATATTTGGCGCAGCATGTTGCACAATATTTGGCAAGGGGCAGAAGTTGTGAACCGAAGAAATTTGTACGATGCCCTTCTCAACCGCTTGAAGTATTCCAGGCACAAGCGAGAGGCGTATTCCATGACTCAACTCGATGCGCTTAAATCCAAGATTGACCATCTCTTCTACCATTTCGTAACCATCCGCATGCCGTGAAGAACACCAGCAAGTAGAAAGCGAGAGACGGTCAAGAATGTCTGACATTAGAATGAATATACAAAAAATCCCGACGCGTGCAAGACAGGCCAGGATCTTATAGTAGCCAGCGCATCAGGCCGACAACTAAGAAAATAAACTACATGTTCGAGTAACGGACGCGAAGCATGTTGTTGAAGTCCAATTCCTTCTTCTTGCGGCGCTTAGCCTGTGCAGGCTTGACGAAGTAGCGCTTTGCGCGCACATCACGAATGACACCCTCGCGGTCGAGGCGCTTCTTTAGACGGCGAAGCGCACGTTCCATGGGCTCGCCTTTGCGGACTTTTACTTCAAGTGACATAAATGCAGTAGTTGTTAATTAGAAAAGAGGCGTGAAAATGGCTCCAGAAGTGATCTCGTCAACCCTTTTTTGGGAGTTATTCAGTCCTGCTCATACTTAGAAACGCGTAGGATGTGGCACGGAATCGACGAATGTGCTAGCTTAGATTAGTCCTCCAAACTCAACGAAACGACGTTCTCAATGTGGCGGGTATGCGGGAAAAGGTCAAAAGGCTGCACTTTGGTGATTTTATAACCACCTTCAATGAAATCTTTGAGATCGCGCGCTTGAGTAGCTGGATCGCAGGAAACATAGACGAGGCGTTGTGGACGATATTGAAGCAACTGTTGGCGGAAGCTCTCGTCGCAGCCCTTCCTTGGGGGATCGATGACCATAGCGGTAGCCTCTGAGGGGAATTTGAGTCCATTGAAGATGGCCTCAGCCTTACCTATAACAAAGCGGGTATTCTTGATACCGCTGATCTTACAATTGGCCTGTGCCCAGCGTACTGCGGGCTCGCTAATTTCAATCCCGGCTACTTGTTCAAAAGATTTTGCCGTGGAGAGTGCGAAGAGCCCCACACCACAGTATGCATCCACGAGGTAACGAGCACCTTCTGCGGAGGCCTCTTTCGCGACGTGCTCAACGAGGTCGGGCAGAATGAAGGGATTATTCTGGAAAAACTCGCCCGCTTTAAATTGGAAAGTGACCTCGCCCACCCGCTCCGAGACGATGTCTTGCGGGTCTTTGACCACACCTTCAAGCACGTGCCGCATGAGCAGTGTGCCGCCCCTTTGACGGCGCTTTTTACCACCAGAACGACGGGCTTCTTCGCGGGCACCAGGTAAAGCTGCATTAATCGCATCCGTTGCGATGGGACAATGTTCGACGTCGATGATCTGATTGCGACGACCGTATTGCAAAAACCCAATTGGCTGCGAACCTTCTCGATCAGGGCGATTGTAGTGCGGCGTGATCTTTGAGCGGTAATTATAGACCTGCGGTGAGCCGTGTGAGAGTGCCACTGGGAAGTCGATATCACCGAGCTTTTGCATGAGCTCTTCAACGTGCTGTGTCTTCTCTTTGAGCTGTCGCTCGTAGCGAATGTGCTGATACTGGCAACCACCGCATCGTGAATAGAGCGGGCATTTCGGCTCGATCCGATCAGGCGAAGCTTCGAGGACTTCGACTAAGTCGGCGTCGGAGTAATTTTGAAAGTTACGAAAAATGCGAGCTTTGACGCGCTCACCAGGAATAACAAAGGGCACCATGACGACCCAACCGTCCACCCGGCCAACTCCCATCCCAAGGTTAGTTAGACTATCAATAGTGAATTCAAGCTCACGATGATATTCAAAAGGCTCCGCTACGAAATTTTTTGGCACTTGCATCCCCATGCCCTCCCGTATGCTGGGGTCTGTTGCAATTCTAAAATCGCAAAGCCCCCATCTTATGGAAGAACTTTACATACAAAGTCGACAAAACGATCAGGTTAAGAATCTAGTCAAGCTACGCGAGCGCAAATACCGTGAACGTCAATCACGCTACCTCATAGAGGGGCTGCGTGAAATTGGTCATGCCCTAACTGCGGGCTTGGAGATCACACATCTTTACTATTGTAGTGATTTTTTTCCGAGCGACTTGCACGCGACATTTATTGCTGAACATAAAGATGCAGCTAAGTTCCAAGTGATTGGAATGAGCCCAGACGCATTTACGAAAGCTTCCCACAGAGAAGGGCCCGATGGATTGATCGCGATTGCAATGCAACAAGGTAACGTGCTCGCCGACTTATTACTGGACGAGAAGCCACTATTACTCGTGCTCGAAGGGATTGAAAAGCCCGGTAATTTGGGTGCGATTCTACGTAGCGCAGATGGCGCAGGTGTGGATGCGGTCATACTGGTCGATTGTGTGCTCGATTTGTATAACCCAAATGCAATCCGTTCTTCGCAGGGCCTACTCTTTGCTCTGCCTATTGTTTCGACTGACCGCGACACGCTGACCAATTGGCTAGACGTAAAAAACATCGTCGGCTGCGCGACAACTCCAGGCAGCAAAAAGCTACACTGGGAAGTAGACTATAAGCAAGGTCTTGCCCTCTATATGGGTAGCGAAAGCGATGGCCTAAGTGACTACTGGTTAGAAAAAGCGACTCACAAAATCCGTATCCCGATGGCGGGACAGGCGGACTCGCTCAACGTTGCCGCCGCCGCAGCAGTTTGTTTATATGAAGCTAGGAGGCAGCGAGCTAAAATAGACTGAAACCTAAGCATTGATTGGGACAATCACCCTCCTGCATAATATTTCATTTTTCACCCTGCACTGCTACTGACTCAATCAAATCGAGATAAACCATGCGATGATCACTCCCTGCGAGTGTCCCCGGCTTATCAACGATCTTAGCATGCCCCGCCTTAATTTTAGGCATAAAGGCAAATGATACGACAAAACCGTCGACTGATTCGTAGCGAGATTCCTTCTCGTAGAAATAGGTCCATCGCTCACCGCGGCTATCGGCTGCGGGAACTAATGCACCAATCTCAAGGTTTCCTCGGCGATAGAAACGGCGCATAGTCGAACTGGAGGGGTGATCGTTAAAATCGCCCACGATTAAATACTTATCAGCGCCCTGATCATGCGTGCGCTCTACGATACGATTTCGGCAAGCCTCGGCTTCACGGACACGGCGCAAACTAGACTGCAGATCCTCTTTTTTATCTGTGTAACGACTTTTAAGATGCAAAGCAAACAGCTGAAACTTCGACCCGCAGGTCAGTTCAAAAGTCATCTCTAACATTCCCCTTTTGACCACTTCACGTCCTTCAAAATACTTAAAATTTAGATCCTTGTGTTTGAGCACAGCATTGGGCGCACGTTTTGAAAGCACCGCAAGGTAACGATTCTTATCTGCGCCCTCCATGTGCACAAAATGGTCATAATGAGTGCCCTCACTCGCCATGTCTGCACGTAACTCCTCAAGAAAAGCAACCGAACCCATTTCTTGGAGAACGAGCACATCTGGTGACACCTCTTTAATAATCTGGCGTATAATTGTCTTCTCACTCTCTGGCTTAGGATAAGACGGTCGCCATCTCCCATCCACATAGCGATCTGCGACTAGGTAATTATCTAAATTATAGGTCGCGATGCGCAATTCTTCACCCAAGAGGATGGAAAGTATTTGAAGAGGAATAACGCAGAAAAATATAATACGAAGAAACCGTCGCATAGTATACAAGTTTGAAGCAGACAGCTATTCCGAACACAATGATGCTTCACGCTCAAGAAGCGTAGGGTGTGAATAATGGAAACTGCTATAAACAGGATGCGGCGTCAAATTGCTTAAGTTCTCTTTGTGGAGCTTTCGCAAAGCCTGTGAAAGAGGTGTATATGTACTCATTGTATCACGCGCAAAAGCGTCGGCTTCATACTCATGTTTCCGGGATAAGTGACTCGTCAAAGGCGATAACCAAAAAGTGATGAGCCCACTGAGCAGCAAAAAGAGTAACAAGACCGGCACGATCTGCCCATCCGCCATCGCGTTGAAATGAAAGGCTTCCACAAACCAGCCTGCGTTGGCCAACCAACCGAGCACCGCAAACATGCCGAGGGATGAGAGCGAGCCCATCGCCATCATTTTTGGGATGTGACCAAGCTTATAGTGCCCGATCTCATGCGCGAGCACAGCCTCCAGTTCATCGGCTTCCATTTGCTCAATCAGTGTATCGAATAATACGATACGACGGAAGCGACCAAAGCCAGAAAAGAAGGCGTTGGAATGGCCCGAGCGTTTGCTACCGTCCATCACAAGGATGGTCTGCGCTTGGAAACCAGTGCGATCGGCCAAAGCGAAAAGGCGCGTCTTCAGCTCACCCTCCTCCATCGGTTCCAGTTTATTGAATAGCGGCATGATAAACATCGGATAGGCCACTACCATCACGAGCTGGAATATGAAGAATACCGCGAATCCCCAGACCCACCAGAGCGGACCTGCCGCGCCGACCAAAAAGATAAGTAACACCAATAAAGGGTAACCGATAACAAAGCCGATAATCGTGCTTTTGAATTTATCAATGACCCATAACTTCTTTGTGCTTTTGTTAAATCCAAAACGTTCTTCAAGTTTGAAAGTCCCCCACCAGTCAAAAGGAATCGAAGGTAAGCTGAGCAGCAAACCGATCAGAAAGAGCACCAGGGCTTGACCCCAAACACCAAAGCCGAACCAAGCAGTGAAGAGTTCGAAGAAGCATGGCAAAACGCCAAGTAAAAGCACCAATACAAGCACAGCCGCATCGTAAAGATCGCTGACAATACCAAAGCGTGTTTTAGCCACGGTGTATTCGACCGATTTCTGATAAGTCGGCAAATCAATAAAGCTACGAAAGCTATCTGGCACCTCGCCAGCTCGAGCTTGCGTATAGCGAAGATTGAGCAAATCGAGCACGATACTCGTGCTGAGCTTAAGGACGAGCAGTAGAATAAAAACAAGCAACAAGGTATTCATAGTTCCGACTAAAAGGTAACCTCTTCAGCATCTTTCCAGAGTTGATCGAGGCGGTAAAAATCGCGCATCTCAGACGTCTGTAAATGGATCATGAAATCGAAGGCATCGACGACTAGCCAACCACTACCGAGGCTACGATCTTGTCCTATCAACTGCACATCGGCCTCTTTGAGTGCCTGGTCGAGCCCAATTTTGAGCGCCTTGACATGAGGATCCGAGGTGCCCGTGGCAAGGACAATATAGTCGGTGATCGAGGACTTGCCGCGCACATCAAGCACGCGGATTGCTTCGCCCTTCTTATCTTCGATTGCGGCAATGGCACAGCGGATCTCCCCGAGTGTGCAGCTTTCCAATTTACTTGTTTCTTTGGTCATAGTAGTCACTAAGAATGGCTATCGGGTATAGAGCTCTCGAGCGCAAATGAAAGCCTCAACTGCAGGAGGCAATAAGTCCGCTGTTGAGCAACCTTCAGCAATCAATGCGCGTATCTCGGTCGAACTGTGCTGCATCAGGGGAGCATCGATTATGACGAAACGAAGCCCTTTGACCGCGGACTCAACAATCGAGTGACCAGGACGGCGGAGTACGATAAAGGTGACCAGCGAGGCGATCTCTTCAATGCGGCGCCACTGGGACAAAAGCTCAAACTGATCGGCACCAATGATCCAATGTAGGCGACATCCTTCATGCGCCGTTTGGTAAGCCTTAACCGTATCGACTGTATAGCTGGTGCCTCCGCGCTCTAACTCACAGGTGTCGACTTCAAAGCGCGACTCTTCTGCGGTGGCAAGACGAAGCATTTCGACGCGATCTGTATCTGCGGCCATAGCAGCGTTTTTTTTGAGTGGCGATTGAGCAGTAGGGATAAAAATGACCTTATCTAGATCACAATTTTCTAGTGCAGTCCAAGCGACCTCTAAATGTGCTCCGTGCACAGGATCAAAGCTACCGCCGTAAAGGGCGATTGATCTTTGTTTCTTAATATCGAGTGATGCTTTCATGTTGCAGCAAATAAACGACTCCGCTTTAGGGTTGAGAGCAAGACTTCTATTTAACATCCTAAGTTCATGCAATCCTCCGAAGACGCATCGCATCACCTATCCCTAGGAAAGACTCTGCAAGAGCTCTTGAAGGCTGATGACGAAAATGGCATCTCCATCAGCGAGGTCGCCCGAGCGGTCGGCGAAAAGGGCTTTGGCTTGCTGCTTATTGTGCTCTCGCTACCAAGTGCCCTTCCTGTGCCAGCACCAGCTTACAGCACACCTTTTGGCCTTGTGATGGCTTTAATTGCTTTACAAATGATTCGTGGGCGAAGGGCCGTTTGGCTGCCACAAAAGATCGGAACCATTCGGATCAATCCAAAGCTGGCTGACAAAATGATTGGTTCTGCTTCAAGATTTCTAAGCAAAATAGAACGGTACATCCGTCCCCGCCAAAAGTGGATTCGCGGGCGGACAGGACAAGCAAGCCTAGCCCTTGTAGTGTTGATTATGGCCTGCCTAATGATGCTACCGATTCCTTTGACCAACACCTTCCCTGCAATGGTAATTTTTATGATTGGCGTCGGTTTATCCGAAGAAGATGGCTTGCTGGCCATCGGTGCTTTCACGCTTGGATGCTGCGCGGTGCTGCTCTACATGGGCATCGTCTACATCGTTTTGATACAGGGGGTCGAAGCAATCGAGCCGATTAAAGATTGGATCAAGTCGCTGGTAGGCATAAGCGAATAGCTTGAGGTCCACATTTATGCAGCAGCAGAAGCAAGTGCCATACAAAAAAGCCGATTAATGGCTATAACAATCAAGCTACGCCAGCTTACCTAGTGCCTCCTGCCGGAAGGCTTCGAGCTTTTGAACGATTTCTGCCGAATCACTTAGCTGCATGACTTCGGCGACAAGTCTTTCCGCATCTGCACTGTTAATGTGGCGGATAAAATATTTGACCTCTGGCAAAAGGCTTGAGGTCAAGCTGATAGAATCTGCGCCCATACCGAGTAGAAGCCCCGCAAAAATTGGATCGCTCGCGATCTCTCCGCAAATACTCACGGGTGTATTGGCTGCTTTGCCCCCATCGATAATCGCTTTAAGAGTGCGAAGCACCGCTGGATGAGCGGGGTCGTAGAGGTGCGCGACTTGATCATTAAGACGATCCACGGCAATCAGGTATTGGATTAAGTCATTTGTGCCAATACTCAAAAAATCCGTCTCTGCAGCGAGTAGGTCAATAATCACAGCCGCGCTGGGAACTTCAACCATTGCGCCGACCTCGATGGCTTCGTCAAAGACTTGCCCCTCGTCGCGTAATTCTTGTTTAACCGCATCGAATACTTTATTGGCCATACGTAGTTCCATAATGCCGCTAATCATGGGATACATGATCTTCACATTACCGTGAGCGCTAGAACGTAATATGGCACGAAGTTGAGTTTTAAAAATAGCTTCGTTACCAAGGCAAAAGCGGATAGCGCGAAAACCCATAAAGGAGTTATCGTCCTTTACGTTTTCGTCGCCAATGGTTTTGTCACCACCTACGTCAAGGGTGCGAATAATTACTGGATGGTCACCCGATGCTTCGACCACTGCGCGATACTCCACATACTGCACTTCCTCAGGAGGATAGCCATGGTGACGTAAGAAAATACCTTCCGTTCGGAAGAGCCCAACACCCTCCGCGTGCATGGCGTTGGCCTGCTCCATCTCCTGTGCACCTTCGACATTAGCCATTAGGCTGATTGACACTCCATCGAGTGTCCGAGCAGGCTCGGAAATAAAAGAGTTAAAAGTATCGTCTCGCTTTTTCCTTTCAGTTGCGAGCTTTCCATATATGAAAAGGCGATCTTCAGTCGGATTGATGACAACAATCCCCTTGTGTCCATCGACTAAGATATGATCACCGCTGACTATCTTCTTAGTGCCATCGTGGGTACCAACCACAGCGGGTATTCTTAATGAACGGGCCATAATGACCGAGTGGCTAGTCTTACCACCGCAGTCTGTAACAAAGCCAAGTAGCTTGTTACGATCAAGATCTGCCGCATCCGAAGGCGAAATATCTTCCGAGACAATGATACTCTCAGAAGCTAAATCGCCAAGATTCACCTTCTGCATGCCAATCAGATTATGTAAAAGGCGGCGAGAAACATCGCCGATATCTGCGACACGCTCGCGGAGATACTCGTCCTCCATTGAACGAAAAAAAGATATATAACGCTGCGCGACGTTATTATAGCAAAACTCTATGTTCTTCATCGAAGTCTTCAGCTCCGCCGATACCTCTTCGAGTAGAGCATTATCCTCTAGGACGAGCAAATGGGCATCAAAAATACCAGCTTCGCCCTCGCCTAGGCTCTGTGCTATTTTTTCACGCACGTCTACAATCTCTGCCCGCGTCTCTAGAATAGCTTTATCGAAACGCTCGAGCTCAGCGTCGACTTGATCCTCCTTAATGTCAAAACAGGGAACATCCAACTGCTTTTGCAGGTAAACCACGGCACGCCCATGCGCGACGCCTGGAGACGCTGCGATGCCTTCGAGTATTAACTCTTCTTTGTTATGTGGTTCGGACACAGTAATTTTCAGTAAGTAGAAGAAGAAACTGAGAGTATGAGGGTCTCCTCAGAGAATTGAAGTTTCAATAAAAAATATGCTCGAGCCCCAGGCCTCTTCGCAGATGTCACGAATCCTCGAAACTTCGCCTGCATCCTCGGCCAAGGCAAAACAGCAGCTACCGCTTCCGCTCATCAAACAAGCAAAGCCTGCTAATCGAAGTTCAGTTAACAGACAGGGGATGGCCAAATACTTATGACCCAGATTGCCCTCGAAGGTATTATGAAGCAGCCCTTCAAGCTTTTTCGTGTCTTTAAACAGGGTCAATCGATTGGCAGCTAGCTCCAAAGATTCATAAACCGAGGGTCTCGATTCGATAAGGCGAATGTAGGCAACTGCCGTATTAATTGCAAAATCTGGTTTAAACAAAACAATCCTCTGTCCTCGTAGTGCCTTAGACAATTCGATAGGCAATGCTTCAAGCACCTCGCCACGCCCAGACATCTTCGAAGGGATCGAATCGATAAAAAACGGACAATCTGAGCCAAGCTCTGCAGCAATGGCTCTTAGTTGCTCTTTAGTCATGCAATCGCCTCTCAATTGATTCATAGCGCACAGAGCCACTGCGGCATTACTACTACCGCCCCCCAAACCAGCGCCCATAGGTATGCGCTTATTTAAAACGAAGTCAAAGTAGATGTTCTCTCCGAGCTCTTCGCGAAACGCCACCGCCGCCTTCACGATCAAGTTTGCAAGGCCCGTAGGCACTGCGGAATCACTACAATTTAAACGATCTACTCCTGCTTCATTGAGAGAAACAATTAAAGTATCCCCAAAAACCAAAGGCGCCACCACTGAGGTTAACGCGTGAAAGCCATCGTCTCGCTGCCCATGCACGGAAAGCATAAGGTTGATTTTTGCAGGTGATTCGAGTTTCACGGATTTCATAGTAATTATGCTATTAAGAGGAATCCTGCTGTGCTCTACCATGAAATTTTCTAATTTTGCACTTTGCCATCGGCTAAAATCGCTCCCTATATCTCAAAGCATGTCCAAGCAAGCGCCCTGCCAACTCATTTTAGCACTCGATCTCGAAACCTGCGAAGAAGCACGAGCCATGCTCGACCATCTTGGCGACTCAATCAAGTGGGTCAAAATCGGTCTGCAGCTATTCACCGCATACGGCCCAGACTTCGTCCGCGAGATTGCCGACCGCGGGTATAAGGTATTTCTCGACCTAAAGTTGCACGACATACCCAACACCGTGGCCAAAGCCGTAGAAAGCATCGCCACCCTTCCCGTCGAATTGCTCACACTCCATGCAAGTGGCGGAGGCGAAATGCTTAAGTGGGCTAACAAAAGCCGTAACGATCACGCTCCCCATCTCAATCTCCTCGCCGTTACCGTGCTCACTTCGATGGACGAAGTCCAACTACGCTCACTCAATATCGAGGGCACTCCCGAAGACCAAGTCCTCCACCTCGCCGACATCACCCTTAAGTCGGGCGTGCAAGGCCTCGTCTGCTCCTCTTTAGAACTTACGCCCCTCCGGGCCCGCTTCGGGCGAGATCCCATCATCGTCACCCCTGGCATCCGCCCTGCAGGTAGCGCCGACGACGAGCAAAAGCGGGTCATGACACCCGCCGCCGCTGCAGAGGCCGGCTCAAGCTATATCGTGGTCGGTCGCCCCATCTTAAAAGCCGTAGACCCCGCCGCAGCCGCACAATCCATTCAAGCCGATCTTAGCTAAAATGTCCTCGATTGCTATACTACTTGCCGCCGGTAGCGGACAACGCATGCAAGGTCAGGTAGAAGACAAAATACTCGCTCCCATTAACGGCCAGCCCGCACTCGTCTACAGTTTGAAAGCATTTGATCGCTCCTGCGTCATTAATAGCTTCCTGATCGTCTACCGTGATGAGATACAAAAAAAAGCGATCGAAGCCATTATCGCAGCTCACGGCTTCGGTCATTTGGAAATACAAGTCGTATTAGGTGGCGCCGAACGACAGCTCTCCGTCATGAAGGCCCTGAACGCCATCGACGAAAATTGTGATTACGTCTTTATCCACGACTGCGCCCGCCCCTGTATCACCACTGAAGCCATTAAAGATGTCTACTCAGCGGTCCAAGAAGACCAGGCCGCTTCCCTCGCACACCCCGTCGTCGACACAATCAAGCGGACCGAAGCAGCCGACGAATTGCATAAACTAAGTCTCGAAGACCTTGATCGTAGCCGAGTCTGGGCAATGGAAACCCCGCAGGCATTCGCCTTGAAAAATATCCTTAAAGCCTACCAAAATGTTATTAAAAAGAAGCTCACTATCACCGACGATACTGCAGCCTTAGCCACCATTGACCTCAAAACCACGCTTGTTCCGAACAAGCGCCCAAACCCCAAACTCACCACTCCCATCGACCTAAGCTACATCGAGCACTTACTAAAGATTCCTAATTCGTAACTCATAATTAAATAAGTGCTTCTCTCCTACCGCAATCTCATCGTCTCCTTCGGCGGTCCTAAACTTCTTGACGACGCTGGGTTCACCATCGCTAAGCGCGAGCGCATCTGCCTACTCGGTCGTAATGGTGAGGGCAAGTCCACCCTGCTGCGTATCCTAAACGGGGAAATTGAACCCGATTCAGGTGAGATCGAGGCCATCCCAAGCCTTCGAGTCGGCAAACTCGACCAAGAAGTTCCGGCTACCCTCGATGGCACCGTCTTCGAAATCGTCGCCCAAGGCCTCGGTAAGGCAGCGAAGACCATTGCTCAATATCATCACCTGCTTCACGAAATTGGAGAGCACCCCGAAGACGAAAGCATCGGCGAACAACTCGACAAGCTACAACATCAGCTCGACCAGACCGGTGGTTGGGACATCGAAAATAAAGTCGAAAACATACTTCAGCGCGTCGAGCTCGACGGCGACCAAGAGTTCACTTCACTCTCTGGTGGAAACAAACGCCGTGCCCTCCTTGCCCGCGCTCTCATCGCCAAACCACACATACTGCTGCTCGACGAACCAACCAATCACCTCGACATCCCGGGTATCCGCTGGCTCGAAGAGTTCCTCCGAAAAGCCGACATCGCACTACTTTTCGTCTCGCACGACCGCGCCTTCATCCAACGTGTCGCCAACAAAACACTCGACCTCGACCGAGGCCAACTCACCCGCTGGGAATGCGACTACAGAACCTATCTAATCCGCAAAGCTGAGCTACTCGCCGGCGAAGCCAAACAACAAGCCGTCTTCGATAAAAAACTCGCCGAAGAGGAGGTTTGGATTCGCAAGGGTATACAGGCACGACGCACCCGAAACGAAGGTCGCGTCCGCGCACTCAAAAAAATGCGCAAAGAACGTGCTGAGCGCCGAAATTTCCAAGGCAAGACCAAGCTCGACCTAAGCGATGCACAACAATCTGGTCGCAAAGTCATTACCGTCAACGAGATCTCCTATGCATGGGGCGAACAAGCACTAATTAATAACTTCAGTACTACCATCTGGCGAGGCGACAAAATCGGCATAATTGGCCTCAACGGCTCTGGTAAGACCACTCTACTCAACCTATTGCTCAAAAAACTCGAGCCCAACAATGGCAGCATTATGCATGGCACTAAGCTCGAAGTCGCTTACTTCGATCAGCATCGCGACCAACTCGACGACAAACTAAGCGTCGCCGAAAACGTACATCCTGCCGGCGAGATGGTGAACGTCAACGGCAAGCCCCGCCACATCCTCAGCTATCTACAAGACTTCCTCTTCACACCGCACACGTCCCGCTCACCCATCAGTAAACTATCTGGCGGTGAGCGCGCGCGCCTACTTTTGGCCAAGCTCTTTCTCCAGCCCGCTAACGTCCTCGTTCTCGACGAGCCAACTAACGACCTCGACATCGAAACCGTCGAGCTTCTCGAGGAACGACTTCTTGAATATAGCGGCACACTCTTACTAGTCAGTCACGACCGTAGCTTCCTCGACAACGTCGTCACCAGTACAATCGCCCTCGAAGGCAAGGGCGCAATTGAAGAATATGTAGGCGGCTGCGAAGAATGGCTTAAAAAACAAGAATTTAGAAAAACTTCCAAAAAAGGAAAAGGGAAAGTAACAAGCTCGCCACTCCCCACACTCGAGGATACGCCCAAGCGTAGTTTGAACAACAAGGAACGCGAAGCCCTCAAAACCCTTCCCTCTAAAATTGAAAACTTAGAAATCGATCTAGAAAAACTCTCCAACCTAATGGCTTCAGCCGAGTATTATCAAAACCCGGAAAGCGACCTCTCTGGCGACGCCAAAAAAGTGGAAGCACTAGAGGTCGAAATCCTCAGATCCTACGAACAGCTCGAGAGGCTGGAAGCAAACTAAGAAGATTCTACTACGAATAATTCCATCCACTAATTATTACAATGAACGGAGACTTCAACATTTGTACCAATTGGACTAATTCGTAGATGCCTTTGTGCACTGATTTTAAATGAGCAGTTTGAAGATAGCAATCATCGGCGGGGGCGCTGCGGGTTACTTCGCAGCCATTACGACAGCCGAAGCCAATCCTTCGGCAAATGTCATCATCTATGAGCAGAGTAAGCGGACCTTAACTAAAGTCAAAATCTCCGGTGGTGGCCGTTGCAACGTCACGCATAACTGCTTTGATCCCAACGAACTGACCACCCGCTACCCGAGAGGAGAACATGAATTACTCGGCGCCTTCCACCGCTGGCAACCACAAGACACCATAGATTGGTTCGCCGCACGCGGCGTTGCGATCAAAACCGAACCAGATGGCCGCATGTTTCCGACTACCGACGACTCGCAGACCATCATCGACTGCTTCCACCAGGCCGCCCAAGCCACAGGCGTCCAACTGCGCAAAGAATGCGGCATAAAAAGTATCAAGCAGTCACAAGGCCGATTTATTATCCATCTATCAAATGAGACTCAAAGCACCGTCGATAAAGTACTAGTCGCGAGTGGATCATTAAAAGCCTCATCGCTGACCCGCTCGCTTGAAGCTCTTGGCCACACCATCACACCGCTTGCTCCCTCACTATTCGCCTTCAACTTGTCAGATAAACGCACTCAAGGCCTCTCCGGCCTTGCTGTGAAGAAGGCCACGGTCTCACACGTGCTACCGTCGCAAGCGGCAGGCTCCTCGGGTCAACCCAAATCCTACACGCAAGCAGGCCCCATCCTTATCACCCATCGTGGCCTGAGTGGCCCCGCCATACTCAGGCTCTCCGCGTGGCAGGCCCGTGCATTTCAGAATGAGAACTACCATTTTGAAATCAAAGTTAATTGGCTAGGAGATGTATCCGAAGAACAAGTGCGCGAGCAATTCAACAGGCTACGCAATGGTAAGACAGAGGTTAAAACTAAAGTCTTCGAACAGATTCCTCGTCGCTTCTGGGAGCGCCTCGTCGAATTCGTTGGTATCCACGACCATCTCAAATGGGCTCAACTTACTAAAGACAAAGAGGCCTCCCTCATCCAAGAACTCATATCAGGTCGCTACAGCGTTCAAGGTAAGACCACCAACAAAGACGAGTTCGTCACCTGCGGAGGTGTCAGCCTCAACGAGATCGATTTCAAAACTATGGAGAGTCGTCTCGTGCCAGGGCTACACTTTGCAGGTGAGTGTCTCGACATCGACGGCATCACCGGTGGCTACAACTTCCAGGCTGCTTGGACAGGAGGAAGACTAGCAGGCTTGGCCATGGCAAACGAATAAAAGTAAGAAGTTTCTATCGACTATAGTGTAAATACTTAGTCATCCAACTCACGACGCTAAAGTAAAATTTTATTAGCATCTTTACGCATTCACTCCAGATCCAACTCTGCATCGTTTTAATCGCAGCCTCAATCGCTTGGCTTCTTCGTCCTCTTCGCTGGCTTGGCCTTTATCTCAAGGTAGACGGCCTCATTCCCCGCATCTAGAACGTCGCCAATAGCTTTTGATAAGGCGGAGACGTGAGTATCCGTAGCCGCATCTATACTTGCTCCGACTTTGCAATCGAAGTCCCAGAAGTCGACGCCATCAGGCAGCTTCTTCTTACGCTCACGTTTGATGTATTTGTTCATCTCCGCACGGATCGAGTCGACAAGGCGAGCGGGTCGGATCTTAGGATGCGAGAGCGAAAAGAGTTTTTTCATAGCCTGATGAAGCGTCTAGCGAATGGACCGAAAAGCAATCGCTATCTTGCTAAACAAGCCCTCTAGCTTGTAGGTGAACTAACTGTAACGGACAGATCGTGTGAGGCTTACATACACGAACACTCACATTTGGAATCACCCTTTATTTGTAATCCAGACGCAGTCGTAAGGCTCGAGCACAATCTGTCCGGCCAGGTCCTCGTAGGCAAAGCCGCTGATCAGATCGACCCATGCCTCAGTGGCTATAAGGTTGAGTTCAACGAGCGGAATCGTTTGCCTTTCAGAAGAGACATTATGCAGAGCAAAGAGTGATTGTTTACGGTCAAGACTCTCTCGCCAAAAAGCGAAGATTTGATCAGAAAAGTGTAGCGTATACTGTGTGGCGTTGGGATGGAAGGCGTCTTGTGCTATACGGATTTGAATGAGGCGTTTCATTTCAGCGAAGACCGCCTTGTGGTGGCGTCCATCATCGTCTAGAGCTGCATAAAGATCGTCAGCCTCCCAGTGGTATCGATTAATCGTGCGGGCGCGACCAGAATGTACCATACCCTCGCGATTGTTCTCCGTGCCGAGTAGACTATGGATATAAATCGCAGGTAGGCCTTCGAGGGCTAGCATGATGGTGTGTGCGCAGATGAAACGCGCCATTTGAAAATCATCAACCTCGCCATCGATAGGACGCTCCATTGCACTGTAAAGAGAAATATTGGCCTCGTAGGGGGTCAAATCGCCTTGCGGTGTTCGGCGCATCGAGATTTCGCCACCCGACTCACGAATGTTTTCGATCAAACCATCGAGTTCTCTTGGAGAGAGCAGACCCTCAGCAGGCCTTAGGCCGATGCCATCGTGTGACGCAATAAAGTTCAGATAGGCGCGCCCACTACGAGCAGGAGGCATGGAGGTCATCCATGTTTTTAGGTGCTTACAGTCGCCGCTAAGAATAGAGTAAAGTAACAAAGGTGGCAGTGAAAAATTATAAATCAGATGCGCTTCGTTATCGTTGCCAAAGTAACTAAGATTCTCACGGTTCGGTACATTCGTCTCAGTAATGATGACCGCACTCGGGTCGAGATTTTCAATGACTAGACGCAGTAACTTAATCAGTTCGTGCGTCTGAGGTAGGTGCACGCAACTAGTACCAGATTCTTTCCAGAGGAAAGCAATAGCATCTAAGCGAAAGAAATGGATACCCTGCTCGACATAATGGCGGATAATGCGAACGATCTCTAGCAACACATCTGGATTACGGTAATTTAGATCGACCTGATCTTCACCGAAAGTGCACCAAACTTGTTTAACCCCATCGACAGCATGTATCTCGGTTAGTAAAGGCGTACTGCGCGGGCGAACGACTTGGGAGAGGTCTTCGAATTCTAAACCGTTAATAAAATAACCGCGACCTGGCGCTTTATTCTTCTCGTAGTTTTTAAACCATAGGGATTCTCGCGAGCAGTGATTAATTACGAGGTCAGCCATGACTGAAAACTCGTTAGCAAGCGCAGTGATATCATCCCAAGATCCGAGTTCTGGATTGACTGCGGTGTAGTCAATGACAGAGAACCCGTCGTCTGAACTATAAGGGTTGAAAGGAAGAATATGCACGCCGCTCATGGTATTTTTAAGCTGGCTGACCATAAAGTTATTCAGCTCGCGTAGCGGTGGACGGCCTTCCTTTTTAATTGAGTCGCCATAAGTAATCATCATCACATCGGACTGATCCCACTTGCTCATACCAAGCGCGAGGGGCGATGCGTGCTCAGAAATGTTAGCCGCTTCCATCAATTCGTCGGTGATTTCATCCACATCTTCATCGCCATAAATCTCCTTAACATGGAAGGCTACACGCTGGCGAAAGCCTTTGGCCTTCGTATGCAGAGACGGATTCAAAACAATCTCTGAGCCGAATTCCAGACGGTCTTCCTCGACTGCTACGCGAAGACGGTGCAAAATGTCCGGCACTGCAGAAATGACACGCTTCCAACTAGGCATAAAGGGAACGTCCATCGAATTACTCGGATCGAGGAATTCTTCGCCCGCAGCGAGAATGTTTTCGGCAAAGACTTCTACGGCAGAGCCCTCTGTATGGCGATCGTATTTTAGCCCATTAATAGCGGCGTCGCTGTTATAACTCTCAATTAGATCAAGTGCGATACGGTAGTAGGCAGCTTTAATCGTGCGTACCGATTCGTGAGAAAAAACCTGTCCCTGAGTAGCCATCTTCCGGTAAAGCGATTTAGTTATATCGCAACTCATCTTAGAGAGGCCGCAACTACGATCTTCGAGCGAAAGATCTTGGTGCTTATGGTCGTAGGCGTCGGCAACGTCGACCTGGCAAATTTGGTTGCTCGCATAGTTACGCTGTATCTCAGAGAGCACACCCATTTCCAAGCCCCAGTCGGAGGGTATACGAATGTCTTCAATCACGTCATTTTGCATAGCAAACTCACCCGCAAGCGGATAGTGAAAGCTGTCGAGGTAATCAAGGTAATCATCCGAGCCGCATACCTTCTTCAGCGCTCGTATCAGAGGTGTAACGAGTAAACGACAAACACGCCCATTCATCGAACCGTTGGCAACACGTGCATAGTAGCCTTTACAAAATTTATAGCTAAGCGAAGGATTTGCCACAGGATAGATCAGCCTCGCCAACATCTCGCGCTTGTAGGTGGTGATATCGCAATCATGGAGTGCGACTGCCCTCGCTTTACCTGAGGCGATGACGTAGCCAAACATATACCAAACGTTACGGCCTTTGCCAGGCTCTTTAGGAGCTAGGCCTTTCTCGGAGAGTAAAGTATCAATAGCGCGTAGACGTGGTCCATCGTTCCATAGAACTTGTGGTTGTTGCGGCAAATGCCCGAAAAATTCAAGTGCGTGCCGGTATTCTGCTTCATTCGCCCTATCGAGACCTACGACAATTTGATCGAGATAAGGAACTTCAGCGATCTCGCTAATAATGTGCGAGAGCGCAGGACCCTCTAGTTCTGAATATAAAGAAGGTAAGACGAGTGCCATCGGTCGGCGTTTTCTAAACTGCATTAGATCAGCTTCCAGCTTTTCTAGTGGCCGATTATTCAGCTGGTGCAGAGTCGTAATGAGTCCTTGTTGGTGAAAGTCTCCCATGGTTAATTAAGTGGAGCAGTGCTCGCGGCATTCGTCTAAGAGTAAAAGGATTGCGGCGTTCCAGCCCTTAGATGCAGGGAACGATGCGTGTACTACACGTGGTGCTTTCGGGGAAATATGTGCGCCATCTGCGTGTGGAATGACAACGGCAATGTCCGCTGCTTCGAGCATTGCAGTATCGTTGGCACTATCACCGAGCGCGATAACAAGCCAATCGGTATCGGGCTCACGTTCTTGATAATACTCCAAAGCAGAGGCAATGCCATCGGCCTTATCAGGGGCGCCCATAAGGTGCCAGAAGCGTCCACCACGCAGCATACGAATTCCTAGAACGCCGAGTTGGTCGGCAAATTCTAAGCGTTGCGGCTCAGTATCGTTCCATGAGATTGGTTCCGTGGCCAAGCGAGCGCGTGAAAGCTTGGATTGTGTGATCGATAGCCCGGATCGCTCTGCAAGTTCTTGGTCTGACCAATCAGCGAATCCTTCAAATTTATAGCCCATCTGGCAACGTAGATTGTGAGCAGCCTCTAAAATCTCTTTTCTTGGAAGACCTTTAATCTGCACGCTGTAGTCACCTGTGCTTTCATTCGGAATTGCCAACAAACCGCCGTTTTCCGCCACAAGAGGTGAGTGAAGTCCCAAATGCATCGCCAAATTCTCCATCTCGGCGACGGTTTTGCTGGAATTTAAAACCAGAGGCAGCCCCAACTCGCGCAAGCACGCAAGTGCAGGTTCAGCCTCGTCGCAGTTGTAGTTGTGATCGAGTAGAGTGGAGTCTAAGTCGGTGACGACTAAAAACTTCTTTTTAGTAGCCATCAGAATACTTGGAGATTCACGAGGCAAGGGAGCATAATATTATGTTTAGCAGAGAACATGCCAATGCACACTAGCACTTGTGCTACTTATTCTTGAGTTCGATCCAGCGACTCATAAATTCAGTGCTACGGTGCTGATGGTGACGAAGTATTTTGCCGATAAAATTTTGCTCTCTGAGCTGAACTTTCTCACCAATTACGCATTGAATAATCGCGGCTAAGCGCGGCAGCCAGTCAGCGGAATTAAAACGGTCCTGGCAAAGTGCGCGTTCTTCGCACTGGCGAATGCGCCAAGCTTCAGGCTCTCGGTAGAGTTGTAAAGCCGCATTCGCGAAGTCTTCAGCTACGGTATGGGCCCAGCCAAAGTTTGTAGAAATACCCTCGGCAGCGATTGGGGTCATTACCGTTGGCGTTCCCGTTTGAAAGCCGTCGAAAACTTTACCCTTCAAGCCTGCGCCGTAGCGGAGCGGTGCCAGATTAACACGATAAAGCGTCATGGTCGCTAGGGCATCTTCAGCACGACCCTTAAAGTAAAAGCCGTTCTTTGGCGCATGAAGCTCGGCTGCAAACCTATCTCCGTAAGAGCCATAACAGTGTAATTCAGCTTCAGGCAATTGCTGGCGAATGAGCGGCCAAATTTCCGCCTTACACCAACGCACTGCATCCAAGTTAGGGGGATGTAAAAAGCTACCGATCAAAATGAAATCTTTCCTATTTTTATAAAGCACGCACTCTTCCGAGAGTTCTAGGGAAAATGGCCAATAGGCGAGTAAACTTTCGTTGATGCTAAATTCGTCGACTAAGATTTCCATCTCGAACTCTGAAATCATTAAGGTGAGGTCAGAGCGATAGATGGCGGCGATTTCGCGTAGCGCTATGTCATTCTTTAGCTTGAGTGCTTCTCCGCTCTTAATTACCTGCTCTCGTGCAAGACGCAGGCAGTGTAGATCGCTCGTATCGAGCACACGTACTGCCTCTGGACAACGCTGAGCGACACGCCAACCATACTGCTCTTCGGTCATAAAACGGTCAAAAATCACCACCTGGGGCGCGAGTGCTTCGACCCATGGATCAAAGGCCGCATCGTTGACCGCGATTTCATGGGTCGTGACGCCTATTGCTTCAAGATCGAGCGCATGCTCGCCGCGCTGAGCAGCAGAGGCGAAATGCACCTGCCAGCAGCCTAGCTGTAAAGCCGTAATCACGTCGTAGGTCCGCTGGCCAGCAGCTGTCGAAGTCGGCTCTGGCCAGACTTTACCGATGATTAGGCAATTCATCACTGTCACAATACCCCAAATACCGCTTAGCCTAGGATACAATCGCTAGCGTGGGAGATGCCCTTAAGATCCATCACGACCGACTCGATCCCTTCGCTCAATTTTAGGAAGATAGGCTTAATGGACATAATATGGACCCGACTAAAGCCCTTTTTATCTGCGTGATTATGGAGATAATAAATTGTTTCTATTACTGCCATTTTTAATTTTCTGGTAGGGAATAACTTTTCTGTTGAATATAGATAAGCTTATGCTCGTGCTAGAGCGAAATCGCTCGCATGAAATCATTTTCACATTACTCTCTGAATCAATTATGAACACAAAACAATTTTCGGGTGTTTTCACCGCGCTGGCTACGCCGATAAAGGGTAGTGAAGTCGCTTATGCCGACTTGGAAAAACTCGTCGCCCACCAGCTCGATGGCGGCATAAATGGCCTCGTCTCCGTCGGCACGACTGGCGAGTCCCCTACCCTCAATAAAGCCGAGCACATCGAAGTCGTTCGCGCCACCGTCAAAGCGGCTGGCGGCAAAGTGCCGGTCTATGCTGGCACCGGCTCTAACTCGACCTCCGAAGCGGTCGCGCTGACCCATGAAGCCGAAAAAGCAGGAGCCGACGGATTCCTCGTCGTTGCGCCCTACTACAATAAACCGAGTCAAGACGGTTTAATGCAACACTTTGGCAAAATCGCCCAAGCGACCGAAAAGCCAATCATTCTTTATTCAATCCCTTCGCGCTGTGGTATTGAAATTTCGATTGATGTAGCAGCACGTCTCTACGAAAAATACCCTAACGTTTGTTGTATGAAAGCGGCTGAGGGCTCTTGCGAAAAAGTCACCGAATATGTGCGTACCCTCGGCCCAGATTACGCAGTCATGAGTGGGGACGATAGTCTAACCCTCCCCTTCATGTCGGCAGGTGCGACTGGAGTGATCAGTGTGGCGTCGAATCTCGTTGTTTCGCCGCTCGTCGAAATGGTGCGCGCAGCAAATGCCAACGATTTCGCTGCCGCGAGAGCAACGTTCATTAAGTATTTCCCCTTCTTCAGGAGTATCTTTCTCGATTCGAATCCCGTGCCGATCAAATATGCACTCAAGCAAGCAGGTATCATCGAATCGGACGAAGTTCGCTTGCCGCTTGGCCAAATTTCCAGCGAAGCTCGCGCCATACTCGATCCACTAATGTTTGAACTCGAGCTAACCTAAGCTTATATAATTATGCCACTCAAACTACTCCTAAACGGCGCACGCGGACGCATGGGTATTGCCATCGCTGCTATCGCTGAAAACAACAATGCAGAAATCGTTTCAGCATGTGATGTGGGCGATGATCCTCACGCCAAGATCGACACCTGTGAGGCGATCATCGAATTCAGCTTTCACGAAGTAACTCTGAGCATTGCAGAACTCGCTGTTGAAAAGAATATTCCAATAGTAATTGGCACGACTGGACACACAGTCGAAGAGAAGGCGGCCATCCTTAGCGCGGTCGAGAGAAAGATACCCGTAATCTGGGCGGGCAACTATTCGGTCGGCGTGAACACGCTTAACTACCTAACTCGCAAAGCAGCTAGTATCCTCGGCGAGCATTACGAACCCGAAGTAATGGAGATGCATCACCATGACAAAAAAGATGCGCCCAGCGGTACTGCAGAGCGACTAATCGAAATATTAAAGGACAGCTACACGCTGAACGAGGAGCAGGTTGTACATGGTCGAGAGGGCATCGTCGGCGCAAGACCACGTGGAGAGATCGGCGTGCATGCAATCCGCGGTGGCGATATCGTGGGCGAGCATACGGTTTACTTTTGTGGCGACGGCGAACGCATTGAGCTAACCCACCGCGCGACCGACCGTAAGATTTTTGCTCAAGGAGCCATACGTGCTGCGCAATGGGCAGTGGGTAAGGTGCCTGGCGTCTACAATATGGAAGACGTCCTCGGTCTAAGCGACTAAAGCAATAATGATTGCGCAAATCAAAGGCACTGTTCTCGAATCCACCCCTCTTTTGGTCGTGCTTGAGGCAGCTGGCGTAGGCTACGAAGTGCATATCCCGATCACGACTGCTGAGAAGCTGTCCGCGATTGGGACCGAGTGCAGCCTTTATATCCACAGCGTCTACCGTGAAGACAGCGCGACGCTTTACGGCTTTGCGACTCGTGAAGACCGCGACTTTTATCGCCTATTGATCGAAAAGGTTTCCGGCATAGGCCCTAAGATTGGTATAAGTATGCTCAGTCGAATGTCGACCGAACTATTGCGTAATGCCATAGCCAGTTCCGATGTAGCCTTACTTTCTAAATGCCCGGGTATCGGCAAAAAAACCGCTGAACGGCTTGTTATTGAATTAAAAGACAAAGTGGGTATCGCCTCAACAAGCAGCGCAGCAACAACAGGCGAGGTGTCCGCATCCGCTGAACCGAGCACCTTCCAAGACGCCGTCGCTAGTTTAATGACACTTGGCTACAAACCAGCTGATGCTGATAAGCTGGTGCGTAAAGCGGTCTCTAAGCTCGATGCCAATGCACCGGTTGATTTGCTCCTACGAGAAGCCTTGTCATAGATTTCCGAGCTGGCTCCACGTGTAGCTATGCCATTTTAATATACGTAAGTCGCCATCGAAGCTTCTCCAAAACTTGGAGCATGCAAGGCGCGCACTTCTTTTGTTTTAGTGTCCAAAAGCATTAGACGTATGATGCTTCCTTTGCGCTGAGTGAATACTAAGTGACGGCCATCGCGCAGCCAAGTAGGTTCCAGCGAAGAGGGACCCCTAGTGAGGATTTCGCTACTGCCTTTCTTCGCATCGTAAAGTGCAATCTGGAAACCGCCATGCACTGCCACGGTAAAGGCAATGAGGTTCTCATCGACTGGGTTCCAGGCGGGTTCGGAGCAATAGCTACTAATATTTGTCGGGATACGACGCGTGGGGCCACCTAAACTAGAGATTTCGTAGAGTTGTGGTTTGCCGGGCGCATCCGAGGTGTAGACTAGGTGGCGGCCATCGGGGGACCAACTTGGGCTGGTTTCGAGGCTCTTATTCGTCGTGAGCCGACGGACATTTTTACCGCGACTATCCGACACATAAATCTCGGAATTGCCCGTGCCGGAAAGCGACATCGCTATCTGACGACCGTCTGGGCTGAAGGTGCCCCCGCTATTCAGGCCTTTGAAAGTGGCGATTGGAGTCTTGCGTCTTGAATCCACATCGATCCTATAAATGTCAGGAAAGCCACTCTTAAAATAGCTTGTGAAAAGCAAGCTTCGCCCGTCGGGAGACCACTTAGGTCCAGCGATCAAAGCTCGGTCGGCGGTCAAGGGACTGATTCGTGTAAAAAGTAAATCGCTGGTATAAAGCTCGGAGAAGCCGTTCTGTTTACAGACAAATGCAAGACGCCCCGCAAAGAAGCCTTCACTCTGTAAAGTTGCCTTCACCACTATATCGCAGGCACGGAGAACAGCGTTTTGTAAATCACGACCCGAGACAGTGCGGCGCAATTGCTCGGTATAGGGTTGCCCAGAACCGAGCGTGAGCAATACAGAGGAGTCACCAGCAGGCTCGATCTTAACAAGAAACAAAGCGTCCACTGCTTCTTCCGCAACTACAATTCCCCCGTGGAGGGAGAAGGCACGTCGAGCTAAATTAGAAATATTAGGGTCACTACTACCAACAGCGATGGCTAATTTGCCTTCATCATTACGAATCAAAGTCTCTAACTCGATCGGATCAGCAAAGACCGACTGTGAGGCTACTGAAGATAAGAATATAAAGAGTAGTGAGTGTAGATTTAACCGCATTAACCAGAAATAGTCGGAATCCTGCGTAAATCGCAAATGAAAATCTGCAGCGTGAATAGATTTCTACAAAGGGCAGGAATTTATACGTTTCGAGTTGAACTGCGGCCTAAGTATTTCAATTTGCTACTAAATAATCATGGCAGATACAGAAAACATCCAAGCAGCCCTCAAAAGCGTCAAATTCCCAGGCTTCAGCCGCGACATCGTTTCCTTCGGCCTCGTCCGTGAGATCGAACAGACTGGTGACGAAGTCCAAGTCGGGATTGAGATTACGACAGGGGATCCTGCGATCCCCGAGCAAATCGCAGCTGATATAAAAGCTGCAGTCGGTGCACTCGACGGGGTAAAAGATGTCAAAGTACGGATGGAAATCTCTCAACCGAAACAGCAGCCCTCTCCAGCTGGCGGCGCGGCCAAGCAAGCGAGTAATAGCCAAGCCATGCAAAAGGTTAAATATGCCATTGCCATTGCCAGTGGTAAAGGTGGCGTCGGTAAATCGACCGTCACCGTTAACCTAGCCTGCTCACTCCAGCATCTGCTGGAGGAGAAAGGTCTACCAGGAGTCGGCATCATGGATTGCGATATTTACGGTCCTTCAGTGCCGCTCATGCTCGGTGCGGCCGGTCGCCCCGAAATCGAGAGTGATATGATCATACCGATCGAAAACTTCGGCGTTCGCACCATGTCGATGGGTTTTCTGGTCGACGAAGATACGCCCGTCGTCTGGCGTGGTCCCATGATCATGAAGACGATTCAGCAATTTGCCCAAAACGTTAATTGGGGAGAGCTGGAGATACTCGTTGTTGATCTACCACCCGGAACGGGCGACGCACAACTTTCACTAGTACAGACTCTACCGCTGGAAGGTGCCGTCATCGTCACGACTCCGCAGCCCGCTGCTGCCAATGTAGCCCGTCGTGGCGCTCGGATGTTTGATAAAGTTAACGTGCCGCTACTTGGTGTGGTTGAGAATATGAGTTACCTCCAAGCAATCGATGGCACCCGCCAAACACTCTTCGGCGAAGGTGGTGGTAGCGAAACCGCGCAGAGCCTCGAAACTGAACTTTTAGGCCAATTACCAATCGATCCAAACATTCGAATCGGATGCGACAAGGGCATACCCATAGTGGTCAGTGACCCAGAATCAAAAGCCGCTCAGGAGTTTATAAGGATTGCGCGTCAGATTCTTGACAATCTCATGAAAAAATAGACTTCAGCTTCTTTTAGACTAGCCAGCATTTTAGTCACATGCATTCTAAAAACTCATTAAGCACTATTTGCTGTAATAATGAGCGAAGAGAATAAGAAAATGTCAAATTTAGCTTCCGACACCCTTCCTAATCAAGGTTTTGCTAAACGGTCGACCTTGTATCAAGAGTTTCTTGCGGAGCGAGAAGAGATTCTTCGCCACAAGTGGATCGAGTCGGAAAAAAAGGGTCAAGACATCGGTTTTGAACGGGCTCTTCTAGACTGGATCCGTAAGCATCGTGAAAGCTGGCGCGGCGCACGTAACACAAAAATTGGTTAGTAAACCGACGCATAAACTTGTTTTATTAGCTTCATAGCTATTTAGGCTAGTAAATAATATGCATCAAAGCTCTGTGTATTTCACACTGCGCCCTTTTGCTTTCTCGACAGGATATTTTTCGGCGTTTCGCTTCATCTTAGTATCGATAATTGTGGCTATGTCGATGCCTGTCATGTTGGCGAATTCGATCGCAAAAATAAACACGTCAGCCAGCTCTTCTTCGACTTTCGAGCGCAAGTTCTCAGCTTCCATATCGCTACGAGACGCCTCTGAACTCTGCCAAAGAAAGTGCTCCATTAACTCTGCCGCCTCAGCAGCAATTGCCATCGAAAGGTTTTTAGGGGCATGGAATTGCTCCCAATCTCGCTCTTTTGCAAAAGCGAGCACGCGGTCTTTGATTTCCTGCAAGTGTGTGTCTGCGTCTTTCATAAACCTAAGTTCGACTTTGAAATTGTGATTCACAAGATTATTTCTTTAGCTAGCACGTGCATTGATGGATATAAAAATTGCCATTCCCACCTAAAATTATCTGCCTGTCTTTCTCTTTATGGTAGAGGCATCTAAATTCAATCAACTCAAACAAGACGGTATCGGCATATCGATGCTGACTTGCTACGACTATCCGACTGCCAAGATTCAGGATGCCAGCGGAATCGATGTCATCTTTGTGGGCGACAGCCTCGCGACTAATGTACTCGGCTACGCGCACCAGAATGACCTTAGTCTAGAGGAAATGCGTCACCACGTGCGTGCCGTCGCGCGCGGAATCGAACGTGCCTACTTGCTAGCCGACATCCCCTACTCCGCATCTCACGATCTCCCGATGGTCTTGGACGCGGCAGCGCAGTTACAGCAGGACGGTGTAAAGGGGGTCAAAGTAGAAGGTTTCAGACCAGATGTATTTGTAGCTCTGGCTAGCTCCGAAGTCGATGGCTGGGCACACCTCGGCTTCACCCCGCAGCTCATTGAAAAGCCCGCTCTGCAAGCGAAAGACAGCAAATCCGCCGATCAATTGATCGAAGAGAGTCAGCAACTCGAAACAGCAGGCGCAGTTGGAATCATTCTCGAACTCGTACCCGAAGCGGTCGCTCAGCAAGTGAGTCAGTTGCTAAGAATCCCAGTCATTGGAATTGGTGCTGGCATGCATTGCGATGGGCAGGTGCAAGTCTGGCACGACCTAGTCGGGCTCGAAACAAGAGTTTACAAGCACGCCTTTCGACTAGGAGACGCGTATAACACTCAGACTGAATCGGTTCAAGCCTATCGAAACTTGATCGCAGACAAGTAAAATTAGCGATAGTGTAGGATACCCTTGTTTCGAAATGGTGTCAGAGCTTCTAACTCTGGGCATCGTTCATGCATCGCGCGCGCAGCGAAAACCTAGATTGGTCGCAGCAGAGTCAGGCGTATTAGCCGTACGCGCGCCAAGGCGGTAACGATTACAATAGCTATCGTGGCAAAGAAAAGAACCGCCTTTCATTACCCGACTATCTCCACTCGCGGGTCCTTTCGGATTTACTCGGGTCGCCTCGCTCTCTTTGGCGTGCCAGGTAGGATGAAACCGGTCGGCACACCACTCCCAGACGTTACCAAGGAGATTGTAAAAGCCATTATCGTATTTGCGATAAGCCTTTACGGGGGCGGTCCATCGATAGCCGTCGGCAGCTGAATTTTCATTCGGAAAATTACCCTGCCATACATTGCAACGATGCTTGCCGTTTGGTTCTAGTTCCGTGCCCCAAGGATACATATTTTGTGAGTTATTATTGCCGCGCGCAGCAACCTCCCACTCGGCCTCGGTAGGTAAACGTTTACCCGCCCATACCGCGTAAGCAGTGGCATCGTTCCACGATACGCTGACCACGGGGTGGTCCATGCGTTTTTTGATCGTAGAACCAGGCCCTTCGGGTTTGCGCCAATATGCGCCCTCAATCGCATACCACCACTGGAGCCCTCTTACAGTATTCGACTCGCGTAACTTGCGTTGTTTTGAATTAGAAAGTTGCCCTATAAATACATGAGCCCAGCCGTAAATCTCTGACTCTGTCACGTAGCCTGTGGCTTCTATGAATTCTGCAAAATGTGCATTACTGACGGCTGTTTGGTCTAAGTAATAGCAATCGAGCGTGATATCTCGGATAGGACCTTCGCCGTCCGACTCACAAGCTTCAGGGCCTTCAAAACCGATGCTATATTTGCCAGCTTCAATCCGGATCATCCCTTCTATCGAGCCGAAAAGGGGCTTGGCAGACTGCATGCATAAATCGAGGTTCGGAATCAGCCCCGAGCCATTACGCCTAGGGGCGCAGCAAGCTTTTTCATTTTCGGACATTTGATAAATTAAGGATTTATGTTTGAAAGAATCACCTTCTTAAGATTCAAACAGAGACAAGAAATCAGGTCGAGGGATAAACCTCGTCTTTAAATGATAGCTCGGGCTAATCGCACACTGCCGTCAATACCGCTGAAGCGTGGATGCCGAGCCCTCGTCCACAATCATTGAGGCCTTCGCCCGTAGTCGCGGTAATACAGACATCCGAGTCCTTGATTCCCAGTAGGCCCGCTAGCGATGCACGCAGCGCGGGCACCTTAGGATCAATTTTCGGGCGTAAACACTCAATGGCGACTGATAGGTGGCTGATCTGCCAATCCGCCAGGTCAGCCAGAGAGAGCTTTAAATATTCTTTGCTATCGGTGATGCCCTCTTTGCACATAGCATCAGCGACTGCGCCAATCACAGTACGGCCAGTCACACCACTGACCGCATCAGTCACGGCGTGGAGAATGACATCAGCATCACTATTACCCGAAAGCGCAGGAGCATCGTCGAAGACTATACCTCCCAGCACGAGGACTCGATCCGATTCGCCTTCGACGAATTGATGACTATCCAGACCGATCCCTGTCTTAACCTTCACGACCTAAAGATCCGGAAAAAAGCGTTTCTTTTCAGCGGCAGCCGTCTCAGGGCCGTCGGAAGCATGCACAACATTGCGCATCATATCGGTACCGAGATCGCCACGAATCGTTCCCTTCGGTGCTTCTTGCGAATTGGTAGGCCCAAGTAGATCACGCACCCTGGCAATGACGTCTTCGCCACTAAGGATCATAGGCATGACCGAGCGACTACTCATGAATGCTTCTATTTCGGGAAAGAAAGGCTGGTCGGCCACATGTGCATAATGCTCACGTAGGATCGCACCATCAAGCAGCGTGACTTTTGAGGCGACGATTTCAAAGCCAGCCTTTTCAAAGCGAGAGATAACTTCCCCTGCAACACGTTTTTCCATGCAGTCAGGTTTAAGGATGATAAGTGTTTCTTCCATAAGGTGATAAATAAAATGAGGTTTGGGATGTCGCACAAATTAGCTAAAGACAAGCCAAAATCAGTCGAACCAATATGCTTATTGAGAATCGACTAAAACAAAAAATGCAATATCAGGTGCAAGGTAATGCAGGCTGCTAATCCAGCCGCTATATCATCAATCGCACAGCCCAGTCCACCTGGCAGATTCTGCAGGCGTGCAATGCCAAAGGGCTTTAAAATATCGAATACGCGAAATAGCGCAAAGCCAGCCAACAAGACAGGCCAGCCACCATGCTCTGAGATCAATCCTGTCTGCCCACCCATTCCAATGAACACAAGCGGCACTGCCACCACCTCATCGAGCACGATCATTCCGGGATCACGCATTTGTAGACGTTTTTCCGCCGCATCGCAGATGGCCACCGACAGGTAGGCACTCAGCGCAGCTAAAAAGATAAAACCAATCGGCGTGGCATAATGAAAAAAAACGGCATAGAAAACCAAACCAACCACGCTTCCACAGGTGCCGGGTGCCTTCCTAATCCGCCCGACTGGACCGACTGTAGCAAGATTCACTACAAGCGGCGTGGACAATGCACGCGTCCAAAAAATGTAAGGGTCAATTGAGCTCACTGCTTGTCCTCGTCCTTTCCGGTGAAAATTGACCAATATTTGACCATGTATTGCAGACCAGACGAAACTGTCAGCAATGTAGCAAGGACGAAGAATCCCAAACCACTCCAATGGATTACATCACCGACAATTGAAGGTAGTCGCTCAGAAAAGTCAGCACGTATCGCGACTGCAAAGAGCAGTAGAATCGCCGCGACCATTTGAGAGACTGTCTTATGCTTGCCCGACTTCTCAGCAGCCAGAACAACGCCCTCACTGGCCGCAACTAGCCGAAGGCCGGTAATCAGGAACTCACGACTCAAAATTAACAAGAGCAGTGGTAGCATCCACTCAGGCAAGATACCAATGACCAATAATGAGATGAATAGCCCGACCATAAAGACTTTGTCCGTCAGCGCATCCATCAGCTTACCAAAATTAGAAACCAGCCCCTGTTTACGGGCATAGTAGCCATCCGCCCAATCTGTGAGTGCTCCGATGATAAACAAGACCAAGGCCAAGCTACTCGCCCACGCGAAAGGCAGGTAGAGAAAACCAACCACCCCAAAAAGAATCGGGATGCGAGAGAGAGTCAGTAAATTTGGTAAATTCACAACACATAGGCTGTCCAAGTTACGAGAACTCGGCTAGCTCAAAATGCCCAAGTTAACATGGCCACCTGGGTGAGAGAAAATTCAGAAGCTTGGGCTAATTTTTAGTCGAGCACTTTACGCAGAAACAAGTCGCGATGAATTGGACTGGAACCGTGCTCAATCAGCGCTGCACGATGTGCGGCGGTACCGTATCCCTTGTGCTGAGCGAAACCATACACGGGATACTTCTTAGCGAGTCGCAGCATCTCGCGATCGCGAGTAACCTTCGCAGCAATACTAGCCATCGCAATAGAAAGCGATTTTCCATCGCCTTTGATCACGCCCTCGTGGGCATATGGGAAGGGCTTCAGTGAGCGACCATCAACAATAAGCTTCACCTCAGAAACTGCCTTGAAGAGCGGGTCAGTGGCAACCACGTGAGGTAGCGACCAGCCATCTGCCTGCTGAGCTAATTGCTCGATGGCGCGCTGCATGGCCAGACGAGTCGCCCCAAGGATGTTGTGTTCAGCGATCTCGGCGACTGATCCGGATGCCACGGCAAAGTCGATCAAACCTTCAGCTCGGAGCGATTCCAAGACTGCAAACTGAGACTCACGCGATTCGGCGGACAATTGTTTGGAGTCATTGACGAACGCGCTATGAGCAAGCGCGCCGGGGGACTCGAAAAGCTTTTGGCTGAAAACACAGGCACCGGCAACTACGGGGCCAGCAAGGCAACCACGTCCAGCTTCATCGATTCCAATGAGTCTGGAGTAGTCCGAAAGCCAATCACGATCGTATGCTTGCAATGAGTTCACGCCATAGGGATGCCGGTAGATGGTCGAGTGTTTCTAATACGCCCCTACTCCGCAAGAGGTGAAGGTTAGAAATAGATCAACGCGACTTAGGCCAGATCGAAGCGATCGAGTTCCATCACCTTCGTCCAAGCAGCGACGAAGTCTTTCGTAAATTTCACATGTGCTCCTTCGCAGGCGTAAACTTCAGAAATGGCACGTAGCTCAGAGTTGGAACCAAAGATCAAGTCGACACGAGTGCCCGTCCACTTTAGTTCACCCGTCTTGCGGTCTCTGCCTTCGAAGAGATTTTCGGCATGAGAGGTCGCCTTCCATGTGGTGCCCATATCGATCAAGTTGCTAAAGAAGTCGTTGGTTAACTGTCCGGGACGATCCGTGAAGACACCGTAATCTGAACCATCGAAGTTTGTATTAAGCGCGCGAAGACCGCCTACCAGGACGGTCATTTCTGGAGCAGTCAGCGTGAGTAAGTGTGCTTTATCGACCAGCATCTCTTCCGCGGAGACTGTGTATCGTGTCTTCGCGTAGTTACGGAAGCCGTCGGCTTCTGGCTCAAGCGCCGCAAAAGACTCGACGTCCGTCTGCTCAAGCGTGGCGTCGGTACGACCTGGCGTGAAGGGCACCTCAATATCGCTGCCAGCATCTTTAGCCGCTTTTTCGATGGCGGCAGAACCTGCAAGCACGATCAGGTCAGCGAGCGAAACTTGCTTAGGTCCAGAATCTGCATTAAAGGATTTTTGAATGCCTTCGAGCGCGTCGAGCACTTTACTTAGCTGCGTTGGGTTGTTGCACTCCCAATATTTCTGGGGCGCCAAACGGATGCGTGAGCCGTTGGCACCACCGCGCATGTCAGAGCCACGAAAAGTGGAGGCTGATGCCCATGCCACCGAAACTAATTCAGAAACTGAGAGCCCCAAATCTAATATTTTTGCCTTCAGTGCGGCCACATCGGACATATCAATTAGCTCATGATCCACCGCTGGGATCGGATCTTGCCAAATCAACTCTTCACTGGGCACATCACTACCTACGTAGCGCGCGATTGGCCCCATATCGCGGTGTGTCAGCTTGAACCATGCACGAGCAAAAGCGTCTGCAAACTCTTCGGGATTTTTGTGGAAACGCTTGGAAATCTTCGCGTAGGCAGGGTCTTCACGCAGCGATAGATCCGTCGTCAGCATCGTCGGTTGGATCTTCCTATCCTTGTTCTGAGCCATCGGCACGGTGCCAGCACCGCCATTGTCCCTCGGCTTCCACTGATGAGCGCCTGCGGGACTCTTTGTCAGTTCCCATTCGTAGCCGAAGAGATTGTCGAAATAGCCGTTGCTCCACTTCGTCGGCGTGCTAGTCCAAGTCACTTCGAGGCCACTGGTAATCGTGTCATCGCCATGGCCAGTGCCATAGCTGTTTTTCCAGCCTTGGCTTTGCTCTTCAATACCAGCGGCCGCGGGCTCCGCTCCGACGTATTGTTCAGGGTCGGCTGCACCGTGAGTTTTACCAAAAGTATGCCCACCTGCGATAAGGGCAACCGTCTCCTCGTCGTTCATCGCCATACGGGCAAAAGTTTCCCGAATATCGTGCGCAGCCGCGATGGGATCTGGGTTTCCGTTGGGGCCTTCAGGATTGACGTAGATCAGACCCATTTGCACCGCAGCGAGTGGATACTCTAGTTCGCGATCGCCCGAGTAGCGCTTGTCCTCTAGCCACTCGGTTTCCTTGCCCCAATAAATGTCTTCCTCTGGTTCCCAGATGTCCTCGCGTCCACCAGAAAAACCGAAGGTTTTAAAATCCATCGACTCAAGAGCAACATTGCCGGCAAGAATCATGAGATCAGCCCACGAAAGTTTGTTCCCGTATTTCTTCTTTACCGGCCAGAGGAGCAGACGCGCCTTGTCGAGGTTACCATTATCCGGCCAGCTATTAAGCGGCGCAAAACGCTGTGCGCCTGTGCCAGCGCCACCGCGACCGTCTGCAATGCGATAAGTACCCGCACTGTGCCAGGCCATACGAATAAAGAAGGGACCATAGTGCCCGAAGTCAGCCGGCCACCAATCCTGAGAGTCAGTCATCAGTTCGGTAAGGTCTTTTTTGACCGTCTCCAGATCGAGGCTCTTAAAGGCTTCAACATAGTCAAAGCCATCATCCATCGGATTGGAGCGCGAGGTGTGCTGGCGAAGAATATTAAGCGGGAGCTGATTCGGCCACCAATCTCGATTTGAAGTACCACCGCCCGCAGCGGTCGCTCGTTGCATGGACCCGTTCAAAAATGGGCATTTGCTCTCACTCTCGGACGAGCTTTGAGTTTGATCCATGTCGGAGGTTTTAGCCTCTGCAGAATGTGTATCGTGTGGGTTTTCCATAATAAAGTTGGGTGTCTAAAGATCTTAAACTCTCGAGTTGAAGTAAAAAGTATAGAGCTAGCCTAGGGTCGAGTTTTTACAAGCCGGGAAACAATAAAATCCTCATGGAATTCAATACCTATACCAACTCGGCTTGGCAGGCGGCTCCAGCCCCTGTGCCTCGTAAGCAGTCTTGAAGTGCATTTTGGCAAAGCTCTTTAAACCGTCGGCACCCTTTTCATCAAAAATCTTCTTAGCCTGCTCAAGCACTCGACCACTGGCCCCTTTGACCAAGGTTTCGCCAAACTCGTCGGAGAGCCGCTTCATCTCGCGCACGTAGACGGCACGCGCAATAATCGAAGCTGCCGCCACAACAGGATCGGACTCGGCTTTCGTTCGGCTAACCAGCTTGAAATCTTTGCGCTCTTTAACGTAAGCATCGACGAGCTTCTGCTTGGTAAATTGGTCAAGCAAGCCCCACGGAGCGGCGCGCTGATCGAGCGCTTGGTTGAGCGACTTGCCATGATACCAGGCGAGGAGCTTATTCAAATTGCGGTCAAACTTGTTGTAGAGTTCATTGTATTTAGGCATCCGCGCAAAAGCAGTCTGGATGACGACGCCCTTTGTTTTACGGATTTCCTGGTCAAGCTTTAGGATACTGCCATCGGTCAGCTTCTTGCTGTCGGCCACCCCGAGTTCGAGCCACTGGCGCACCATGTCACCATCCGCCACGACACAAGCTGTGACCAAGGGACCAAAAAGATCGCCTTTCCCACTTTCGTCGGCTCCTGCGTGAAGTGTAAACCACTCTGGGTTGTGCACCTCTTCATAGCCGAGGAGCGCTTCGCCCGTGATCTCGGGCTCAAGAATATCGCGAACAAAATCTTCCATATTTTTACCAGATACGACCAACTTACCACTCTGATAGCCAACCACATTGACCTTTTCACCCTTAAAGGCAAAGAGCGAGTAAGCCACATCATAGGGGAACCAAGCGCCGCCCACACTTTTCTCTTCCAACAAGTCAGCGAGTTGATCCATCTTCTCCTCATCAAGCTTGATGGTATACATCACCTTCTTTTTAGGACCTTCGTCTTCGGCGGGCTTGGATTTCTTTTTTGGCATCTGAAATATATTTTATTCAAAAACATAGGATTGGCCGTCTGGAATCAAGACACGAACTCGAAACTTGCCATTTTACCGCCCAGGCTGATCCTCCACCATATGTCCAAGCGATACGTAGTCATCATGGCAGGAGGCCGAGGCGAACGCTTTTGGCCAGAGAGCCGCACCGCCTGCCCCAAGCAACTGCTCCCAATTGTCGGCGAAAGGGCAATGCTAGCGCAAACAATCGACCGCCTGGCTGGCCTAGTGCCCGAAGAGGATGTGTTTGTCATTACGAACGCGGAGCAACGCGATGCCGTGCTGGAAGTTTGCCCCAAACTCGACCCTAATAAAGTGATCGGCGAACCCATCGGGCGCGATACTGCAGCCGCCGCCGGCTTAGCCACTGTGCTAGTTCGCCGCGAAGATCCCGAGGCAATCTTTGCCATGCTACCCGCAGATGCCGTGATCCACGACGCAGCAGGCCTGTGCGCCACCCTCGAAAGCGCCTTCGCTGCAGCCGCAGCTGATCCCGTGCTCGCCACGATCGGCATCACTGCCAGCTCCCCGGCGACAGGCTATGGCTATATCCAGCAAGGCAATACTCGTGGCGACTATGCAGGCCAAGCCGTCTACCAAGTTAAGCGCTTCGTCGAAAAGCCCGACCTCGCCACCGCGCAAAGCTACCTCGATGCGGGGTACTATTTCTGGAACGCAGGCATGTTCATCTGGTCGGTCTCAGCCATCGCAGCCGAACTCGAGAAAAGCACCCCCACCCTCTGGCAAGCCCTGCAAGCCATCGATCAAGGTCTCGAAGCGGGGCAAGGTATCGACGCGCTCCTCGCGCAACATTACCCAAAGCTAGAAAAGATCTCCGTCGACTACGCAATTATAGAAAAGGCAAATAACGTCGTCATGGTCGAGTCTGGCTTTGATTGGGACGACGTCGGCGAATGGCCGGCGGTCTCTCGCCATTATCCTGCCGACGAAGCGGGCAATGTCGTCCGCGGTTCCGCAGAACTGGCCGATGCAAGTGGCAATATCGTCTACTCCCGCGATGAGAAGCACCTCGTCGCCCTAGTCGGCGTAGAAGACTTGATTGTAGTCAGAACCGAAGACGCCACCCTCGTCTGCCACAAAGATAAAGCTCAAGAAATCAAAGACCTAGTCAAAAAGATCGGTGCGAAAGCAAGCTACAAGCATCTCACATAATTCTTTCAAATGAACTATCTAGGCATCGATTGGGGAGAGAAGCGTATTGGCCTAGCCTTCGCAGACGATGTGGGCATCGCCATGCCCCTGCCTGCCGCGGTTGCTGCCTCCAAAAAAGAGCGCATGCGCCACATCGAAAAGATGCTGACCCAGCGTAAAGCGGAGGAGCTCGTCGTGGGCTACCCTCTAAATATGGATGGCACCGTCGGCTTTAAGGCAAAGGAAGTCGATGCATTCATTGCCGAACTAGAAAAGCGATTTCGCCTACCCATCCACCGAATCGACGAGCGTCTTTCTAGCCATTCAGTCGAGCAGGGCCTAAAAAGGCAAAAGAAGAAACCCAGCCGCCAAAGTGGCGAAATCGACTCGCGCGCAGCCGCTCTAATTTTACAAGATTTCATCGAAGAACGAAACCTAAATTCCTAGCTTGACCACTAGGACAAGGTTTCGACATCTTCCACAGCTCAGTTTAGCTATCGCGGGTATAGTTTAGAGGTAAAACATCTGCCTTCCACGCAGAGGTCGTCGGTTCGATTCCGTCTACCCGCACCATTAAGATAGGTTCAAGTTCAAAGGAGAGGTGACAGAGTGGCCGATTGTGCATCCCTGGAAAGGATGTGTGGGGGTAACTCCACCGAGGGTTCGAATCCCTCCCTCTCCGCCATTTAAGTCACTGTTTAATAACAACTTAATTTTATTGGCTTAATATTCCTATCACATTCCTATCACTTTTTTGTTGATTTGTCCCTGGCAGTGTGTTTAGAAAAAATTTTTAAATTTATTGTAATTTAAGTTTTTATTAATTGCGGGTATGAGGATTAATTTAGTATTGTTATTTTCATCGATTGTTTGTGGTACACTTGGCGCCCAATCATTCACGATAGTAGAAGGTTCGTTCACTTGGCACGAAGCTAAGGCTGACGCTGAATCCAGAGGCGGTCGATTGGCTGTCTTGGATACTCAGGAAAAAATAGATGAGGTTAACGCTTACCTCGAAAATCTAGGTAGCTGGGATAACTTATATATTGGCGGCTCAGACAGCGAAAATGAGGGCGAATGGAAATGGGTTGATGGTACAGATATAACGGTATTCAACTGGGTTGATGGGGAGCCGAATAACAATGGCGATGAAGACTATTTAGAGATTCGGCGATCGGATTTTGGAATTGGCTTATGGAATGATAATAAATCGCATAACTCGTATGACTACCTCATAGAATTCGAAACTCTCACCTTTACCCTTATCAATGGCGGCACTGAGTATAGTGTGTCAGATTGCCTAACAACAGCTAGCGGATCTTTAGACATTCCCAGCACCTACAGAGACTTACCAGTAACCTCGATTGAAGGTAGTGCATTTCAAAATTGCTCTAGCCTAACCAGCATTACGATCCCAGACAGCGTGACATCGATTGGAAGTTCTGCATTCACTTTCTGCTTTAGCCTAACTAGCATTACGATCCCCGACAGCGTGACTTCGATTGGGGAAACTGCATTCTATTACTGCTCAGGCCTAACCAGCATTACGATCCCTGCCAGAGTGACCTCGATTGAAGGTAGTGCTTTTCAAAATTGCTCAGGCCTATCCAGCATTACGATCCCTGCCAGCGTGACCTCGATTGGGGATAGTGCATTCTCTAACTGCTCTGGGCTAACTAGCATTACGATCCCCGCCAGCGTGACCTCGATTGGAGATAGTGCATTCTCTTACTGCTCTGGCCTGACCAGCATTAGTATTCCCGACAGCGTGACCTCGATTGGGGATTCTACATTCGCTAACTGCAGTAACCTGGCCAGTGTTACGATTCCCGATAGCGTGAACTCAATTGTATTTAGTGCATTTAATAACTGTACTAGCCTAAATAGCATATCTTTTTCCAATCCTTTACTAGAGGCAGCCGAAGCCGAAAGAGATGCTCGCCTAACTATGGACGAAGTAAAGGATGCCCGAGTCGGATCCAAAATGATTGAGATATCGGAAGGTAAGGCCGATATTACAATGACCTTAGAAGAGACTTCCAATTTAGCTGATTGGTCGAATGCGACTACATCCGAGAAGACTATCGAGGTCGATGCACCCGCAGGCACCCGCTTTTATCGCTTCAAGATAACGGAGTAATTTTTTCGGAGGCACTTGATGTATATACACACATCATCAAGAGACCAGCCAAGCGAACCCCCGCCCCGTCCTTGCACAAGGATATTGACCTAGGAGTCCCTACAAGCCCTTTGCGTTTGTATTTAGGGGGAGTGTAAAGGGGGGCAGTTTGGGTAAGCGTACGGAGGTAAATAAGGTTAATCCTTTGTTTCTAGTTGATCGTAATGTAAAAATTTACTCAATTATGGATATGGTAAGATTATCTCTATTATTTTTAGTATTTCTAGTCACTACAACTTACGCTCAAATTGGTTCCGATGGTACGGGTACAGTGAATGGCTATTCTATAGGTCCGGGTGCTGACCTCCTTTATGCTAACCTCTCTGGTGCTGACCTCTCTGGTGCTGACCTCTCTGGTGCTGACCTCCATTTATCAAACCTAATTAGTGCCGACCTCACTGGTGCTGACCTCTCTAGTGCTGTCCTCTCTAGTGCTGTCCTCTCTAGTGCTGACCTTAGATATGCTAACCTCTTTTTTGCTGACCTAAGAGGTGCTATGCTCTCTGGTGCTGACCTCTCAGGCGCTAATCTCAGAAATGCTAAGGTTTCAGACATAGGTGTCGTAGATTATTATTACTTCCGTGAAGTAATTTTTACAAATGTAATTTCTCAGTCGGACTATGATGCAGTAGTAGCCGAAAGAGATGCTGCACTTGCAGCTCAAGCTACAGCAGAGGCTTCATTGGCTAATGCTAGAGAAGCAAGAGTAGATTCGACTGTGATAGATGTAGCTGACGTTGTGATTGATGGTGCTACCACACAAGTGGCAAACATTACGCTGACAGTTGAACAAACTTCTGATGTAAGCGACTGGTCAAGTGCAGCGACTTCCGACCACACCATCCAATTAAATGCACCTGATGGAGCAAGCTTCTACCGCTTCAAGATGACGGAGTAATTTTTGGAAGGCACTTGATGTATACACACACCATTAAGAGAGCAGCCAAGCGAACCCCCGCCCCCTGTCTCGATAGGGTCTCAAATTATTGTCAGATTATTGCCAAATTGGCTGCACTTGGTTGCAATTATTGTCAACTCGTCGCAAAGCGACTTGTAGTGTTTAAGCGGTCTCCCGCTTGGACAGTGACTTCATTATTGCCAAAAAGAGGATTCGAATCCCTCCCTCTCCGCCATTTAAGGGGAGAGTAAAGGGGGACGGCTTTTAAAAGACCCAGCTTAAAACTATTTAATAAACCATCAGCAAAAACGAGTGAGTGTTCAAAATCTAAGCACTACTTGCCCTTCACAAAGGATTCCAAGACAGAAACAGCATGTGAACTGCCTGATTCTTTGCTTAATTGATCCGCACAAAATCGTGCGTTCTTAGCGTAATGGAGCTCACCCCTAACTTTCTGAACTGCCTTATACAAGCGTTCAGGCCAGTGCTTTTTGGAGAGTCGAATGCCTGCACCTAAACGTATAATTTCTTTTGCCCAGAAGCCTTGATCACCCAAGTGTGGGACTACGACATGAGGAATACCCGCATGTAATACTGAGGCGGTTGTACCAGCGCCACCATGATGAATAACGCAGGCAGCATATTTGAAAAGTTGATCATGCGAGACCTGATCAATAATTTTTATTTCGGGTCGATTAATTTGAATAGATAATCCTGCCCAACCTGATTGTAAGATAATTTTTTGACCTTTCGGCCAGTTTTTTTCAAACCGACTCATGATGTCTTGAATATTATCAAAAGAAACGCTTCCAAAGGTAATAATTGGTACGGCATCACCCTCGCAGAATTGTATTAATTCTTTCTCTAGGGCGTCGTCGGTATCGGATTGCCAACGCAAGTAACCAGTATAGGCAAATCGACTGTCTAGGAAACGACTTTGTTGCATCAGTGATTTTGAGACGCAGACAATTGATAAATCAGCTGGCGCAGAAATAAAATTCTTAATGGGAGGGATCTGCCGCGATTTAAAAGTCGGTCCTGATATCGAGTTAATAGATTGATCAACTACTTTGTTGATTAGGCGCCACCAAAAGGAGTTCCATAAGTATTGGATCGAAGCAGGGAATCCGCTAAGCTTGGGTACAAGGTCGGGAGTAACATCCTTAGCAGGAATTACGCTGTGGCAAAAAGTGATGGTAGCAAAGGGTACTTTATGCCGATCGCAGAGTACTTTAAAGTGTGGGAAAATATAGGAACAAACAACTAAATCGTTCTCCTGAATTAAGCCATCAATCGTATCAATGAGTTCTCCCATAAATGAGAGACCGCTTCGATAAATTTGTTTTAGTAGGGCAATTGGGTTCGGTTGGCGATCCAGCGCACGCATACAATCAACAAACACTGGCTTTTCCCAATCAGGAGGGGCATACTGATATTTAATACCTGCCTTTTCGATCTCCTCCTTGTATAAAGGGGCAGTTGCGTAAGCAACTGAATGGTTCGCCTTTTGGAGTGCTTTACCCAAGGCGATTAAGGGATAGATGTCTCCCGTTGAACCTTGAGAGATTAAGAGGACTTTCACGCGACTTCGTCTATTTTATTTGTTGTTACACCTTCCTCTCTTTCAGGAGGATGTATTTTAGAAAAGTCACTGTATTCAATAATTTCAAAATTCCCATCAAAGTCTTCAACAATAGCGGACATAGATTCTACCCAATCTCCAGAGTTTAGATAATGGGTAGTATTAATTTTTTTATTTTCTGGCGTATGAATGTGACCACAGATCACCCCTACACAGTTATGTTGTTCTGCAATCTTCTTGAGATGGTCTTCAAATTTACTTAAGTGATTTACTACTCGCTTAACTTTAGACTTAATCGCCTTGCTTAAGGAGAAATATTTTTTACCACGCCACTGTCGATATTTTGCGTAGATACGATTCAAGCGAAGTAGGTTTTGATATCCGATATCCCCAATTACTGCAATAAATTTGCTGTGTGTGCTAATCGCATCAAAGACATCGCCATGAAGACACAGATAATTCCCCCTAGGGGTTGTGTGCACATGCTGCTCTTGAATACTGAATTTATCAAAAAATACGGGAAGAAAATTGCGGATCATATCATCATGGTTACCAGCAAGATAAATAACTTCAGTATCTTTCTTTTCTGCTAGCTTTAGGACTCGACGGATGAAATAGGTATGCTCCTTCGTCCACCCACCTTTGCGCGATAAACTCCACCCATCGATGATATCACCATTAAGAATAAGTTTATCACACTTAATATTAGAGATGAAATGGTTTACTTCTGTGATTTTGCAGTCGCGCGTACCGAGATGTATATCGGAGAGAATCAGCGTTCTGCATTTGAGTTTCTTAGCCATAGGTTTGTTAATTTAGGTGAGGTATTAGGATGATAAGCCAAATTGCTACGGCTGCTATCAGTGAAGTCATGACCGCCGCGCTTCCCATATCTTTAGCTATTTTTGCATAGGGATGTGCTTCTTCTGAAATATAATCAATAGTCCACTCAAGACCTGAATTTAGGAGTTCGGTAATCCAGACCAAAACTACGGCTACAATAAGGATTGCAGATTCAAGAGCTGAAGTCTGCAGGAATGGAATTGCAATTATGCACAGCACTCCAAGGACTACCTCTTGCTGAAAGGCTTGTTCGTGACGAAGCGCTGCTCGTAAACCATTGACCGAATTTAAGAAGGCTTTAAAAACACGCTTAATGCCCTTAGCCTTAACAGGAAATTTGTCTGAACACATTACCATGATAAATCCTTTTTAAAGTTTGAGATGTAATTATCAGTAATCGATTCCCAGCTTATATCCTCGATACGTGCTCGGGATTTCTGTCGCATGGCAGGCCACATTGCTCGCCTACTAATTAATTGTATTAAGTTTGCGAGATAATGTTCCTTGTTATCAAAAGGTGCAACTGTTCCATTGATACCATCCTCAATTAATAGTTTGCCCGCTGCATAATCATAAGCGGCGACGATCAAGCCGCTTGCCATTGCCTCTGTAACGACGTTTCCAAAGGTTTCAGTGATACTCGGAAATATAAACACATCGGAACTGGCGTAGTGCTGGGCGAGTGCTTCACCTTTCTGCAGACCGCAAAAAATGACTTCGGGATATTTTTTTTCAAGCTCCTTGCGGAGTGGTCCATCTCCAACAACTATCATCATTGCTTTTGGTAATTTTTTTTTAACTTCCTGAAAGCATTCAAGAGCGAAGGGAATATTTTTTTCGGATGCGATTCTTCCGACATAGGCAAACACTGGAGTTTCTTCATTTGCACCCCAAGATAATCTTAAGTCGGTTGAGCGCTTACATGGATTAAAGAGTAGAGCGTCCACCCCGCGTTCCATTTTTCGCAAATTTTTGAATCCTGCAGCCTTGAGATTTTCGATAAGATCATCCGAGGGAGCGTAGGTTGCTCGGGTTTGATTATGAAAGTATCGAAGGTAGGCGAAGGCTCCTTTTATTAGAAAGGGAAGCTTATAATATTTTCCGTATTGATGGAAATTAGTATGAAAGCTTGAAATGACAGGGATTTCCAAAGATCTGGCCGCTCGTAAGGCACATAATCCGAGCGGACCTTCGGTTGCAATGTGAACAAGAGCAGGACACTCAGTTCGCCAGATCTTTTTGAGGTGATTGGTAGTGGTTATACCAAACCTAAGTTCTGGGTAATAAGGTATGGGTATGCCAGTAACTAAATGTTCCTTATAAGGAAAGTGGTTTGCCTGCTCATTTTTTTGCCTTGGGCGAATTATGGTTGTTTCAAAACCTTTTTTTTGGAGACCGAGGAGCAGTCGGTGGAGCGTCATCGAAACACCGTTTATTTCTGGATAGAATGTTTCACTAACTAGGTGATAATTCACTAGTCTACATAAGCAGAGCTGCGCGCGTTTTTGGCAATATTTATAATGTTACATTTCAGTGGCAAAGATACTTCAATTGGCAAGGGACGAAAAGTATTTTTTAGGAGCCACTTGATGTATATACACACCATCAAGAGACCTGCCAAGCGAAGCCCCGCCCCGTCCTTGCACAAGGATTCTAACCTAGGAGTCCCTACAAGCCCTTTGCGTCTCTATTTAAGGGGTTCGGAAGGGGTTATAGTTTGGTGAGCGTAAAGAAGTTGATGAGGGCGTTTATCTGTCATTATATACCTTCTGGTTAGGAAACCTGCTAAGCGTTTACTCATTATCGTCGTCTGCTTCAAGCTCCGTAATAGCTGCTTCTAGTTCAATATTAGATTCTTCTAGTTCTGTAATAGCTTCCTCTAATTCAACATTGGTTTCTTGTAGCTCAGCATTAGTTTCTTCCAGTTCTGTAATAGCTTCCTCTAATTCAAAATTAGCTTCTTCGAGCTCAGAGTTAGCTTCTTCTAGTTCTGTAATAGCTTCCTCTAGTTCAGCGTTGTCTGTTTCTAGTCCAAAATTAGTTGCTACAATTTCCTTATCCTTTACCTCAAAAATAAGCTCCAGTTTTGTTGGCCCACAACCAATAACAAAAACAATGAGGGTGGATAATATAAACGATAATAATTTATTTTTCATAAATAGTACTACCTTAAGTAAATAAAATTTATACAATAACCAAGGTAAATTATACTAATACAATTCTAGAATCCCTCAAGATACCCCGTCCTTGCACAAGGATTCTTGCCTAGGAGTCCCTACAAGCCCTTTGCGTTTCTATTTAATGGGAGACCTGAAGTACCGTTAAACTTGCCTTTTCTCGTCACTTTTAAGAACCGAAATAGTAATCAATTACTTTCAGCCAAAGCCTGCAATATGTAGAGGAAGAGGTTTATTATATCGAGGTAGATATTGACTGCGATTTGCACTGCAGTACCCCAAGATTCATCGCCATCCGCGATTCTTTCTTCCAATATGCTAAAATCATAAATTAAATAAAACGTGAAAATAACGATGCCTGCGTAGGTCTTAAGCCGGCGGGAGCGTTTCGTCTTAAACAGAAAGGCATTGAACAATTCACAGATAATGAGCGCAATCAGGGCGATGAACAGGAAGGGTCCTAGAAAGCCAAAGTCAGTACTACTAAATGCGACAATAGCTGCAGTGGATAAGACCGCCACGCAAGTAGCGAGAGTAGCTTGTAAAAGCAGATTTTGCCACTCCTGGCAGTAGGGACCGTGAGCTAAGATAGTCGCATCAAATTCTTCTCTGAGTGCGAGCATTTCCGGAGAATCGCTTTTAAAGTAGTGAATTTCCTCATCGTCTGTATCAAAATAAAATTCCACGTGCTTGAGCGCATTCGCACCAGTTATTCTATCTTTAAAAGATTCTGGTTCATTGGAGACTTCTTTTACTTTAACCCCTTTACTTTCACCAAATTTGTTAAACTTAATTGCATACCCAATATTACCGACCGCAGGTCCCAGAATCCAACCAGTGAAGCCAGAAAATGCCGCACAGGCCCATAAGTTAATCGGGTATTGATCTGCTAATATAAAGCAGATAAAAAGAGTCAAAAAAGATCCACCAATAGCTATTGTTGCCTCAGTTTTCGTTTCTAAAGCTTTGTTAAATCGCGCTGCAATTGTAGTGACTATAAGCATTCCTCCTATGATGAGGAAGGTTTTGGTCATTAAATCCATAGTTAGGG
>CACIKF010000008.1 GCA_902587165.1 Puniceicoccaceae bacterium | reverse complement strand
TCACCCCTTTTATGTTAGGCACTAGATTACAGATGCCACGAACAATGAGGTCGATTTTTACACCAGCCTGAGATGCACGGTAAAGGTTATCAATAGTTCCTTGGTCGACGAGGCTGTTAGTTTGAGCTATGATGCGAGCGGGCTTGCCAGTTTTGGCGTTATGAGTCTCGGAGCGGATGTATTTCTGCATTGTGTTATGCAGGGTAAAGGGAGCGACGAGTAAGTTCTTAAAGCTAGGGGTGAGGGAGAAGCCGGTCAGTGTATTAAAGAGTCCGGCGACCTCTTCGGTGATGTCTTCTTTACATGTAAACAAGCTGAGGTCGGTGTAGAAACGGGCGGTTTTTGGGTTATAATTACCGGTGCCGAGGTGGACGTAGCGGCGCAGTTCGGTCCCTTCTCTGCGCACAACCATACAGGTTTTACAGTGAGTCTTTAGACCGACAATTCCATAGACTACGTGCACACCTTCGTCTTCGAGTTGGCGCGCCCATTGAATGTTGTTGGCCTCGTCAAAGCGCGCTTTAATTTCTACAAGTACAGTAACCTGCTTACCTCGGCGAGAGGCTTCGATCAGCGCTTTGATGATCGGAGAGTCACCGGATGTGCGGTAGAGAGTCTGTTTGATAGCAAATACTTGGCGGTCATGCGCCGCTTGATTGAGAAAGTCGATGATGGGCTGGAAGCTTTCGTATGGGTGGTGCAGGAGAATGTCTTTAGCCGCGATCTGCTCAAAGATGCGTTGAGGGTCTTCTAGCTCTTTTGGTAAATAGGGAGTGTGTTTAGGGAACTTAAGATCGTCGCGGTCAATCAAATCATAAGCGGTCATTAAGCGAAAGAAATTGATTGGGCCATCAATCGTGTAAACATTTTCTGTAGGAAGCTTAATTGCGTGTATGAATTCCTGTATTAGTTTCGGGTCGGCACCTTTTCCGATTTCTAGACGCACGGCATCGCCTTTGTGCCTATTCATCAATTCTTCTTCGATTTTTGACAGTAGGTTTTCCACCTCTTCGTCATCGATGTATAGGTCGCTGTTACGCGTTATACGGAGGGGCACTGCTGAGGTCACTTTATAGCCAGGAAATAGGCGCTTAATGAAGCGCTGTACGACGTCACCCAGAGAAATGTAGACGCTGGGTTTTCCTCGTCGATTGACACCGACTTTTATAATACGCGGGAGCACTCGGGGGATCGAGACGATTGCCATCATCCGCTCGATGATGCGCGTTTTTGGGTCGTCAATTGAAGCTAGGATGTAGAGCGCTTTGTTAGACAAATGTGGGAATGGGTGTGCTGGATCGATAGCAAGGGGAGTCAATACTGGGAAGACTTGTTCCTCAAAGTATTGTTTCACCCACTTCTTTTCGCTACGGGTCAATTCGTTATAGCCGCAGAACAAAATTTCAGACTTTTCGAGACCGGGGACGATTTGTTGCTTCCAGCAGTCGTATTGGTCGGACACCAATCGTTTGACCATAAGCTGAACGCGGCGAAGTTGCTCTTTCGCTCCGAGCCCATCCGGGCCTCGTTCGTTTGCGCCAGATTTAACTTGTTGGAGTAAGCCTGCAACGCGGATTTCAAAAAACTCATCGAGGTTTGAGCTAACGAATGCAAGGAACTTCATTCGTTCAAGTAGGGGATAATCGGGGGATTGAGCCTGCTCTAATACGCGTCGATTGAAGGTCAACCAGCTGAGTTCACGGTTGAAATAAGGGAAACGAAGCGCGTTGTTACTAGTGTTAGTGTTGCTCATTGCGGTTGACTATATTTGTCGTCCTTCAAGCCTTTAGGCAAGCTAAGCCTCTAGTTCATAGTCATTTTTAACATTATTAAAATCGATCCCCCCGCAGCTAGTCCCTGAGCGACTTAAGGTATACGCCACAGGCGGCTTGAAATCGTTAGTAAATATATGAGTTCGTGCCCATGTTCAGTCTATACTAAGAAACAACATGCCCCTGGTCACCTCACGCATCTTGACTGCTTGCGTTTCTGCTTAGAGAGCGGCGTTTTGTGAAAAATCTGCTCAAACTTAATTTCCAGCTTTCGTTAGGGTGTTTTGACTGTTAATTTAATTTAATGGATCCTGTTGAAACCTCTTCTCGTCGTCAGTTTTTGAAACTCTCTGGTCTTGCCGGTGCGGCATCAATCCTTCCCGGTTGTAGCACGGTAGCTAATACTGAAGTCAAGCCAGTTGGTCAGGCTAAGAACGTTATTTATTTGATGGTTGATGGGCTCTGCAATGGTACCGTCGGACTCGCTCATCATTGGCAATTGCGCCACAAGGCGACGCCTCTGAACTGGATGCAGCTCTTCGAGCACGAAGGTTTGCATCGCGCCTATCAAGATACGGCTTCGGCTAACTCCCCTGTCACTGACTCAGCCGCTGCGGCCAGTGCTTGGGGCTCTGGGCAGAGGGTCAACAACGGCTCGATCAATGTCGACCCCTCTGGTAAATCGCTCAAACCTATTCTAAGTTACGCAAAAGAATCGGGTAAAGCTACTGGCCTAGTCACTTCCTGTCGTATCACTCACGCCACGCCCGCAGGCTTTTCCACCAGCGTACCGATACGCGGAATGGAGGATGCTATTGCACAGCAATACTTAGAACGCGAAATTGATGTCCTACTTGGAGGCGGCGCCCGTCATTTCCTACAAACTCAAGAAGACGGCAGCGTGATCGACTATATTCCACAATTTGAAGCGAAGGGCTATCAAATCGTTAAAACCGCTACGGAACTGTCCGCTGTTCGTAGAGGAAGATCCTTGCTAGGACTTTTTTCGCAAAGTCATATTCCTTATGCGATCGACCGTCAAAATGACCGCGCATACAAAGATGTACCAAATCTCGTTGATATGTTCAGGGCGGCACTTAATCAGCTTGAAGGCATGAAAGATGGCTTCGTTCTTCAGGTCGAAGGTGGTCGAGTCGATCATGCTGGGCACGGTAATGATGCTGGCTGTATCCTTCACGAGTTTCTTGAATTTGATGCGTGTGTTCCCATCGCACTTGAGTTCATCGAATCGCATCCTGATACCATGCTTGTTGTCACCACCGACCACGGCACTGGAGGTTGTCAGTTAGATGGCGCTGGATCTGCCTATCTCGATAGTGGCCCCGCTTTGGATCGTATTAACCAGCTCAGGCATAGTTTTGAGTGGTTGCAACAAGGCTTTGAAGCCACTGGTAAATTTGATCCAGTTTTGCTTAAAACGGCACTCGGGATCGACCCGACAGATACGCAAGCTGCGATCGTTCAAGCCGCGCTTGATGCGCAAGTCGTATATCTCAGCGGCGCCTTGAATCAGGCTTTTGGTAAACAGCTCAAAGAACTCACCGCCGTCGGTTGGACCTCGGATAAGCATACTTCGGAATGCGTCGAGCTATTCGCCTTCGGCCCTGGTTCCGAGGCGATCCCTCCTTTGATTAAAAATTACGAGATATTTGGTATTTTGACTAAGGCCCTGGGCATTAAAGTTTAATGCTTAGTAAATAAAGTCCCGGCATCTCAACCCGCACAACAAGGATTCGCCTGAACTGCTCGGCTTTTCCAAGCTGAGAAAATCAACAGCCCAATCATGATTAGGCCGCTGGCATCTTGCCAGAGGCTAGAGTGGAGCTCTTCGTGATGTTGCGCGATGCCCTCGTTGGCTTCAACGCTCAAGGCTGTATTGAATAGCCATCCCGCTAACCATGAAATCAATAGCAGGCTTACCAGATAGATTGCAGTCGCTCTGCGCCCAAGCATTTTCCAAACGACAGCAATTGTCGTCGTGTTTGTCGCTGGCCCTGCGATGAGAAAAACGAGCGCCGCCCCCGGTGAAAGGCCTGCCGCAAGGAGCGCGTAGGCCATTGGGATTGAAGCCGTCGCACAGACGTAGAGGGGAAGGCTGATCGCCGTCGCTAGTAGGAAGGCGAGCGGTCCCGAACTCAGAGAGCCGCTCAGTAAATCAATCGGAAGCAATGTTGTGATTAGCCCAGCAAGGAGTAGACCAATGACTAATGCAGTCGCTAAATTCGCAGGCAGGGTTACGAAGCCATAGCCGAGCGCTTCGATTGGACCGCGCTTCGGTGCCGGTTGACTCGCGCAACAGTCCATCGAATTAAGCTCACTAATTATTGGAGAAGGTGGAACTCTCGAATCTATTGCATTGAGCGCAGTCAACGAGTTGATCGGGTCGGGACAATTCGATTGGCTCATATCAGAAGATAAAGCCTCTGGAACTACAGGAGTATTGGCCTTACAAAACAGCTCAATTAGGTAGCCCATTACGACCCCACATGTAAAGGCGACCAGCACACGCACCGCTGTAAAAAGTCCACCAAGTAGTGCATGTGTTACAAAAATACTATCCACCCCTGTCTGCGGTGTAGAGCTGAGGAAAGAAGCCGTCGCCCCCTTCGAAGCGCCACTTTTTCGCAGCGAGACTGCTACCGGAATGACCGAACAGGAGCACAGTGGCATTGGCACCCCCAATATGCTTGCCTTGAATACAGACCTCAGTCCCGGCTTACCCAGCCAGCGATGCACAAACTCTTTACGCATCGAAACATGCAGCAGTCCTGCCACTGCAAACCCAAACAAAAGATAAGGCGCCATCTTGGCCGCCATATTCCAGGTATTTAGGGTAAATTCTGTTAAAAATTGTATCAAGGGCTGCGGTTAACTGTATATATTGTTTTGGTCAAGGTCCTCTTAGATTAAGGCTCATTAAATAAAGTAAGGTGGATGCCTGCGTCCGCTGCTTTTTTTGGTCAGACGATGTTCAGCCAATAAAGCGCTCTCGAATGTCCTCCAAAATCGAGTAGAAGGCAGGTACTAGGAGGAGGGTAATAAAGGTGGCGAAGAGGACGCCAAAGCTCAAGGAGATTGCCATAGGGATGAGAAACTGGGCTTGCAGGCTGGTCTCGAAGAGGACGGGAAGGAGTCCTGCGAAAGTCGTCAATGACGTCAGGATGATTGGGCGAAATCGCTGTGCTCCTGCGTCTTCAATTGCAAGGCGCAGTGGTTTGCCTTCTTTGCGTTCGTGATTGATGAAGTCGACTAACACAAGGCTGTCGTTGACCACCACGCCAGCAAGCGCAACAAAGCCTAAAACAGATAGGATACTCATGGGTTGCCCCATAAGAATGTGGCCGCCGATTGCGCCGATCAGACCGAATGGAATGACAATCATAACGATGACGGGCTGCACGTATGATTTGAGCGGGACCGCTAAGAGCGCGTAAATCAGGAATATGGCGATGAGCGTCATTTGACCTAGACTGGCGAAGATGTCGGCTTGCTCGCGAGCTTCTCCCTGAAATGACCAAGTGATACCAGGGTAATCGTCTGTAATAGTGGTCAGGAAGCCAGCGACTCCCTTTTTATCTTTGAGGCTGGCTTTGATTAAACCGAGGTCGGCCACGCCCTTGTCGGCGTCGGCGGTAATATTAATCACGCGTCGGCGATCGACGCGGGTGATGGAGGAGAAGCCTTCGGTGATCTCTAAATCGGCTACTTGATCGAAGGGTACTTCGCGGCCGTCAGGTGTGCGGATACGAAGGTCTTCCAAATTTTCAACGGACTGGCGTTCGTCGAGTGGGTATCGCACCATGACTTTAATATCATCACGTCCGCGCTGGATACGTTGGGCCTCGACGCCGTAAAACGCGGCGCGCACTTGGCGACCGAGGTCGGCTTGGCGAAGACCGAGTGGCTGGGCCGTGGGATGGATGTCGAGTTGAATCTCTCGCTTGCCACTGCTATAGTTGTCTTTGATGTCAAAGAGGCCTTCGTAGCTGGCGAGTTTGGCTTTAATAGCTGCCGAAGCGATTTGGAGAGTGGCAAAGTCTCGACCCGTAAGTTGAATATCAATAGGCATACCAGCACCACCTGCAGCGTTGGCGTTGAAGGAGAGTTCTTTGACTCCAGCAACTGGTCCTATCAGCTCGCGCCAGCGGTTGGCAAGATTTGGGGCGGAGAGGGACTCGATGTCGCCGCTTCCAGCGAGGTCTTCGCGCTTGATCAGTTCGACGGCGATCTCGGCGATGTTCGAACTGGTTGAATTCCCCATGTCGCCCATGGGACCGCCGCTGCCTTCGAAGGGTTGCCCACCTATTGTCACAACGGCGTTCTCAAAGGGTTCGCCGTGTCCTTCTTTTTTGATTTCTTCGATCAGTTGGTCGAGGCCAGATTGCATCTGCTCGATGGCGCGAGTGGTCAATGCGACGGAAGTACCTTCAGGCATGACGAGCTTAGCGACTATGTAGTCGGAGGGAACGGGCGGGAAAAAGACGAAGGGTAGATGCTTGCCACCCAATAGGCCGAACATGATCATGAGAATGGCTATGAAAGAGGTGGCGGTAGCGTAGCGAAAATTTATGGCTAGCTTCAAGAAAGGACGGTAACGGTTTTCGATAAAGCCTTCTAGGCTGTCAGCAATCTTGCGTTGTTGGCTTTGTAGCCAGTTGATCTTTTCGCGTTTGTTGCCACCAACTTTACATAGAGTGAGGTGATAGGGCAGGACTAGCTTTGACTGAATGAGTGACCAAATTAGAGTTGCGATGACGACGACGGGGATCGGATAAAAGAACTTACCCAGGAAACCGGGAATGGTCAGAATCGGCAGGAAGGCCACGATGGTGGTCAGCACGGCAAAGGTGACGGGAATGGAAACCTTTTTAGTACCTGCAACAGAGGCCTCGACGCCTGCGCCGCCGTGCTTTTGAAATTGGGTGAAGACGCTCTCGCCGACGATAATTGCATCGTCCACGACGATGCCCAAAACGAGTATAAAGCCAAAGAGCGAGGCGAGGTTGATACTGATGTCCAGCGCAGGGAGAAAAAGCATCGAGCCGAGGAACGAAATTGGTATTCCCAGCATGACGAAGAAGGCAAGCGAGGGGCGCAGAAAAAGCGTAAGGATGAGTAGAACTAGAAGAAGACCGTAGAGACCATTCTCGATCAGCATCTGGAGGCGGCCTTTAAGGTAGTAGGTGAAGTCGCGGAAGACTTCAACTTGTATACCTTCGGGCAGGTCATTGTTAATTGTTTTTGCAAACGCCTGCACTCGGCTTGAAACGTCGAGTGCACTCTCATCGCCTACTGCGTAAATGCGTAGGAGCACGGCGCGTTGACCGTTAAACTCGGTGATTAAGTGATCATCGACAAAACCATCCTCTACCGTGGCGAGATCTCTCACGCGAACAACGGTACCGTCTTGGCGGGTAATTACGGGAATGTCTTCAAAGCCTGAACCAGTGTAGGCCTTACCTGTAGTGCGAAGAAGAATCTCGCCTCCCTGTGATTTAATCGAGCCGCCAGGAATGTCGACTGAGCTACTACGGATAGCTTGTACGATATCGTCGAAAGTGAGGCCATACTCCCGTAGCGATATTTCCGATACGTTAATCGATATCTCAAATTCAGCTACTCCTTTGATATCGACTTGGGTGATGCTCTCGCGGACGTTTAGTTCGTCGCGAATGAATTCGGCAATCTCTTTGAGCGTCTTTACATCCGCATTGCCATAGATTGCGAGGGATATGACTTCATTGCGGATGAGTAACTCTTCAACCGTAGGTTCTTCGGCCTCCTCGGGAAGATTATCGATAGTGTCGACGCGCACTTTTATTTTATCAGATATTTCGGTCGCATCGTAGCCGCGCTCCACTTCGACGAGCAGGGTGCCAATTCCTTCGCCCGCGGTGGCAGTCATTTTCTTGATGCCATCCACATCTTGGATGCGGTCTTCTATCAGTTCGACGATGCCGCTTTCGACTTCTTCGGGGGCAGCGCCGGGGTAAGGAACTGTGATACTAACGATGTCGAGATCTAGCTCGGGGAAGAGCTCAAGCTTGATATTCATGGCCGCAAAAATACCCGTGATTATGGTAATGCCTGCGAGAAGGTTGGCGGCGACGCCATTTTGTGTGAACCAACGGATCATATGGGGGAATTAGAAATTATGAAACAGAGCGTTTACTTGATAACATCGACGGCCATATTTTCTATGTAGTAGGCAATAGGACTTGTGGCGACTCGCTCACCAGGCTCGAGACCGGCGGTGATGATGACTTCCTTGGCGTCGCTTTTGATGATCTCGACTATACGGGTTTCGAGCATACCTGACTTGTTGACGATGTAGACGCTATTAGAGCCGCGTAAGGCGTATCTTGGTAAGGCGTAGGCATCGCTGAGATTACGGCCTTCGATTTCGGCTTGTAAAAAGGTGCCGCGTCTTAGGGCGGATTGATCGGGCCTGGTAGAAAATGGGTCTTGGATTCTAGCGACAGCGTAGAGCAGTCGGCTGCTAGGGTCGACGTTATCTTCGATACGAACGAGTGGGGCCATGCGAGTGTCCTCGCCAGTATTTCGCGTGAGTTTGACGAAGCGCTGGCGCTTGGTCTGCTGGTCAAGGAGGGCAGCTTCTTTTTCGGTAATAGGTAGGCGTATTTCAGCGCTTCCAGTCGCGTAGATTCGGCCGAGTGGGTTAGCAGGATTGGCGATGACGAACTGGCCGAGATCGACTTGCTTGCTTAATACAATGCCGTCGTAGGGCGCTACAATTTCAGTCCGAGCAAGGTCGCGTAGGGCACGCTTGAGTCTGGCTTCAGCGCTTGCGATTCGGGCTTTTGCTTGGGCGAGTTGTGGTTTGCGTAGTGTGAGGTCGCTCGCTTTCCCGTCTCCGAGCGCCTGCCAGTCGGCGGCGGCTTGTTCGGATTGTGCTAGTTCTTGCGCCAGGGCAAGCTTCGCATCGGCTAGGTCGGCGCTTGCATTGGCAGCGGCGGCTTCATAGTCAGCGGGATCAATTTTAATTAAGCGATCGCCTTTGCGGAAGTGATTACCGATTCGGAAAGAGTCACTCACTTTGATCACACGGCCACTAACTTCCGCGACCAGGTCGGTTTCTATTGTAGGTAAAAGTGTACCTTGGCTGCTAACTGTGAGTTGGATGGATTGCGGCTGTACGGCGATGACTTCGACGCTGGTGATGGGGCGCTCTGGTGTAAGCTCAGCGGCGTTGGGCTTGAAAATGACGAGCATTGCGGTGATACTACCAGCGATGAGCAGGATGGTTATTGGGAGAATGAGCTTCATGGTAAAATTATGTAGATTCTATGCTTATGAGGTGCTTTAGCCACCGTTTGTGTTGGAGAGGTTCTTCGCCGTTTCAGACGGCGCTTGCATTAGGCTGTTACTTTCAAAAGCGCCACCGAGCGCGAGATATAGATCGACGCGGTTTTGTAAGAAGATGTTGGACACGCTGAGAAGGCGGCTGCGGGCAGCATCGGCCGTGCGCTTGGCGTCGAGGGCACTGAGGAAATCGCCAGTGCCGCTGCGGTAGCGATCCCAAGCGAGAGCTTCGGTAGCGGTGGCCTCTTCGGCGGCGATGGCTAGCTTGGCTTGTTCGCGACGAATGAATTGCTCTGCTGCTAAGGTAGTTTCGACTTCAAGGAAGGCGCGCAGTGCGCTGTCGTAGTAATTAGCAGCCGCTTGCTCGCGTAGTGCAGTATTGCGATTGATATTAGCGAGGATACGCCCGCCTTGGAAGATCGGTTGCGTGAGATTTCCCGCGAGTGTCCAGACACCGAAGTCACCATCGAGGAGGTTTTCGAACTCTTGCGAAGAGGTCCCGCCCGATGCGGTCAAACTGATCTTTGGTAGGAGGTCTTTTTGGGAGGCTCTTAGCTCTCGATCGGTCGCAGCGAGCTGGCGCTCGGCTGAGACCAGATCAGGACGACGTTGGATAAGGTTGGCTGGTAGACCAGCGGGGATCGTCGGTGGGAGACTGGGAAAAGTAATGACAGCATCAAGCGCTCCTGCAGGGTAGCGCCCAAGGACGACTTCCAGCTGGCGGGCGGCTTGATCGAGTGCGCGCTGGCGGGCAAAGGTATCGGCTTCGGCGGAGGCGGCTTGGCTTAGGATACGGCGTAGGTCAAAGCCTTCGGCAAGGCCAAGTTTGAAGCGAGATTCGAGCGCGCGTTGATTGTCGCGGTAGGCCTCTGCTGTGTGCTCTGATAGAGCGAGTTGTTGCTTTGCTTCGATCAGGTTGAGCCAGCCTTTTGTTATCTGAGCGGCAAGCGAGAGACGAGCAGCTTCGAGGTCGGCTTGGTAGCCTTCAGCTCGGGCCACTGCGGCAGATGTTTGGTCGCGCAGGCGTCCCCAGAGGTCGACTTCCCAACTGAGGTCGAGCGCGAGGTCGTAGTTTTCGAAAATGACGCCACCGGTGGAGCTTGGACCAAATGTGTTGATCTTTTGGCGTGCACCGTTGAGCCCGAGTCCCGCGCTAGGTTTGAGTTTGGCACCCGATATACGTGCTTCAGCAAGGGATTGGGCAAAGCGCGCTGCGGTAGCTTTGAGGCTTGGGCTTCTTGCGAGCGCTTCGAGCACGAGCGCTTCGAGTTGCGGCGAGTCGAAGTCTGCTAGCCAAGCGGTGGGTGCAGTGTTGAAACTATGGCTGGTCCAAGCCGTGGGAAGATCGATGGCAGGTGATTCGCTGCGGTCGGGCGAGGTGGCGCAAGCGGTCAGTAGTAGTGCCGTGGCAGCGAGACTTGCACATTTTAAGGCAGTCACACCTGAGTGGGCCTCTCTTTTATTATCTGTGGGTATCTGTAGATTGAACATCATCTCTGCTGAAAGCCGGCCACAACAAAGGTGGTTAGTTCGTTGAGTATAATATCGAGATTCTTGCCGTCTAACTTACCATCAGAGATCGTTTCGAGGCGAACTTGCTCGATCACAGTGCCGATCATCGTGCTGACAGATAGGAAGAAGCGGTATTGTATCTGCTCGGGGGAAAGTTCGGGGCAGCTACGCTGGATTTCGCTCATAAAGCGCTTGGAGATATCTGCAAAAAACTCTTTATGTAAGCCACGCATGAACTCGGCGGGCTCAGTTAGGGCACGGCCGATAATTTGTATGAGGTTGTTGTCTTTGTTGGTAGTGGAACCAATGCCAGTAAATAGTGGGCGAAAGAGCGTATCGTAGATCACAGGGAGAGGAACAGGGTCGGGTGCATGGGCTTCGATTTGCTGGTCGAGTAGCCGGTGGCGTTGCTGATTAATCGGCTCGAAGCGGTCACGCAAAAGCGCACGCATAAGATTCAATTTAGAGCCGAAGTGATAGTTAACAGACGCCAAGTTGACTTTAGCCTCATGCGTGACAAGGCGTAAGGTCATAGCGCGGTAGCCACCTTGCGCAAAAACCTTACCTGTTGCACTCAGTATTTTTTGCCGAGTCTTGTCCGAAACCGAACACTTGCCTTTACGAGAAGTTTTCATTTTTTCAAACACTTGTTTAAAAAACTGTCTAGGTCAACTGTGGTATTTAAATAATGCAATGATTCGCGCCTTGTCAGTTTGAGTTGGCCTATCTTTGCTGATGCTATGTCTGAACAATCTAAAATCCGCTGCGGTGTGATCGGCACTGGCTATTTGGGGCAGCACCATGCCCGTATCTATGCTTCCCTGGACGGATGTGAATTGGTTGGTATCGTGGAGGCTGATGATGGGCGTGCCTCTGAGATCTGCGAAAAGTTTGCTTGTCAGCGTTTTGACTCTGCAGAAGCACTCGCAGCGGCCTGTGACGCGGTCAGCGTGGTAGTACCGACTGATAAGCACTGCGAAGTCGCTCTGCCACTGCTGCTTGGCGGTTGTCATTTGCTGATTGAGAAGCCACTTTGCACGAGCCTTCTTGAGGCCGAAGAAATTTTGGCGGCGGCAAAGGCCAAGGGCTGCATTGTCCAAGTCGGGCACATTGAGCATTACAATCCTGTGATGGGATTTTTGGAAGATGCAGTCACTAATCCACAATTTATCACGGCTGACAGACTCGCACCTTTTAACCCGCGTGGCACGGAAGTTGGGGTGGTGCTCGATCTCATGATTCACGATATTGGAGTGATCTTAGCTCTTGTACGCTCGCCCGTGAAACAGGTGGATGCAGTCGGAGTCAATGTGCTTTCAAATTCGGAAGACATCGCGAATGCGCGCATTACTTTTGAAAATGGCTGCGTGGCCAACATCAACACTAGTCGCGTGAGCACGAAAAAAGTTCGTGAGATTCGCATTTTCCAACCGCAAAATTACTTATCACTCGATTTTCAAGAGCAAAGCGGACACTATCTACGCAAAGTAGACAAGGAGCTTGTGCGCGAGGAAATTCCGATCGAAAAGGATGAACCGCTCAAACTAGAGCTAGACTCTTTTGTGCAAGTCGTAAAAAGCGCGGGCAAACCAAAGGTCGGTGCTGAACTAGGTAAGTCCGCCTTGGAACTAGCCATCCAAATTACTGATCTGATCTACTCGTCAAAGTAACCGTGTCGACATCGCTTCCAGCAACTACGGATTTCCCTGCGCCGATCAACGGTCGGCCGGATTTGCTCATCATTGCTGGTGAGCATTCGGGGGATGAGCACGCAGCGCTTCTACTCTCGGATTTACTTGCGAAGCAACCCGATTTGAAAGTTGTCTGCCTTGGCGGGGTTGAGTTACAAGCGTCCGGTGCCCAACTGCTCTACGACCTGACGTCGGTATCGATCGTCGGTTTCGTCGAAGTGGTGCGCCATTATAACTTTTTTAAAGGCCTCTTTGATCGTACCTTGGATTGGATTGAACGCTACGAGCCGAAGCATATTTGTTTCGTCGATTATCCTGGTTTTAATTTACGCCTAGCTGAACAATTGACTAAACGTGGATTGAGTAAAAAAGGCGGCGGCAAAATTGGCCTCAGCTACTACGTGGGGCCGCAAGTTTGGGCATGGAAGGCAAAACGCCGCTTTAAAATGGCGCAAATACTGGATCGACTGGGTGTAATTTTTCCCTTCGAGGTCGAGTGCTTTGCTGACACAAATTTGCCTACAGAGTTTGTCGGGCACCCCTTTGTCCGTCGAAACTGGCAAGCGCCGTTTCGCTACGAGTCAGATGCGCCCGTCCTACTGCTCCCTGGGAGCCGAAGCGCGGCAGTGGGACGAATATTCCCGCTCTTGCTCGCGGGCTTTCGGAAAGCTCGCGAGTTGAAACCTGCTCTTAAAGCGACGGTAGTCTACCCAAGCGCTAAGATTCGGGACCTTTTGGAGTCGGTCTTAGCAACACAGCCAGACTTGGCTCAGCAAATTGAATTTGTTTCCAATAAAACTGAGAATTTGCCGGGCAGTGCTGTGTTAATGAGTTCCGGTACGATGTCTCTCGGCTGCGCTCTCTCGGGCATACCCGGCGCCATTGCGTATCGGCTCAATCCTATGAGTTACTGGCTCGGTCGACTCTTGGTAAAGGTCAAATACATCGGCATCGCCAATTTGCTGCTGGATCGTCCATTACATCCAGAGTTTATTCAATCTGCGGCAAGTCCTGCACAACTGAGTCGGCAGCTATTGCGGGCTTTAGACCAAACTGAGGCTGCAGTGGAGGCTCAAGACGGAGCAGTTGAGCTACGTGAATTGCTCCATGCAGGGAATGATGACAGCGCCACAGATTGGCTAGCGAGAGGATTGCGAGACTTTCCGTATCCGCCTTCCAAGGCCCTATAACGAGGATATGGATACAAGCAAACAAGCCATGGGCTAGGCATTGATGACCACATCCACATCGCCCTTAGGCTGGCAACAGCAGAGTAGGGCGTTACCCTCGTCGGGTTCACCCGTGTGGCCATTTGGGTAGTCGACCTCTCCAGAGACGATCGGTTGTTGGCAAGCGGTGCAGTTACCCATGCGACAGCCGTAGTCAAGATCGAGGTCATGGATCTCGCCAAGTTCGAGGATGCTTTCTTCGGTGCCCGTCCATGGAGCAGTGACTCCTGATTTTTCAAATACAATATTAGCCATGTTTTTAGACAATTCACTGTTTACTACAATGCAACTCGTTTTGCTATCTTGTTTCCTGAATAAATTAAGATCATCCATCAAGTTAAGGCTTTATTGCTAAGTCCTAATTCTTAGCCTATTGTTAACTAAAGATGTCAAAGATTCGCCAAATCGACTACACTACGCCACGCACGCTTGTTTCTTATAGCGGTAAGCGCACCGTCCGCATGACTGGGCAGGAGAATCGCTATAAATTTTCGGGTGTTTTCATCGCGGGTGAAGAGGATGAGTTTGCCAAAATCGGCGAGGAGCGTAAAGATTGGCAAAAGAGTGCCTTTCCCTTACCTTGGACGGATTCGCCTGATGTGGTCGAACCATAATCCTGTTATATTATCCTGCTCTGCGCTTGACAGGGCGAGGTAGAACTCCTTTTTTCTTCGCTCTTCGCAATTTCGAGCAGCACCGTCCGCACCCTTTTAATTTTTCTAATTATGGCACTTAAAATCCGTCTCCAACGTCATGGCGCAAGCCACCGTCCTTTCTATCGTATGGTCGTTACCGAAGCACTTGCTCGTCGTGATGGTCGTTTCGTTGAATTGCTTGGCACTTATGAGCCACAAGCCAAGCGCGCAGAGGACGAGCTTAGCCTCAAGCTCGACCGTGTAGATTACTGGAAGTCTGTCGGTGCGAAGCCTACCGACACAGCTGCTAGTCTGATTCGCAAGGCTCGTCGCGAGGCACCAGCTGAGGCATCCGCCGAAGCGTAAAGCAATTCCCGCAAAGCGGGAGAGCTCGATTCTCTGCTCTCATGCACCTCGAGTTTGATATTATAACCCTCTTCCCAGAAATGGCGGAGGGTTTTTTTGACTCCAGTATGCTGGCCCGTGGCCAAAAGAATGGCTTGATCGACATTCGCACGCACCAGCTCCGTGACTGGACGAGCGACAAACACAATAAGACTGACGAACTCCCCTACGGTGGCGGTGCAGGAATGGTGATGAAACCTGAGCCGATCTTTGCAGCGGTCGAACAACTGAGGAAACCCCAGAGCAAGGTCGTCTACATGGCGCCCGACGGCCTGCCCTTGACCAGTGTCCTAGCCCGCGAACTTGCGCAGGAGGAGCACCTGATCATACTAAGCGGCCACTATGAAGGGGTCGATCAGCGCGTGCGAGATGAACTCGTCGATCTAGAGGTCAGTATCGGTGATTATGTATTGACCAATGGTACCCTTGCGGGGGCGGTGATGATCGACTGCGTGAGTCGATTTATACCTGGCTTTTTAGGTGACGAAAAATCCTTGACGGAGGAATCATTCATGAGCACCTTCCTCGGCTTTCCTCAATATACGCGTCCTGCAGACTTTCGCGGTTTGCGTGTGCCAGAGGTTCTCCTATCTGGAGATCATGCCGCGATTGCAAAATGGCGGCAGGAGCAACAGGCAGAAAAAACGCGGCAACTGCGTCCCGACCTTTTAGACACATAACTTTTAATACAAAACCAGAGAATTCCAGAAATGAGCCAAGCAATCCTCGAAGAAATCACTAAAGATCAACTTACTGATGACCGCGCCGACTTTAAGGTGGGGGATGGCGTTCGCGTTCACCTCAAGGTTAAAGAAGGCGATAAGACACGTATCCAGATCTTTGCGGGTATTGTCATCTCCCGCCGCGGCGGCGGTATTCAAGAAGCGTTCACCGTGCGTCGTATCGCATCGGGTGTTGGTGTAGAAAAAGTTTTCCCTGTACACAGCCCGTCGATAGAAAAAGTCGAGATCGACCGCGAGTCGGTCACCATGCGTGCTCGTATGTTTTACATGCGTGATCGCATTGGTAAGGCCGCTAACCTTGTTAAGGAAAAGCGCCTCGTCGAAGCAGGACTCAAATAGGCAGTTCACTATTACTTTTCAAAAAGGCCGACCCGTCAAGGGCGGCCTTTTTTAGTTGTGCGCTTGATCGCATTAACAATGATTTGTACATAATCAACACGCGCCTCGCATATGCAATCGGACGACGACCTACAAACGACGCTTTCTAAATGGCCTTTCATCCTCGGTGATGTACTCTTGGTCGCGACCGCTCTAGCCATCGCGATATTGGGCGATTGGCAGCTATCAAATTGGCAAGTTGTCTCCTGTGTCATCTCGGTTGCGCTAGGCGCGGCACTTTTTGTACTACCCTACATCATAGAGTTTCAGGTGCGCCTACGTGAAGAGGTGGAGGATCGGACCGCCGATGTTCGTGTCTTACAGCGACACATTGTCAGTACGCAGCAGCAAGTCGAAGAAGTGGTCGAGCGCATGGAGAGCTTTGAGGCTGGTCTTAGCAATCTCGTACACGCTCAACAGCCCGACTCTGCGGTGCCTGCCCGGGCGCTTGAGGAAAGAATCGATCCGCTTAGTAAAGAGCAAGCCGAGCAATCCAATCAGCTTAAAGCACTTGCCAAGCAAGTCGAAAGCTTAGCTAAGTCATTAGAAGCTGAGGCAGAAAAAAACTCGGCCCAAGTGGTCGAATCTCCCGATCCAGATGTGCCGGCTGAGGAAAAAGTCGAGGAGCCTGAAAAAGTAGCGCCTGTTGAATTCACCCCTGACGAGGCGAAGACCAAAAAAAAGCGTGCCCCGCGCAAGACCCGTAAGCCTGAACCAAGCTTGCTCCAGCGTGCGATTGAGCAAAAGCAGGATAAGTCCTCCGAGGCAGTCAGCCGCATTATTGAATCTAAGTCACCAAAGTCGCCAGCAGAAGAAGTCCCTACCGACGAAACGACCCAAGAAGCACCCCAGCCAGAAACTGAAAAGTCCGTCAAAGATAACAAAGCGAAAAAGCCAGCTTCGCAAACCGAGGAGCTCGAAGTGAAACCTGAGCCGCCTCTGGATGAAGAAGTGCCTGAGTCGAAAGATGGAGCGACCATTGCAAGCCCCGAAGACGAGACCGCGGAATCGGAAGATATGTTTGGCGATGTGGTTCCTTCAAAAGTGAAGAAGCGCGTGCGCACTAAAAAAAGTGATAGCGCGGTTGTAGCCTCCGTCTTTATTGGGATAGGGAACAAGCCTTTCGTTCGCGGCAGTGGCGCAGGGCTAAATTGGGACAAGGGCATTGCAATGGAGTTTGTAGAGATTGGTAAATGGCAATGGATTCCACCTGCTGAGCTCAAGGAGCCAGTTGAGCTCCAGCTCTTCAGGAACGACGAGGATGTGGATAGTAGCGGAAAATACACCCTAGAGCCCGGGCAACAGCTGGACTTATCACCTGTTTTTTAAGGCCACTCTGTGCCTGATCGGGTCAAGCAGGTAAACAGGTTCTCGATTCCAAGGGCCATAAATTAGCCCTAAGCACACATCCACTACCCTGCTCCTGCTTTACGCCAGAGTTGCTCGACGAGCGCCAGATCAATGCCGTCTGTCGTCACGGCTGAACCGAGCTTTGTCATAGTAACGAAGCGTAGGCGTCCGTTGCGGTTCTTTTTATCAAGCTGCATCACGGCCATCAGGTCGTTCAATTTGAGCGGCTCATTTAGGCGAGTAGGTAATTGGAATTGGTGAAGCACTTTATCGGTGAGGGCGATATCACTGCTAGGGATTTGCTCTAGCGCCACAGAGAGTTGCGTGGCCATGCTCAGGCCGATGCCGACAGCCTCACCGTGCAGGTATTCGCCGTAGCCAGCCGCATTTTCTATAGCGTGTGCAAAGCTATGCCCGAGGTTAAGTAAGGCGCGACCACCCAAGGCAGCGGTCTCTTTTTCGTCATCAGCTACGATCTGTGCTTTGATCGCGCAGCAGCGGCGCACAATGGCAGGTAATTCAGCCGAGTTCGCATCGAGTCCTTTGAGTGCGACGAGATCGTTGAAAAGTTCGAGGTCGGCCAACATGCCGTATTTAATAACTTCGGCCATGCCTGCGGCGAACTCACGCGGCGACAAAGTTTGTAAAAGTGCCGTGTCGATGTAAACGGCCTTTGGCTGCCAAAATGCACCAACAAGGTTTTTGCCTTCTGGGAGATTGATACCTGTTTTGCCACCGACGGAGCTATCGACCATCGACAGTAGTGTGCTTGGGATTTGGTAGAAATCGATCCCGCGCAGGTAGCTCGCTGCCACGTAGCCAGCCAGATCTCCAATCACGCCGCCGCCAAAAGCGAAGAGGGCGCAGTCGCGGCTCGATGCCGCGTCTGCGAGATGGCTGAGCGCTTGGCTGAAGAACTCGATCGACTTCGTCGCTTCCCCTGCGGGAAGTGACAGGATCTCGCCGTCTTCGAAGCCTAGTTGCGATAGATATTCTGGATGGGCCTTGAGCACACCTGCGTCGCTGATGACTCGAACGCTACGTCCAGAAGCACGCAAATTGCTTATATCAGCTTTGAGTCTTTCCGCCACATCGCTGAAGTGGATGGGGTAGCTTCGCTCGGCGAGCTGCACGATGAGAGTTTCGGTAGGCATCTATAATCAAAAGTTCTTTATGAGGGTTAACTCCTCAGCCCTTTTCGTCAACACCCGTCGAGGGGGGCGATCCCTCTACTCCGAAATCCCAAAAATCGCATTCGAGTAATTCACTGCTGAAAAAGGCTGCAAGTCATCGGCTTGCTCACCAAGGCCGACGAAGTAGATTGGTAGCTTCAGTTCACGGTAGATGCCAACGAGCGCGCCGCCTCGGCTCGTGCCGTCTAGTTTGGTAATAATCAGGCCAGTCAGAGGGAAACTTTTGTGGAAGACGCGTGCCTGCTCAATTGAGTTTGAACCGAGACTCCCATCCACGACTAGCCAGCTGTGGTGTGGCGCGGTCGGTTCTTGCTTTTGGATAACGCGGTGCATCTTTTCCAGCTCGTTCATCAAGTTGCTCTTCGTATGGAGTCGACCGGCAGTGTCGAGTATCACGATATCTCGTGAGCGGCTCTTGGCCGCTTCGAGTGAGTCAAAGGCGACGGCTGCCGAGTCGGCTCCGTGTTGGCTGGCTACGATGTCAATATTCAGACGATCCGCCCAGTGCTTGATTTGCTCGTTCGCCGCTGCGCGGAAAGTGTCACAAGCCCCAAGTAGTAAGCTATATCCTGCATTCTGATACAGATGGCCTAGCTTGGCCGAAGTGGTGGTCTTACCGGAGCCGTTCACGCCTACCAGACAAATGACTTCCGGTTTATGCTGCCCAATATCGACCTTACCCTCAGCGCCTTCGAGCACGCGGGCGAGAACGATTGCACCTATTTTAGCCGCATCCTCTCCGCGCATTTCCTTGTCAGCCTTGTAAGCCGCTTTGATTTCCTCGATGATTTCTTCCACTGTTTCGTGTCCGAAGTCAGCAGTGTAGAGAGCTTCTTCGAGTTCTTCGAGGGCGTTGGCGTCGAGCTTACCTGCCGCGAAGATGCCGTTAAAGGCTTTCTGGAAGGTAGGTGTCTGTCGCTTGAGACCGTCTTTGAACTTTTTAAAGAGTCCGCGCATGTTTATATATACTTAATCGGCCGCAGAGCGAAGAGGGCGGTCGATCTTGTTTTTCATTTGATCGAGTATGCCGTTGATGAAGCGCTTTGAGTCGGGGTTGGAATAGATTTTCCCCAGTTCGATCGCTTCATTAATACTCACAATGGGCGGAATGTCGCGGCGTTGGAGGAGCTCATAGATTGCGAGTCGCAGCACTGAGAGGTCGACTTTTGCAATACGCTCAAAAGTCCAGTTGTCCGCGTGGGATTTGATCTCAGTGTCGACAGCTTCGATGTGATCAATTGTGCCGTGGATAAGCTCTTCAGCAAAGTCGTAGTAGTCGCGCTCCTGATCTTGCGATTCGATGAATACGCGCAAGGCATCATTCAGCTGCTCGGGCTTGTTGAGCTCCCATTGATAAAGAAATTGCACCGCAGCCATGCGGTTTTCGCGGCGTTGTGTGCCGCGTTTAACTGGTTTTACTTCGTCTTCCATTTTTTTGTAAATTGTGCCATTTCAAGGGCGGCTTGGGCAAATTCTTTGCCACGATTGATTTCGTCGCCAGCGCGAGCTTGGGCTTGGGCTAGATTTTTAACGACGAGGATGCCGTTAATCACTGGGACTTTTTTGGCAATGCTCAGATCGAGTAGTGTGGTGGCGGTGCTATCAGCAATTATTTCATGGTGATTGGTGTCGCCTGCAATGACGACGCCGATGCAGATAATCGCGTCGAAGGAGCCGTGCTTGGCCAGCGTGGCGGCCGCAAATGGCAGTTCAGCTGCACCTGGGACGCGCTCAACTTGAGGAGTTTCCGCACCTGAAGCTTCAACCGTTGCGCAAGCATGATGGACGAGTGAGTCGACCAGTGCCTCGTTGTAGCGCGAGGCAATGACAGCGATACGGAAGCCGCTGCCGTCGATTTTCTGAATACTGGGTATGTCGACACTCATAAGAATAGCACACTAAGAACGCCCTAGGTCGAACATTCAACGTCGAACTTTAAGCTTCTAAGTCCTAAGTTCTAACTACTAACTTCTAATAAATGTTCACATTGCTCATAGAAGACGGTCAGGCGCGATGCGGAGTTCTCAAGACTCGCCACGGCGATATTCAGACCCCTATTTTCATGCCCGTTGGCACCCAAGCCACAGTCAAAGGGATGACCCCTGCACAGATCGAGGAGGTCGGCGCGCAGATCATCTTGGGCAATACCTATCACCTTAACATTAGCCCGGGCTCCGATTTAGTGCATGAGATGGGCGGTCTACACAAATTCATGAATTGGAAGGGGCCGATTCTCACGGACAGCGGAGGCTTTCAAGTGTTCAGTCTGTCAAAGCTGCGAAAAATTACAGAAAAGGGAATCGAGTTTCGCTCGCACCTGGATGGGCGTAAGCTTTTTTTGGGGCCACAAAATTGCTACGAAATTCAGAAAAAGCTCGATACTGACATAGCCATGGTGCTCGACGAATGCCCGCCGTATCCCTGTGAGCGTGATGCCTGCGAAAGCGCCGTCGCACGCACGATCCGTTGGGCGGGCGAGTTTCTGGAGCATGCGACTAAGGATGGCTTCATCGAGTCGGGGCACCATGTCTTTGGCATTATTCAAGGCTCGATCTACGACGACCTGCGGCAGCACTGTGGGCAGGCGCTTGCTGAAATGAATTTTCCAGGCTACGCCATTGGGGGTGTGAGTGTTGGTGAACCTGAAGCGGAGATGATACGGCAGGTCGCGGCGACGGCTCCCGTCATGCCGAAGAATAAACCGCGCTATGTGATGGGTGTTGGCACGCCGCCGCAGCTCTTGAAAATGGTCGGTCTCGGTATGGATATGTTCGACTGTGTCATGCCGACCCGTCTCGCACGTCATGCCAGCGTTTTTACTCCTAATGGTGTGCTCAATCTCAAGAACGAGCGCTTCAAGCATGATCCGAATCCGATCATGGTGGCGGATAACTATACCTGTCAAAACTTTAGCCGCGCCTACCTTCGCCATCTCATCATGGCTAAGGAGCTTCTCGCGAGTACGCTACTTTCGATCCATAATACGCATTTTTTCCTAGATCTTATGGCGCAAGCTAGGGCTCACATCGAAGCGGGTGATTACTCCCAGTGGAGCGCAGCGTGGATCGAGCGTTATAACTCTGATTAAAAGCATAGGCTACTTCATAAAAAATCTAATAAAAAGCCCTTATTCATAACGAATAAGGGCTTTTACAAAGGTGGAGGCGCGGGTCGGAATCGAACCGACGATAGAGGATTTGCAGTCCTCGGCCTTACCACTTGGCGACCGCGCCATTGCTGATGCAATTGGTAGCAGTAGATGCAGGTCGCCAATGAGTTCAAGTGAATTATCTAGCAAATTTTACTTTGTTAAGCGTCGCTCTATCGACCTTGTTCATTCCTATGCTAAATTTTAGGAGGATTGTCAGAGACTGAACGATAGTCGAGGCTTGCCAAAGCCTTCAGACACGACTTTCTTGCCCAGCTTTTAGGAGAAGTGGCAGAGTGGCCGAATGTGACTGACTCGAAATCAGTTGTACCTGAAAGGGTACCGGGGGTTCGAATCCCTCCTTCTCCGCCATTGGGCGCAGCCCAACTTACCATCCGGCGTAGCCGGAAAAGGGATGAGAACTTTTTCGACGAAAGGAGCAATCGTGACTGGAGATGGGGCACCGAAGGTGATCGCTTCGCGATGAGGCGTAGCCTCACCAATCCCTCCTTGCCGCCATTCAAAGGGTATATGCGTGTCCTTAACCTGTGTCAGCTGGTTCGTGATGGTGACACTAAATGTGACATTCTGACCCAAAAACGTAATTTTAAATGGGCGTCGTATTTTATGGATAATTTAATATATAATTCAATTAGAACGACTTATGTATAAATTATGCTCATGGCATTGAGAGTGCTTACATTTTGGCATGGGTAAAATAATTGGAATTGATCTAGGCACAACGAACTCCTGCATGTCCGTAATGGAAGGGGGGGAATCTGTTGTGATACCGAATTCGGAGGGTGCACGCACCACTCCTTCTGTTGTGGCATTTGCCAAGGGCGGCGAGCGACTCGTCGGCCAAGCGGCGAAGCGTCAAGCAGTCACCAATCCGAGCAATACGATTTTCTCGGCAAAGCGCTTTATTGGACGCAAGTTTGACGAAGTTCAAGAAGAGGCCGCATCGCTTCCTTACAATATAGTCTCTGGTAAAAACGGCGATGCCTACATCGAGTGTGAGGTGAGTGGTAAGAAGGAGCAATTCGCTCCCGAACAAATCTCCGCTATGATTCTTGGAAAGCTGAAGTCCGATGCTGAAGCTTATCTCGGTGAAACTGTGACCGAAGCGGTCATCACCGTACCTGCATACTTCAACGATGCGCAGCGCCAAGCGACTAAGGATGCTGGCCAAATTGCTGGCCTTGAAGTGAAGCGTATTATCAACGAGCCGACTGCCGCTGCACTCGCCTATGGCCTTGATAAGGGACAAGACGAAGTGATTGCCGTTTACGATCTAGGTGGTGGCACCTTTGACGTCTCGATTCTCGAAATCGGAGACGGCGTTTTTGAAGTTAAAGCGACGAACGGTGACACGCACCTCGGTGGTGATAACTGGGACAGCGCTTTGATCGACTACTTGATCGCTGAGTTTAAAAAGAGCGACGGCATTGACCTCCGCACCGACAAGATGGCGCTTCAGCGTCTCAAAGAAGAAGGTGAGAAGGCCAAGATTGCACTCTCTTCAACTCAGAGCACTGATATCAACCTGCCCTTCATTACTGCGGACGCTTCGGGACCGAAGCACCTCAACATCACGCTATCACGCGCTAAGCTTGAGCAAATCTGTGATGCGCTCTATCAGCGCACCGTCGCTCCTTACAAGGCTTGCTTGAAGGATTCTGGCCACTCGTCTGGCGAAATCGGCGAGCTCGTGCTCGTTGGTGGCATGACTCGTGCGCCCAAGGTCGTAGAGATCGCAAAGGAACTGACTGGTAAAGCACCGCACCAAGGGGTCAACCCTGACGAAGTGGTTGCTATCGGTGCCGCCATCCAAGGTGGCGTTCTTCAAGGTGATGTCCGCGACGTGCTTCTACTCGATGTGACTCCACTCACGCTTGCGATCGAAACTGCTGGCGAGGTAGCGACTCCTATGATCGAGCGTAACACCACGATTCCTACCAAGAAGAGCCAAACATTCTCAACCTATGCGGATAATCAAACTGCGGTGGACATTAAGGTCCTCCAAGGGGAGCGTCCGATGGCTAAGGATAATAAGATTCTCGGTAACTTTCGTCTCGATGGCATACCTGCTGCCTCTCGCGGCACGCCGCAAATCGAAGTGACTTTCGATATCGATGCCAATGGTATCCTCAATGTCAGCGCCAAAGACCAAGGCACGGGCAAAGAACAAAAAATCACTATTACCGGTTCTTCTGGTCTTGATAAAGATGAAGTCGAAAAGTTAAAGCGTGAAGCGGAAGCCCACGCAGCCGAAGACGAAGCTCTTAAGGCAGGCGTCGAAGCTCGCAACGAACTCGATAACATCGTCTACCAGGCAGAGAAGCAAATCGCCGACATGGGTGACAAGATTCCAGAGGATAAGAAGTCCGAACTCGAAGGCGTCATCGCCGAGGCTAAGGCTGTTCTTGAGAATCAAGAGGCCGACGTCGAAGCGCTCAAGGCACCTAAAGATAAGATGGTGGAAATCATGCAATCTTTCGCAGAAGAGCTCTACAAAGCACAAGCTGCCGAACAAGCTGCTGCCGCTCCAGAAGGCGAAGGCGCCAGTTCTGAGCCAAAGCAAGCAGAGGATGCCGAAACCGTCGATGCCGACTTCGAAGTCGTCGATGAAGATAAGAAATAAACCTTAACAAGTCGCGCCCGAGTACCACGCCCGAGCGCGACTTTTTATTAAAATCACAAATCACCATAACCATACATAAATACAAAATATGAAAATCAAACCACTCGGTGAACGCGTTCTATTAAAGCGCATTGAAGAAGACGAACAAATCCGCGGCGGAATCATTATTCCTGATTCGGCTAAAGAAAAATCCCAGGAGGCGGAAGTCGTCGCTCTAGGTACTGGCAAGAAGGATGACAATGGCAAAGCTGTTCCCTTTAATGTCAAGAAGGGCGACAAAGTCCTACTCCCTCAATACGGTGGCACAGCAGTCAAAGTCGACGGTGTTGAATACATCCTTGTCGATGAAGATGCTATCCTCGGCGTGATTGCATAGATTGCATTTCGCATCCAAATATTAATCAACACATAGAAAAATAAATTATTATGGCTAAGCAAATTCTCTTTGATGAAGCAGCTCGCAAAAAGATCCTTAAGGGTGTCGAAACACTTTCACGTGCAGTGAAGGTCACACTCGGACCTAAGGGACGTAACGTATTGATCGACAAGAAATTCGGTGCTCCAACTGTCACTAAAGACGGCGTTACAGTAGCGAAAGAAATCGATCTCTCCGATCCTTACGAAAACATGGGTGCACAAATGGTGCGCGAAGTGGCTTCCAAGACTGCAGACTCTGCAGGTGACGGAACAACCACTGCCACAGTTCTCGCTGAAGCGGTCTACCGTGAAGGTATCAAGAACGTCGCAGCAGGTGCCAATCCTATCTACCTCAAACGTGGTATCGACAAAGCAGTTGCCGCAGCAACGGCTGCATTCGCCAAGCAAAGCAAGAAGGTGAAAGACCGCGAAGAAATTCGTCAGGTCGCCACTGTTTCAGCTAACTGGGATGCCACCATCGGTGATATCATCGCTGATGCAATGGACCGGGTTGGTAAAGATGGTACAATTACGGTAGAAGAAGCCAAAGGTATCGAAACATCTCTTGACGTGGTCGAAGGTATGCAGTTCGACAAGGGCTACCTTTCTCCTTACTTCTGCACAGATGCCGAAGCTCAAGAGGTGAACTTCGAAGACGCTCACATTCTCATCCACGAGAAGAAGATCAGCAGCCTCAACGAAATCCTACCACTGCTTCAAATCGTTGCGAAGACCAACAAGCCATTTCTCATCATCGCTGAGGATATCGAGGGTGAAGCTCTCGCTGCATTGGTTGTTAATAAACTTCGTGGCACGCTTAATGTCGCAGCCGTCAAGGCACCTGGCTTCGGTGATCGCCGCAAGGCAATGCTTGAAGACATCGCTGTTCTCACAGGTGGTCGTTGCATCACTGAAGATCTTGGTATCAAGCTCGAGAGCGTGCAACTCAGTGACCTCGGTAAAGCAAAGCGCGTCTCCATCGACAAGGAAAACACAATCATCGTTGAAGGTGGAGGTAAGAGCTCCGATATTCAAGGTCGCGTGAAGCTTATCCGTAAGCAAATTGAAGCCACAACCTCTGACTACGATCGCGAGAAGCTCCAAGAGCGTCTTGCTAAGATCGCTGGTGGTGTGGCCGTCATTAACGTAGGTGCACAAACTGAGCCAGAGATGAAGGAGAAGAAGGATCGTGTTGACGATGCCCTCCATGCTACGCGTGCGGCTGTTGAAGAAGGCATCCTTCCGGGTGGTGGCGTTGCATTGCTTCGCGCCGCAAAGGCGATCGAAACAGCGGCCGCTGGTCTGGAAGATGACGAAGCCCTCGGTGCATGGATCGTGCGCCGCGCGATTGAGTCGCCACTTCGCCAACTCTGCACAAACGCAGGAGTTGAAGGTTCACTCGTTGTATCCGAAGTCCTCAAGGCTAAGGGCTCGAAGGGTTACAACGTGGCCACTGGTGAATATGTCGACCTTCTTGCTGCCGGTATCGTTGACCCAGCCATGGTGACACGCACAGCGCTTCAAAATGCTGGTTCCGTAGCCGGCTTGCTACTCACCACCGAGTGCATGATCACTGACGAACCCGAAGAAGGTGGTGCCGCAGCAGGCGGTATGCCTGACATGGGCGGTATGGGTGGCATGGGCGGCATGGGCGGCATGATGTAATCCAGTTGGCTTACAATCGCTCATACCAACAAAACATTCCAAATGCAAAGCCTCGGCCAGAAATGGTCGGGGCTTTTTTTTGCATCCATTTCCTAAATCACTCCCTCTTAGCCACTAAGCGCCCCTTTGACATGTAGAGCCTAGGTGATCGGTTTGTTGCTGCCGAAGGGTCTCACGAACTATTTTCATAGCGTTCGACTAGAGGGTTGATTTAGCACGCGCATCCATTTTTATTAGTTTATACCTGTTAAATTTGTTGCCAGTATGAGCCAATCCAGAGTCATCGCCGCCATAGAGATCGGGACGTCCAAAATTGTAGTCCTCTTGGGAGAGATCATCGGCGACTCTGGGCTTAACATCATTGGGCACAGTGTTGGTTCCTCTAAAGGCGTGAAAAAGGGAGTCATTACCGATCTGGATAAGGCAAGCGACTGTGTCCACGCCGCGATTCTCAGGGCAGAGGAAAATACACAAACGCGGATCGACGAGGTTTATCTCGCGCAAACAGGTCAGCATTTGATCGGTAATTTTAACCTTGGTAGCTCGAATATCAGCGCGTCCGACGGTTTAGTACGTCGTGCCGACATTGATGCGGCTACGGAAGATGCTAAGCGTCGCTCTCTACCGGATGACCGTATCTACATCCATCACATCCAAAACCCTTTTTCGCTGGATGGTAGCCCCGTTGAGAATCCACTCTCAAAGGAGGGGCGTCAGCTTCAAATTGGCTATTGGTCGGTACACGGTGATAGCGAGGCCGTTAGCGATAGTCTCCGTGTGATTCGCGGGATCGACCTCGATGTCAGTGATATAATTATTTCCAGCATTGCATCGGGCACAGTGCTACTGGAAGAGTCAGAAAAGGAAAATGGCGCACTCGTCATTGATATAGGCGGCGGCACGACTGATTACATGCTCTACCGCAAAGGTTACATCGTTAAAACCGGAGTTGTGCCTGTTGGCGGTGACCACATTACCAACGATTTAAGCATAGGCCTGCGCATCTCCCGTAAAAATGCCGAGGGTTTCAAACTAAAGGATGGACGTGCCTATTATCAGAGCGAGGACCGCGAGGAAAAAGTCTGGCTTATTGGTGATTTCACAATCGGCGATCGTCAGTACCCCCTCGCTGCCATTACCAAGATTATCGAAGCTCGGGTCTTTGAGATCTTTGATATCATTAAAGAACAATTGGTTGATGCTGATCTCTTCGAACCCAGCGACATAGCCTCAGGCGTCATCCTGACGGGCGGTACCTCCCGCCTGACGGGAATTGAAGAAGCAGCGCATCGACGTTTTGGCTTGGAAGCCCGTGCCTCTGAAGGTTCGCAATATGTAAGCGAAGAACTGCGTGCACCCGAGTATAGTACTGCAATTGGTTTGCTTCACTATGCATTAACCGGGCAAGGAGACAACCAAGAGCAAGTTAAGTCCTCTGGGCTTATGCGAAGGTTAGCAGACTTATTTAATTAGATTTAAAGATGGAAACGAAGACTGATAAATTTTCTGCCCAAGACACTGCACAAGCGGATCTAAAGATTAAGATCATCGGTGTGGGTGGTGCAGGCACGAATGCGGTCGACGGCCTCAAATTAGACGACCTTGGTGATGTCCGCCTGGCCGCGATTAACACGGACGTGCAGGCGCTCAACCAATCGCCCATTGCGGAAAAACTCGTTATTGGGCGCTCCGTCACCCGTGGCCTCGGAGCGGGTGGGGAAGTTGAGATCGGTAAAGCCGCCGCCGAAGCCGATCGTAACGCCATCGCGCGCATGATCGGTGATATGGATTTAATCATTCTCGTCGTCGGCCTTGGCGGGGGCACGGGTAGCGCGACGGCAGCCATCGTGGCAGAGCTTGCGGCTAAGACCGAGGCGCTCGTTCTCGCTTTTGCTACACTGCCTTTCAGTTTTGAGGGTGCGCGCCGTAAGCGGATCGCCGAAGACAGCATAGGCGAGCTGCGGCAACTTGTACACGGCCTCGTACCTTTGCCTAACGATGTGCTTCTGCAAGAGGGCGAAGAAGACACTAGCGTGCTCAACGCTTTTGCGGTGGCTGACCACTGGATTGGGCGAGGCGTCAATTCGCTCTGCGCCACGCTGTTGAAGACAGGTTTGATCAATCAAGATTTCAGCTCAGTACGTTCTGTCTTTCAAAGCCGTGGCGGTAAGACGGTTTTCGGTACTGGCACCGCCACTGGTGGCGACTACGTCAAAGATGCGCTCGAGGACCTTTTCATTTGCCCACTATTGCACCTTGGTGATCGACCCGCGCAACTTGATTGTATTCTGGTCAATGTGATCTGCGGTGCTGATATGGGCATGGCAAAAATCAACGAAGTGATGATGCAGGTAAGCAAACGCTTTGGCTCGCGCGAAGATATCGTCTTCGGTGCAGTCATTGACGAGAGCCGCAGCCAGAGCCTAGAGCTATGTATACTCGGCAAAGCGGAGATGGACAGTCTCGTTGCTCCTGAACCCAATAAGATTTCTAAGGAACCAGAGGCTATCACAACAGGCCTCGGGATCGAAACCGAAATCTCCGTTGATAAGAAAGCCCCGCGCCCCGTGCACCGCTCCAAGTTGAGCAAAAAAGAGCAAGCCGCCATTGATCAAGACGAGTTCAACTTCATCGATGCTGATGCGCAACGTGGCTACTTCGAAAAGACCGATCGCAACGAGTATAAGGATGAAGACCTCGACGTACCCACTTTCATGCGTCGAGGGATTAAGATTAAGATCAAGTAGTTTCCTGAGAATGACGGCAGGGTAGTTGACCAGTAAGCTGTAAACCATTCTTACCGATTCTCCCAAGTGGAATTCAGCTATCATCTCATAGGAGGGACCAGGGGCGATTTTGACTTGCGTCGCTATGACTGCCATATGGTCAAAATGGGATTCCAGCTTCATTACGATATGTAGATCGTATTTTACACTTCCACTTCCCCCATATACTGGCAAAAACTATAATGATGCCTTGGTATCTTTACCACGCTCTGAAGCAGTTGTTTCCTTCGGGACGCTTTTTTTCCTTTTTCTCGCTCATGTCGATCATGGGTGTAATGCTAGGTGTCTGTGTGCTTGTCATTGTGCAGAGTGTGATGAATGGCTTTGGTGAGGGCATCCGGCAGCGTCTCACGGAGACGCAGGGTGATGTTCGTATTCGCTCGAATGAGGTGATCTATGATTGGGAAGCTGTGCTCGACACTGTTCTGGAACAGGATGCCGTGATAGGCGCCTCTCCCTTTACAGAGGGCGTGATCATGCTTCAGCATCAGAATCGCCCATTATTTCCTTTTGTGCGTGGCATTGAGCCTTGGTCGCAGGAGGAGGTCGTTCCCTTAGAGAAGTTTTTGACTATTGGTTCTATGGAGGATTTTGACGATGCGGCTGTCTTTCTTGGTGAAGGTTTGGCTTATTCGCTCAAGGCTGGGCCAGGTTCGACTGTCGAAGTTTTTACCCCGCTTATGTTGGAAGCACTCAAGAAGGATGAGGTGCTGCTGCCGCGAGAGTTTAAGGTAGCCGGGCTCTTCCGCACGGGTTCGCCGCAGGTCGATGGGAATACCATGATTACGACACTGCGGGTGATGCAGGAACTTTATGGCTTAGACGATGGGGTCCACGGGATCGTGCTCAAATTGCGCCCCGGGCAAGATGCCTACGAATATAGCGTCGATCTTGAACGCGAGGTTTTGCGGCCGGGCTTACAAGCAGTCAGTTGGATCGAATCTAACGAGGATTTTCTCTTCGTAATCGAGCAAGAGAAGCGGGTGATCTCGTTTATCATTATCTTTATAATTCTCGTTGCGTCGTTCTCAATCGCGATTGCATTGATGATGGCAGTGATTCGCAAGACGCGTGAGATCGGCCTACTCGTTGCCATGGGTGCCCGCCCGTATCAGGTTGCCTACAGCTTTTGTTTTCAAGGTTTCGTCATCGGCCTAGTCGGTACGGTCGTTGGGATACTTATGGCGGTGATTTGTTTGTACTATCGCCGCGCGATTATTTCGGCCTATGCGGATATAACGAATACACAGACCAATTTTCTCGGCCAATACGATGTCTACGAAATCCCCGTGCATTATTTAGCGTCGGATTTCATCACAGTGTCTTGCTTCGCAGTCGTCATCTCGACGCTGGCAGGGCTCTTACCTGCGCTGCGCGCCGCCCGACTGAAACCTGCTGATGCCCTACGAAGTGAATAAATCAGAATATCTCCTCGAAGCCAAAGCACTGGGTAAAGAATTCCCTGGTGCAGATCGCGTGATCTCCGTTTTGGACGGGGTGGATTTTGCGCTGCGACCTGGCGAGAGCGTGAGTATTCGCGGCGAGTCTGGGAGTGGTAAATCGACTCTACTCAATGTGCTTTCCGGCTTGGAAGCTGCCGATACAGGACAACTTTTCTGGGAGGGTGAGGATGTGACTAAATATTCGCTCTCAAAGCTGGCTGCGGCTCGAGCGCGGTTTATAGGATTTGTCTTTCAGGCTTATTATTTAGCTCCCGAGCTGAACGCCTTGGAAAATGTTCTGTTGGGTGCACGGATCGCAGGACATGTCGATACTTCTGTGCGTGAACGGGCGGAGACGCTACTTATACGTGTAGGACTCAAGGAGCGCATCCGGCATAGTTCAACTAAACTGTCTGGAGGTGAGCGTCAACGAGTTGCGGTGGCGCGTGCTATGATCAATGATCCATCATTGGTTTTAGCTGACGAACCGACGGGCAATCTTGATGAATCGACTGGATACGCAGTCATGGATTTACTGATGGAGATCGCAGAGGAATCGCAAAAGAGCCTCGTGCTCGTCACACATAACCCAGATTTCGCGTCACGGACGCAAGGGCAGTTGACTTTATACTTAGGGAAAATGGCCAAGCAGAACTCGTAACCAGTTAATCGACCCTCATAGAAAACTTTCCTTCATTGCAATGTGTGCTTGCATATTGGGCTCTAGTCTCAATACTGTCTCATTAAGAATAATGGACGCCGAAATTAAATCGACTGTAGATGTCATGGAGACCTTTAAGGATTTTCTAAGCAGTAAGGGTCTGCGTGTGACGAATCAGCGGCTCGCGATCTTCGACGCGGCATACAATCATCCCGATCATTTTACAGCGGAGGACCTTCTCGAGCGCTCGCGTGTGATCGATGATTCTGTTTCCCGTGCCACGGTTTACCGTGCCTTGCCAATCCTCACCGAGAGTGGGCTAATTCGGGAAGTCGATGTGGGACGAGACTACAAGTTTTACATGGCGAATCGTAACGCCACGACCTTCCAAGCGCAGGTTATCTGCTTAGATTGCGACAAGATTTTTGAGATCGATGCTCCCTTTATGGAGTGGTATGGTAAGACAGTTGCCGACAAGCTGGCGCTCAATGTGAAGAGTCAGCGCCTGCAGGTGACTGCGCACTGCGAGGAGTTGCGGGCTGCGGGCATGTGTAAGCGTAGCGGGGAAAGGGCTTCGTAGCCATCTGTAGAGGCGCGGCAAGACACGCTCCTATGGGCTCAGTTCAAAACGCACACCGATCAAGTTATAATCGGCTATGCTGCCGTCGTCTAGTTTGGCGCCTTTAGGTGGGTTAATCATGCGTCCTTCAATTATGATCGGTAACTCACGGGTTTCGTAGCCAGGAGCACTCAGTCGAGCCGTATAGTGGCCATTTGGAATGTCTTTCAGGGGCATTAAATTACGGCCAATTTGCAGGTTCTCGTGCGTGTAGGCGACTTTGCCGTCTGCTGCGACTATCTCAATCGTCGCACCTGGGCCGTTTTTCCCGTACTGGTTGAACTCTAGACTTCTTTCATTGGCATAGCGCACACCAATGTGAATGACGCCAGGTGACTTCTCTGTCGCTTGTGGGCCCAATAGGATAAATAGTGTGCCTACGATCCCAGTCAGTAGCAGAAGGAGTGCGACGACGAGGCCGCCCTTGAGTTCGAGTGTCTTTGCCATTTTTAGAATACTGACTCAGTATAAAGAAGTTATTTTATCAATTTAGAGCTTAGGCGCATGATTATGCGGTTCAGTGGGATCAATGTCCAATCGGATAGTTGCTTTGTGTATTTTTCTGCGTCCTGACTTACAAATTCAGATTTCTATTATTGTGTGCATATTTTCGTGCTTGTTTCGAGGGGGCAAGGTGTTTTCATCCCCGCACTTATGAAACGCACTCATCACTGCTCCCAACTCCGTAAATCTGACGCTTGCTCGGCCGCTACTCTCGTTGGCTGGGTTGACTCCGTTCGCGACCACGGCGGCATTCTTTTTGTCGATTTGCGTGATCGAGAAGGCCTCACCCAAATCGTCCTCGACCCTGCTAATGCAGCGCTTGAAGCTCAGTTCAGCTCAATTAAGCCGGAGTCTGTGATCGAAGTCACGGGAACTGTGCAAGGGCGTATCGAGGCTGCCGTGAATCCGAACCTCGCGACTGGTGAGATCGAAGTGCACGCCTCGGAGCTCATGATTCATAACGTCTCGAAGACGCCACCTTTTCCGATGGATGATACTGCGGATAAGACCAGTGAAGATTTGCGTATGACTTATCGCTACCTGGACCTGCGTCGCAGTTCCAACCTAAATCTCCTTCGCCTGCGCCACAAGACTAGCCAAGCCATCCGTAACTACATGGATGAGGAGGCCTTCATCGAGGTGGAAACGCCGATGCTTTTTAAGAGTACGCCCGAAGGTGCCCGTGAGTTTCTCGTGCCAAGCCGCATGAACCCCGGTGCATTTTATGCCCTCCCGCAATCGCCACAGCAATACAAGCAAATGCTAATGGTCGCAGGTGTGGAGCGCTACTACCAGCTAGCCCGTTGCTTTCGAGACGAAGACTTGCGTGCCGATCGCCAACCTGAGTTTACGCAGCTCGACATCGAACTCTCGTTTATCGACCGCGAAGATATGTATTCGTTGATCGAGGGTCTGATGAAACGTATTTGGAAGGACACGCTGGGCAAGGACATCGAAACTCCCTTCCTTCGTATGAGCTACTACGACGCAATGAACCGCTTTGGCGTGGATAAGCCTGACATGCGTTTCGATATGGAACTGAAAGATTGCGCAGACATATTCGCTAAGTCGGAATTTAAGGTCTTTAAAGGCACACTCGATTCTGGGGGCTCTATTAAAGCCTTTAACGCTAAAGGACTCGCTGATCTCACTCAAGGTGAGCTCCGTGGTCTCGAGGATTCCGCTAAATCACTTGGTGCAAAGGGGCTCGCATTCATTAAATCCGTTGGTGATGAATGGAAGTCCCCAATCCTTAAGTTTTTCTCTGACCAAGAAAAGGCGGCTATTAAAGAGCAACTTCAAGTCGAAGACGGTGACATCGTCTTTTTTGCCGCGACTGAGTGGGAGCGTGCTTGCACAATCCTCGGACGCGTGCGCCTAGAAGCGGCGCAACTCCTGGTCAAGCGTGAGAAGTTAACGATCAGTCCGACCGACTACAAATTCCTCTGGGTGATCGAGTTCCCGCTCATGCTCTTCGATGAGGAGCAAGGTCGCTACGTTTCCTCTCATCATCCATTCACGGCTCCAGTCGTTGAAGATATTCCTCTCCTTGATAGTGATCCAAAGAGTGTGCGTGGTCAGCATTACGACCTCGTACTCAATGGTGTCGAACTCGGCGGTGGCTCCATCCGTATCCATCAGCCCGAGCTACAGAAGAAGGTTTTTGAAGACGTGCTTAAGATTCCCGCAGAAGTCGTAGAAAGCCGTTTCGGCTACATGCTACAGGCCTTTGAATACGGGGCACCGCCTCACGGCGGTATCGCTTTCGGGCTCGACCGTATTTGCACAATTCTTGGGCAGCGTTCGAGCATTCGCGATGTGATTGCCTTCCCGAAGAACCAAAAGGGGCAGGAAATGATGACGCAGAGCCCAGGCATCGCGACTGACAAGCAACTGCGTGACCTACACGTGAAGGCCGTGCTTGCCAAAAAAGAGTCCTAGTAGGCTATTGCAGTCTCACAATTCCGTCTTTGGGATTTGGCGACTCGACCATAATATAAACAATTAAGACTGGAACCCGGAGCCCTCTCTGGGTTTCTTTATGTTTATGCGTTTCTCGCGATTTCTTACAGTTTCCCTTCTCTGTTTCGTCACTGCTTCGCTCTACTCGCAGATGACACCCAACGCGCCGATTAAAAATTTCCGCCTTCCGCGCTTCGGCGATAACGGTTATACCCAGTGGATGCTGCAAGGAGACCAGGGTATTTACGAAAGGGACGAACAAGTAAGCGTCAAACAAATGGCAATGCGTATTTATTCTGGCGACGAACGCATGGCCTTAGAGCTTTCGATGGATAGCCCCCAAGGCACGCTGCTTTTGCAGGAAAACCGAGGCTACTCCGATAGTCCTATTGCGATCGTCGGGGCGAATTTCAAGATATCTGGTATCGGTTGGAAGTGGTCGGGCGACACTAAGGAAATCATAGTTAAACAGGATGCAGTTGTGAAATTCACCCAAGGTATCGCGGGTGCCTTCGTCGACATAGGCGAGATAAAGACCGATAGTGACCTAAGCGGAACTGAAATTCACAGCGATCATCTCCTCCTACGCACGACCAAAGAAGAATATTACTTCGAATTTACTGGTAATGTGCACGCTGTTTCCGATCAAATGGACTTGAAGAGTGAGACGCTTATCGCTCTGGCGGATGTGCCCAAAGGTCGGGCTGGCAGTGGCTCCAAGCTAGCACCTAGTGAGCTGGATTCCATTCGCCAGATCATCGCTCACAACGATGTGACGATCATTCAAAGTGGCAAAACGGTCAATGCTGACGAGGCTGAGTTCTTTCCTCGAGAACAGCTTGTTAATCTTTCGGGGGCGGCTAGCATCGACATGAGGGGAGCTTATTTGAGCGGTGAAACCATTCGTAGCCAATCTGGCGAGATTGAGATCGCTGGCACTAAAGCGGCAGGCCGGGCGCAAATGATTCTCATCGAAACAGGCGGCCTTGGTATTATAGGAGCTTCTGCTCTGACTTCTGATACCATCATTCTAGCCGACACGATCACTATGCGTGAAAAACCGACGGAGAACCACTTTTTCTTTAAGGGATCTGTTGAAGTGATGTCCGGGCCCATACAGATGCAATCGTCGCGCATGACTGTTATTTCTAATAAGGTCGATCAGCCCAAGGCCAAAGAAGCGGAGGATTTAGATCTCAAAGTCGGTGAAGTTAAAAACATCGTCGCCAGCGGTGGCGTCCGCATTGAACAGAACGGGCAGGTCGCAACAGGAGAGCAAGCCACTTTTTATCCCGCCGACGAGCGTGCCATACTTACGGGCGATCCCAAAGTTATTAAAGGAGAGGCTATTGCAACTGGGAACACCATGGAACTGAAGCCTAAGCTGGCCATCATAAGCGGTGAAGCCGACGACCCAGTCATCGTCCGCCTTCCTGAAATCCCTGATCTTGGATACGTGGCATTTACGCCGACCAGTTCCGACGCGCTCATGCCTACGCTTCAAAACGAGACGGAAGCAACGATTGTGACTAGTCAATTGCTCCACATGATTGAAGAGCCTAAGCAAACGCTCTTCCGATTCAACGAAGACGTTCAGGTCACAGCCACCAACCTCGATACTACCTGCGAACGCCTCGAGGTCATCGCAATTGAGAAAGCCAATACCACTTCTGATACAAAAAATACCCTAGATTTGCAGCGCATCGAAGCTCACGAAAATGTAGTGATCAAACAGACTGGCCGTATTTCGACCGCAAAGAAAGCCATCTTCTTGCCGAAAGAGGGTAAGGTTGTACTTGAAGGCAGCGCCGTGGTTAAGGACGAGCAAGGCCGCGCCGCTGGCCACCGTATGACGCTCTTTCAAGGCCAGGGTCGTGCCATCGTCGAAGGTGGTGGTCTAGAAGGTGAGCGTGCCCGTGTGACGCTTCCTGGTATGTCAGTTAGTCAATAAGTTATTAAAATACTGCTCAGGATAAGCGCTTGCTAGTCCAAGCCATTTTGCTGGATTTTTTTCAGCTGATTGGCATCCACAACATCGGGTGCCCGCTTATCTTTGCCAGCAGTTTTATTGTATCGGCCTGTGAGTTTATCTTTTTCGTAGCGGGTAAACCCATACTTTTCGACATTTTCATCCGTCAACTTATTCTTGGTCGAAGCTTCAGTGTATTTGTTAGAAACATTGGGCGAGTGAAATACCTTTCGCACTGGGTTGCCCGTTTTTGGATGAATTGTGAGTGGATCGTCAGCCATTCCTTGAATGTATTCAAAGGCCTCGCCGTCGGAACCGTCGGGTAGAATTTCCTGATATACGTAGGTGGGCATTATGCGAGTAGTTAAAATATGAGTATTTAATGAAATATGGAACTGATCTCCTCGCAACCCGAATCTTATATCCCTTTTTTCAAGGTGATTTTGAGCTTCTAGTAGGTACTTTAAAACACTCATGTATAGGACTTAACGAGTGAAATATTAGCTATCATCTCCGGAGCTATATATGTCGAATCTTTGCCTTTGTAGCTCTTTACATCACCAGTCTCTTTACCAAGATAGGACCCAGTGTCTAAAAAGAACTTGCGCAGCTTGTATAGTGCATACGAATTAGAAATGAAACTGATAGTCTGTCCCTTGCTCCTCATCGCGTGTTTAAGCATAGGCCATGCTTATACATTTACATCAAGCGAAGGCGCCAAATTCGATGGTGAACTCATCAGAGTCCGAAGTGATAGTGTAAGGGTCAAGCGAGCATCAGATAATACAGAATTCACCCTAAATAAATCTAGGTTTTCCTCAGAAGATCAGCAGTATTTCGAAGCTTGGGCAGAAACAAATCGCGACATGCCCAATGGTCGAAGACTACGAGCAATTATTGCGGATAAGTATTCCCAGAATAGCTTATATATCGGTGGTACTACAGGATGGAAAAAAAGAGAGAAAGGGACGGGCGACATCATCGATCGTGAGTTTAGTTATGTAACTCCAGAGAACGACTTTAAACAGGCGACAGCTCATCCAAAGCCGGGTGTATGGGATTGGGAGCTTGGCGATAAATGGATTGAGCATTGCGCTGAGATAAATCAAGTCGTTCGGCTTCACGGTCCCATCAGCCCTCAATGTTCTGTATGGGCGATGGAGGATCACCGCACAGCAGAAGAACTGGAACAGAACCTAATCGAATACATGACTGCTCAGTGCCAGCGTTATGATGCCTACGAGCATGTCAAATGGATGGACGTCGTCAACGAGACTATAACAACTAAAGGTAGATGGTTTGGACCTAAGCCGGGTACGGACAAATGGGAAAACCCGTGGACGATAATTGGATATGACTTAAGCCATCCACTTATGCCACCACTCTACATAAAAATGGCTTTTGAAATCGCGACGCAGCACGCGCCAAATACGAAGCTAATCATTAACCAGCATGGTGGCATGGAAGATATGATGTGGCTTACTGTGAAAGATCTAGTTATCTATTTACGTGAGCAGGGGCTCAGGGTCGACGGGATCGGTTGGCAAGCGCATGTCGATACCGGATTTGAAAATGTTCCCTATAACATTGAGCGCTTGCACGAATTAATTAATTGGGCGCACAGCAACGAACTTTCCTTCCACATAACTGAAATGAATGCTTGGTTAGGGGGGGAACAGAAGGACTACGAAGCACAAGCCGCAACCTTTGCAGCCATCCTCGAAGCATTACTTGAGCACCGCTTGAATGGTGAGATTAGTTGGAACGTCTGGAATATCACAGATGGGCTAGCTTGGATTAAAAATAGAGATAAAGAGGGCACCCTTTTCGATGCGAACGGAGAGGCCAAGCCAGCCTATTATGCGGTGCAGGAAGTATTAGAAAACCCTCCACCCCCCAGGGCACCGTTGGCTAGCACGCCAGATTTTTAAATTATTTTTCTTAGTTCTCTATGGCCACCCTCCAGATATGGTTCGAAGCAACGCGCCCTAAAACATTGCCTGCGGCGGTCGCACCTGTTCTGCTAGGTACAGCGATGGCACATAGCGATGGGCAATTGCATCTCTTACCCGCGGCGATCTGCCTAGCCTTTGCCCTGCTAGTGCAGATTGGGACGAATTTTGCTAACGACTATCTCGACGGTATAAAAGGCACTGACACGGATGCTCGACTAGGGCCCCGCCGCGCAGTGGCGGCAGGTCTAGTCTCAGCATCGACCATGAAGTGGTCAGCGATCGGCATACTGGCTTTTGCCTTCTGCCTTGGCCTGAGCCTGATCCACTTCGGGGGTTGGTCGTTACTTGCGGTAGGGCTTTCTAGTGTCCTCTGCGCATGGTTTTATACCGGAGGGCCCTATCCACTGGCTTACAATGGCATGGGCGATGTCTTCGTGGTCTTGTTTTTTGGTCTCATCGCTGTGGGCTGCACTTATTTCGTGCAAGCCTTACAGATTACGGTGGATGTCCTTCTTCTTGGGCTGGCTTGTGGCCTAATTATTAATAACATATTGGTAGTAAATAACTACCGAGATATTGAGGAGGACATACTCGCATCGAAGCGCACGCTGGTTGTGATGATGGGCCGTCGTTTTGCGCAAATACAATATCTGGGGTCGACTGTTCTAGCTGCGACGATTCTTCTTGTGCTTGCCTGGAAGCAAGATGCTTTCTGGTTGGGCTTGGCTGGTGTACCGCTTTCTTATGGTCTTGTCATCGGTGCTCGATTACACCGCCTGTCGACTGCAGATGAGTTTCTCGAGGTGCTGAATGCATCCGGAGTGATTGTGGCGGCTTTTGGAATTTTGGTTTCCGTGGGTTTGCTAGTATAATCGAGGTTGCCTTGGCCGATCATTATTAACTGTGACTTTCTTTATCCATACCCCCTCACTCAGTTAATCCTGAGAAGAAGCTTATAATTTGGTGCATCGTGGACGGTAAGGCGCACTACGATGTGTAGACAGTCGGGGTAGTAGCGCTTTAGCGTAGTGCGGGAGCACTCTCTAGAGGTAAGGAATGTAATACAATGGGTTCCAGTTGCGTTGCTTTTCAATCATCACGCCATTTTTACTGCGTATATTGGCACAAGCAGTGAAGTTGCTGAGCAGTAGGCTAGAGAGTAGGAAGAGCCCTAGGATTCGTCTGCTAGTGCGTATGGCCATTTTAATTTTCGAGAGTAGTTTTCGACTGTTTGTCGTAGAGACTCTTATAGAGTGCATTGTTGGGATAAAGTTCCGCGTGCGTGCCACTGGCAATGATCTGCCCGCGATCGAAAACGAGGATTCGATCGGCATGCTGAATCGTGCTGAAGCGGTGAGCGATAATCATTACCGTGCGTCCTTTGGAGAGCTCCTCGAGCGCCGCTTGGATCTGGTGCTCGCTCACGGAGTCAAGCGCGGATGTGGGCTCGTCTAGGATAATGATGGGCGCGTTCTTGAGGAAGGCACGAGCGATGGAAATACGCTGGCGTTGACCGCCGGATAGACGTGAGCCACGTTCACCAACCAGCGTTTCGTAACCATCTTCGAGCGCTTCAATGAAGTCCTTAGCGTGTGCCATACGTGCCGCTTGCTCAATGTCCGCATCGCTTGCATCTGGATTACCGAGTCGGATATTGTTCGCAATCGTATCGCCAAAAAGGACTGCCTCTTGAGAAACCAACGCGATTTGTCGGCGAAGGTCTGCTTTGGCGATCTGGCGCACGTCCAAGCCGTCAATTTTGACGCAACCGTCTGCGACATCATAAAAACGCGGGACCAAATTCGCGAAGGTTGTTTTGCCCGCGCCACTTGGCCCGACCAGAGCTACGGTTTGTCCGGCTGGGATTGCCGCATGGACGGATTGCAAGACCGATTTGTCGGTGTATTGGAAGGAGACGTTCTCAAATTCTAGATCTCCTTGCGCCTTTTTGAGCGGTGTCGGGTTCTCCGCATCGGGCACGGTATCCCGTGAGTCCAAGATATATTCTAGACGATTGAGTGAGGCCTCAGCTTGGCGAATGGTGTTGGACACATTGCCAAGCTTTTTAGTTGGCTGATAACACATATACAGTGCAACTAAAATGGATGCGAGGGCACCTTCGTCGACATCACGCTGAATGGCGATATAAAGGGCGCCCACTAGTGCACCGGCAGTGACGACTTCAATGATCGGCGTCAGTGCCTTATCGTATTTGACGACCTTGAGGGACTGTTTAAAGAAGCGTGCGCAGGTTGCAGCGAAACGTTCGCTTTGTTGGGCTTCCAGGTTATAGGCGCGGATCTCACGGGTGGCCGACAGGTTTTCATTTAGCACGTGGTTGAGCTCGCCGGCCTGTGCCTGTACGAGGGTGGCTTTTTTGACGATTGCTTGCCCGATGAATCGTATGGGTAGCACGCAAGCGGGGATTGAAGCGAGCGCGAGCAGGATGAAACTAATATCCTCTGCTTGAAACGAGAGGTAGATTAAATAGGCGCCAGCAGCAAGTAAGGTTGCTGGCTCTTTGATTAAGCTATCAACTACCTTCACCACTGCCGTTTGTAGTAGTGTGGTGTCTACCAATACCCGACTCATTAAATCACCCACTTTATTTTTGTGGAAGAAGGCAAGGGGGAGGCATTGAATATGATCGAATACCATCCGACGAATTTGTTCTAAGACGTACATGCCCGAATATGCAATAAAGTAGGCATTCACAAAGCTACCGAGGGCACGCAGCGCGAACATGATTGGCACTAGGGCGAGATAGCCGAGGAGCACGGCTGCTTCAGGCTTATCTGGCTGAGTAACCAGCGGCACCAAATGTTTGGTGACGTAAGGGAGCCCGAACCCGGATGAGGCCGCATAGATTAGCCCTGCCAACAAGCCCACCCCAAACTGGACTTTGACTGGCTTCAGGTAATTAAAATAGGGTCTGAATCGTTTCAAAAACATAGCTACATAAAGTCATGTAAAAAGATAGAGTCGATATCTGTTTGTGGAGCTACTTTGAGCTTTAGCAAATGTTGACTAAGGTATCGAGCACGCTTTGCAGTGCTTGATACCAGGGCTTGAGGTCAAGCAGTGGAGCGGTGAGTGTAGTGGGCCTGAATTGTAAGTAAATTAAGTTGTGGATACTGCATACTTGCAAGTACCGCTTATATACACTTTGAATTAAATAATGGACCGACTTATCACCAAGAATAAGGGATTCAAGGGATTCATTAAATGGTTTGAGTTTGTTTTAGCATGTTTGGCTGTAGGGTTCTTACGACTAATGCCAGTTAGAGCAGCCTACCGTTTGGGTAAGTCTATTGGGTGGCTTTTATGGAGGTTTTTGCGCAAGCGACGCTCGACTGTAAGGGAGAACTTGATTATTATTCAGAGATGGTTGCAGACGTTGGATAAAAATGATCCGGTTCAAATTTCTCCAGAAAGTATTGATTCAGCGGTGCGCGAAGTTTTTTGCCGCAGCTGTGCTAATTTACTCAGTAGTTTTCCTTTGAGTGCCTTGCCATTGGAAAAAAGACTGAAGCAAGTTGAATTTGAAAATTTTGAAGTGCTGCATGCTGCCGTTAAGCAAGGGCATGGCGTAGTTCTATTAATGGCTCATATGGGCCCTTGGGAATCAGTGCCCGCGTTAATTGAGCATTTCGAGCTTAATGGTGTGAGCGCGCCTTTGGGTGCTATGTACCGGCCACTAAATAATAATTACTTGGAAAAATGGTATCGGACTCAGCGAGAAAGCCAAGGCATGCAGCTTTTCAATCGCAAGGAGGGTTTACGAGCCGTAATCAAATTCCTTGGTGCTGGAGGTATGCTTGCGGTGTTAGCGGATCAACGAGTTAATACTGGTGAGCTTTCCGATTTTTTTGGTGTTCCAGCCCTAACGACACCTCTGGTGGGCTTGCTTGCTAAAAAATCTAAAGTTCCAGTGGTTAGTTTAACCTTAGCCTATGATCAAAATTGCAAACTTTTGGTTAGATTTCGCCAAGTTAGCTTCGAAAATGCGAATACTAGGGCCGATTATGCACAACTGACCAACCGAGAACTGGAGCTAATGCTTTCCAAAGATGTGACCAATGGATTTTGGTTTCATCGCCGTTTTGTCACTTAATTTGATTCTGCAGGGACTGGTAAAAATCGATCAAGCGTTTCGCCTCCTGATCAATTGCGTAGTGGGCCTCGATCTCAGTCCTTGCGTTCGCCCCCATTGTTTGAATCGCATGTATAGGTAGTTTCATTAACTCTTCGATTACAGTTGTAGTTTGCTGTAGATTGTCGCAAGCAACTAGACGCCCAAAATTAGGCTTAATGATGTCGGCCCATGCGCCGGCACGAGATGTTAGCACTGCGCTACCGCTAGACATGGCTTCGAGCACGGTAAGACCAAAGCCCTCGTTGCGGCTCAAAGCCGCAACCAGGGACATGCCCCTAAACAGATCCGGGATGCGCTCGAAGGGTTGTCTGCCCAGAAAAATGAAACGTTCGCTGAGGCCAGCATTGTGAATGCGCTTCTTTAGGGAATTCAAATAGGACTCATATTTACGAGTCGTTTCTCCGACGATTACGACTGTTCCCTTAAATTCAGGATGACTTTGTATGACTTGAATCATGGCATCGATCAGGAGGTCGACGCCTTTTTGGGGCCGGACGCGACCAAAGATTCCGATGCCAAATTCACCCGGGAGGTTGAGTGCCTGCCACGCTTCAGTTTTGCCTTTAGTGTGTGGCGCGTAGCGTTCGCTGTCGATCCCGTGCGGTATTATAACATCTGGTTTACGAGGAAGATAAGCCGCCGCCGCATTGGAGGTGGTGATCAAACCGTCCGCTTTTGAGATAAGCCAACGCGTGATCCAAGTAGGATGGCGCTGCGCGGTAGCCGTAAAAACAATTTTTATCTTTGCGCCAAACAGATATTTGAGAATGACCGCCTGCAGCATCTCGTTATTACGCCTTGCGTGGAAGACGCGCCACCTGCCATCAGGTAGCGGGGATCTTAAACTCCGCGCACATTCTATAAAGCGGACGGTGGGTGTGCCTGAAGGTAAATGATGTTTACCTAAAACCGAGAGCGACACAATTGCCTGCTGATGTTGTAGCACCTGTAGCATGGTCGAGGTGACGCCGGAAAAGCGGGGGTTGGAATTTCCCAGAATGATTTCGCCAATAGGCGGGTTGCTTTGCGCTTGCGGACTCATTGGTGTTTAGCGCTCTTTTTCGATTCCATGCGGGGTATATTTCAAACCCTCGCGAAGGGTAGTTTCACGGATCTTCATATTTGCGGCGAGGTCATCGGGCTTAACATAAGCGCGCTCGTGTTCTAGGTGCAAACAGACCGCGTGGTAGCGAATCTGCTTAGCCTGAAGTCCCGAGTTTCGAAGACGGTAGCCGAATTCAACATCCTCTCCGCCGTAACGCATACGTTCATCGAATCCGTTAACCTTGAGCGCATCGGCTTTAAAGCAGGAAGCATTGTGACCGTTCCAGGTGCGTTTGGTGGGAGTGAGTTTATTACAAAGCTCTCGCAATAATTTATTCTGAGTCAGCTTCAAGAGTTTCGAGTTTTTGGCAACGCCGTTAGCCCTGAGCCAATTCAGGGAAAAACATTCACCGGATTCAATCCCCTCACGGGTGATGGCATGACTGGTTTGCATGGGGAGTTTGAAGTAACCGCCCGAAAGGTAGAAGCCTGGATCGGCATATGCTTTATGCACCGCAATAAAGTCATTGTGGGGGACACAGTCTCCATCCGATAAGATTAGATAATCACCTTTCGCCGCTTTAATCGCCTTGTTTAGGATGGTGCATTTTTGAAACCCGGCATCCGCATGCCAGACGTGCTGGATATCTAGATCAGTCGTCGTTTTGAATCGCTCGATTAGTTCGCTAGTTTCCTCGCCGGAACCATCATCCGCAATGACCACCTCAAAGTCCTTATCCGTCTGGTTGAGGTAGCCACATAGTGTTAGAGCCAACCAGTCGGGGGTGTTATAGGAACTTAATATTAAGCTGGTTGTCATGCCTTCATTCTTTTTTAATCTTAAGGCCATACATCAGTAAAAGGTCAATTTTGCGTCTGATCCCTCTTTGCTTAACGCAGTATGCATACACGCGCTCAAATAGAGTTAATTTAATTTTACGGCTGCGATCCCCGATTGTACTAACGTTCTCGGAATTTTGAGAAATAATTACTGGAGCACTAAACCCTTGGCACAATCTTCCCCTGGTATGTCGAAAGGCATAATCAATAGGATAACTTATTTTCTTGGTGGAGGAGAGTAATGCTTTGCAAGCTTGTGGCGTAACAATATATGCAACCATACTGTTAGGCATAACGTTGCATTCGCATATTATATTTTCTGCAAAGGATTGGTAATTCAAAACCTTCCACCAACCAGTACTAAATTGCTTCAAACAAATCCTGCTGTTATCTATACTGTTCTTTAGCTTTTGTATTCTTTCATTGTTAATTTTGTAAGATCCCGTTGAAGAAAGGTTAACAATATCAAATATATTATTTGTTTCTTCAAAGGTTTTGAGGAATTTATCGATTTTGGGTGGTAAAAAAGCATCATCCTCAAGAATTAATGAGTATTGGTCGGAGTGCTTAATCACTTCTTTCCACGCTTTCCGATGCGATTCAGCGCAACCAACTTCTCCGGCCCTGCAGTCTCTTTTTTGGCTTAGGCGAAAGCGAAAGGGATCGATGCAGGATTTCTTGCTATCAATTTCGTTGCCATCAATTGCTTCTACAATTGTAAATGGGAGCCCTAGGGCGTTTAATTGGTTTTTGATTTGATCAAAACGAGTGGTTGATTGCTTTAGGCTGATTACAAAAATTCTCATTTATGCTATTAATTTTTGATTTTTATACAAATTTTGGGTAAGTGCTAAAGAGTAAAGAAACCAAAAAACAAGTAGGTGGGGAGTGAGGTAACCTAGATAGGGGTGTATGCTTATGCCATCAACTGCTGTCGGTAGAAGGCTCATTGTAAAAAGACACACTAACAATGGTTGTCCAGCAAAGGCAGCTTTTAAAGAAGCATAAAAAATAGCTAAAAAAAGCATCAAGTGTAGGAGAGTGCCCAAGATTCCAGTATAGTAAAAACTGGATATTAGCTGACTGTGAGGGTATATAAATGTTTCTTGATTATTAGTTGCCTGACCCACTGATAAACCACGTCCATATATATATTCTTCAGTATTCATGCGTTCTATCATTGCCTGCCAGAGTTCAGCTCGATTAGAAATTAGTGTTCGAGTGGCGGCTGCTTTTAGTGGTTGAGTAATGTTTTGCTCAGTAAATTTTAAGGCATTAATCGACAGGCTTACAACCCAGGATGTGAGTAGGATTAATGAGACTAAAACTAAAACCTTAGCATGCCGCCTCACGAGGCAGAATAGTGTTAAAGCTATCAATAGCGAAAGAGCACAGGCCCTTGAGCCTGTAAGAAAAAGGGCTGTGGTTGCAATTATACTACTAAGTATGAGCACGCCGTTTTTCCAATTTGATATAAGATCTCTTTTGATAATTTGATTCACAAACACAACCGTGCAGATTCCGTAAATTATTCCTGCTGTATTTGGATTGCTAGTACCTAGGTAGCCTAAAAGGCGCGGTTTGCTTTGGAATATAATGTAGTGGAGTATGTCTAAAAAAATCGGTAAAATAATCAAAGCTGAAAGAACGGGCAAATACTTATCTATGAACTTTCGATGTTCACTCAGGTGCACGATAATTATTATAAGGCTTATTATATACAGTGTGCGTTCTAGTGCAGGACCAAGATCTTTGATGCTGCCAGGGTAACTCCAAAGTGTTGAAATGGCACCAAACAGGAGATAGCAAGCGGGAAGGAGGAAAACGTGGAACTTTTTTTGGGCGAGTTGAACTGGCAATAAAATAAGCCCCGGAATAAGGACGACCGCACGGTATAGGTATTTCTTGGTGTCCAGTGGAAGGATCAGCTCGACTAATGCGCCACCTACAAAAGAAAACATGAGCAACAAGAGACCATACATGACGTAGTTTGTGAAGGGGCGGCTTTCTGTCAGCAATCTGAGGATTGATAGAGGAATTTGGAGATGTCTCATAGGGACTTTAATTACTTGTTACCTAGTTGCTTACTAAATGAGTCCTAGGTATTTCTCTATGGCAATTTTGGTCGTAAATTTATCATCAAGTGGGATTTGAAAGCGCTCAGGTGTTTCGATTGCTTTCTCTAGAAGTTGAATGAAATCATCGAGATTATCTGTTTCGAAGAGATTCTCCGGAGGCAAAATCTCATTTGGACCGCTGGGGCAATCGGAACTGATGGTTGGCGTTTTCAGGCATATGGATTCGAGCAAAACCACTCCCAGGCCCTCATAGTCTGAACAAAGCACGTGTAGTCGCGCCGCCTTCATATAAGGGTAGGGATTTTTTCGAAAGCCCATGAAGTGAACGCGGTCTTTAATGCCTAGGTGCTTAGCCAAGTCTCTAGCGTCCTGTATGAGTGGTCCCTCTCCTATGAAGACCAAGGGCTCTTGGCAATCGATGGCTGCGAATGCCCGAATAAGGCGATCCTGGCGCTTCTGTTCTTTGAATTTCCCCACGCAAATAATGGCGTTTGGGATAATGTCATCGGGTGATTCGCAGGCTGTCTCTTCTACTTCCTTGGGATCTATGGGATTGTGAATCGTTGTAATTTTTTTAGACAAAATACCACCTAAGACTGCTCTCATGTCTTTTTCGACTCCATAAGATGAGCAAATGCTTGGTTTTCGGATATAAATACCTCTGCGTGCTTTGGGGTAGTAACTGGCAACTGCCAAAGACAATGTATTCTGAATAACAAAGTGAACATTTTCTAACTTACTGAAAGCCATAACGCGATCAGCAGGAATCAAAAAAGACAGCACGAGATCTGGGGTGCCGGCATGTTTTTTAATGAAGCGGTCGAGAAAGGGAGCGGTTAAGAGTCCGCGAACTCGGCGAGGAATCCAGCGGAATTTTTTCTCTGAAAAAATATGAACCGGAATAGACTCAGGGATTGGTAATTCAATATGTTGTTTGAAGCAAATGATGGAGGCACTGTGACCGGCTTCTATAAATCCACTCGCAAGCGTTATGACTACGCGCTCGGCGCCGTTACCCTTGAGGTCATTTATGACTAAAACAATATTACGATGGAGTTCCATGATCGGATTAAAGTGTAACTTTTGAAGGTATGATTTCTTTAGATTCTGCTGTAGTAAGTGCGCGCGCTTTTCGAAGAGCAATTTTCATCTGCGCAATTAACCTGCGCCAGCGAAAACTTAGGGTCTTGATTGCTTCGGGCTTACCTACGTGGTGAATCTGTGACCGTGTTTCTAGGGGGCATTCGATGCCGTAGAGGTGACAACAGTCGAGTTGAAGGGCTGCGGCAGGCTCGATTTGTCCGTGGCGGAGGTTAGGCCCTGCCGCGATGATGGCATCTGCTAGGCCTAGGCCGCGGGTTTCAATCCAATTTAGGAGTTTTTTTGCGCCGTCCGGCCAGAGGACGTAGGCTGCGGCTCCGCTTTTGTCCTGTACTAGTTTAGAGATTTTAAATTCCTCAATCAGCGGAGTTTTCTTTTTGCTGACGGTTTTGGGCCTGCCACGGGTTTCCAGATTCACACAATCATAATTCTGATAGCTTTCGAGGGCTTGAAGGATCTTACTAGTTTTGCCACAAAGGACTGCGTCGTCTTCCAAAACGAGATGCGGACGGTTTGAGTTTACGACGATCTGCCATGCCTTTGTGTGGCTGAGGCAGCAGGCAACCTCGGTATCGCGCAGTGGGCGTTCCCAGTCATAAGCTTTCGTTTGATAGGTGTCCGCATCGAGCGCAACCGCATCAATTGCCTCTACGCGCTCAAAATCGATTCCAAGACCTGCTAGTTGATCTGTTTGGAAATCCATGCGCTCACGAGAGCGTGCTAAATTTATGACGAGGGCGCGCATTCTTTTACCACCAGACCGTATTTTTACGGGTGTGCTTCTCTTTCATACGCTTGTAGGCGGTTTCATGGATGTTTACCCGGCGGAAGAGTTCCTTCAATATAAGAGAAGTTGGAGGTGCTTCTGGTAGGCTATCGAGACGCCAGCGCATGTTGCGAAGGGTATCGTCGGTTCCGATGACGAAAGCAGAGGTTCCGTCAAAGAAGGCTACTCTTCCATTTTGAAGCGTTTCAATTTGCTTGGGATCGGTGGGCGTTGTTTGCGTCTTACAGGCAAAGCGTTCACTTTCGTAGACCTTGCAGGTGTTGATCAGGGTCACTGCGGTAAAGGCGTAGGCGCGGGTAAGGGGATCTGGGTGGTGGTCAACGAAGCTATCGACGGCAGAAATTAGCCAACGGGTATTGAGTTGTTCGATGAGAAATGTGGACTCAGCCTCCCAAAGTTCGGTGAATTTGCGGAAGGTTTCTTCGGCTTGGAAACCGCGCCGCAGCAATACATTTAGTTTTGCATGGTAATATTCCAGTTCCGTTGCGCCATGAAATTCCTTCCGCAGATTATTTAGGTGAGCCTGCAGATCGTTTTCCGAGCCGTGGGTATCGCTCTTATACGCGGTGTCTACCACTTCGAGCTTCATGCGGTCAAAATCTGCCCTGCCAGCAGTTATTTTTGAAGCGCCAAAGCGTCGGCGGTGTTGTTTGAAAGAAAGGAAGCGTTCAAAAGCAGATTTTTTTCGCCGGGGCATGATTACTGCGGTATCTTGGTTGTGTTAATAAGAAACAAAACTTATGAGTCTGCTTGTAAGTGGCGAGACCATTCCACTGCTTTGGTGTGCGACTGGATTGATGCTGCGCCGTGGGTTTCGCGGCCTTATTTTTTATTTTGATACCCTCTGAATCTGCAAAATAATTAAGATTGGGTGTAGTTTCAGGATTTGAGCAAGTTGAGATTTATTTAAATAACTAATGAGTCGAGAATCTCTATGGGCGATTTACGGTTAGCGGCACACTTTTCCTGGAAATTTTTGATTAGTTTTGGGATTGGTTTGATGTAAGTGAATAGGTTGCAGTAATATATAAAGTTATCTTTTCTTAAGCGTTCGACTTGCGCTCGAGCTTGAATTTCTGGAGGCAATGATATGGGCTTAGGATTTTGATTTTTTTTAAAAACACCAAAAACATTCGCATCCTTATCGACTTTTTCGCACTGAACGATTTCAAATCCCAGGCTTTGAAGCAGTGCCGCAAGTGTAGCTCGCGTGTAAGAGTAGAGGTGCCCAGGGTGCCATTTATGTTTCAATGCCATCTTGTGATAAGCAATATTGGGTACTTCTATGGCAATAATTCCACCCACTTTGAGGTTTTCTGAAAGATGCAGCAGGTCTCTTTTTGGGTGCTCCAAATGTTCCAGAACATGAAATAAGGTGATACAGTCATAAGTCTTTTCTGTGGAAAACTCTGAGAATGCCGTGTTAGTTACTTCGATTCCCAGAGCTTGCTTTGAAAATTCAGCATAGGGAACATTGGCTTCTAGCCCCGACGAAATATAGCCCTTTTTAGCTGAGAGGTAAACGAATTCTCCGCTGCTTGAACCTGCATCTAGGATTCTTGCTTCAGGTTTGAGAACCGGTTCTAACATCTTCAATCGCTTTAGGGCATTTTTGCCAGCGCGATAGATATGCTTGGGTTTAGGTGTAAGTACACCTTTGTAGGACTTACGGTATTCTGTTTTATAAAACGCTTCTGTGTTTTTAAATGGAACCGGGTCAACGTATATTAGCCCAGAAGCTTTGTTAATTACATTTCGTAAGTCCTTCCCGTGACGATCTACCGCATAAACCTCAAGTGCTTCATTGGTTCCGCTTATTGGGCAAGCTCGATTAGCCTCTACGGTTTTATAAGATTGCATACACTATGATATCAAAGTTGGTAAATTGTTAAAATACCGCATTTTTTCTCATAATGAGTAAAGATAAAACAGTCACAATAAGCGAACACTTGAAGCAAAGGGAGGCGTAGGGCAAACCCGCCAAGTGATGGCCTTCAAGAAATACCGCTTCGACCAGTCATCTTTCCTAAAAAGATAGTGTTTTTGAGGCATAAATTAGGGGGTATGCAAGTCGTTCGCAGTCGGGAATGCGAACCTTTTGAAAAGTTTCTCAGATTTAACGCTCGCATCGAAATCATATTTGGGTATTGAGTCGAGGATTGCAATGACAAGGACTGATACAGTAAAACTGGAAGGGCTGGAAGGCTTTGAAAAACTCGATATCGGTGAACTCTATTATATTGGGGATCGCAAGTTCCTCGATAGCGGTTTGGCCAGCTATCGGCAGTTCGCGGTTGAAAGCCTAGAGTGGGATGGCAAGGCGAAGCAAATGACGGCTCTTGTCGAAGGGCATGGGCATCATGCATGCGAGATTATACTCAGTGTGAGTGACGGCCGCCTTATCCACGAATGTGAGTGCCCTGATTGCAAGAACTACGGAGGCTGTAAGCACGCAGTCGCGGCAGCGGCGGCAATGTTCCTTTCTGTCCAAGGGCAGAGCGTGGGTGGCGTCGACATGCCCGACGACTATGCGCAAGAACTTCGCAAACAGCTAGGCTACCGCGATGTCGGTGGCGATGGCCACAAGGGCGAGGAGGAAGTGCCCGAGCAGACGGTCGAGTTTGAACTCACCGAGGTCGATGCCTACGGGAACCTGGGCTTTAGTATTGAGGGGCCAGTGCCTAAAGACTTTCTGGCAGACTTTGGTATCACGATGAGCGCGAGCTATGGCTTCCGCTTGTCCAGGGAGTTCAGCCTCGTCAATCCAGGGGCCAAGCTGGAGTCTTTTCTTAAAGAGGCCAAAGTTGCCAAGATTAAGGTATCTTCCATCTTGGAGGGTGAGCCGCATCTTTTAAAAATGGTCAAGCAGGCCGCTCGCATGGAGATCCAGCACGCACTCTCAGGCGACCGAGTGGTGCGGCGTATGCTTTTCTTAAATCCAAAGGGCGAGGAGCTCGATGTCGTCCATCTGATTCCCAACAGCTCGCTTGTGCTGCTATCAGACGGCCGCGTTTGCAAAGTTCATTCCAGTGACCTCGGCCTTGCGGGCGATTTAGGGCCACTCCGCATGGATTTGGAAACGGATGCCTTTAATGAACAGAATTTAACGCCGCAATCATCCAGCGATGCCTATCTTTTCGCTGTTAAAGGCGCGAAAAAGAAGCCAAAGCAGGTCAAGCCCAAGCAAGTGCGGATCGAGCTTGATCTCACCGCGATGGAAAACGTGGCGGGCGAATGGGAGGCCTTTGAATTTGATCTCCGGCTCAATCTCGACGGTTGTCATGTAGAGCTTTACGAGTTGCAGTCGTGCTTTCTAGCGCCAGTGCTCCACGTTTACGCGGGCAAGCTGCTCAGTGCCAAGCGCCGCGTGCGCGCGCTGTCTGATCTGCTTCGTCGTGTGCTCTCCTCTGAGCAAGCCGCTGAAGCTCTGGGAATGGAAGCCTACGAGCCTGATTACCCCGAACTCTTTGATGCTAATTATCGTGTCGGTGTCTGTGAGATTGCGGAAAAGTTGGTGCAATCGCTCGAAACCTATGGAGCTGATTATGAAGTCACGCTAGCGGATCACGATGCCCAACGCTGGCTACGCGGCGGGCTTGATTTGCGCAAAGTCGCCATGCTGCTTTTCAGCTTAAGTGATGCCACTAGTCGAGCCGACCTACTTAACCTCGAGGAAGGTACGATTGAACTCGTTCACCCTGAAGCGGGCGCAGAAGCTTTGCAACGCATTGTCTCCGTATGTCGCACGCTCGGCATCCAAGTGCAGTTCAACGAGCAAGCTATTCGCTCTGAGCCGCTTAATATCTCCGTTGATACCAAGGCCTCCGGCTCCGATATCGACTGGTTTCAGCTACATCCATCGATTCGTTGTGGCGACCGAACGATCGCCCCCGAGGAGTGGCAGAAACTCATTCTAGGGCAGCTCTTGATCGAGGATAAAGATGGTAGCCTGATTATGCCACAAATCGAAGGCGGCGAAGGCGGCCTCGAAATGCTTGCTGAACTACTGCGCCCACGCCGCAAAAAGCCTGACGGTTCTAAAGCTAAGGACGATGACGCCTTGCAAGTTTCTCGCCTCGAGATGCTGGACTGGATCATGTTACGCAGACACGGCGTAAGAGTCACCCTGCCAGAGGAAGCTGAAAATCTCTTTTCCAGTCTTTCGGAGTTCAACGGCGTGGGTGAGTTTGTGAAGCCTGCTAGTTTGAAAGCTGAGTTGCGCCCCTACCAAGAAGAGGGCTGTGCGTGGATTGATTTCCTTTACCGCCACCGCTTTGGTGCCTGCCTCGCCGACGATATGGGTCTGGGGAAAACGGTGCAAACCATCGGCTTCCTCGCACAATTCCTTGAGCAGAATCCCGACCACAAAAAAGCCCCCGTCCTCATCGTCTTACCGCCCAGCCTCGTATTTAATTGGCAAGAAGAGTTTGCCCGTTTTGCGCCGAGCCTCAAAGTGACTGAATGTTTGAGAAAGGGCGCGTGGCACAAGGCACTCGATGATTCTCAAATTCTATTGACCACTTACGACCGAGTCCGTCTCGACCTAGGCCCGATGGAGGGCAACCGCTTCGAGATTGTGGTTTTTGACGAGGCGCATAACCTTAAAAACGTTTCCGCCGCACGCACTAAAGCTGCCGCTCAGATCGCACGTCGCTTTACGCTTTGCCTGACTGGCACCCCTGTGGAAAATAACGCCTCTGAGTTCTACTCCGTCATGTCTGCTGCTGTGCCTGGTATCTTTGGCACTCTCAAGGCCTTTAAAGAATACTTCCGCGAAGCGCCTGACCGTATTCTTGGCCGCTCGCGTCCTTTCATTTTACGCCGCACCAAGGATAAGATTCTTAAGGATCTACCGAAGAAGGAAGAGCACGAACTCTTCCTTGAAATGTCGCCCATGCAGAAAGAGATCTACACGCGCACCGTCGCTGAGGTCAAAGCTGAGGTGGCTGAGGCCTACGAAGATCGCCCTGAACAACAAGCCGGCATCGTTGCGCTCGCTGCGATTCTACGCCTACGCCAGGTATGTGTTAGCCCCGAGTTGTTAGGCAAACAATTGCCGGAGCACGCGCCCAAATTTGGTTACATGGCGGACAAGCTCGAGGAGCTTCAGGCAGAAGGACATGGCGCGCTCATCTTCAGTCAATTCATTGGTGGTCTTGATCAAATGGAAGTGGTCGCCAAAGGGCGTGGCATCGATTACCTCCGTATGGACGGACGCACTCCAGTCTCCAAGCGCAAGGAGATCGTCCAACTCTTCCAAAGTGGGAATGGCCCTGCCTTCTTTTTTATCAGTCTCAAAACTGGTGGTGTTGGTTTGAATCTAACACGTGCCAACTATGTCTTTCACCTAGATCCTTGGTGGAATCCTGCGGTGGAGAATCAAGCCAGCGACCGTGCGCACCGTATCGGTCAGACCCGCTCTGTTTTCGTCCAGCGCCTAATCATGCAGCACAGTATCGAAGCTCGTATGCTGGAATTGAAAGCCCGCAAAGCAGAACTCTTCAAACAATTAGTCGAAGATCCTAGTTCTAAGTCCGCGAAAGCAGGCCTGACGCGTCAAGATTTCGATTATCTGCTAAATGGGTAAATTGTGGCGTCTGAACTAAACCAGTTCTGTTGCGCTAAGGCGGTCTTTAGCTTCCTTGAGGAAGAGTTGTTCTGCTGCCTTAATCCCTGCTTGGCTGGCATCCAGTCTTGACTGACTACACACTTCTGTCTTCAGACTTACTGGTAAAATGATCGATATTAAGTTACTTCGCGAGCATGCCGACGTCGTCTGTGCTGCCGTTGCCCACAAAAAATTCAAGACCGATATCGATGCAGTCTTGGAACTAGACACGGTGCGCCGCGCTAAAATTACTGAGGCCGAGCAAGCACGTTCCGCGCAGAAGGCCGCTAACAAGGAAATGTCGGCGCTGGCCAAGGGTTCGCCCGAATTTATGGACGCGGTCAATGGCATGAAGGCCATAGCCAACCGTGCTAAAGACCTGGAAGCTGAAGCCAAAGCGGCTGATGAGGCCTTTCAAGAAGTCTTTCTCTCGATCCCTAATTTGCCCGATCCCTCCGTTCCTGTGGGTAAGGGCGAAGATGAAAACGTGGTCGCTTCGACCTATGGCGACGCCAATGCGGATTTTCCCCATGCTCTGCCGCATTTCGATATCCCTTGGTTTGAGTCGCGGATCGACTTCGCCCGTGGGGTGAAAACGGCAGGAGCGGGCTTTCCTTTCTATGTGGGCGAAATGTCGCGCCTCGTCCGTGCTTTGATCAATTTCTTCTTGGAAGAAGCTCGCCTTAATGGATACGAGGAGGTGCTGCCTCCGATTGTAGTCAATGCCGAGAGCGCCACCGCCACCGGCCAGTTACCCGACAAAGAGGGGCAAATGTATGTCGACGAGAACGAAGGCCTTTATCTGATTCCAACTGCTGAGGTACCCGTGACCAATTTCTACCGGGACGAGATTCTCGACGCCGATGAGCTGCCCATCATGCGCTGCGCCTATACGCCTTGCTTCCGCCGTGAAGCCGGCAGTTGGGGCGCGCACGTTCGCGGGCTTAATCGCCTGCATCAGTTCGACAAGGTTGAGCTAGTCAAATGGACAGATGCTGAGAGTTCGATGGAAGAGCTAGAAAAGCTCCGCGATAATGTGGAGTCGACCCTTCAGAAGCTGGATCTGCCTTACCGAGTGCTCCGCATGTGCACGGGCGAGATTGGCTTCCCCCATGCCAAGCAATACGACCTCGAAGTTTTTGCGGCGGGACAGAAGCGCTGGCTTGAAGTGTCAAGCTGTTCCAACTTTACCGACTTCCAAGCGCGCCGAGCTGGCATCCGCTATCGTGGGGCCGACGGCAAACCTGTGACCGCGCATACGCTCAACGGCTCCGGTCTAGCCGTGCCAAGGGTGCTCGCTGCGATCCTCGAAAACCACCTTCAGGCTGATGGCCGAGTGAAAGTGCCCGAGTGCCTGCAACACTGGATGCGCCAAGATTACATTGGCGAAACAAACTAGCTTCGTTGTAGCCTGATTGCTTATTTTAGAGACCAATCTCCGGTTGGGGAGATTAGGCAGTGTGAAGGATTCGCCTATTCGGATTTAGGGGCCGACACAAGCTTGCTATCTGCCTCAGTGAGCTCAAAATTCTAAATAATGGAATTTCTACAAGAAGCTATCGCCACGCGAAACATCGTTTTCTGGATCATCCTCCTAGTCCTATTGATTCTTTTATTTAAGATTCTCAAAAGTGTGGGTAAGTGTATCCTGAAGCTAACCATAATTATAGGGATCGTCGCTCTACTCGTGAAGTTTTTCCCGGGACTCTTCGAGCCTCTGATTGATTTTGTGCGCGACGCTTGGCTCGGTGATCAAAGCCCTGACAAGCCCTGATAGCTCTGTGAGTGTTCTAGCCGAGAGGCGATTTCTGCCTTCTTAGATTGTAATTTGGCATTGCACGCCCCACAGGTCCGCGTTTGCTATCTATCCTAATGGCTAAGCAGGCAAAAACAGCAATTTCTCCCACCCGTGAGGAGGATTACCCCGAATGGTATCAGCAAGTCGTTAAGGCAGCCGATCTTGCCGAAACCTCGCCCGTGCGTGGTTGCATGGTAATCAAGCCTTGGGGCTACGCAATCTGGGAAAATATTCAGGGAGATCTCGACCGTCGTTTCAAGGAGACCGGTCACAAAAATGCTTACTTCCCGCTATTCATTCCAATGAGCTTCTTGCAAAAGGAAGCGGACCACGTCGAGGGCTTTGCCAAAGAATGTGCCGTCGTCACTCACTCGCGCCTCGAATCCGATGAAGATGGCAAGCTACAGCCTGCCGGCCCTCTTGAGGAGCCGCTCATCGTACGTCCGACTTCCGAGACTATCATCGGTGAGCTATTTTCCAAATGGGTGCAGTCTTACCGCGACTTGCCACTACTCATTAATCAGTGGGCCAACGTCGTTCGCTGGGAGATGCGCACGCGACTCTTTCTGCGAACTGCCGAGTTTCTCTGGCAAGAGGGACACACCGTCCACGCGAGCTCAGAGGAGGCGATGGCGGAGACTCGTCAGATGCTTTATGTGTACGCCGATTTTGCGGAAAACTTTATGGCGATGCCTGTATTGACTGGTGAAAAGACCGAAGCGGAACGATTCCCTGGAGCGGATGCCACCTTCGCGATCGAAGCGATGATGCAAGACCGTAAGGCTCTCCAAGCGGGGACTTCACACTTCCTTGGTCAAAACTTTGCTAAGTCCAGTAACATTAAATACCTCAGCGCCGAAGGGAAAGAAGAGTTTGCTTGGACGACCTCATGGGGTGTCTCCACGCGTCTGGTTGGTGGTCTTATTATGACACATTCGGACGACGATGGTCTTATACTGCCTCCGCGGATTGCGCCTTCGCATGTGGTTATCATTCCGGTCACACCCAAAGAAGAGACGCGCCAGCAGGTGATCGACTACTGCCTCGAACTCAAGCAACAATTACAAGACCAGAACTACATGGACGGGCCTGTGCGCGTCGAGTTTGACGACCGCGATATGCGTGGCGGTGAAAAGGCATGGGGCTGGATCAAGAAGGGCATCCCCCTCCGCGTCGAGGTCGGGCCTCGCGATATGGAAGCAGGCACTGTCTTCGTAGGTCGCCGCGATCGAGGAGCAAAGGACAAAGAGAGTATGCCAGTAAAGGAATTCGTTCTTGGTATAGCTAATCTGCTCGATGAGATGCAAGCTGGTTTACTGGCCAAGGCCAAAGCCTTCCAGCAAGAGCACACTCGCGAGATCACGACCGAGGCTGACTTTGTCGAATTTTTCACGCCAAAGAACGTCGACGCGCCCGAAATACACGGTGGTTTCGCTTCAATGGGCTTCTGCTGCGATTCCGAACTCGAAGATAAGATCGCCAAAGAATATAAAGTGACGGTGCGTTGCATTCCCAACGCGACTGCTGACGAAGTGGTGCCCTGTGTCTTCACTGGCCAGCCCGGCAAGCGCGTGATCTTCGCCAAGAGCTATTAAAAGGGCTGCGTGAAAACCCCCTTTGGGTGCTCCGTGTTTGGGCGACAATGTATACCTAGGGGATACTCCCTTGTTTGATTAGGCCACAAGTAGGTCTATAAAGAAAAGTGCGATCACAGTTAAGCTGATTCCAAAATTTAGGGCAAAGGCCAAGATGCCACCAATGACCGTGCCGATACCTGCTTTGCTACCATCTTGAAGTGTGCGTCCTGCCGCCAGTTCGCCGAGCACCGCACCTAGGATCGGTCCTAAGACAAGCCAGAGGAGGCGAGGCGGTATGAAAAATCCAATAAAAGCCCCGAGGAATGCACCCATTGTGCCCTTCCACGAGGCGCCAAATTTACGCGCGCCCCATGCGCCCAAGACAAAGTCAGCGATTTGCCCCATAAGCATCAGCAGACCAGCGATGATCACGATCTTCCAAGTCACCGAGTCTTCTGGACCCATCCATAGGCGGTGGGTAATCACACCGACCCAGACAATCGATGTGCCTGGGACGATTGGCAGCAGCGAGCCCAAGAGCCCCAGTAAGAAGATCACCGAGCAAAGGCCCAGTGCCGTGTATTCCATTAGCGTCATATTAATTTCTTAATTAAAAATTAGCTAAAGCAAAGTCCCCCGCGATGCCGATCTTTATTCTTCATTCATCCGCTGTCGAATTTGCATTTGCCATTTCTAGTTAGCCGCGCAGATTCGCGGTTTGCCATGACAGACCATACCGCCACACCCGACAACTCGCACGATCTCTATGCCGTGCGCCTACAAAAGCTAGAAAATCTCTGCAAAGAGGCGCGTAACCCCTTTGCCGCTAATTGCGAGCAGAGCCATAGCTCCAAGGAGGCAGTCAAACTCTATCAAGAGGACGCCAGTGACGAAGCCCAGCCCAAAGTCTCTGTGGCCGGACGCATTGTCGTCTTCCGCGTCATGGGCAAGGCTAGCTTCATTAAGATCCAGGATCGCGACGGTCAGATCCAAGCCTACGTTACCCGCGACGGATTGCCCGATGGCGAATACAACACCTATTTCAAGAAGCTCGACCTCGGCGACATCATCGGCATCACAGGCTGTCTTTTTAAGACCAAAACAGGGGAGGTTACCGTCCGCGCAGAGAGCTACACGCTGGTATCTAAGTCACTTCGTCCACTTCCCGAAAAGTGGGCAGGCTTGACAGACGACGATAAAATTTATCGTCAGCGATACCTCGACCTGATCGTTAACCAAGAGTCACGCGAGCGTTTCCGTCAGCGCGCTAAGATCATTCAAGAGATGCGCAAGTATCTCTGGGAGCGTGACTTTACCGAAGTTGAAACGCCTATGCTGCAAAGCTTGGCAGGTGGAGCCGCTGCGCGCCCTTTCGTTACGCACTCTAATGCGCTCGACTGTCAGTTTTATATGCGTATCGCACTAGAGCTCTACCTTAAGCGGATGCTCGTAGCTGGCGAAGATCGCGTCTTTGAGATCGGCCGCGTCTTTCGTAACGAGGGACTCTCTCGCCGTCATAATCCCGAGTTCACCATGCTCGAACTCTATCAAGCCTACACTGACTTTCGCGGCATGATGGAGCTCACCCAAGGCCTTATCCAGCACGTCGCGAAGAACGTCATTGGTAGCCTAGAAATTGCCCGACCTGACGGCAGCACTATCCATCTGGACGGCGAGTGGCGCGAAGCCAAATATAAGGATCTCATCATCGAAGCCACTAGCGACGCAGACTGGTTCAGTCACTCGCGTGAAGATAAGCTGTCCAAAGCCCGCGCGCTCAATATCGAAGTCGATGGCGAACTAGAGGATTACGAAATCACTAACAATGTCTTTGAAAAGTTGATCGAGCCAACGCTCATCCAGCCGACCTTTGTCACGCACATCCCTCGCGAACTTTGCCCATTGGCCAAGATCACTGACGACGACGACAGCACGATCGACGTCTTCGAACTCTGCATTAACGGCCAGGAAATTGCCCCTGCATACTCCGAACAGAACGACCCGATTATCCAGCGCAAGATGTTTGAAGATCAAGTCGGTGAAGAGCAGCAGGACATGGATACCGATTTCCTAACAGCGCTCGAGCACGGCATGCCCCCCGCAGGCGGCATGGGCCTAGGGATCGATCGCCTTATCATCCTCCTAACGGGAGCTGAAAGCATTCGTGATACCATCCTTTTTCCTAGTTTAAAGCCCCTTACATCAGAGGTCTCAAAGAGCTAACTTAGGTAGTAGCATTAAAATACTTTTGGAGGCGGTGTGCTGATTTCTTGCTGACTAAAGAGAGTAAATAACTTAAAGCTTACTTTATAAAAGCGATAGAAATTATCCCAAAGAGTATTGCTTTCTAATATTTTTTAACTTCCATAAATTTAATGAATTTTAAATTTTACCTTCTACCCTTATTTTTTGTTACAGCTTTAAACTGCTTTGCTTTAGACGTGATAGTGAACACTTCTAATTTTACCCCCCCTTATTACAATTTTAGCATCAACGATGGTGTTAACAATTTCAATTTTATCAACGAAGGCCCTGATAGTTTAAATCTTGGTATAGAGTATACTTTTACTGGTAACAACTCCTCTGTTCACCCTTTTAGTATGTTCATTACTGACTCACTGGGTAATACGACAAATCTAATCAGTAACTTAAGCTTCAGAGGTTCACAATCATTTACACTTGATCCAAATACGGATTATAGCTCATACACAAAAACTTATATATGTGACTACCATCCCTCAATGGTCGGTTCATTCAATATAGTTCCAGAAAGCTCAAGTTACGCACTGCTTGTTGGAATGCTATCCCTTGCGCTTGTGGCGCTTCGCAGGCGGCAGTAAAGTAATTAACTCCATCGATTGCGAATTTCGCATCTTTTGTCTTGTAAACTCAGGTTCGGCTGATTTTTTGAGCGACTTCTATTTTAGTTCTTTGGCTCATAGCTTTACCGGCAGATGAGTCAATTGCTAGGTCCCAATTTCATATTTTTGCTCGGTAGCTCAGCGGTAGAGCAGGTGACTGTTAATCACTTGGTCGCTGGTTCGATCCCAGCCCGAGCAGCCATTTTAAAGCCCTAAAGTTTATCCTTTAGGGTTTTTGCGTATCTGGACCATCTTGTTTTTCGTATCATATAATAAGTTCGTATAAATCTCAGTAGGGTAGCTAGGCTTGCATCAATCTGGGATGCAAAGATACTTCACATATTAATTTTATCCTACTATGTCGGCACCTTTTTTCTACTCCACTTGTCTCGCTATGAGCGCTTTGCTTGGCAGTGTTTTGGCTCATGCTAAGGAGCGACCCAATATTCTATGGATTTATGCTGAAGACACCTCGCCATGGATGGGCTGTTATGGTGACGCGATTAATTCAGAGGCGACCCCACATATCGATTCGATCGCGAGTTCAGGTGTCTTGTTCACACGTGCTTACGTGCCGGCTCCAGTTTGTTCGGCAACACGATCTGCATTGATTGTTGGACAAAATGCCATCCGTTTCGGCGGGCATGAGCATAGGTCTTCGCGGGGCGGACCAAAAATCCAATTACCTAATACATACCAATTACTACCAACACTTTTGCAGGCTCAAGGCTACACGACTTTCAATCATGGCAAGACTGATTATAACTTTGTCTGGGATTCAAATGCCTATAATTATAACGCGAAGAGTAAAACAGACTTCGCGGACCTGGTGAGTCGTCAGCCATTCTTCGGGCAGATTCAAACCAAAGGAGGGAAGAATAATACTAGTCAATTTCCTGCTGAGCGAAAGGTTGATCCGGCTAGCGTAACAGTGCCGGCGGATTATCCTAACAATGAGATCTACCGAGGTGTGGTTGCGCAACATTACGATGCGATCCGTATGGATGATGATTTAATTGGTGAAATTTTAAGGGGCCTTGAATCTGCGGGATTGGATGAAAATACCATAGTTGTTTATTTTTCTGATCATGGTGCTAATAATCTTGTTCGTCATAAACAGATGGCAACGGAGGGTGGCTTACAGGTGCCATTTATCATCATGGGACCTGAAGCATGGGTACCGCAGCAGCAGGTACGTGAAGACTTAGTCGACTTACTTGACCTTTCAGCGACCACACTCGCATGGGCGGGTATAAAAAAGCCTACATGGTATTCCGGACAGGACCTTTTTGGCGATGATTTTAGGGCACGCTCATTTGTGGGCGCACATAAAGATCGTCTGGATCATACGAT
>CACIKF010000007.1 GCA_902587165.1 Puniceicoccaceae bacterium | reverse complement strand
ATTGGCTATGTTGTCCTGCATGTTTCAATCTTCTCTTTGGATGATTATCCGAAGGTCGTTTTCTTTCATTGATTAAAATATGAATGCCCTACTTAAAATGGCTGTGGCTGGCGTGCTTACGCTTTGTTCTTTGTGTTTTGGACAGACGGCGCAGGTGCAGCCAAATGTGTTGATTATACTGGCTGACGATGTTGGCTTTGGCGACATCCCCGCGAACTATCCACACGCGATGGTGCCGATGCCCAACATCCAGCGCTTAGCTGACAATGGTCTACGTTTTTTGGATGCGCACTCGACTAGTTCAGTCTGCGCGCCGACTCGCTATAGCTTGTTAAGCGGTAACTATCCTTGGCGCGGTCGTCGGCCCTACGGTACTTGGAATTACAATGGTGGCACACAGTTTAAGAAGGGGCAGCTAACACTTGCGCAAATCCTAATGGGTGTGGGCTATCACACTGCCATGTTTGGTAAGGTGCACACGGGGGCACATGTGTATCCGAGAGACCCAAGTGCCGGATTTGACGAAAGCTGGCACCCGCCTCTAGATACGATTGATTTATCTAAGCCACTCGTTGGTGGGCCTAGGGATATGGGCTTTAATTACAGTTTTACCACACCTGCGGGCATTCAGGATAATCCCTATGCCTACTTTGAGAACGACTTGATGCTTGGCGATCAGGAAAGTTTGGTGGACTGGAAGGCTGGGGAATATCCGAATGGCAACGGGGTTTCCAAAATCAGTCCAAAACATGATGGTTTCGGTGATCCAAGTTGGGAGAGTAACAATTACGCGATTGATATGGTAAATAAAGCGATTGCCTTTTTAGATCGTCATATGGCCGAGAATAAAGCCAGCGGAAGCGAGAAGCCCTTCTTCATGTATTTCTGCACCGAAACGGCACACATTCCTCACTCACCACCGATTGATTTTTTCGGAATGCCCGTTAAGGGGCAATTCCCCTCAGAGCACCTTGATATGCTCTACGAACTCGATTTGATCGTTGGCAAGCTTCTTACTGAAATTGAGGCGCACGGAAAGTTGGAAGATACCCTCGTTATTTTCGCCAGCGATAATGGGGGCCTAGATTATTCCGATCATTTGGGCCACAATGCGAGTGGTGGCTACCGTGGTAAAAAAGGGTCGATTTACGAAGGTGGGCACCGCATCCCGATGATAATGAGTTGGCCTGCGGGAGGTGTTTTGAGTGGAGAGGTTTATCCGCATCTAACCGGTATTCAAGATTTGTATAAGACTCTGTGTGACCTGCTCGGCCTTGAGGTCCCCGAAGGGCAAGCTCGCGACAGTATTAGTTTTAAACACCAACTGGAGGGTAGTATATCGACACCTCATCGTATTAGCTTAATGACGCAGACAATCAAGGGGCAAGGTGACCTCTCTTACCGGGATGAGGCTTGGAAGTTGATTTTGAAAAGAGATGGGCAGCCTCATGAGTTCTACAACCTAGAGCAGGACCCCTTCGAGACAGACGACTTAATGGGGAACCCCGAGTTCTCCGCTAAGATACAGCAAATGCATCGGGACTTTTTAAAACTCAATCCGAAGGGGCTGATTCATTTAGATTCGAAGAATATTAAAAAGAAAAAGAAAAAGAAAAAGTAATTTAATGAAGACTACAGGTATCTTCACGTGCTTTCAGTGCCTTTTCATAACTTTACCCTATATAGAGCGCCTCTGGAAACTTACCATGATCAAAATTGCATCGGTCTGAAAGACTTGCCGCTTGCTTTGTGCTGGCGGCGTTGCTCGCGCAGGCCATCGCTACCATTTCCAATGACCTTCAAATGGACGCTAGTGAGACAATATCTTAAGTGCGTCTGGCAAGCTTACTCGCCGCTATTTGACCCTTCCAATCCACTGAGCGTATCCACTCGATCAAGGATTCAATATTTTCAAAATTTTGATTGAGGCCGAACCGTTCGAGCTCCCACGAATTCTTTTTCACTTTCAGAGAAAAGGCTGCCTCTCCATCATCCTCTGAAATCCCAAAGCCTAGTCGCTCTAACGCGCGCTGTGTCCATACTCTTTCTATACATTGGCCTTCCAATCTTACCATTAAGCATGCCACCGGGTGAGCACGAAAGCTACCTGTGCTTACGTCCCAATCTAGATTCTCAGTAGCAAAAACTTCCGCAAACTTTCCGTTCAGGGCTAGTGCTTCGGGGGCAGCTTGCAACAAGTTGCCTTCTGGCGTCATCAACCAGACTCTGTCCGCAAAACGTAGTGCTAGTTCAAGGTCATGTGTTGAAAGAAGTAATGCCAGATTTTCTTGATGTGCCAGATTACGCAGGATCGACATCAGCTCCACGCGCCGCGGCAGGTCAAGAAAGGCCGTTGGCTCGTCGAGCAGCATCAGTTTTGCCTCCTGCGCCAGCGCCCGTGCGATCGATATTTTCTGCCGTTCGCCGTCACTCAGTTCGGATACTTGGCGATTGGCTAGTGGCCTTGCGCCGACGGCGTCGATCGACCAATCGATTCGTTCACGATCTTGACTAGTCAGTCCACCAAACCAACCTGAGTAGGGGTGTCGTCCGAGAGAGACTAGAGAGTAAGCGTCCATCATACCTGAGGGCATCGCTTCCGTCAGCACCACACTGACCGCTCGTGCGCGTTCACGTGGTGCGATGTCGCGCATTACTTTGCCTGAGAGTCGCAGCTCTCCCGCCAATGGTTTCTGCATTCCAGCCAGCGTTCTGATTAAAGTCGATTTACCAGCTCCGTTGGGGCCCAGTAAGCAGACGAACTCACCACCACGAAGCGAGCAGTCGAGCCCGCTAGCTACTATCGTCTCTACCGCACTATGTTGATAGCCGATACTTAGCTGCTTTGCTGTGATTTTTACTTGCGCCCCCATCTTAGAAAAGTCGCTTCATTTTACCTTGTTTGACCAGCGCTGCTATGATCACGGGTGCACCGATGAGCGCCGTGATTGCATTCAGGGGCAAGACCACGTCGAGGCCTGGGCCACGTGCTACAAAGTCGGCCGAGACTGAGAGGAAGGCGCCGACAAGAATGGAAGCAGGGATCAGCACTTGGTGATTATTTGTCTGGAATAGATAGCGGCTGAGGTGCGGCGCAGCGATGCCAAGAAAACCGATCGGTCCACAGAAGCCCGTTACTGTGCCTGCCAGTAGGGATGCGCCGAGTAATACAAAGAAGCGCACTTGTTTCGTCCGCGTGCCCACGCTCTCTGCGTAACGTTCACCCAATAGTAGTGCGTCGAGCGGCTTCATAAATAAAGAGCTTAGGACTATGCCAGATAGAATCGCGGGTCCGAAGTAGCGCATCTGCGACCAGCTCACGTTACCATAGTCGCCAAAAGACCAATTGATGAAGGACTGCAAGCGCTCCGCCATGCTGAAAAACATGAGTATGCTAACTAAAGCCCCGATTGTGTAGCTAATCATTAGGCCAATGATTAGCACAGACATGATGTCTACCCTACGCGAGAGCAGCAGCACGATAAAGAGCGTTGCTGCCGCGCCGCCACTTGAGGCGAATATCAAGAGCATCTGCCCCGAGCCAGCGAGGCCGTCGGTTAAGCTCAAGCCAATTGGACCTATTGCGAGTAGCACGATGGCCACTCCTAAGCTGGCGCCTGAGTTGACCCCCAACACAAAGGGGTCAGCCAAGGGATTTCGAAAGACCGTCTGCATTAGCAGTCCGGCCGTGCCGAGGGCTGCACCAGAGAGCAAGGCGGTGAGCACCTGTGGTAGCCGAAAATCGAGGATGATTTGACGGTGCACTGCATTGGAATCGCCATGACCGAGCAGAGTCTGCAGCACTTCGCTCAGCGAGAAGTCCACACTACCTAAGCAGATGCTCAGTAGGAACATGGTAAAGGTCGCCACCGCAATGAGGGTAAAGCCCCCAAGCCTCTGGGAAGTCGCTGTTTTTAACTTTGTCACGATAGTTGGCGGAATGCTTATAATCTGATACCAAGGTGCTAGTTGGCCAATGAAAACTCACATTTATTGCAAATTCTCGTAGTAGATGAGCTCGTGTTCTGGCAGTAGGTCGGGGTGGAAAATTTTAATGAGGTCAGCTAAGACTTCTTCGGGGTGGACGATGCCGCGTTCCCAGATGTTGTTGCCACCGTTTTTGCTAACTTGGCGGGTGTTATTAAATACTTGGCTGGTCTGCGCAGCACCAAATTTAGCGAAGCGCGGGTCGGCGTTGAAGAGCTCGCTGAGGCTGCGGTAGTGGCTGGGGTGAATCCAGTAGTCGGCTTCTGCGGCTCTGAGGAAAACGCGTTCTGTATCGAGCGGAAGGCTGCCTCGGCTAGGATCATCTGCCCAGAGATAGTGAGCACCCGCATCCTGGATCGCCCTAGCAATAAAGCTATCGCCCCCCGGCACATGCCATGAACCAGAGTAGGGAGCACCGCAGAATACACTGGGTCGCTCGTCGATGCCTTTGGTTTTGTCTAATAAGCCAGTATACTGAGCTTTGATCGAGTTGAAGATCTCGTTACTGCGATCCTCGGTCTCGAAGAACGCGGCAAGGAATTTCAGCCACTCAGTGCGAGCAAGTGGATGGTGCTCCATATAGCCCGCAGTTAAAACGACGGGCAGGCCAGCACGTTGCAGTTGCGGGGAAACGTCCATCTGCCCCTCGCCGATGTTTGTAGTGAGTATTAAATCTGGTTGAAGCAGAAGGAGTCGCTCGATGTTTAGCTTTTGCCCCGATTGGATGTGTTTAATGTCGCCCGATTCGACGCCATGGATGACTTTTGGGTGGTTAATGTAGCTTGCGCTTGCTGCACCGCAGATCTGATCGAGCTGACCGAGGGCGTCTAGGTAGCCAACATAGACGGTTTCCATTATGACTACTCGCTGCACCGGTGTACGAATGACGACCGTATCTCGGGGTAAGTCATCAGGTAATGTAGCGCCGCTCTCGACTAGGGCGTAGCGATGTACACTACTTGCATTCCGGTAGGCGTTACTGACGGTTAATAGCTTATAGTTCGCATATTCTTCGATCGTAAAGTTTTTGGCATAGTCGACTTCGCGCGCTAGCGGCTCATCGGCATGAGCCACTAGCATATGAATGCATGACAGAGCCAAGAAGGTGGCAAAGCTGCGTATTTTTTTACTTACAAGCATATCGTAGAGGGTTTCTATCTTTTAATATGACGCCCGAGGAAAAAGACTTAATCAACCAAATCCGCTCAGAAGTTACGGAATTAAAGAGCCGTGAAAAAGCGCTCAAGCGCCTTGGCGAGATTCTAGAGGAGAATTTTATCCTCGATCTCTTACCATCTCGGGCAGTGATTCAAGTCTTAGAAAAAATCGCTTCCAGTAGAGCCACGCCTGGCGGCTCAAAGCGAAAAGCCAAGGCATTAGTCCAGACATATAAGATTTAAGACAATGTTACCTTGGTTCCAAAACGGGCAATTCCCGCTCTACCTTGCCCCGATGGCACGTTTTACCGATATCGTTTTTCGCGAGTTCTGCAAGCAGCAGGGCGCGGATGTCATGGTAACAGAGTTTGTTCAAGCAGATGCGCTAACGCGCGAGGATCCTAAGCTCTGGGAGACGGTCGATTTCACCGAGGCGCAGCGTCCGATGGGGGTGCAAATCTTCGGCTCCAATCCTGAGTCAATGGCCAATGCCGCGCGGATGTTAACAGATCGCTTACGGCCAAACTTTATCGACATCAACTTCGGTTGCCCCGCTGACCGTGTAATTTGCATGGATGCTGGATCTTCGATGCTACGAAACCCAGAAAGACTCGGCCAAGTCACATCTGCCGTGGTCAGGGCTGTGCCCCAAACACCTGTCACGGTAAAGATCCGCACGGGTTGGGATGATGACAATATTGTGGCGAAAGAAGTGGGTCGGATTGCGGAAGGTGAAGGGGCGCAAGCTTTGGCTATCCATGGTCGCACAAAAGAACAGGGATATCGTGGTGACGCTAACTGGCCTATCATAGCTGAGGTGGCCAATGAGTTAACGATTCCCGTGATCGGTAACGGCAATATTACTTGTGCAGCAGACGTGATTCGAATACGCGAGCAGACTAACTGCGCTGGATTAATGATTGGTCGTGCCGCCTTAGGTTACCCGTGGATTTTTCGTGATATTAAGCACTATCTTAAGTACGGCGAAGTGCCCGAACCACCAAGTATCGCTGAGCGCTGGGAGACGATTATCGAATATACGCGCAGAATTATGGCACGGCCATTTCGCGAGAAAAAACATGGCGACCTACGCTGGATGCGCCCAAAGTTTATTGCTCTAACTAAAGGGATGGAGGGCTCACGTAAAATCCGTGGTTCGCTCGGCCAAGTTAATCAGATCGATGACCTTGAACGTGTCGCGCATGCACACATCGCACAATATGGGCTTGTCAGTTAATACTTGTTTATTGGAAGCTGAGCGTTGAACTTCTGCTCTATTTCATAAGCGCTTTTTGTTTTACTTAGAATTACAAATATCCAGCTAATAACTCCCCTTATGCACCGCATCCTCTTCCTCTGTATGGGCAATATTTGTCGTTCTCCTGCGGGCCATTGTGTCTTGCAACATTTGGTCGATCAAGCGGGACTCAGCGATCAATTCGAAATTGAGTCAGCTGGAACAATTGGTTTTCACCATGGTTCGCCGCCGGATAGTCGCATGCAAGAGGTAATGCGTGAGCGAGGAATCCCCGTAATCGGTAGTTCGCAACAATTAGAGAGCGCAGATCTAGATCACTACGATCTAATCCTCGCGATGGATCAAGATAACCTATCTGCTGCGCACAGTCTGGATCACAAGGGACAATATTCAGATAAGATTAAACTCTTCTGCGATTATTGCACTGAGCACGAAGAGACTGAAGTGCCCGATCCGTATTACGGCGGTGAGCGCGGCTTCGAGCACGTCATGGACCTGATTGAAGACGGTTGTCAGCATCTACTCAAGGAACTCAGAGCAGAGTAGTCACTACTTGTTCAGAGCATTGGCGGCTTGTATTTTAAACAAGCTTCGTATGGGAACTACAGCCTGACGGGTAAACCTTTGGATTTCAGATGTTCTTTCGCTTGTTTTATTGTAAAGGTCCCGAAGTGGAAAATCGAGGCGGCTAGCACGGCGCTAGTTTTGCCATCGCTTATGGCATCGGCTAGGTGATCAAGTGTGCCAGCACCGCCTGAAGCGATGACAGGGACTTCGACGGCTTCACTGACAGCTCGGTTTAGTGCATTGTCAAAACCACCTTTTGTGCCATCACAATCCATGCTGGTGAGGAGGATTTCTCCCGCTCCGAGTGAGACAACTTTTTTTGCCCATTCGACGGCGTCGAGTGCGGTTTCTTTTCGGCCGCCGTGTGTGTAAACCTTCCACTTCCCATCTTCTTCGGGCACGCGTTTGGCGTCAATCGCGACAACGATACACTGGTTACCAAAGCGGGAAGCAGACTCCTGGATTAGGTCGGGATTGAGGATTGCGGCAGTGTTGAGGCTCACTTTGTCAGCTCCTGCGTTGAGCATGTCGCGGATGTTTTTCACGCTCCGCAGGCCGCCACCGACCGTGAGTGGCATGAAGCACTCAGAGGCGGTGCGATCGACAACATCGATCATAGTATTGCGTTCATCGCTGGAGGCGGTGATGTCGAGAAAAACAAGTTCATCGGCACCCTGCAACTCGTAGGCTTTGGCTTGTTCGACGGGGTCGCCTGCATCGATCAGGTTTACAAAGTTCACACCTTTGACTACACGTCCTTGATGGACGTCGAGACAAGGGATGATACGGACGGATAGCACTTTACTAAAAATTAAAAAATTAGAGATTAGAAAGAAGAAGTGTATTTTGGTTTCTCACTTTAATTCTCTCTTAATTGAACCCTACTCATCCGCAAAGGTAATGTCGGGTTCGAAGGTGAGTGCTAAGCGATATTGTGTACCGGGGCGCATGACGAGAGGCCGGTCGCGTTGAAGGGTTTGCAGATAGTGCATGTTACCGTAGTAGGTGCGGTATTTGGGATCCTTAGTGACGACGTCCAGTTCTTTCCACTCTGCCTGAAAGTCATCCTTAGTTACTTCGGTGCGGTGACCACCTTCGCCGAGTGTGAAGGAGGTGGCTACGCGATAGCGACTGTGGGGCAATGCAATGCCGAGAACGTAACGCATTTTATCGAGTGTGACTTGTTGTTTTACACTAAAGCAGAACTCGCAGCTAATTTTACCTTTGAGGAATGACCAGACAACCTTGCAAGAACCGAGACCGCTCACAATTTCCTCGTCCTTGGTAATGAGTTCAGGCTGATCATACTTAAAGTTGAGCGCGTTGCGCATACCCATGCTAGTGGTGCAATTTTTACCGTAGAAGGAGGGTACGATGACCTTATCACCAAAGGTGAGTTCAGGTTGCATGATTGGTAGATACTGATCGACTGGCCAGTCGAATACACCGGGGGAGTGAGGAAAGGCGAGATAGTCGGAGCTACCTTTCCCTAGTCTACTCGAAGCGACGAGTGGTAACTGGATGGCTAGTCCGGAATCAGGGTCTTGATATACGAAGAGGCCTTGCTCCTTGCGGTGTGACTTATCAAAACTTATATAGCGCGCAATTTTGCGTGGCGCGACTAGAGATGAGGGCGCTGCATTGCCACCGATTGACCGAGCGAGACGCGACCATTGGCAAAGGTAGCGCGCAGCATCAAAGTTGGCCATTCTCGTTGTGTGGTAGGGGACAGTGTTACGCTCCTCGTCTCGGATCACGAGATAGCCGTGCTCCTGATCGAGGTAAGTAACGAAGAAATTCATGAAGAGGCGGCGAACTGTATCAACGTAGAGGTCACGTTGATCAGAGGGCACCCAGCCATCGCGAAGCGCTTGTAATACTAGACTGATACAATGCATCTGCCCATAGGCGCCGAGCGAACGACCGTAAGCCCAACCGACACCATCCTGACGAGCCAGGTCGGGGATCAATTTGAGATATTTCTCTGAGCAGGAGCGCAGGCTGGGAAGCTTGCGTTCGCGCAGGTGTAAATTAGCGTGTAACTGGAGCGACTGGCGAATAAAGACGAAACTATGCACACCGTAGATGTCGAATGCACCACCCAGACGAGCTTCCTCGCCAGCGGCATCATCGATATAGCCAGTTGAAGACTTAGTGTAGATACGTTCAAGGAAGCGGTCGATGAGGCGTCCGGTTTCGTCCTTCTTGGATAGTCCAATACTGAAACGCGTGACAGCCTTAGCGATGTTGAAGGCTTGGTAATGATTCTCGTAGTCGCTGCGCTCTAAGAGGAGCTTATCGAGTTGCTCGCGGGTAGGATCCATTAGACGCTCCCAGACAGGGTTGCGATCCTTGGCCGGGCTGAAGGAAAGGAGACCAAGTGCCGCGTAAGCGAGACCGTTTTCCATTTCTTCGGGCGCGAAGGCTTGCGCGGTCACAGTGCGCGCGGCGAGATCAATTAGATCGTACCCGCCTAGAGTCGACTCGGTGGTGGCGCGGTAGTATTCGCCGATGGCGAGGGCGGCGTGGCCGGGCTCGTCTAAGCGGTCGTCTTCCCCGGGAATAGGGGCAATAGCACCTTGTTCGGTGATAGATTCTAGATTGTGGCCCAATATAGATTGAGCCATGTCGAGGCATTGATCAGCAAAGTTTTCCATTGTCTAAATACGCACGATTTGATGCGTAGTGAGCAGTGCATGAAGTTGCCGCCCAGTACCCTTGTCAATAGCTTTCAAGAAAGTTGGAGAATATCTGAAAATCGGCTGATTGAGTCGGGGTAATCTTTGCTTTGGCCTTCCTTCGTGGCTCTTTAATACGGACCTCAGTAGCCACATGTAACCTGATTATACCTAATATCGCGATGATAAATCATTTGCTTCGCTTCTACTCCTGATAGTGAAATTAACTTATCGGATACAATTGAGAGTTTTGAAGGCTTCTTCACTTAATTCTCGCTGGCGCAAGGCCATTTCTGGCTGTGTCAGGTCTTCATCATAGGAAGGTACCATTGCTTTCATGCGTGCATGTCCTACTGGTGTCTCGAGAGAGTCAGCGAAACAGCGTTTGATGACTTCCAGTATAATATTAGTTGATACGGATGCGCCGGGTGATGCGCCTAGCAAAGTGGAAAGGGAGAGGTCTTCAGTTGTGAGAACTTCGGTTCCGAAGTGGACGATGCCAGCGTCACCGTCCTCTTTTTTAATGGCTTGCACGCGGATACCTGCGTCGATGAGACGCCAATCTTCTTCCCTTGCATCGGGAAAGAAGGCTTTCAGTTCCTTCATACGTGCCTTCATGCTTTGAGTGCCTTGCTGGATCAGATAGCGAACGAGTGGTATGTTATGCAGGCCGACTTTAATTAGCGAGGCGATGTTGTCAGTGCGGATGGAGCCTGGAAGGTCAGTGAGCTTGCCCTCAATGTGGAGGAACTTAGTTGTCCAGGCGGCGTAGGGACCGAAGAGAATTGATTTTTTACCATCAATTATCCGGGTGTCGAGGTGCGGCACAGCCATGGTAGGCGCCGCGCCGGGAGAGAGGCCATAAACTTTTGCGAGATGTTTGTTGACGATTTCTGGCTTATCGCAAATCAGCCATTGACCACCTATGGGGAAGCCACCGAAGCCCTTACTCTCTTTAATGCCCGATTTCTGAAGTAGTGGGAGGCTGCCACCGCCTGCACCGATGAAGACGAAATTGGCCTTGGTGCTTAATGTTTGTTTTGTTGTGAGATCCTCAACTTCGACCTTCCAGCTGGTGCCGTCTTTGGTCAGATTGGTGATTCGATGACTCGTCGCGTAGCCACAGCCCTCTTGTTGGCCCAGCCACTCAATAAGTTTTGCAGAAAGTGTGCCGTAGTTGATGTCGGTGCCACGCTCCATCTTAGTGACTGCCAGCGGTGTATGGTCACGCCCTTCAAGCAGTAGGGGTGCCCACTCGCGAATCTGCTCACGGTCCTCGGTGTAGGCCATACCCTCAAAAAAGTGATGCTTCTGCATTTGCGTAAAGCGTGACTTAAGGAAGTCGACTTGTTCTTGTCCGTATACGAAGCTGAGATGAGGGACTGGGTTAATGAATTCTTCGACTTTGTCGATCATTCCAGTGCGTGCTGCGTAGCTCCAGAATTGTTTAGAGTGCTCGAACTGGTGAAAAATCTCGAACGCCTTACTGACATCAACTTTTCCATCAGATCCGTAGTCAGGAGTGTAGCTGAGTTCGCAAAGGCCTGCATGACCAGTGCCCGCGTTGTGCCAAGCGTTGGAGGCTTCTTTGCCAAACTCCTCGGTCATCTCGAAGAGTTGAATGCGCAGCGCAGGGTCTAATACCTTGAGCATCGCGCCGAGCGTGGCTGACATGATCCCGCTACCGATTAAGATAACGTCGGGGTCTAAAACTTGGTTCTCACTTTTCATGGAAAAATATGCGTCAGCTAATTACTTGACCTAGCTCATAGCGCAGATCTTAGCAAAGCGTTCCTTAACCTCATTCCAAGCACTTGTCTCTAAAGGTTCATAACTTTCAACTGGGAATGAACTGGCTACCACTGCGCGACCCTCGCTGAGCGTGTTAATAAGACCGTCGGCCATCATTTGCGCCATGATGTTACCTAGGCCAGTGGCCTCGACAGGACCTGCATGGACTGTCGTTTCAAGTGCATTAGCGGTAAATTGATTGAGTAGTTTATCCTGAGAGCCGCCACCTACAACATGCAGACTGCAGGGAGGGGTATCTGTGTAAGTGATTAGCTTTTCCCAAACCGTTGCGTAGCGCAGTGCTAGGCTCTCGTAAATTGTGCGGATGATTTCGCCTTTTGTTTCAGGAATGGCCTGACCCTTTTCTCGGCAGTAAGCTTGTATTTTTTCGGGCATGTCCCCTGACTTAGCAAAACACGCATCGTCGGGGTCAATTAACGAACGAAAAGCTTGGGCTTCAGTAGCGAGGGACGCCATCTGGTTATAAGGAAGATCTTCGCCCTGCGTCTGCCAATGCCGTTTACATTCTTGTATCAACCACAAGCCACAGATGTTTTTTAGGTAGCGAATCCTGCCGTTGACGCCGACTTCATTGGTAAAATTATCAGCATAGGAATGATCGTTGATCACTGGCTTTTCGAGATCCAAGCCCATTAAAGACCAAGTGCCGCTACTAAGGTAGGCTGGCGTTTCAGCCAAGCTAGGCACTGCGGCCACAGCACTTCCAGTATCATGTCCAGCCACCGTGACGACTTTCACGCCGTGCAGTCCCGTTTGTTCTGCCACATGGGCACTGATTGCGCCCAAGTCTGAACCAGGGTCGCTGATAGTCTTGAATAGTTTGCACGGTAGACCCAGCGACTCGATTAATGGATAGTCCCAGTCTCCCTCGTTCGGATTATAGAGCTGACTTGTGCTCGCAATACTACGCTCCTGTGTTTTATTACCAGTCAGCCAATAGCCGATCATATCCGGCATAAAAAGTAGATTCTCCGCTTGTTCCAACATCGGACTTTTGAGTATCACCTCCGAGTAAAGCTGAAAGAGGGAATTAAAGAAAATAAACTGGATGCCTGTGGCTTTGTAGATTTGGTCTTTAGAAACACGCTCAAATACTTTTTCCATCATACCGTCGGTTCGGCTGTCACGGTATTGGTATGGCAGACCCAAGATCCTACCGTTTTCATCGAAAAGAGCGTAGTCCACGCCCCAAGTGTCGACCCCTACGCTGACGACCGCATCGCTGTAACGCTCGGCCGCGAGTTTTAAGCCCTCTAATACATTTTGGTAAAGTTCTGTAATGCTCCAGTGCCACCCTGTCGGCAGGTTTACAGGCACATTATCGAAGCGATTGACTTCATTTAGTTCAATCCGCTGACCATCAAATATTCCCGCAAGTACCCGGCCGCTAGCAGCTCCTAAATCAACAGCGAGGTAAACTTTCTTTTGGTTCATAATTGGGAGTAATTTATCATGGAGATGTCTACCTTAGGCGGGTTCAGCTATGGTTAACCTTATTCCCATCGATCGAATCTTTTGTTCAAATTCGATGGAGATACCATGGTCGCAAACAATGTGATCGATATCCTGAGTTGCGGCAAAAAAATATTCAGAACGTGACTCAAATTTACTGGAATCAACCAAGAGTATAACTTCCTCAGCTAGTAAGGTGAGTCGCTCTTTATAGCTCGCTTGCTCCTCAAAACCTTCACTCGCGCCACGTTCCGCATCGAACCCAATACAGGAAATGAAGGCAGCGTGAACTTTGTGTCGGCTCAGTGCTTGCATACTGTCGCCTCCAACATAGGTGTTGGTTTTAGGATGATAACGCCCACCTGTTGAGATCAGCTCAATGGCCTCTTTATTTTTCAAATCTTCCATGACAGCATGGGCGTTGGTAATGACGCGGTAGGGAAGGTTCGGTAGTAGGGCAATTAAAGCCAAGGCAGTCGTACTACTATCAAAAGCATAGGTCTGCTGCGGTCGTATTAAAGACAGGGCCGCCTTGGCGATTGCTTGTTTGGCATCAATATTCAAATTCTGGCGTTCATTAAAAGAGCGAAGCTCGAAAGAACTTTTTTGATTGCTGGCCCCGCCGTGTACCCGTGTTAGTTTGCCTTCGGTTTCAAGGATCTGTAAGTCACGGCGGATGGTTTCATCAGTCACCTCCAGTGCTTTGGCCAAGTCGATTGTTCTCACTACGCCATGCGCTTCTAAACGTCCAAGTATTTGCTGATATCTTTCAGGCGCGAGCATCCGATTAAAATCAAAGATTTACCATAAATGGCAAGAAAAATCTTGTATTTTATTGTTTTAATTGGTTTATATGAACTTATTGTATTAATAACTCACATATAACCAAAAATATCCAATTTTTAATGAGGTCAGACTATAAATACGTAAACTACAAATGGGACAACAAATACGCTGATACGTTATCTAGTAGGGAACGCTTGGTCTATCGCTCTAATATACTAGGTGATGACCAACGCATAACCAATACTGGCGGGGGAAATACATCTTCAAAGCTGATGGAAACGGACCCGCTTACTGCCGAACAAACCGAAGTATTATGGGTAAAAGGATCCGGTGGTGACTTGCGGACCTCTAAGTTAGCGAATTTCTCGTCGCTCTATCAGGACAAGTTAATTGCCCTTCAGTCTATTTATGGGGCTACTGAGCTGAATGGAGTGAAGACTCCTGTTGAAGATGAAATGGTGCACATGTACCCACATACGACTTTTAATTTGAATCCACGTCCATCTTCCATAGATACCCCATTACACAGTTTCATTGGTGCAAAGCACGTCGACCACATGCACCCCATCTCTTTCATTGCGATTGCAGCCTGCAAAAACTCGGAGGCATTAACCAAGGAAATTTATGGTGATAGCTTGGCATACCTTCCTTGGCAACGCCCCGGATTTGATTTGGGTCTGAAAATGCAAGCTGTTTATCAGGAGAACAAAGCATACGTTGGTATTAATATGGGGCAGCATGGTCTCATCAATTGGGCGGATGATGATAAGGCTTGCTATGAATTAACCCTTGATTTGATCGAAAAGGCAGGTGCCTTCATTGCTTCAAAGGATCGCGGAGATCAGACTTTTGGTGGTCAGAAATATACCTCACCTAGTGATGCTGATGCAGTAGCAATGACGATTGATCTACTGCCATTCTTGCGGGGCTCGGTTTCGCAGAAGACCCGCTTTATCGGAACAGTACATCGTGATGCAGCGGTGCTTGAATTTGTGAATTCAGTTGATGCCCAACGTTTGGCTGAAATCGGTACATCCTGTCCGGATCATTTCCTAAGAACAAAAATAAAACCAATGTTCGTAGATTGGGATCCTGAGAGTAAAGATCTCAATTTGTTGAAGTCTCGAATCATTGGAGGCTTGGATCAGTATAGAACTGACTATGCCGAATATTACGAGGCCTGCAAACATGCAGATTCTCCCGCAATGCGCGACTGCAACCCCACCGTTATTTTGATTCCTGGTTTGGGTCTGATCGCATTTGGCAAAAACAAATCTGAATCACGAGTGACCGCAGAATTCTACAATTGCGCCATAGGCGTAATGCGTGGTGCCGAAGCCATTGATTCCTACATTGGTTTGCCACGACAAGAGGCCTTTGATATTGAGTATTGGTTGCTCGAAGAAGCAAAACTGCAGCGCATGCCAAAAGAAAAGGAATTTGCCCGCAAAGTGGTTGTGGTAATTGGAGCTGGTTCAGGGATCGGTAAAGAGACCGCTTTACGATTTGCTCGCGAGGGTGCCCATGTGGTCTGTGCCGACCTAGATGGCGATGCCGCACAAGTCACCGCTAATGAAATTGAAGCTGAGATTGGTCTAGGGATTGGCGTTGGCGGTACTGGAATATCTGCTTGCGGCAACGTGATCGCCTCTGCAATTGATATAGGCGACACAGCAAGCATCGAGGCTTGTTACCAATCTGCAGTTTATGCCTTCGGTGGTATTGATGTCATTGCCCTTACTGCAGGCATTTTTCTCGCACCAAATGTCGAGGGGGAATTTTCTGTCAAAGAATGGGAGTTGGTTTTCCGGGTTAATTCAATCGGCCCTTACTTAGTCGCCGATGCTGCCAAGTCGATTTTTCAATTACAGGGCGCGCATTTAAGAAGCTCGGTCGTCATCACTACCTCGGTCAATGCTGTCGTTCCTAAGAAAGGCTCGGTTGCCTATGATTCTTCTAAAGCTGCTGCCAATCATATCGTGCGTGAACTTGCTGTCGAACTTGCGCCTTACGCTCGCGTGAATGCCGTAGCGCCGGCGACGGTTGTTAAAGGTTCACAAATGTTTCCACGCGACCGCGTCATGGCTTCGCTCGCCAAATACGATATTGATTATTCTGAGGAGGAATCAACAGAGGACCTCCGCCTTAAATTGGCGCAGTTCTCCGCAAGCCGTACCCTGACTAATGAACCGATCACTCCTGAAGACCAAGCGGAAGCGATCTATTTCATGTCCAGCGACAAATCATCTAAAACAACTGGCATAGTCTTCAATGTTGACGGAGGTTTGCACGAAGCCTTTTTGCGTTAACACTATAAACCCACACTTTATGTCGAAGGATAGACTCGAAAAATTAATTGAGCTTTCACGGGAGTTTGGTCGCGAGGATCGTGGCTGGGCTATTCTAGGAGAGGGTAATACCAGTGCCATGGGCGATGCTGATAGTTTTTATGTTAAAGCATCTGGAAGTTGCCTAGGGCTTGCGAGTCGAAGTGATTTTACTGAGGTCAATATAAATCAGGCGCTCGAATATGTTGCGAAACCCTTAATGACCGACGCAGAAGTACAAGACGCTCTTGAAGCAATCAAAGTGGATCCGAATGGGAAACGGCCTTCCGTTGAAACATTTGTACATGCAGTCTGCCTGAGCCTAGGAGACTGCAAATGGGTTGGTCATGGCCACCCAGAGTCTGTTCTTTCGATTTTGTGCAGTCAATCTGGAGCAAAACCCTACCTAGAGCACATTTTCCCTGATGCCATTGTAGTATGCGGTCGTCATTTTGCGGTCGTACCCTATGTCGATCCCGGCTTCAAACTAGCGCATGGAGTTCGCGATGTACTCGTAGAATTTAAGGAAAAATATGGCAAAGCTCCAAAAATTATTTTCCTTGAAAATCATGGTCCATTTATCCTCGGGCAATCGGATATCGACGTTATCAATACCATGCAGATGCTGGATAAATGGTCGAAGGTGATTCTTGCGAACCAACTCTTCGGAGGCAGCAACTATCTTGCAAAGACAGAGTCGGACCGTATCGAAAACCGCCTCGACGAAGCCTATCGCCGTAGGTGCCTGTTAGAGCAAGAGCGTTAGCGTTCTACATTAGACCAAGTTTTTCTAGTTGTGGCTTGGATACGGCGCTATGTTTTAGCGACTTGGTTGGGATGTATCTTTGGAAGCCTCGATTAAGGTTTTTTTAATCAACTTTAAAAAGCATTTGGACTGGAATTCCTTTGTTACAAATAAAAATATGGATATGCCCTCCGTGTTGGAATGGTGATACTGATGAATTGTCTATTTTGGCTGAGTCAAATGTAAGAACTGATGGGCTTAGCTAGGATTTTGGAAGGAAGAATCCACGCTGTTGATCACTGATTTCGAGTGAGCATTTCTCCATGACTTGGAGCATGTCCTCCCAAAGCATGCGCTTGGTCTTGAGGGTGCCGTTGCGGACGAGGTACGATGGGTGGAAGCTTATCATAAGGGGAATATTCTCGAACTGATCCCAAGTGCCGCGGACGGCACTCATCTTACGCGCTGGGTCATGGCCGAGAAGGCCAGACACGGTGCTGTTACCGAGAGCGACGATGACCCTTGGCTGGATGATTTTGATCTGGGCTTTTAGGTAGGGTAGACAGAAACGCATTTCTTCGAGCGTGGGTGGACGCTTGCCGTAGGGTTTATCGTGCTCAGGACGCCACTTCATAATGTTCGTGGTGAAGACATTCTCGCTGGAGAGCCCCATAGCGCTGATGATTTTATTCAGTAGTTGACCGGACTTTCCAGCAGAAGCTTCGCCTGAGTGAGCTTCATCGGCATTAGGGGCTTCGCCGCAAAAGAGAACGTCGGCCTGAGGTGATCCATTGCCGAAGACGATTTTCCCGTCATCGATAAGGTGTTTTTTGCAGACTTCGCATGCGAGCACGCGGTCTTTCAGCCAAGCTAGCTGGCTTACTGCGTCGCCTTCGGGGAATTCGATCTTAGGTGGCTTAGGAAATGGGGCCACTCCGGTAGTCAAGACGGTTTTAGTGACAGTTTTCACGGGCTGCGTAGAGCTGACTTCGCCTTCCTCTAGCAATTTACGGTTTTGAGTGGGTGGTGTCGATTTTCCGTTGGGCGAACGACTTCGTGCAAGCACGTCTTTATCTGGCATGAGTAACCGCATTGTATCGTCTTCAACGAAGACACGATTCACACCATCACGTTGTAATCGCTGTAATTCGTTTGCAATCGCTTCCAGGCCTATGGACATAAAACAACTGTTGTTGATGGGCTAGATCGCGTCGAGTCACTTTTGAGAACTTTTCTATAATTGTAGCAAAAAAAATAATTTAACTGGCTTGGCTATCGAGTTTGCCCCGGCGAAGCGATACAAACTGAGCAAACCTAGGAAGAAATGAGATAATGCAAACACTCATAGCGAAGAAAAGAAAGGCCTGTGGCTGGGTTGTATTTAAGATAGCTAAGGCGGCAACAAACCAGCATATGGAGATTCCGATTGCACGCGGTTTTAGGTCTTTCCCGTGCATCAATAATTGAATGATGGAGAGTACTGTCGCAGCCAGCGCAAGACTGTGAGAGACTTCGCCTACTGATAATAAGCTTTTTACGACTAAAATAACTATTAATAATGCTAATGCGAGGACTACCAAGAAATTTGGGTGCTTTAGAAGCTTAGTGCGCACTTCAGTTTGTATATTGGCATACACAAGGGTAGCGACACCCGCCATGGTAATTGAGAGTATCCAGACGTAACTTATGCTATTGATCGGTGCCTCGTAGTGACGGACTAAATACTCTAATGTGAAGCACTTTGTAAAAAGTAGACTCCAAAGTGCTAGAATGAAGTTTGAGCGGTTGCTAATCTTAGAATGGTGGATCATGTCTAAATTGTAATTATTATTAATTAGCGCGTTTTTTGAATTTGTTCAAGTGAGCGCCGTTATAATTCCTATATGATTATTTAATCATCATTAGCTGCTTAGTTTCCATTCACGCCATCGGCTTCTGCGCTGCAGGAGGCTTAACCTGTTAAACACGCTTGCCCTTCTTCATTTAGGTCTTTGCTTTATCGCTATGACGATGGAGCAATTAAAAAGTGATTTAGAGTGTATCACTGGCAAGCGAACAATCGAAGCAACTCAAACAATGGTGCAAGTTTTGGCTAGGTTAGACGAGGTGGCAAAGTCCATAGACGCGCCTGAACGACTACAGCACTATTTAAGTAAGCGAAGCTATGCTAAGGCCCTTGCATGGATCGAGGACCCCTCAAGCCCGCACCATGTATGAGTAAGAAACACAAAATTAAGACCGCTAGTGATGACGCATTGGGCGCGAACCCCTTTACTGCTCTAGATCGGTCCGGACTCCCTAAGGGCGAAATGAAACCCCCAGTTACATTGCCTGAACAGAAGTCCGTGAAGGAAAAGTCTAAAGGCCGTGTCGCGGTGCGTCGTGAAAAGGCGGGTCGCGGCGGGAAAACAGTGACCACGCTAAAAGATTTCCCTTCACATATTCCCTTGAACACTCTGCAGGCGATAACCTTTGAACTAAAGAAAACATGTGCCTGTGGTGGTACATTAAAAGGTCGCGTAGTCGAATTACAGGGCGATGTCTGCGATCGCGTAAGTGCGGAACTTAAGCTCAGAGGCTATCAAGCCGTCCGAGCTGGCGGGTGATCGCCACTTATTCAAAATTTACATGATCTGACTACTTGATCTGCTTGAATTTAGCCAACGGAAAAAGTCCTCATCCCTGAGTAGTTGGCAATCACTTTGATATTCAGGGGCGAGTTCGCTCTGGTAGGCATCTTCGGCAAAACGCTTACAATGAAGTAGGACTCGCGCGGTATGGCCGGGTGCACGGACAATACGTCCAAGTGCTTGGTGGATACGCCGCATAGCTGGGCGAATGTAGATATCTCGAAAGGCTTCGTCTTGCGAAAGGCTGGGATGGTCTTCCATTTTCTTTTTTTGTAAAAGGTTAACCTCAGGAAGCGCGGGGCCTACGACCATGATCTGCTCGACGCGTCCGCCAAGTTGATCAATCCCCTCTGCATAACTACTACCGAGAATTAGAAAAAGGGCGTCGGCTATGAGTAGTCCTTCATTGATGAATGTAGACTGCTCGGCAAGATCCACACCACGTGGTTGTCGCTTTATTCGTAGCTCGGGAGCGAACGCTTCAATATAGGCCTGTATGTTTTCTGCGTAGAGATAGGATGCGAAAAATACGGCAATTGCTTCGCCCGCATTATGCTGAATGAGTTCGACGATGGTCAGCGCGGTGGTCTCGTAGTGGCTTTCTCGCTTGCTGAGGCGTGTGTCGATACGACAATCAATGGCCACATCGTAGGCATCGTCTCGCCAAGGCGTCTGGGCTTGGGCGATGGTGACGGATTCTTTATCCAACCCGCAACTTTCTCGATAGCTTTTAAAGGGCGACAGAGTAGCCGACATCATTATACTGCCACCAAAGAGCTTCAGACACTCAGCTATCCATTCGCTAGCGTCTAGGCAGGTCGCGGCGAAGACTCCGTTCCGAGGCACCCAATGCAGATATTGTTGTGAGTGCAGTGAAAGCGTTTCGCTTAGTTTAGGGATACTCCTAATAAGTTTGATGGCGAATGGAGCTGTGGCATCATAATCAAAGGCGGATCGTTTTAACTGTTCAGAAAAATCTTCACAAAGGTCTTGGCCAGTATAGTAGTTGTTGCCAGTCAGGGCTAGTTTCGGGCTGAGACTGTCAATCCAGCGACAGAGCTCTGTTGCAGGGCCGAGTAGCCGGCGAGGAGCTCCGTGAGCACGTAATTCTTCGATCGCAAAGAGCAGGTCGGCACTAGCGAGTTCTAAGCTCAGACTGTCTGCGGTGCGGTCTGGCAAATTATGGGCTTCGTCGACGATTAACAAGGTGCGCCCTGGTTCGAAGCCCTGAGCTTCCATGAAGACGGCTCTGCTATCGGGGGAAAAGACGTAATTACTGTCGCCGATCCATATCTCGGAAAAAGGTAAGCATGCTTTTGTCAGTGCGTAGGGGCAGATGCCTGTGTTTGCACCAATTTCTTGGGCACGGGATAATTCTATGGTACCATTCTCAAATAGTTCGGACGCTCGAATGTCGGCCTCTCGCCAGTTTTGGCCGAGCTCATCATCACAGCGCGTATCACCTGTGCAAGTATGGCGTTCGCTGTCAATTCGATGCTCATTTCGATTTCGCATCTGGACGTAGCGTAGGTCGTGGCCAATCATTTGCTTGAGTTGACGGATCGTCTCAAGCTGACCAGTCGATTTACTGCTTAGATAAATACAACGCTCGTAAAGACCGTTTTGCATGTGTTTCAGCGCATGTTCTAGGACGATTCCAGTTTTACCAAAGCCAGTGGGTGCCTGCGCGAGAACATGTCGCGATTGGAGTGCAGCATTTTGTAGTGTTTGGAAAAGCTCGGTTTGCCCGACTCGTAGGGTATGAAACGCAGGCTTAATCTGAGCCTCACGCAAGCGGTTTAGGCTTCCAAGGCGCTCATCTAAGAATGGGATTAGTCGATTGAGTTGCCGTTCAAAGATTATATTCTCCGACGAGTCTAGCGATACAGATTGAAGTGCACCGTTTTCAATGTTGATGAACTGGACTTCCGCGGTGATTAACTGACCGGTATACTCGGGGAGCGCTTCGAGCATTGCTCGATAGCTCGCCGCTTGGGCAAAATAGGCGGGGTAGTCCGCAAGCAGGGTTTCGTCAGGCGTGGGCAGGGGGCTGCGTGTAGTTTTGACCTCACGGACTAGAGCGCCTTCCTTGGTCGGTAAGAGTTGATCAATGCGTCCATTGAGTTGAAAGAGCCAGTCGCTGTGTAGCCAATCGACACTCACATTGACTTCGAAACTCGCTCCAGGCTGTTCGGCTTTGACTAGGTTTTCGGTGTTCTTGTGCCATTGTTGCCCAACTGTTGCCCGCCAGGGGTTAATACCGTGACTGCTTGGGCTTGGTCGGTTCCGGAAAGTAGCCAGCTCACCCACGCTCAGGCGTACGCTGCGTTGGCTTACATCGAGCTCCATTACTTTAAAGTGGTAGGGCGTGGACTCAGCGTCTTACTAGCTCGCTCCTTTTGCGCGAGTAATAGTAATTGGACATATAATAGGGTAGCTTGGTGATAGCTCGGTGGATAAGTAATTTTAGTTTTCATGTTTAAAAATTCGGATATTATCGTTGTCATCTTGTAAATCACAACCTGTTTTGACTGTATGCGTATCCTCATCACCGGCGGTGCCGGATTCCTCGGCAGCCACCTTTCAAAGCGTCTTCTCAAAGAAGGCCACGAAGTCATTTGTATGGATAACTTCTTCACTGGGCGAAAGCGTAATATACTGGACCTAGTAGAAAATTCAAATTTTGAGATGATGCGCCACGATGTGACTGATCCGTTCAAGGTGGAGTGCGATCAGATCTATAATCTGGCCTGTCCCGCGTCTCCAGTGCATTATCAGTATAATGCAATTAAGACGATCAAGACTTCGGTCATGGGAGCGATTAATTGCCTAGGGCTAGCCAAGCGAGTCAATGCTCGTGTTTTTCAGGCTTCGACCTCAGAAGTGTATGGCGATCCTTCCGTCCACCCTCAGCCTGAGGCCTACTGGGGCAACGTGAACCCGATTGGTATCCGTTCTTGTTATGACGAGGGTAAGCGCTGCGCGGAGACGCTCTTTATGGACTACCGCAGGCAGAACGGTGTCGATGTCCGTATTGCCCGCATTTTTAACACTTACGGTCCTAATATGTGCCCTGACGACGGCCGCGTGGTCTCTAACTTTATCGTGCAAGCTCTTCAAGGTCATGATATCACTGTCTACGGAGAAGGTGAGCAAACACGGTCTTTCTGTTACTGTGATGATTTGATCGAGGGCTTTATCCGTATGATGAACCAAGACGAAACTATAGGACCCATGAATATCGGTAATCCTAGTGAGTTCACCATTTTAGAACTTGCCGAAAAAGTCATTAAGCTGACCGGCAGCCAGTCTAAGATTATCCACCAAACTCTGCCCTCTGACGACCCCAAGCAGCGTCAGCCAGACATTACGCAAGCTAGACAAGTCCTCGATTGGGAACCAAAGTATTCACTGGACGAGGGTCTCAAACCGACAATCGCATATTTCGACAAATTCTTAGCTGCGAGCTAGCCCCTTTGATTACCCTCAAATAGCTAGAGAAAAGGGTTGCTTCATCTTAGTAAGCTCCTAACTTCCGCTACTTTTTTTAAACTATCAACCAATTTTAGTCATGCCTAGAGAGCACATAATTTTAGAATGCACCGAAGCCCGTGCTGAGGGTAAACCTGTTTCCCGCTACATGTCCACACGTGACAAGAAGCAACAACCTGACCGCGTCGAGAAGAAGAAATATAATAAATTCCTTCGTCGCCATACGCTCCACCGTGAGATCAAGGGTTAATTAGGTCCATTATTGGATGTCATTGTCATCAAACCCGCTCTAGTAGCGGGTTTTTTTGGTCGATTTTATTTGTCAGCAGCGTCCTATTCTAAACTTTTACGGTTGATTGATGGATAAGTCTCATTTTTTTCAGTGTCTATTAGCGACCCTTCGTGAGGAACTCCTGCATGCCGTCAATGCTTCTAATGATGCCGCGGAGTATGCCACCAACGAAGAATCGCGCGCCGAGTCGCAGTGGGATACACAGGGATTGGAAGCCTCTTACCTAGCTGCAGGACAGGCCACACAGGCTCGACAATGGGCAGACGCTGTCGAAGAGCTGCAATCGGAGCGCGAGAATTTGCTCAAGCCAAATCAACAAGTCTCTCTTGGAGCACTTTTTAGTTGTGACTTTGGAGAGGGAATCGAATGGTTCTTCTTTGCATGCTCCGCGGGTGGACAGACAGTTTCTATGGATGGGCTTGAAGTCACAGTGATTACGGCGCAATCACCTTTGGCGGGGCGCTTGTTAGGACTTAAAGCGGGCGATTCTTTCAAATTACCCAACTCGTCACTCGGGCAGGTCTTGACGGTCGAGTGATTCTGCATCCATCTCTTGGCAGTATGAAGATCTATACCTATAAAAATTGTGGAAGCTGTAAAAAGGCGACTAAGTGGCTCGACACACAAGGCATCTCCTACGATGAACGACCCATCCGTGATTCGCCTCCATCCGTTAATGAACTTAAGCAAATGCTTGATTTCCAAGAAGGCGATTTGCGTAAACTTTTCAACACCGCTGGTGGGGATTACCGTGAGCTAGACATGAAGTTAAAGCTCCCAAAAATGTCTCAAGCCGAGGCACTTAATTTACTGAGTAGCCGTGGTAATCTAGTCAAGCGTCCGTTTCTATTGGGTGATTCTTTTGGGCTAGTCGGTTTCAAGGAAGATCTCTGGTTGGACGCACTGACTTGAAGCCTCAATTCTGAATATTTCTATGAGTGCTACTGAAGATTTAATTAAAACTGTTGCCGCCCTACGTGATCCAAATACTGGCTGCCCGTGGGACATTGAGCAAGACCATCAATCCATCGCCGAGTGTCTTGTCGACGAGTGTTGCGAGCTATTACAGACGATTGACCGCCTCGACCTAGATCATATGCAAGAGGAGCTAGGCGATGTCCTCCTGCAAGTGGTCATGCACGCTCAAATGGCCCATGAGGCGGGGCATTTTGACTTCGAGAGCGTCTGCCATGTGGTCAATGAGAAATTGATACGTCGCCATCCTCATGTCTTCGGGGAGGATAGCCTCAATACCTCGGAAGCCGTTCTCACACAATGGGATCAGATTAAATCAGCCGAGCAGAAGCGCGGTCCTGCACAATCAGGTATATTCAAGGATTTACCCAGGCAGCTGCCCGCACTCATGTTTGCCAAGGATGTTTATAAACAGATCCAAAAGCTGGCATTACCCGTTGAGGCGGTCATCGATCAGACGGCTATTAAAACGCTGTCGGACACTCTAGACGAGGCGACTCTTGGCAAACAGCTCTTCGAGATCGCCGCGGCCTGTCGCGCCAAGGGAATCGACCCTGAGTCCGCTCTAAGATGCTATACACAAAAGCTAGTCGATAGTTTAGAGGAGGCTTGAATTGTGCCGTAAACTCATAACCACTATTTTGCCATATTTAGGATGAGTGCCCTGGGTAGCGGTCGCTACAACTTGGAATACTAGGCTAACAAGCGTTTTATAGCGGGTGATCTGGCTATTCAGGTCGTATCTAGGATACGCCGGCAGTATTTGTTTCTAAGGACTCAACTTTCACGCGAATGGTTAATTGGCTGCCACCTCCACCAAAATAGGAGCCTATAACAGGCGCAACATCTCGGTAGTCTCTCCCATATGCGAGCACGACGTAAGTGTCGTCGACTACTTTACGGTTGGTAGGGTCCAATCCGACCCAACCATGCGGTCCCAAATAAACTTCAACCCATGCATGCGAAGCTTCAGATCCTCGTAAGTTCTGATTGCGGGTAGAATCAAAAAAATAGCCGCTAACGTAACGGGCAGGTATTCCTAGGCTACGGCAATAGGCGGTCATTGCATGAGCAAAATCCTGACAGACACCGATACGACCCTTAATCACTTCGCTAGCACGTGTTGTGACTTGGGTGGCTCCTGAAGCATAGGTGAAGTCTGAGTAGATAAAGTCCATGAGCGCGGAGCACGTTTGGAATACATCAGTGGAGTTGGCTTGTATGTCTAATGCCTCACGCCAGATATGCGGGGTCTTTTCGACAAAAGAGCTGTCTTGTAGATAGGTGTGGCAGGTATCGTGTTGGGAGCATTTTTTTACCTCAATGTGTGCATAGCCATAGGGCAGTGAATCAATTTCAAATGGCTTTTTGGTCTTTACCGTGAAACGACTATCAATGGTCAGTTGCTGGTGCGGCTGAGGGATGTTAAAGCGATGAACCCGATTGAAATTCAGATCTGTGTAACGAGTCAGGCGTGTTGCTGGGAGAACACTAATGAAGTTCGTTTCGACCTCTTGGTATGGAGTCAGCTTCGGGCTTAAGCGGACTTCATTACTATTATTAATGACAGCATTCGCGTATGCATATTCAGTACGGTGGTAAACTTTAAGTCGCATCTTACTGACTATTGTTGCTGTTGTCGCTGATGGTCATTTTGCCGCCGTCGAGTCCCGCTGTTTGTGTTGCTGCGGATTTCCAAAGGCAATAGAATATAGGTATCAAAGACTTGTTGCCCGATTTCATTAAATTGTTTTTGTAGTGAGTCTATATAATCATGGTAACCTACTTGTAATATATTCAAAGAGCTTGAAAAATTAAGCTGCGCGAGCGTGCTGCCAGTTATGCGCTCAGCCTCATTAGTATAGCTGCCAATTGGACTACCAGATACAGTATGGAGGTGATAGTCTAACTGTTGAATGCAAAAGCGTACCGATCGCGGAAAAGATGCTGAAAAAAGAAGGAAGCTCATGGCATTATCCAAGCTAATTCCGCTACGATACTCTGCTTGAAATGCGTTGAATGCGGAGCAAGATTTTAGTGCTGAAGCAAGCTTAGCGCGCGGAGCTATGCCTTGGTAATAGGCGAGCATGTCGAGGACACGCGTGGTTTTATCCGCACGTTCGATCAACTTACCAATTTGCATGAAGTGCCAGCCTTCATCATGGAGCACAGTGGCATGTATTAAGCCGGATAAAAGCATGCAGAACTCGATGGTGCGGCGGTGGAAGGTTTCTGGCTGATTTTTCCATAGCTCCACTGCATTTTCGGAACGAATGAATAAATGGAAACGATTCAGTTCACGCCAAATTTCTTCAGAAATTTGATCCCGAACCATTCTAGCATTTTCCCTTGCGTGGGCGACGCACTCACGGATCGAATCTGGATTATCCTCGGAGAACGAAATAAACATGCCCACATCTTGCTCCTTTGATTCCCTGAATATTTTTTCATTACAAGTCGTGTAGAGTAATGGTCGCCATGGGTCTGGATCGATGCTGTCGAGTGACTCGTAGCGATTCACTTCAACTAAGCGTGCAAGATTTTCGGCGCGTTCCAAATATCTGCTAAGCCAATATAAACTGTTAGCTACTCTTGAAAGCATCGCACTATTTAAGATTAATCATTTAGCACCCAAGTATCTTTACTTCCGCCACCCTGAGAAGAGTTTACGATAAGAGAGCCTTTATTAAGGGCGACACGAGTGAGACCACCTGAAATAATCTCAATGGAGTCACCGTAGAGAACAAATGGGCGCAAATCAACGTGCCGACCTTCGATGCTTAAATCTTCACAGATTGTCGGATGGCGAGACAGTGATATTACAGGCTGTGCAATAAAGTTGCGCGGCTCACTTTCTATTTTTTTTGCGAAATCTTGGAGTTCTTTTTTAGTTGCGCACGGACCCATCAACATACCATAACCACCAGATTCATTTGCTGACTTAACCACAAGCGAGTCGAGATGACTTAGTATATAGCTGCGATCTTTTTCACGCCAAGCGAGGTAGGTAGGCACATTTTGTAAAATAGGATCTTGATCTAGGTAGTATTTGATAATTTCGGGGACATAGGCATATATCACCTTGTCGTCGGCGACCCCCGTCCCAACTGCATTAGCCAGAGCAACATTACCCTTCGTGTATGCTTCCATTAAACCGGACACGCCAAGCATCGAATCTTCATGGAAACACAACGGATCAAGATAGTCATCGTCTAAGCGGCGATAAATTACATCGACCTGTTCTAGCCCCTTTGTAGTTCGCATATAGACATAAGCATCGAGGACGATAAGATCGCGACCTTCGACAATTTCGATGCCCATTTTTCGAGCTAGGAAGGTGTGCTCAAAGTAAGCGCTGTTGTAGGCGCCCGGTGTCAGTAAGACACAGACCGGACCATGTCCTTGACGCGGTGAGAGATGCTGTAAGGTCTTCAGCAGCAAATCTGGATAGTTGTCTACTGGCTTGACCTTGTATTGACTGTACAAGTTGGGAAAAGCGCGTTTCATTGCTTCTCGATTTTCTAGCAGGTAGGATACTCCAGATGGGCAGCGCGCATTGTCTTCGAGGCAGAGGTAATTTCCCTTATCATCGCGGATCAAATCAGTGCCGCAAATTTGAATGTAAATATCTCTCGAGACTTTGACTCCCTGCATTTCAGGGCGATAGTGAGTTGCGGTTTTAACTACAGATTCTGGAATCACCTGATCTTTGATTATTTGACCTTCGTGGTAGATGTCGTGGAGGAAAAGATTGAGCGCTATCAGGCGCTGTGTCAGCCCTTCCTCAATTAATTGCCACTCTTTACGGGGAACAATCCGCGGAATTAAATCAAATGGAAAAATTCTTTCGGTGCCCTGATTGTCACCGTAGACCGTGAAGGTGATTCCTTCTTCTAAAAAAGTATTTTCAATCAGACGCTGTTTGTTACTCAAAGATGTCACATCATAATTGGCGTAGTGCTCGAGTAGGCATTCGTAGTGAGGGAAAGTTTTTCTCGAAGTATGACTAAACATCTCGTCGAAGAATTCACCCTTAACATAATGATTAAACACACAGCGCAATTAGCACATGCCGTGCCATTGATTAATTTAGCTTACGAATTCCCGCTTGCTCCGGCTAGGGCAATCGATACTATTTTGACATGCCTCTAAGGAAATCGCAGGCCGTCTAGGGGGTGGAACCCGAGGTTAATGCCGTAAATTTAAAAGCTTTAAGAGGCTTGAGTTGATTTTTGTTGAAGCATGGATTTTTCAAGCGCTAATAATCAGACTGTTCCCGTCGAGATACGGCGTCGGAAAAATACACGGTATCTTCGACTTACTCTAGGTTATAAAAATCAGATTATAGCCTCCGTGCCTTGGCATTGCAGTGAACGTAAGGTAGGTAAATTCATGGAAAAGCAAAGGTTCTGGCTGGACGCGCAACTCTCGAAAGCACCCACTATTTATACTTTGACTGAGTGGTTGAACCTTCATCCTCTCATTACAGCAAGTGGTGATGTATTTATAGTCAGAATCGAGGCGACAGAGCTTTGTAATGCTAGTTATACTCTCGATGAGGGTGGGTCTGTGCTCGTCCTTCGCTTACCTGATGCGGATGAAGCATCGCTAGTTAAACTACTGCGCCGCTTTGCCAAAGATACCCTCACTTGTCGCGTGGCCTATCATGCCAAACGTTTCGGGTTGAGTTACCGTGCAATCTCGATACGTAATCAATCGAGTCGATGGGGTTCATGCTCAGCACGCCGATGTATTTCCCTGAATTGGCGTCTCATACTGCTGCGCCCCGAGCTGCAGGACTATATTATACTTCACGAGTTAGCACACCTGACTGAAATGAACCACGGTAAGCGCTTCTGGACGCTGCTTGATCGGTATGATCCTGAACGTATAAAACACGAAGTCGCTATCGATAAAGTTAGTGCCGAACTGATGCGTGTTGCACGTCTCTAATATGCATTTTACCCTAAAGTCGCATTCTGGGGTATATGCACTAGTTTAGAGGCGGTTTTGTTGCATCTTAGTCTTGCACTATAGGGTTTATACACTAATTATTGAGTATATTGTAGCCGACCTAGTATTTTTCAATGAAACTAAGCGACAACCAAGACTTTCCATTCAGTGCATTTATTTTAGCGCTTTTTTTAGGTGTGTTTTCATCCCTTGCGATTGCGACAGGGTTGATCGTAATTGATGCTCCCGCATGGGGAATATATCTTTTTGCAGCCCTAGGCGGTGTCACGGCAGCTAGCTTCGTTTGGATTGAACGCAGTTTGGTTTTTCAAATCAAAGAAAAAGAGCTCTTACTGGGTCTTGAAGTTACTCGGCAACAAGAGTTTCAGGATTGCCTTTACTCACATTCGATGGCTTGCCTAGTGCGCTTCGATGCGGGCACTCTCATCATTGACCGAGCCAGCCCAGGGTTTATCAAGATGTTACGTATGCCTATGGAATCAGAACTGCGAGGTCAGAGCCTCGATGTGTTGCTCGGCGTGAATAGGCTTAAGCTTGAGTCCGTGGTCGAATTGATTAAGCAAGGTGAAGCTTTGGTTAAGGAACCCAAGCTAGAGCTCATGAGTGCTGAAGGTTTTTCGACGAATGCTGTTATCAGTGGGCAATATTTTCCAGATGATCATGTTGTAGAGGCAGCTTTTTTTGTTCATCCAATCAATAATGCTGAACGAATGGCGGACTTAGGGGCTGCTCAAAAGGACCTTCAACGCTTCAGTAAAGGTATGTTTCGCCGCGAGACGCGTATTTTAGAGCTCAAAGAAGAAGTGAATGAAATCTGTCGCGAGGCGGGACTTCCTACTCGTTATGAAAAAGTCTAGTATTTGAATGTCATCCTTCGTCTATCACCAAGTATAACGTGAACACTTCTAAAAATGTCCAGGAACGTTTCTCGTGAATAAGCGTAAGCGAAGCATCTCACGGATGGTTTACGTCTATGCGACCCTCGCCATTGTAGCGGTCGTCGTAGTTGTAGTTGGGTGGATGGCGTCTGATCAATTTGGCCAGTATATTGAGGAGCGAACTCAACTTATTGAGCAGGTAAATACTATGATCTCCGATATTGAATTTAATCAAATCGAGCAGATTGACGAGATCGAGTTTATACGCGAAGAGCGCTCTAAAATTCAACAACAAGAATTTGTCCGTAGTGCGCTGCTGGCGATCTCTGTCCTTCTTTTTGGAGTCACTCTGCCTATTCTAGCCACTCGATATTTTGTACAACGCTTACATGCGAACCTTGATTTACTTAATGACTATCTCTCTAACATCGGTCGGGCTACTTCGGCACTTATGCCACAGACTTTCGAATTCAAAGAATTTGACGAGATATCAGAAACCTTACGCCAAGTCACTAGAGATCACGGTGAAACAGAGCAACGCTGGAAGCGGGCGGAAATAGAGCTAATCTCAACGAATTCAGATCTGATCGAGCAAGCAAGTGAGTTGACGAAAGGGCGTAAATTCGCCCTAAGTATGATGGAAGATGCTGATAATGCTAGAGAAGAGCTAGAGGTGACGAACGAGCGCCTAAATCAAATGATCGAACAAGCCACGCGTGCGACTCATGCAGCAGACAGTGCGAACCGTGCAAAAAGTGACTTCCTTGCTACGATAAGCCACGAAATTCGTACTCCACTCAATGGCATAATCGGCTTCGTTGAGATGCTTGATGAGACTAAGCTGAACGAGGAGCAAGATGATTATCTAATTAGAATAAAAAGTAGTAGCGAGGCGCTTATGTCGCTTATAAATGACGTACTCGACTTTTCAAAAGTCGAATCTGGTCACCTTAACCTAGAGTTACGTGACTTCTCTATCTTACCCATGATTAATAGTTTGAATTCAATGTTCTTGTCTCAAGCAACGGAGAAAGGTTTGAGTTTGAAAATTAGCGTTGACGAGAGTGTTCCTCGAAAAATTAGAGGTGATGAAACTAGGTTAAGACAGATTCTTTTGAACCTGCTTTCGAATGCAATTAAGTTTACTAAGTCAGGAGATGTATCCTTGCATGTGAGCACGCATAGTATTGATTCAGAAAGCAATTTCGTGGAGCTGGAATTTGAGGTGCGAGATACTGGTATTGGTATGTCGCCCGAAGAGATTTCGCGCCTTTTCATGCCATTCTCGCAAGGTGATAGTTCGACGACTCGTAAATATGGAGGTACTGGCCTTGGTCTAGCCATTTGTAAGAGTTTGAGTGAAGCAATGGGCGGTAAAGTCTGGGCAACTAGCGTGCTCGGCGAAGGCTCTAGTTTTTTTAGTCGAGTCCGGGTTGATATTGTCGAAATGAGAGATGCTGATGCTCTGTCGTCCGAATCTGAGAATGCGAAAGTGATTTCTAGCGGAACAATAAACAATAAAGTGGAATCCGATAAGCCCGCAGATTCCTTGCCTCTTAAGATAGCCGTCGCTGAAGATAATATGGCTAATCAACGGGTGATTATGATCATGCTTCGTCGCCTCGGTTGGGAATCTGTATTTGCTGAAAACGGTCGAGAGCTTTTAGACTTGGTTCGTAATAAAGATTACGACCTTATTTTTATGGATGTACAGATGCCCCTAATGGATGGCCTTGAAGCAACACGTCGACTACGCGCGGGCGATGCTGGTGAGGGACTCAAAGATGTTAAAATCATTGCGCTTACAGCAAATGCCCTCTCCGGTGACGAAGCTCGCTGTCTTGAGAGTGGAATGAATGCCTACATGACTAAACCACTCAAGTTAAGAACACTCAAGCAAGCTATACTGTCGCTCTGCGGTAAGTAGGAAGGGTGGGTTGTTTACAAAAAATACTTAACTTTATCTGAGAAATGCTAAATTCTTTGGTCTGAGCATAAATAGATAGTGCGTGGCGTATTACTTGTGAACATTCGCTAGGATCGGTTAGCCTTTGACGTGGAATTAACGTGAAAAGGGATACACGCCGTGGATCAATTAGCTATCTGTTTTAGCTTCAATTTTGAAACTGAGAATAAGATAGAGGATAGTTCCTGCAACAATACCGCAGTCGGCAATGTTAAACGAAGGATACCGACCAGCAGGTATAAGCCAGGGAATAGTGAAAGGCAGGTGGAAGTCTAGGAAGTCAATAACGTGTCCATGAACTAAGCGGTCGGTCATATTACCCAAAATCCCACCCGTGAGTAAACCAAACACGCATTGCATGGACTTCCTATGCAATTCTAGGGTATGTCGCAATAAGTAGATCGCAATGAGCGCAACCATCGCAAAGATTGCGAGTATTCCGCCGTAGCCAGAAAGCATGCCCCAGGCCGCACCTTCATTTCCAATGTGTACAATGTAGAAAAAATCGTTAATTACAGCGATCGAATCAGGTGGATAATAACTGTCTAATTCTAGGTTATAAAAAATCCAGGTCTTCGTAATTTGGTCTAAAACGAAAACTAAAAAAGCCGCTACAAAAAGTAGTCGGTAACGTGCGATTTTGGACGTGACTGTAGCCTGCATTTTTTGGATGTTGATTGCAATTAAACGCTGTCCTTGTCCTGACAAAGCTAAGCTTTTTCTGGCATGTCGCGGAAGAAAATACCCGTCTTTCCGACCCGCCCGACGTATTCACAATTTAGCTTCTCTGGAATATCGTAGCAGTAGGATTGGATCGCCTCGCGCCCTGCTTCAAAGCGGATTTTGATCAACCCGTTCTTAAGGAGCGCTCTATCAATTTCTTTGAATACGTTTATGCCAAGACCTTGTTTGCCAATGTGAAGGTGTGGCTTTAGCCGCTGGCCGATGCCTCGTAGTTCTTTTTTCTCTGCACTGGTAAGTGGATTATTTTCCATGATTGTTTGTTAAGCAACAAGATTGTGCTAAGCAAGTAATAAGCTAAAGCAGTTTAGTTAATAACAAATTAATTAAGACAGTTGCTTTGCTTGGATAAGAGGATCAAAAATATTATCAGAACTTACGCTACATTTGACATTCACGAAAGAATTCACCTTACAACTGCTAGCTTTTAATGATGCAAAAACCTCTTGAAGTCCTCAAGGAGTATATCCGTTTCCCTTCTGTATCCACAGATCCTGCCTATACCGAAGGTATGATAGGTGCCCGTAAGTTCGTTACTGGCTTATTAAAGCAACTAGGCTTCACTGTTGAAGTCGTTGAGACGGATTTACATCCTATTTTATTAGCCGATCGCATTGGTGACCTTGCTTGGCCCCATGTTGTGATCTATGGACATTACGATGTCCAACCTGCTGATCCGTTTGCTCTTTGGACTGACGATCCCTTTAATCCGATCGAGCGCGATAATCGGCTTTACGGACGTGGTGCCGCAGACAACAAAGGGCCGACGATCGTGCACATGGCTGCGCTCTCCCGAGTTTTTGAGGCGAATCCTAATCTGCCGCTAAACATTACCTATATAATTGAGGGGGAAGAGGAAATTGGTAGTCCCAGTATGCCAAAGTTTTTCGATCAGTATGCTGAGCGTCTATCAAAGGCTGATTTTATGCTCGTCTCTGACACGGGTAGTCCAAACAGCGAGCAGATCGTGATCACGACGGCACTTCGCGGATTGGTAGACCTCGAAATTAAGTTAAGGGGTTCCAAAAGTGATCTGCATTCAGGTATACATGGGGGAGCTGTTTATAATCCGAATCAAGCTTTGATGGAGATCTGCGCCTCTTTGCATAAGCCTGACGGTAGCGTCAACATTCCTGGCTTCTACGACGATGTCGTGCCAGTCCTTGAATGGGAGCGTGAGGAATTAAAGCGTTATCCAGAGACGGTTGAGAGCTATCGTGCATTGCTCGACGTGCCCGCGTTTTACCCTGCCAACGGACTCAACCCACTCGAAGCTGTTCGATTCGGACCCACTTTAGAGTTTAATGGTATCGGTGGTGGCTACCAAGGTGAGGGATCTAAGACCGTCATCCCTAGTAAGGCTTTTGCCAAGATTACTTGCCGCCTTGTTGCTAATCAAGATCCTATCAAAATCCAAGCACAGATCATCGATACAATTAAAGAGCGTTGCCCCGATGGTGTAAGACTCACTGTGCGCGAAGGCGGCATCGCTGAGGCCTATCTCGTCGTGCCACCCGATCGTTCGAACACACCAGATGATCAGCCTGCTTCGCTTGCCCGCGCTTTTAAGGCCGCAGATTCTGCGATCGCTTCAAATTTTGGTAAAGCTCCAATCTATCTACGTGAAGGGGGTAGTATCCCTGTGATTTCTGATTTTAAAAAGCGTGCTGGCCTTGATGCGTTGATGATCGGGCTTTTTACGCCCATCGATAATCTCCATGCACCTGACGAGAGCTTCAGTTTACCGCTGATGGAAAATGCGATCTCGGCTTTTGAGGCGATCATCCAAGAAATCGCCACTGGAAAATAAATTCTTCGCGAAAATCTTAGCGTGAGGGATCAAACTGTATAGGTTAGAATAGACGAATTTTTTTGTGTTAATCAATTGTCGTTAGTTACCCATTTACTTTCTTTATATAGGCTTAATGAAATCGCTGGATTCATCACGACCCATTGGCCTTTATTGTCACATACCTTTCTGCGCTTCGACCTGTGATTTTTGCGCTTTTTATCAAGAAAAGCCACGTCGTTACGACCTAGATCGTTACCTCCAAGCGATGAACCTGGAATTTGCTCAGTTGCCACGCAATCGAGTCTTCGATACCATATTTTGGGGTGGAGGCACTCCAGGCTTACTTAGTGCCAAATATCTGGAAAGGCTAGGTTGTTCGCTTTTAAAAAATCTATCGAAGCCACCAATAGAGTGGACGGTCGAAATGGCACCCTCGTCCGTCAAAAGCGACAAACTGAAAGTCCTTCGCGAACTAGGGGTGACCCGGGTTTCGATGGGTGTGCAGAGTTTTAATCCAAAGCTCTTGGAATCGCTTGGGCGCTTGCATAGTCCAAAGCAAGTCTACACCGCTTGGGAGCGTGTGGAGGCTGCAGGCTTTCCGCAGACCAATCTCGATCTGATCTTCGCCATACCTGGTCAGAGCATCGAGCAATGGGAGGCCGACATCCGCGAAGCTACGCGCCTGGGGCCCTCGCATCTATCCACGTATTGCCTGACCTTCGAAGAAGATACGGCACTTTACGTCAAACTATCGCAGGGTAAGGTATCTATTGATGAGGAAAAAGAGCTAAGCTTCTATGAGCGTGGCTGGAAATTACTCGCCGAGTTGGGTTATGCGCAATACGAGATTTCAAACTTTGCTAAGCCAGATGCTGAGTGTCGGCACAACATGAATACTTGGCGAATGCATGAGTGGATCGGTTGCGGCCCCTCGTCTGCTAGTCAGTATAACGGAGAGCGGTATCAACGCCCCGCTGACCTCGAAGAGTGGTGTCTTGGTATGGAGTCTGCAACATCGCCGAGAACTGAGCGTATTGCTTTGGACGACAATCTATTACTCGCGGATGCGGTGATCTTCGGTTTGCGCATGAACAGTGGGGTTGATTTAAAGACACTCAATTTACGTTTTGCTCATGCTACTAATCGTATCGACCTGGAAACGAAATTAAAGTTTTTTGAAAAAGAAGGTCTCTTAAAATCGGAAAACACCCATTATAAGTTAACACATCAAGGGCGTCTTCTTTGTGACTCGTTGGGAAGTAATTTGTTAGATGTCTAGTCCAGAGAATATTTTTTGTGAATCTACGTTGGGACTGTTTGAGCATCTACCTTCGGACGCTCAGTAACTCAAGGGCGCTGGCAAGCGAATACAGCATGGCTGTTTAGTCGTAACGTCGCCTAAGGTTTGTCGGTAAGATGCCTAGCTCTTCGCGATATTTAGCCACAGTTCGACGGGCAATCTTAATGTCCTTTGCTTTAAGCTGATCAACGATGCTTTGATCGCTAAATGGCTTGGCTGGTTTCTCTTCGTCAATGATGTGACTGATCATATCCTTGATTGTTTTGTTCGAGATTGACTCTCCATTGCCTGACTTGTAACCGGGTGTGAAGAAATATTTAAATGCAAAGACACCATGTGGAGTGCGGATGTATTTATTGGCGATAGCACGACTCACAGTCGTCTCGTGCACGCCAACTGTATCAGCGATAGTATTCATCGTCAGTGGGCGTAATTTAGCAACGCCGACTTCGAAGAATTCGTTTTGAAACTTGAGAATTTCCCGTGTAATTCGCTCGATTGTATGTTGTCGCTGCTCGATTGAATTGATGAGGAACTTGCCCGAACGCATACGCTCTAGCATGAAATCCTTTTCTTGTTTGCTGAGCATACCCTTTGCTAGCATCTCTTTATAGGAATTGCTAATACGTAGGCGGGGAATGTAGTCGCTATTCAGTACGACCTGCCATTCGTCGTATTCGTTTTGATAGACGGTGACGTCTGGTTCGATTATGCTGTTACTGTCCGGGCTGAAGCGTTTACCAGGAGCAGGTTCGAGGGTAGAAATCTCCTCGATTGCAACTTGAATGTCTTCAGTACTGGCACCGGTTTTACGCTTGAGTTCTGGGACGCGGCGGCGAACGAGTAAATCGAAATGTTCACGAAGGATTTTAGCGGCTAGCGTATCGCCACGGCCACGTAGTTCCAATTGTGTAGCGAGACAGTCCCTCATGTCCTCAGTGCCGATACCAGCCGGTTCAAAGGACTTGAGTATCTCACTTGCGCTTAACACAGTTCCGTAAGGAATGTGTGCAGCAAGAGCGATATTTGAGATGCTTTCCGTTAGGTAACCGTTATCATCCAAGCATCCGATCAAGTAGAGTAGGGCTTGGCTTTCTTTATCGCTGCAATCTGTAAGTTCAGCTTGGCTGATAAGGTGTTGTTGTAATGAAAGGCTCTCGGTGAGCGAATTCATGAAATAGTTGCGTCGCTCGTCATCCTTAACGCTGTGAGACTGACCAGTATTCTCTTGCGCGTAGTATTCGCGCATATCTTCGTTCATCTTATCGAGGACGCTGAAATCTGCGGAATTAAAGTCGAGCTCTTCGTTCGCCTCTCGTTCGTTCTCGTTGGGTAAATCGCGATGATCTTCGATACTGATGCTCTCAATCGGCAGTTCCTCTAGTAGTGGATTTGCATTTAACTCCTCGAGGATCGATGTGCGTAGCTCAAATGCGGGTGCCTGCAAAATCTTTAGTGAATTACGCAACTGGGGCGCTAAGACGAGCGACTGTGTTTGCTTTTGTACTTGTTTAAAGCCCTGTGCACTCATAATTCAGAAGGTGCTGTAATGATCTGATCCGATTCGGTCTCCTCAAGACCAGGGGTCGCGCCTTGAAGCCACCTTTCAGCTGCTGTTTCGCCATTCTCTCCGAGGAGATCTGTCATGTAGGCGGAAAGTTTCTCATTCGTAGGGCCGTAGCCGTCATTATATAAAAACGTTTCCAGTGCAGTTAGCATGGCTTGTGCGCTTTGGTAACGCTTGTCGCGGTCCCGCTTGAAGCCATGCTGTAGAATGTCGTTCAGGCGTGGATCGATTTCGGAGCGTAGTTCTGTGAAATCCGGGATACTGAGTTCGAGTATATTTTTGTGAGTGGTCCCATCTCGATTGGTCTCGAAGATATTTTCTCCGACCAACATTTCCGAGAGTAGGATTGTGCAACAGAAGAGGTCGGCACGTGCGTCTGTCACCTCACGGCGTGCTTGCTCGGGAGAGAGGTATTCGTCCTTGCCCGCAATCACTATGCCCTCTTCATTATACATAAGATCAAGTGCTTTAGCTATGCCGAAATCAGTTAACTTTACATCGCCCTCGCGAGCAATCATGATATTGCGAGGGTTAACATCGCGGTGCACTATGCCGAGTTTGCGACCGGAGGGATCGCAATGTTGATGCGCATGGGAAAGGCCGCGACAGATGCGCGATACAATAAAAGACGCTAGATCTGTCGGTATGAGTTGCTTGGTCTCACGGTGGCGTTGGATGAAGTCCTCCAGTGTAACTCCATCAACGTATTCCATCGTCATGAAGTATTGTCCGCTGATTTCACCCAAATGGTATGTTTGCACGATATTGGTATGGATCAAATCGGCAACCAAACGTGCTTCCCCGACGAAATTACTCCTGAACTCGTCAATTTTAGAGTATTCCTCGCGGATTAGTTTCACAGCGACACGTTTAATGAAATTGCCCACGCCCTTTTGCTCGGCCTCATAAACGATACCCATGCCTCCTTCAGCGATAACTCGCACAAGTTCAAAATGCAGTTCGTTAAATATGTGTCTAGGCTGACTCAATAATTAAAATAAACGTCTCTAATTCAAATTTCGCAAGTATATTTATAAAACTAGCACGAAAAATGCTTGACAAATTTTTTACACCTATCTTTTGGTGTTTTGGCAGATTTTTGCGGTTCATTCTCGCGTCGCTCATGTTGACAGACCCTTGTTAGTAGGTTTTAAGGTTTCAATGATCACACTAACCGATGGTGCTATTGTTCAGGTTCGCAAGCTTGAAGCTGACAAGGCAAAGGTGGGGCAACTGCTCCGCATTTTTGTCGAGGCAGGAGGCTGCTCGGGTTTCGAATATGGCATGTCCTTCGATTACAAAAAAGAGGGCGATCGCTTATTGGAGAACAATGGGGTTTCCTTTTTAATAGATGCCTCAAGCCTCGAATACTTGGACGGTAGTGTGATACATTTCGACGATGGTCTTAATGGAAAGGGTTTTGATATTCAGAATCCGAATGCCAGCAGCACCTGCGGCTGCGGTCGCTCATTTAATTAGTAATTTTCTTCCTTTACGCTTGCCTTGGGACAGACAGGTGGTATCCATCTTCGCCTTCCTACTCACACGAGCTAGGTAAGTGGGGCATCTCGCCCCAGCAACCGTAACACACAATTAAAAGAAACATCGTTTCTCCCAGGACGGTTCTCTGGGCTTTGAACACAGCATGAATACCACACCAAAAGACCTACTCGACGCAGGCGTTCACTTCGGTCATCAGCTTCGCCGCTGGAATCCAAAGTCAAAACCTTACGTTTACGACAATCGTAATGGTATCTCCATTATTGACTTGGAGAAGACTCACAAGCTCCTCGAAAAGGCATACTCCAAGATTGAGGAGGTCGTTTCCTCGGGCAAAGACATACTTTTTATTGGCACCAAAAAGCAGGCCCAGGAAATCATGCGCGAAGCCGCTACCTCTTGCCAAATGCCTTTCTGCGTGAACCGCTGGATGGGTGGAGGACTCACTAATTTTACAACCATCAAAAGCTCGCTCGCAAAATACCGCAAGTTCCTTAAAATGGACCAAGACGGTGAACTCGAAAAGCTTCCTGGTAAGGAAGAAGCCGCAATTCGCCGCCAAATGAGTCGCATGAATCGGAACTTTGAGGGAATGCTTGAAGTGAATGACTTACCGGCTGCTGTTTTCGTGGTCGATACAAAGAATGAAGAAATCGCAGTATCTGAAGCCAATCGCCTTGGCATTCCTGTGATCGGACTAGTTGACACCAACTCTGACCCCACAGTCCTTGATTATCCAATACCAGGTAATGATGACGCTGTAAAGTCGATCCGCATCATTGTGGAAACCATTCTTGAGGCCGCACAAAGCGGACTATCCCAGCGCGAAGCGAAAAGGGTGCAAAAAAGTGCGGGTCCTATCAAGCGCGAGCAAGTCTTCGAGCAACAAGAAGACATCGAGGTGACACTACCTGCCGGTTACGGTGAGGACGAAGACGCTCCTACACCTGTTGTCGAATCCCCTGCCGTTGAGGCACCGGCTACCGAGGTCACCGCTACCGAGGCACCCGCTTCAGAAGCACCTGCTGCTGTTGAAGCCGCCGCGACTGAGGCACCCGCTAGCGAAGAACCTGTTGCCGATGATGCGCCTGTTGAATCGGATGCGATTGAGGAAAAGGAGTAGACCTCATACACGATTTGAAACTTTAGATACTTATATATGATGAGCACACAAATTAATGCAAAAATGGTGGGCGAACTACGCGAAAGCACAGGCGCTGGACTAATGGATTGTAAGAAAGCCTTAGTTGAATCTGAAGGTGATATCGATGCAGCGGTGGAGCTCCTTCGCAAGAAGGGCATGGCGACTGCAGCGAAAAAGGCGGGTCGCGACGCCAGCGATGGCCTCATTGACACCTACATCCATCTCGGTGGTAAGGTCGGCGTGATGGTCGAAGTCAGCTGCGAGAGTGATTTCGTTGCCAAGACTGATGACTTTAAGCAGTTCGTAAAGGACATCGCCATGCATATTGCTGCGGCTAGTCCAGTCTGCGTGTCTCGTGAAGACATTGATCCTGCTATCATCGCGGCCGAGCGCAAGGTAGCTGAGGGTCAAGCCGAAGGTAAGCCTGCTCAAGCAATCGAGAAGATTGTCGAGGGCAAGTTGAACAAGTTTCTGAGCGAGTCTTGTCTCTTAGAGCAAGCCTTCGTCAAAAACCCTGATCAAACGATGCAAGAGCTTTTAACTGCAATGATTGCTAAGATGGGCGAGAACATGCAGGTCAAGCGTTTCGCTCGCTTTCAAGTCGGCGCATAAGCAAAAATCTGTTTGTTTTCAGAGCCTCGTATCCGGTTCGAATGCAGAGCATTTTTGTAGTGTTGTGCTGCCTAATTAGTGACCCTTTATTGTTAGGCTGTGACAGCATTTGTGCCTTCACAAATTCGCTACGAAGCCTTTATACAAGCAGAAACTAAAAAGCCCGCGCCGAATCGTTGCGGGGCCTTGGAGCAAACTAAGCGAGTTTGGCCTTTAGATCGTCTAATGATGTCAGTCCGACGACAGTGTCGGCAACAGCACCGTCTTTAAAAATCAGGATGGTCGGGATGGCTCGGATGTCGTATTTACTGGCGATCTCGCTGTTAGTTTCGACGTTGACTTTGCAGATCTTGACTGCGTCACCCTGCTCGTTCGCTAGGTCTTCGAGGATGGGTGCAATTGCTTTGCAGGGACCACACCATGGTGCCCAGAAATCGACGACGACGGGTATTGCGCCCTGAGTGACTGTGGATTCAAAGTTAGAGCTATCGAGTTCTGTGATCTTATCGGACATAATGTCTTGGTTGGGTTGGTTGCTTGAGCTTAATTATTACAGGAATGGAATGATGTCTTGCACAAGCAAAACCGTGAAAGCGATGGCGACGGCTGCGGCGATCGCGTCTATGATGAGTGCGCCGACATTTGGGCTATTGTCTCCATCAATCGAGATCGATGAATCGGCCACTTGTGAGCCCGCGGGATCGGTTGAGGCAGGTTTAACTTTGGGAGCCATTGCCACCTTAACAGGAGCAGGCGTAGGTTTAGCACGTGACTCGGCTGGTTTAGCTAGAATAAGCGGAGGCATACTTGGCTTACTCTCCGTGATTTCATCAAAGGAAGGGGTGGATTTAGGGTGAAGCTCTGGTTTTGAAGCTTCAGCTGGCTCAATTTGTTCAGTATCAGGCACTGGGTTTGCACTGTTAGCAAGGTCCTTGCTGTAACTTGCTTCAGAGGATTCTGCTTTGTTTTCTTTTTGAGGATCAGTCATAGTGTAATAGTTTAGGCGAGCTTAGGTCTCTGTCAAGTGAGCCTTAGTTGGGGGTGTTAGCTTTGATGATATCTTTTAGTTCGTGAGGATCGACTTTATCTAACTTTTTTCCCTTTCGGTCTAGGGTTTCAAAGGTTTTGGTAACTGTCTCTGTCATGCGCTCGTGTGTCTCTTGAGAGCCGCCGGCAATGACAAAGCGCTCGGCCTTGGTAATTCGCTTGTGGCCGTCTTTATGGTCCAAGCCAACACCGATCAGTTGAGCGGGTGTATTCTTTTGCTGATTGCTAGTGCTCTTTTTGAGACGATTCATTTTAACTTAATCAGAGTGTGCTACCGTGGGATCATGGGTTTCGACGCGCATGCAGCGGATGTCGCCGAAGGCACGGTCTTGCTTAAGCGTTATTTTATCTAAGCGAGTTAATTCGAGTATGGCAAGGAATGTGGCTACAATTGTAGTAATCGTCGTGCTGGACTCGAATAGGTCGGAAAAGAGAAAGTTTTTGTTATGCTTTATGCGCAGTAGCACTAACTCCATCCTATCAGATACGGTGACCTGCTCAGCATTTATTTGACCCTCGTCGATACGCTCAGCGAGGCGACGAAGTACAGAATTAAAAGTATTCCATAGATCGACGCGGTCGACCGGTTTGAGAGGACGCTCGACAGCTTCTAGGGCATCTCTTGGCCCAATCCGTGAGATTAGGTCATTACTGCTGAGGATGAGTTTGCGTATGTCTTCCGCAGCTTCTTTGAACTTTCGGTATTCCAGTAGCTGCTGGACGAGTTCCCAGCGAGGATCAATGTCGTCGTCTTCCATATCTTCGTTGGTGCCTTGATCCTTTTTAGGCAGCAGCATGCGGCTCTTAATATACATTAGGGTCGAAGCCATGACGAAGAACTCACCGGCTACTTCAAGGTCGAGGCTTTCCATGGAGCCGAGAACCTCAATGTATTGTTCGGTGACCCGTTCTATCGGGATGTCATATATGTCGACTTCGCTCCGGCGGATCAGGTAGAGCAACAGATCCATTGGGCCCTCAAAAGCAGGGAGCCGAATGGCAAATTCTTTGTCGGGAATGAGTGCTTCCTCCATATCGTTAGTAAGTGAAATTTAATCGCCCCCAGCGAGGTGTAATTGAATATCAAATGAAACATCGCTTTCGCGTCGAGCGTCTTCTCGGGAAGTGATGGAATAGACTAGCTCCCACGTACTACCAATACGGGTGCGCAGGCCTACTCGGACTCTAGTTAATTTGCCCGAATTGGCATCGAAGTTTACATCGGTGAGTAATGAAAGGCGCTCGTTAATGAGATAAATGTGGTCGAGTCGATACTGATCTATACGCTTGTTAAGCAAGTAAGTCGAAAGGCCTAGTTGCCAGATTTCACCGCTCTTTATACTGGTGCCTGTGCGCAACTCTTCGAGGGTGAAGCTTTCAGTCTTAAAACGACTTGCGAGGTTGAACTTGAGCCAGGGTGCAGGATTTAGAACGAGTTCGGCCCATGTAGCGTTGAAGCGATCTTCTTTGTCTCCGTCATAACGGAGGTTTTTCTCGAAAATAATGTCCTGGTAAAAATTTAGTGCGGCTAGTGTGCGAGATCCATAATTTTTAGAGCGAGTTTGAAAAAGGTTTTCAACCCCGAGGCGTATGAGGTGGGTCTTAGCTATTTGATCCACGTTACGCAGATCACTTAGATCGAGGAGTGGGCGTTTAAGGTCGAATACCTGTCGGTCGATTGCGGCGATCTGGTTAACGTCGTCTGGATCAGAATAGTAACGATAGCGCAGGGCAGGGCGCACGAGGTGGCGTAGGCCATCAATGCCCCATGACTTATTGAAGGTTGGGTAGCTGGCATAAGCGTGCGCTTCTAGATCAAAGCCGAGTTCATAGATTTCGCGGCTAAAGCTAGAATCTAAAGTTGTAGATAATGGTTCCGAGTAGGATGGGGCAAGCGTGTCGATCTGTTGATTCTCGTATTGCGTCAAACGTGCGCCAGCTAACGGGGTCAGTGTTAGCCAGTTGGCTAATCGAATGGGATGTTCGGTCCGGTAGGTAAGATCGAAGCGATTGAACTGGCCTTCGACGGTATTGCCAGGTGAGTTGCGACCAAAGTCTTCATTCAGTTGTACGTAACTAGCGGTGGCACGGTGGTAGGCGCCCGTGTTGGAGACCGGAATTGGCAGGAGGTTGAAACGGATTTCGGGTGTGCGCTCTTGCACAAGCTGAAAATTATTGGGCCGGAAGCGGCCAAAGGCGGATACGATCCAGTTGTCACCCGCATAGCTAAGCTCTGCAAAGTTGTCAGGAAGTTGATTTTCGTCAAAGATGTCGTCGCGAAAATCACGTATAACGTCGGAGTCTGACCAGTAACTTGCCGACGCGGTAGCTGTGAGTCGTTCGCCAATGTGGTGCTTGTGACGCCATTCTGTAAAGTAGCGCTTAGAGTCAATCTGACGATTGAGTGCATCGACATTACGTTCAGCTTGGTTACCTTTGTCATTGATTGCGCCGGTGCTGAGTGCGCCCACGATGCTTTGGCTTGAAGAATTGTAGACATACTGCGCGGTAGGACCTGCAAGTATACCGCGCTTACTGTAGTAGTCGAGGTTCGCACCCAGACGTAGCAATGAGGTGAAGGGAAGAAGCGTGGTCGTCTTCAAGTAATAGCCGAGCTGACCACTGGAGCCTGCATTGATATCTAGCAGATAGGCTGCGTCGCTTAGGTAGTGTCGGTATCCTGGTAGGTAAAAGAAGGGTATGCGACCTATACGAAAGGTAGCGCCATCCATGGATATGTATTCGCCATCTTCTTCATTTACATAACGTATTTCATCAGAGCTGACACTGAGACTATAGGGGCTAGGGTTGCCATAATAAAGGGAGGCGCCTTGGATCTCTGTATTCTCGATTGTGCCGCCTGCACTAATGCCACTAACATAATAGGGCCACTGTCCTGTGCGAAGAATGCCCGCCGCGAAGATGTTTTCTTGGCTTTCAAAGCTCAAGCGGTCAGCGATCAAGCGGTCACCATCCCGAGAAATCGCTACGTTACCACTCGCATCTGTGAGGAAAAAATTCTGGTAGTAGGTAATGCGGTCTGCACGTATGCGTGTATTTTCGAAGTCTAGCCGAGCATCGCCACGTGCGACTAGGCGCTGAGATTCCTCGTCATACTCCAAAGGTTCAATCGAGCTGAGTTCAGGAAGAGCCCCACTCATAGAAATTGAGAGCGTCAAAGAGAAAAATAAGGAGATGTTCCGAGCGTTTGCTAGCACGGGGCTAGACTATGCGCAGCGTATTTTCGGTGGACAAGTCTTTTATCATTCAAAGCTCACGTGAGCCTACATAGACCCGTGTCACTCGTTTGGTTACTGAGCAGAGCGTTTCCCAAGGAATCGTATTTGCCTTTTGGCTAAATTCGCTTGTGGTAATTTCTTTGTCCTGATTTTTTCCAATCAATACTACGCAGTCTCCGATTTGCGCTTCAATACATTCGGTCACATCTACGATAGTCTGATCCATGGTGACACGACCAAGAATAGGGCAAGCTTGTCCATGGATAAGGACATAACCACAATTACTTAGCCCTAATGGCACGCCATCGCCATAGCCTGCGGTAAGTATGGCTATACGGGAATCTCGCGCGAGTTGATGTGTACGGCCATAGCTGATGTCGGTGCCAGCGGGCAAATCTTTGATAAGGCTGATTCGAGTGTGAAAGCTAAAGACGGGCTCCACATTTACGCGACCGAGGGCTGAATCAGGGTAAGGTGTTACGCCAAACTGCAGTAGCCCAATACGTACTGCGTTAAAAGGGCTCTCGGCGCTCAAGCTGTCGATGCCTGCGGAGTTGTCGGCGTGGATTAGCAGGTCGTCGGGCAAGGGCACATCGGCATCGAGAGCTGCTAGGAAGCGGGCGCGCTGGATCTGGGTAAAATCGGGATCGCTGTCGGCACTGGAAAAGTGGGTGTAAACACCTTCGAGTTGTAATCCCGGCATTTCGCGAATGCGCTCAAAAAACCTTGGTGCTTGGCTATGCCAGATGCCGATGCGACCCATACCTGTATCGATCTTTAGGTGTACCTTGATCTCTGTCTTGTGATCTATGCCCAGTTCATTGAGCCGTTCGCACTCTTCGAGCGTGCTGACAGTCGCGGTCAAATCGTGGTCGACAAGAAGCTGATCTTCCTCGGGGAGGAGTGGGCTGAGGATGAGGATAGGCCAACCCGCGCCCATGTGGCGAATGTCGGCAGCTTCAGCGACATTCGCTACCGCGAAACAGTCGATGCCACTTTGCATTAGTCGGCGCACCATTTGCGGCATGCCGTGCCCGTAGGCGTCTGCTTTAACTACTGCGAGGTAGCGCATGTGTGAGGGCAGAGCGGCTTGGATTCGCTTCAAATTACGTTCAAAAGCGGTGAGGTTTATCTCCGCCCAGCAGCGCAGGGGGGCCGTTTTGTCTTTTCTGGAAATGATTGATTCGAGTTAAATTTAAGTCTGCGCTCGGTGTCTAGTCGGCGTCCATTTTTGAAAGGTGTTGATTCCCGAACTGTAGAGCTCGATGCGGTCGGTAATTTGAAGAAGACCTTCAGCGTCGTGGATAGCATCTAGTATAGAAGGATCGTAAATAAGCGTTTGCACCTTATCTGGCGGACTTTGCCAGCCTTTTCGCTGCGGTAGATGGTAAATTAAGTTTTTCCAAGCGATGAGTGCGCCATCGTCAATCACCTCGGTTGCGCCGACATGACCTCCTCTAATGTAGAGGCCATTCCAAACGCCTTTTTTCCAGTCGGATACGATGAGTGCATCTTTTAGATCTGGCGTGGCATAAAGGAGCGCGTGCGCCGACAGGTGGAGGCTGTTGTATTTATAATACTGAACCGATTTAGGGTAAAGTCTTGACCAGGTCTCAATCGCCATAGCACATAGGCGTATTCCTAATACGGAACCCGGTCCCATGCAGTAGATGTAGCTACCAATATCTTCTATTGAAAGACCTGATTCAGTCAATACTGCTTCGATAAGTGGAAAAAGCTCTTCGAGTGGACTACCGTCACGTTCCAATTTAACCAGCCACCGGTTTTCAGCATCTAATATTCCAGCAAATACTTTACTACCAGAGCCGTCGATAACTAGAGAAGCTTTATTAGATGGAAGCATGCTTCGTAGCGGGTTAACTTACTACTAACTCTCCTTAAATTGTGCGACCATACTAGTGATAGTAGCTTTGGCATCACCGTAGATCATGCGGGTTTTTGTAGCGGTAAAGAGTTGATTTTCTAGCCCTGAGAAGCCAGCACCTTTGCCGCGCTTGAGACAGAAGGTCGTCTTGGCTTTGTAGGCTTCGATAATGGGCATGCCGTAAATGGGACTAGTTTCATCGTTGCCTGCAGCAGGGTTAACCACGTCGTTGGCACCAATCACGATGGCGACATCGACCATCTCAATCATTGGATTGACGTCGTCCATCTCAGCAAGTTGCTCATAAGGCACGTCGGCCTCGGCTAACAATACGTTCATGTGGCCCGGCATACGCCCAGCGACGGGGTGTATGGCAAAACGAACTTCGCAGTCGTTTTCTTCCAAGAGTGTGCCGAGCTCTTTGACTGCGTGCTGCGCCTGAGAGACGGCCATGCCATAGCCAGGGATGATGATGACGCTCTTGGCAGCTTCTAGAATATAATAAGCGTCTTCGGGAGAGATGGGCTTGAGTTCTCCTTTGCTTTTGGCGCCATTAGCTTGGGTAGTAGCTCCGAAGCCAGAAACAAGAACATTAATCAAGGTCCGGTTCATTGCCTTGCACATGATGACCGTGAGAATGAGGCCTGAGGCCCCGACGAGGCAGCCAGCCACTACAAGCACGTTGTTATTGATGACAAAACCGGCTGCGCAGGCAGCAAGGCCCGAACAGGAATTTAGCAGTGAAATGACCACGGGCATATCACCTCCACCAATGGGCATAACGGCGAAGATGCCGAGCAAAAGAGAGAGTATTAATACGGCAATGAGAACCGCGTGTGCGAGTTCGGTGGCTGGAGAGGAGCTAAACAGTATACCCGCCGCAATGATGCCGAGGGCAAGTAGTGTGTTGAAGGCTTTCTGTCCCGTGAAGGTAAGAGCACGTCCGCCAAGTTTGCCTGACAGTTTACCCCACGCATAAATGGAACCCGTAAAGGTAATGCCACCGATGAGGATTGTTAGGACAATGACGGTGGCGGTGAATGAGCTGAGCTCTTCAATTAGAACACTTTCGAGCAAATTATTGGATATTTTGGCACGGTAATACTCCGCCAAACCTACAAGTAGTGAGGCGAGGCCTCCGAAGCCGTTGAAGAGTGCCACCAATTCGGGCATCCCTGTCATTTGAACACGCTTGGCGGCGACAAAACCGACAGCACCCCCCAACGCGAGGCCACCAATTATGAGTGGATAAGAGAGCCCCTTGCTTAAAAGCGTCACGATCACTGCGAGCAACATACCGACTGCTGAGAGAAGGTTGCCGCGTTTTGCCGTATCGGCCTTACCTAGCATTTTGATTCCAAAAATAAAAAGAATCGCCGCTACGATGTAGGACAGATTAACAATGGTCGATGCGTTCATCATTTAACTTTCTTTTTAAACATCGCAAGCATGCGGTCAGTTACCATGTAACCTCCGACGACGTTGATTGTGGCGAGCACAATAGCAGCAAACCCAAGCCAGGCCGAAAGTCCGCTGGAACTAGTGTTGACGGCAAGAATAGCCCCGACTACAGTAATTCCCGAAATCGCATTTGATCCAGACATGAGCGGGGTGTGTAATTGAGAGGGGACTTTAGCAATAAGCTCGAACCCGAGAAAGGATGCCAGAACAAAGACGAATAGTAGAAGTATCAATTCCATAAGTCGTCATACAATCAGGTATCTGTGGGTCGAGGCAAGCCGTAAGGGGTAGTCAAAGGTAAGAGTCTTGCAAATTGCCTACGATTAAATTTTTTTCTCATCGGTGAGAATTACCAAAAAAGAAATCGAATTGATTACTAGTGTGAACTGCGCTCAGCCGCACGAGCATTTAGGTATGCACCCTCATAAAAAGGGCAAAAAGAATTGCCTGATAGTCCGCGCCTATTTAGACGACGCACAAAGTTGTCATCTGGTTGATGTGGTTAATAATAGTAAGCTTTATGAGTTGAAGCGCCTGACCAAGGACGGTCTTTTTGAGGGTGTAATCGAAGATCGGAATGAGGTTTTTCATTACCTTCTACAAATCGAGCGATTCAACGGTGAGATTCGCCAGTTTTCTGACCCCTACAGTTTTCTGCCCACACTTTCTGACGACGATGTCTATCTCTTTAGCGAGGGTAGTGATCACTTTGTGCATCACAAAATGGGATCGCAGTTGCGAAATATCGATGGGGTCAAAGGCGTCTCTTTCGCAATTTGGGCGCCTAATGCTGAGCGAGTTTCTGTGGTCGGCGATTTCAACCATTGGGATGGTCGCTATCATGCGATGCGTAGCCTCGGTGCATCTGGTATCTGGGAACTTTTCATTCCCAGTCTCAAATCTGGGGTGAAGTATAAGTATGAGATTAGTTCACGCCAAGGGACCCTGCTTTTAAAGACTGATCCCTATGGCACCTGCTTTGAGGCGCCTCCCAATAATGCCTCGATTATCCAAAACGTTGATGACTATCAGTGGAACGATGACGAATGGATACTGAATCGTGCTCAGACTGATTGGAAAGATCAGCCGATCTCTATCTACGAAATGCATCCTGGCTCATGGAAGTCAGTAGTCGAAGATGCCTCCTGCCCACTTAGTTATCGTGAGCTAGCCCATGCGCTGGTCGATTATCTCACAGACATGTACTACACGCACGTAGAGTTCATGCCACTATCCGAGCATCCCTTCGATGGCTCTTGGGGTTACCAAGTGACAGGATACTTCGCGCCGACTTATCGTTTCGGTACTCCTGAGGACTTTATGTTTCTCGTCGATACGCTGCACCAAAACGGAATTGGCGTGATTATGGATTGGGTACCTGCTCACTTTCCGACCGATAGTTTTGCGCTCGCCAAGTTTGACGATACAGCGCTCTACGAGCACTCCGATCCGCGTCAAGGTTTCCACCAAGATTGGGGCACTTTGATTTTTAACTATGGACGTAACGAAGTCCGGGGTTTCCTAATTGCAAGTGCACTTGCTTGGTGCGAACGCTATCATATCGATGGCCTCCGTGTGGATGCCGTAGCCTCGATGCTCTACCTAGACTACTCTCGCAAAGACGGGGAGTGGGTGCCGAATCAATACGGTGGACGCGAAAACCTTGAAGCTATTGATTTCCTGCGTCAGACGAATGACGTCGTTCATAAATACTACCCTGGCACATTGATGATTGCTGAAGAGTCTACCTCTTTCCCTGGTGTCACGAAACCCACTTCCGAAGGAGGTCTCGGTTTCGACCTTAAGTGGAACATGGGTTGGATGAATGATACGCTCGAGTATTTCAAGAAGGACCCCATCCACCGAAAGTATGATCATCATCAACTCTCTTTTGGGATGCTTTATCAATATTCAGAGAATTTCACACAAGTCTTCTCGCATGATGAAGTGGTGCATGGTAAACAATCGATGCTACTCAAAATGCCTGGCGAACCGATCTCCAATAAGGCACACCAATTGCGATTGCTTTACGGGCTTATGTGGATGTGGCCTGGCAAGAAGACCCTTTTCATGGGTTCTGACTTTGGCCAATCCGCTGAATGGAATTATAACAAGAGCCTAGACTGGCATTTACTGCAGTATCCTGAACATAAGGGAATCCAGATGGTTGTGCGTGATTTGAACAAGCTTTATCAAGAGATACCTAGCTTAGCATTTGGTGATACCAAGCCCGACGGCTTTGAGTGGATCAATTGCACCGATGCAGAGAACAGTATTCTAACATTCTTACGCAAAGGATGCGTGCCAACAGAAGATGTGGTTGCTGTGGGAAATATGACGCCTGTGCTTCGCGAGGGCTTCCGTGTCGGTGTGCCACACGCAGGCTATTGGAAGGAAATACTCAATACTGATGCCAAAGAATACGGAGGCCTTGGCTTTGGCAACAATGGTGTTGTAGAGTCAGAAGCGATTGAGTGGGATGGTCGCCCATTCTCGATTCTAGTTCAAATGCCACCGCAGTCCATGAGTGTGTTTCGATTCCAAGGATAACATTTTATGATTGAATCTGATCTACTCGAAGACCTACAATCGCGCATCGCTTTCTTAGAGAAACACGTGACTGAGCAGGACGCTGAAATGTATCAACTCTCCAAAAGGATTGATGGCTTGGTCAAAGCTGCCAAGGAACAAAAAGCGCAATTAGCCGCGGTAGCCGAACTTAACTCGCAGAGCGCAGGCGACATGCCAGCAGACGAAAAACCGCCGCATTATTAAAATGCAAACATTTGTAGAGTGTGACTTTACGCTCTCTACGTTTTAATTCTAGGCAGTTGTCATCTTGCTTATTTAAGTTCTACTTACGCAAATGAATTGGAAAAAAGTCAGTAAATTTGAAGAAATAATATATGAGAAGTGTGATGGCATTGCAAAGGTGACGATCAATCGTCCGCACCGGCGCAATGCTTTCACCCCTGACACTGTCGCCGAAATGATTGAGGCTTTTTCTGACGCGAAGGACGATACTACGATTGGCGTCGTCCTGCTCACCGGCTTCAACCCGCAGACCGATGGGAAATTCGCCTTTTGCGCAGGTGGAGATCAAAAAATCCGCGCTCACAAAGCTGGTGGCTATGTGGGCAAAGATGGCGTTCCTCGCCTGAACGTGCTCGATCTTCAGAAGCTCATTCGCTCGATGCCAAAGGTTGTGATCGCGCTCGTTGCCGGTTACGCTATTGGAGGCGGACAGGTATTACATGTAGTTTGCGATATGACGATTGCGGCGGACAATGCCGTTTTTGGGCAAACCGGCCCGAAGGTTGGTAGTTTTGACGGTGGTTTTGGTTCAAGTTATCTCGCTAGGATTGTTGGGCACAAGAAAGCCCGCGAAATCTGGTATCTTTGCCGTCAATATGATGCGCAAGAAGCCTTGGATATGGGCTTGGTCAACAAGGTCGTTCCTTATGAAGAACTCGAAGCCGAGGGTGTGCAATGGGCGAAAGAGATATTGCAGCATAGCCCACTTTCTATTCGCTGCCTAAAGGCCTCTTTCAACGCTGACGTGGATGGACAGCAAGGTCTGCAAGAACTGGCGGGTAACGCCACATTACTCTATTATTTAACTGAAGAAGGTGAAGAAGGGCGCAAAGCTTGGAACGAAAAGCGCGCGCCTGATTACAAAAAATACCCATGGTTACCCTAATGAAAATACTTAGCTACTTTGCGTCTTTTATTTTGTGCTTACTCTTAGCTGGCTGTGGCGTAAATTCGGATGTTGGTGTCGATCAGGAACCTGCATCAAACTCCGAAGTCCCTGAGCAGACGCCCGCGCCCGAGAGTAATGTGGCTACTGCCGCTGTCAGTGAGGTAAGCCTTGTTCAGCCCGTCGTCTCGCCGACAGAACTTGAAGATCATGCAGTCGATCTGGTAGAACCAATCACGTTCACTGTTGTCACCTATAACGTCGAAAATCTATTCGATGCCGATGGTGTTTCCATGTTCGACGACTACAAAGTCGATTCAGGGTACACCCCACGCAAATTGCTAACCAAGTTACAAAGTATCGCCAGTGTTTTGAAGTCAGTGGATGGCGGTGATGCCCCTGAGATTGTCCTCTTTCAAGAGTTAGAGGCTGATTTCACGCCAGAGTCGACTGTTGAAGATTATGACGCCTTCCTCGAAATGTATAGCGACACCACCGTCGCGGACATGCTCGATACTGAATGGTCGGATGCCTTCGCAGGTTATCCAGCCTCGGCATGGCTGCTCAAGGCACTTGCTGATGAAGGTCTCACGGGTTACCACGTCGTGACCGCAGAATACCGAGGCATGGAATCCGGTTCCGCCCACACAAATGCGATCTTCTCTACTTTCCCTATTATCAGCCATGATGCGCACCCCATTGTAATGGCACGCGACATTATTGAGGCTGAGCTCGAGGTCGAGGGCCAGTCACTCTTTGTTTACGTGAACCACTGGAAATCAGGCGCTTCTAACCCTGATCGCGAGCCGATTCGAGTAGAGAACGCCAAGGTGCTTCGCAGCTTGATCGATGCACGGCTTGAAGCTGATTCATATGCGGACATCATCATCGCTGGTGATTTGAACTCCCATTACAATCATTCTGCTCTCTTTCCTAACATTGTAACTGGCGTGAATGACATCCTTGGCTCGACTGGCAACGAGTCATTTTACGAGACCGACCTTTATAACCTATGGTTCGAACTCGAGCCCGAAGCTCGCTACTCTGAAGTCTGGCGTGGTCGCATTGGGACACTCATGCATATGCTCATCACTCAAGGGCTTTACGACGACAGTGGTATCTGCTACATTGATGGTAGCTTTGATAAGCTAGTGATCCCTGGCATCAATGCCGACCTAATAGGTCGGCCTATTCGGTGGCATTCTGCAGGTGAAACGGGTGGGGGTGTGAGCGATCATTTCCCTGTATATGCGCGTTTTTCTGTCGGTGCCTTTAAGGCCACCGCTGCACTCAGTATTGGTGAGAATGTCTCTAGCTACGAATACCCACTCACCGTCGCTCACTTTAATGGAGATTTGAATCTTACAGATGGTGACATTCTCAATTCCCTCAGCGATGCCGAACTCATACCTCATGTTGGTCAGCTTTATACTGTAGATGCGGTCATCGAAAGCATACGTCCATTGAGACTTAAAGTCGGTCGTCGTATATGGCCAGCCTATTACTCTGACCCTAGCTACATTGAAGAGGGTGGTTTACCTTTTTACATGAAGAACCACAGAGGGCAAGCGCGCCTTGTCGTGCAGTCTAATTTCTATCGCGGTAAAAGCCAATTGATAGTCGAAGACATTCTCGGCGCTTGGTAATGGAGTTAAGTGATCATCGCTTCTGCTATATCCGTTTACTATTTTGCTTACGAAGGCATTTCGTGTTGCTGTGGTATTTTATGATGACATCCAAATCTCGCGCTTGCGCCTCCCTACGAAATCACCCAAGTTCCGCAGCTTCATATGAGCAAAAAGTTCTATATAACAACCGCAATCGACTACGCTAACGGCTCGCCGCATCTTGGTCACGCCTACGAAAAAGTGCTGACGGACATTATCGCGCGCTTCCGTCGCTTGATGGGCGACGAGGTTAAATTCCTCACTGGACTCGACGAGCACGGACAAAAAGTGCAGATGTCAGCCGAGCAAGCAGGTGTGCCTCCAATTGAAGTCTGTGATCGCCTCGCTGCAGAATTTCAAGGCCTCTGCAGCGCGCTTAATATTTCCAACGATGACTACATCCGCACCACGCAGGATCGTCATAAGGCTGTAGTTCGGGAGATTCTTCAGAAGCTCTATGACAAGGGCGAGATCTACAAAGCTGATTACAATGGCTACTACAGTGTGCGCCAAGAGCAGTTCGTTACCGAAAAAGAAAAAGTAGATGGCAAGTGGCCAGAGATCTTCGGCGAAGTGACTGAAGTGACTGAGAGTAACTACTTCTTCAAACTCTCTCAATACCAAGACTGGCTCGTCGACACGATCAAGACCAAGGAGCAGATGATCTACCCGCGCTTTCGCAGTGCCGATGCACTCCAATTTCTTAAAGAGCCGCTGAACGACCTCTGCATTTCTCGCCCTAAAGAGCGACTAGAATGGGGCATCGAACTGCCCTTTGACCAAGACTTTGTCACCTACGTATGGTTCGATGCCTTGACAAATTATATCACCGCCGCCGGATACGGAACCGACGAGTTCAACCAGCAATGGCCAGCCGATTATCATGTGATCGGTAAAGATATTCTTGTGCCACCGCACGCCGTTTACTGGCCGATCATGCTTAAAGCGCTCGGCATCGACTTGCCCAAGCATTTTCTTGTTCACGGTTGGTGGCTTAGCTCTGGAAATAAGATGTCTAAAAGCTCTGGCGATGTCGTCAACCCGCTAGATCTTATCGAGCAGTTCGGTGCGGACGCTTTTCGTTATTTCGTCACCCGCGAGATGAACGTCGGGCAAGACTCTGAATTTTCGATCGATCTGTTTATGAGTCGCTACAACAGCGACCTCGCAAACGACCTCGGCAATCTCGTTAGTCGACTACTCAATATGGGGCAGCGTTACGCCGGAGGTAAAGTGCCTACGGCTGAAGTCGAAGGCGCTCCCGAAAAAGAGCTTAAAGCACTTTGGAAGGACACTGCTAAAGAGCTCATCTCGCTGTTTGAAAACTTCCAGTTTCATAAAGCGCTTGAACGGATCTTTACCTTCGTTTCTGGCATCAACCGATACGCCGAGACCCGTGCTCCGTGGAAACTCGCTAAGTCCGAAGAAGCGGTAGATCAAGCGGCGCTCCGCACTTCATTGGCGACCATGGCCGAGGCCCTACGTCTCGCAGTTGTCATGCTGACACCCGTGATGCCGGAGATTTCTGATAAGATCCGTGGGCTAGTCGGCGCAGAAAGCTTCGATCGCCTTGAGGGCCAGTTAGAGTGGGGTAGCAAATTAGAGGGAAAGGCCCTTGGCGAAAAAGCCATCCTCTTCCCACGACCTGAAAGGAAATAATTTTTTTATTTTCGCTCAATCGATTACCTGATCTAAGCCGACGCAAATTTCTATTTCTGATAACAAAGTTCCTTTTAACTATGCAAAAAAACGCACTCATTTCCGTTAGTGATAAATCAGGCCTCGTGCCCTTTGCTAAAGCGCTAGTCGAGCAACACGGTTACCGTCTACTTTCCACTGGTGGCACTGCTAAGCTCCTTGAAAAAGAGAACATCCCTGTGACTGAAGTGAGCGATTACACGGGTTTTCCTGAAATGATGGAAGGCCGCGTTAAGACCCTTCACCCAAAAATCCATGGTGGTCTCCTCGCGCGCCGCGACAAAGAGACTCACATGAGTGCCGCTGCCGAGCACAAGATCGAGATGATTGATCTTGTGGTGGTGAATTTATACCCATTTGAGGAAACTGTGGCCAAGTATGACGTCACCTTTGAGTTGGCGATTGAGAATATTGATATCGGTGGTCCCTCTATGCTCCGTTCTGCAGCGAAGAACCACGCTTCCGTATCCGTCGTGGTCGATGCAGCAGATTACGACCGTGTGCTCACTGCGATGGGCGACGAAGCCGCCACGCAAAAGCTTCGCCGCGAGCTTGCACTGAAGGTATTTCAACGCACCGCAGCATACGACGGTGCCATTGCTACCTACCTTAAGGACCAAGTTTCCGAGGAACCAAGGCTTGAGGATATTTCTGGAATCCCTACAGAGCTTAAGATGGATCTTCCCCAAGTACAATGTCTACGCTACGGCGAGAACCCACACCAAAAGGCGGCGCTTTATGGCAGCTTCTTCGATTGCTTCGTGCAGCTACAAGGTAAGGAATTAAGCTTTAATAACATCATCGACATCACCGCCGCGGCCTACTTGATCGGTGAGTTCCAAAAGCCCACCGTCGCCATACTAAAGCACACCAACCCTTGCGGGGTGGCCTCGGCTGACACGCTTCTCGAAGCATGGGAGAAGGCCTTTGTTACCGATCAGCAAGCGCCTTTCGGCGGTATCATCGTGGTCAACCAAACCATGGATGCCGACCTCGCTGTGATCATCAGTAAGATTTTCTGCGAGGTGATCATCGCACCAGCCTTCACAGAAGCCGCGCGTGAGGTGTTCGCCAAGAAAAAGAACCTGCGACTGATGACAGTTAAAGCCAGCTTACCAGCGGACTCCTTAAGAGAGATTCGCTCCGTAGTCGGCGGCGTGCTTATGCAAGACCGCGACACTATGCCGGATCGCCCCAGCGACTGGAAGATCGTCTCTAAGCGCCAGCCATCACCCGAAGAAATGCGCGCCATGGCGTTTGGCTGGAACGTGGTGAAACACGTGAAATCCAACGCGATCGTTTACGCTGGTTGTGAGCGCACTCTTGGAGTCGGCGCAGGGCAGATGTCTCGGGTTGATAGCTCTAAGATCGCAGTCTGGAAAGCAGGAGAAGCTGGCCTTGACCTGAAAGGTTCCATTGTCGCCTCTGATGCATTTTTCCCTTTCGCTGACGGGCTCATCGCCGCAGCCGCAGCCGGTGCCATCGCAGCGATTCAACCAGGCGGCTCCGTCCGCGACGACGAAGTGATTGCTGCTGCCGACGAGCGTGACATGGTCATGGTCTTCACTGGTAAGCGCCACTTTAAGCACTAATCGCATAGTCCTATTACATCAAAAAAGCCGGGCAGCCATGCCCGGCTTTTTCTATATCTGCTGTGTTTCGAGTCAGGTGAGGGGCTCGATCTGAGACTCCAGATCGTCACTCAACCTTTGCCATCGGTATCTTATTAGCGGTGGTCATCGCTAAGACGGGCACTTTAGTTTTGATCCAGATGTTTTGCTCTTTGAATAGTTTGGCTGTGACGGCTTCGCAGGCTTCACCAATGGTTTTTACGGGCATACGTTGGCCCTTGGGCGTAGTGTTAAATTCGTAAGCTGCGTTGATAATACGTTCGGGGCAAAGGCTTACATTGTCGTCTTCGGGGATCTGGACAACCCAGCCAGTGAGGTCTTTATCTTTAAGCTCGCCCTCGGCGTCGGCGATCAGGATGGAGAATTGCTTCTTCACGAGGGGCGGGCGATTGAGCTTTTCTTCCTCTTCGGCTTTAAGCTCCATCTCGATCTCTTGCATGATCTCGTTGACCTTACGTATGTCGGGTTCGTTGCGCTGGAGAATCAATTTGAGGGTTTCGACGTCGATTTTTGGCATAGTGTTTCAGGATTCGGAATTTAGAAATATAAGTTGATGCAGAGTCGATTATTTTTCTAATTCGAAAAGTAAATCGGATGTTTGTAGACCTTGGCTGATGATTTCAGGGCTATCAATGAAGGTGTATTCTCCCGTGTCGCCCCAGTCCCAAGTCTTGCCACTTATATAGTGAAGCACAGGGAGGTCGGAATGGCTGAGGTCAATTTTAACGGTATCTGCCACAGTGCTGATGACTTGGGCGGACATGTTATCGGGATCTCGGCTAAGCTGCGAATAGACTACTATATTCTCACTGTCGCGGTGGATCGATTCGATCTGGAGCCGCCAGCCTGCATCAGGCGCATCGAGGCGCACTGTAATGGCTAAGTTCCCTTTGGTTTCGGCACTCGAATCGGGAGCGTGGGCGAGAGAACCCGCGACGACTTCCGTGACTTGGCTGGGATCAAAGTATTTGCGAATGGCATGGTTCACCTCTCCTGCAGTCAATTGGCGAAGGAGTAGTGGGTATTCGTCGATGTATTTGGGGTCAAAGCCGCGTTGCATGAAGCTGTGAACCTGCCCCGCAACACTACCAGTATTGGAGAGACCGACGATGTAAGAACCAGTCAGAGTTTCAATGGCGGCCGCAACCTCCTCTTCACTGACGCCATCGTCGAACCATTGCTGGACGACTTCGCGGGCGGCTTGAAGACCATCATTTAATGCACCAGGTGAAAAGCTGGCTGATAAGATCCAATTACCATTGGTCAGAATATCGCCTTGATGACGAGCGCGGATATCGTAGGTGAGCCCGCGGTTTTTACGGACTTCGGTCATGAGTCGGGAGTGGAAACTGCCGCCAAGGATATAGTTGCCTACCATGAATGGTAGGTAGTCGTCATCGGTACGTTGCAGCCCGGTATTGAAACCAAAACGGGCCGCGACGCTGGTCTTGTCCTCAATATAAATACGTTCGGCGAATTCGGCATTTTTGTTGGGCAAGGTATCGAGTTTGGGGTAGTCGCTCCCACCCTCCCAACCGTCGAAGGCGTTGCCAACGGCGGCCTTGAGTTGTTCAAAGTCAATGTCTCCAGTAAAGATTAGCCGCATCGAGGAGGTGCCATAGTGAGCAGCGTGAAATGCTGCTAAATCTTCGACAGTAGTGGCTTCAATGTCGGTCTTCAGCTCGTTGATCGGCGTGCTGTAGTTGATGTGATCTACGGGATAGAGGATACGAGAGAGTAGAGCATCAGCGCGGTAGTCAGGGTCATCAATGGCTTGTAGGAGACTAGCTTTTTGGCGACTTTTTAGAGTCTCGAGTACTTCGGCTTCGAAGGCTGGATTACGTAACTGGTCCGCAAGAATTTGAAGAAAAGAGCCGGCATCGGCACGGAGGAATTTCCCCGAAAAGTTGAGGCTTTGATCGCCTGAGCTGAAACTTAGGTTGGCACCAAGCCGGTCGAGTTTTTCAGCGATTTGGAAGCGGTCTTGATTGGCTGTGCCCTGATCTAGCATGGCAGCAGTTAGAGTAGCAAGCATGGGAGCATCCGCTGGATTAAGGCTGTCGCCTGCCGCGATACTGCCGACGAAAGAAACGACATTGTCGATGGGTAGGTCGATGGCAATAAGTTCAATGTCGCCAATCTGGGCACGTTGCATATGTGAGCTAAAGTCAACGACGGACTTCGCTGAATTCGTAGCCTTGGGAGAGGCTTGTTCGTCAGTATTTTCTAGGTTATGTAATTCTCCGAAAATGGCGGGATCGCGATAGTAGTTGGGTGAGGGCATTGCATCTAGGCTGGCACTAAGGGTGTTGAGCACCTCAGGAACGAACCAACCAGTGGTGCGGTTGCGCTCGATGAAATATTTGCGTGCGACTTCTTTAAGGTTATCTACGGAGACAGCTTGGATTGCTTCTGGTAAGTTGACATATGCCGACCAGTCACCCATCGCGATATTTTCGTTGATCTGATCAGCGATCCCATAGGTGCCGTCGCGGCCGTAGAAAGTCCCTGCTTGAATAACGGATTTAGCTCGTGCTAGCTCGTCGAGATCAACGCCGCCACTAACTAGAGTTTCGATCTCTTTAAGTATGATAGCTTCAGCTTCTTCGTGAGTAGCTTCTGGTGTTAGATAGGCGCCGAAAATAAATAGACATGGATCATGTAGTTGTGGCGCAAAGGTGAAAGTAGCGTTGGCTTTACCCTTGTCTTCTAGTGCGCGATAGAGACGCCCCGTCTTATCCGCTCCCAGTATTTGTTTAAGTAAGGTGAGGGCGGCCCAATCTTCGTGCCTGCCTTCGGGCACCTTGTATCCAAGCATGACGACGCCGACCTGACCCGCGCGTTTGATCGTGACGCGACGCGGCCCCAGTTGTTCCGGTTCGGTCGTCTCGACAACGGGGATGGCCTGCGGGGCAGAGGGGACTTTACCATATTGCTCCGCAATATCAGCGAGTGTTTCAACTTTGTCGAAGCCGCCGATCACGGTGATGACCGCGTTCTCTGGCCAGTAGTAGGTGTCGTAAAATTTACGCAGTTTTTCGACCGAGGTGCTCTCGATATCTGAGCGCCAGCCAATAGTAGGGTGGCTGTAAGGGTGCGCCATATAGGCGGTAGCGAAGAGCTCTTTGATCAGCGTGCGTACGGGGCTATTTTCACCACGCTCATACTCATTGCTTACAACGGTCATTTCTGAGGCGAGGGCTTCCTCGCGGATCAAGAGGCCGCGCATACGGTCGGCTTCGAGTTCAATTGTCATCGACACATATTCACTCGGCATCGTTGCGTAGTAATTGGTGCGGTCAAACCAGGTGGTGGCGTTGGCACGTGCGCCGATGCGCTCCATCTGGCTGGAATAATCGAAACCCTTGGCGCTATTAAATTTTTCAGTGCCCTTAAACATCATGTGCTCAAGGATATGCGTCGCCCCCGTCGTGCCTGTGACCTCGTTACGCGAGCCGACTTTGTATGTTACCATGACTGTGGCTACGGGGAGCCCTTTATTTGGCATCAGCAGGATGCCAAGGCCGTTTGAGCTGAGGCGATATTCTTCAATGCCGTCGAGTGTCTGGACGTGTTCGACGCCGACGGGCAAAGCTTGAGATATGAGCGGCGTGGCTGGGGATGCGCTAAGTAGGCAGACGAGGATGGGTAAGTCTAGGATTCTCATTAAAAATCGAGTTCAAACATAAATTGGGCAGTCAAAGACCCCATATTACGAAGGCAAGTTTATCAGAACTAATTGCTAAAGAAGTGTTCAGAAATAAGTCAAAATCTCTTAATTAAGCCAAGATATTCTCCAGCCGCCGGATTAATTCCACTCGCAATGGCTTAGCAGTTTCGCTCAGTGCTCGCTGCTGACGCTCATAATTGAGTTTCCCCGCAGAGGTCTCTACCTTGATTGGTTCAAAACCAAGCGAGGAGCAATCATAAGGGCTCGCCTGCATGTCGAGTTGCCGCGCAGTTACAGCGAACTCAAAGCATTTCCATAGCAGCTCTGAACCGACCCAGGGCATGCACTGTGTCGCTAGCTTGTAGAGATCCATGTTAGTGTGCAGGCAACCACATTGCTCGTTGTCTAAACGCGTGTCTTTGCCTGGTTGCTTGCGGTTAAAATCCTTTGCGTCTGGGCTAAAGAATCGGAAGGCATCGAAGTGGCTGCATTGAATCGGACGGCTTCGCACAAAGGCATCCGTCGCATCTTGAGACAGCCGCAAAGGCAGTCGCTCCGCGTGGCGGACTTCGCTTTCTGTATCGCCTTGGTAGACCATGGCCCATTCGTGCATGCCGAAACAGCCAAATGTGGCTGGACGGGCACTTACACTTTTGCAGAGGCGCAGCGCCATTTCTAATCGATGCCGCGTCGTCTCCTTCATCCGAGAGGGGTCAAGCGTTGTGCAGCCATTTTCAAGGCGATAGTAGGCCTCTTTAAAAGTCCCACCGACGGGGGCTTCCTCTAGGCTGACGCCATTGCCTGGGTGCCATGCCTCCAAGTGTGAGGGCTTGTTTCTGTAGTAGATAAACAAAAAGTCGTAGATCGGGTGCATTTGCCCAGTGGCGCGCCGCTTACGATAGGGCATCGTCCAGTGTTCCGCTCGCTCTCGGTGCTGTGTGGCGAGCTGCTTCCATTTCTTAGAGCTAAAAATAATGCCACTGTTTGTAGAGCTGCTCGGTGTGCTTTGGCAGTCCGCATGCGAAAGCCCCAATTCTGGAATCTCTGTCTTCATTGTTCAGAGGCATTTATTGGCAGCTCATCTGCTTGCACTACGTAATAGAGCATGATTACCCAACTGAGCATGAGCGGATAAAGTAGGGTGCAAAGCATGATGGACCCAGCGATGCCGATGCCCACGCCGACCCACATACTTAGCATGTCCTTCACGACCAAAATACAAACCGGAATAATGACTAGAATGATCGAAAGCACATAGCCGATCGAAGTTGTTCCAAAGTAAAATCCAGACTCCTCTTTTTCTAGTTCCATCCCGCAATTGGGACAGCGCTTGTGGAGACGGAACCAGTTTTTAAACATACCAAATTGTCCGCAGTTAGGGCAACGCCCCGTCAGCGCACGACTGAAAATTTCGCCACGCTCGACCTTCATCATTGGCTGACCAGTTCTGCGCCCTTAATTAAGCGACAAAAGACTTTCTTCGAGGCGCTCTTGTGATGGCCGTCTTTAGTGTCGGCTTTGAGCATTTCTTTGTAGTCTACTGATAGACGCTCTAGATCGACAATGCGCAGGTAGACCGACATACCCTCGTAACTATGCACCTCGGGGGATGTCTTCCAAATCTGTCCTTGTGCTAATTTCATTAGTCCACGAAATCGTATGCACCACGTGCTGGCAATATTCTAAATGCGCTATGACTTGCCTTTATCAATGGCAAGCATAGCTATAGAAAATCTTTTATTAATGAATCAAATACCCATGAAATATTTACGCCCTCAAATCACAGCCTGCCTGACACTTATCCTATGCATCAGCGGTTTTCAGTTGACCTCCATTGCTTCGGAAAAGGATACCTATGATATGTTAGAAACTCCTAAAGACGTAAATTCTGTTCCATCCGACGCTGAGGTCACCGCTTCGGGTCTTGCCTCCCGCGTGCTTACTGCGGGCACTGGTATCGAATCGCCCGCTGCTGCGGACACCGTCACGGTGCACTACAGCGGTTGGACGACCGATGGAAATCTCTTTGATAGCTCAGTAGAGCGTGGCGAGCCGACTAGCTTCCCGCTCAATCGCGTAATCAAGGGCTGGACGGAAGGTCTTCAGCTCATGGTACTTGGTGAGAAGCGTCGCTTCTGGATTCCTGCCGATCTCGCTTATGGCGAAAACCCCGGTGGCGGTCGCCCTGGCGGCCTGCTGGTTTTTGATGTTGAGTTGCTCGGTATCGAAAAAGCACCTGAGCCACCCAAGGTTCCCGAAGATGTCGCAGCCATTCCAGAGAGCGCGGAAGTTCGCGATAGCGGTCTCGCCTCGCGTAGACTTTCCGATGGCACCGGCAGCACCCACCCGACCAAGGCCGACATGGTGACCGTGCACTATAGCGGTTGGACCACTGACGGCGAAATGTTCGACAGTTCGCTCATGCGCGGCGCACCCGCCACTTTTGGCCTCGGACAAGTCATCCCCGGTTGGACCGAAGGCTTGCAGCTCATGGTCGAAGGCGAGAAACGTCGTTTCTGGATCCCCGCTAAACTTGCCTATGGCGAGAACCCTCAAGGCGGTGCACCTGCCGGCACGCTGGTTTTTGACGTCGAACTGATTAAAATAGGGCTCTAGGAAGTAGCCTGCGAGTGTTCGTCACGGCAGCAAACGTTCGCGCGCTTGCTCCGTGGGCAGATCGCAGGCGCCATTCGGCAAAAACTTCAGCCGATTTTTGGCGATCAAATTGTAGGCCCAGTCGCGCAGGGGAGTGGGTATGAGGCGTAAAAACCGTCCTAACAAGCCCCACACGCCGCCTACATCGATTAGCGCACGAGCGACTGCCTCTGAGCGCAAGAAGAGCGACCGCTTATCCGCATCGCTGCAACGGTAGACGACAGTCGAAAGAGATTGGGCGTCCCGTAAATACGCCGGCAAATAGCCCTGGGCTGTCTCACCTTGCAGCGGAGCAAAACAAATACGCTTATGCCGATCTATCCCTAAGAAGAAACGAACGCTCTGCGCGCATAAACCACAGTCGCCATCGTAAAAAAGAATGCGAGATGGCTCGCTGATCGGCTTGAATTGGGACATGCTAGTTGAAACTAAGCCTGAAACGAGTTCGAATCAAATAAATTGCAAGCAATCTTAAACTGCCTAAACATAATGTCATGTGCACTCTGCCAAAAATAAAAGTCTGTGGTCTCACTCGAGAAGAGGATATCAAATTGACGCTCTCATTTGGGGCAGATTATTTTGGCTTTATCCTCTATCCACAATCACCGCGCGCTGTCTCGCTAGATCGCGCGGTAGAACTCGCTGCAGCTGTACCAGTGGGGCAACGAGTCGCTGTCGATGTGGCAACGAGTCTGGAAGACTTGAAAAGCTACTCCGATGCAGGCTTCGATTACTTCCAAATCCATTTCGGAGCCGACTTCGAACACGGCAATTTGGCTGAATATTCAAAGATAGTGGGCAAAGATAAGTTATGGCTCGCACCGCGCCTTGCATCCGAAGACAGTTTCTCGGAAGACATTCTCGATTATGCCGGCACGATTTTAATCGATACCTTCGTTGAAGACCAATTTGGAGGTACAGGCAAAGTAGGGGACTGGGCACGATTCAATACACTCAAGGAAAGGTATCCTCAAACAAACTGGGTCCTCGCGGGCGGACTTTCGCCCTCGAATGTGCTCGACGCCCTCGCGTCCACATCTGCCGACCATCTCGACATTAACAGCGGTGTTGAAACTGCGCCTGGCATCAAGGACGAAGTAAAGTTACGCAAAGCATTTAAAGTGCTCCGCTAAGTTTAACTTTGCCTAAGGGCGGCCAACGATAGCTCAAAAAAATGGCTTCCCATTTTTCAGGATTTACATACCGATTTATGATCTAGGATGCCGAAGTAGCTCAGTTGGTAGAGCAATTCATTCGTAATGAATAGGTCGACGGTTCGATTCCGTTCTTCGGCTCCATTACATCTGTTTGTTATGCAATGCTTTGATAACTCTGTTCGAGCTTCGACCAAGCTCAATACTAGCATTGCGCATGCTTAGGGAATGATTAAGGTCTTGCCGTGTGTATAGCTTACGCCCTGTATTGTCAGTTCCCCAATACTAAAGAACTTTGTTACTTACCCAAAAACCTGACTGTTATGAAGATAAGATTTCTCCTTTTACCCCTGATAATTGCTTCACAGCTAAGCGTAACTGCAACCGGACCATGGGGTTCGGGCGTTCCGGGATCTCCAGAAATGCTGGAATTTGAAGCTAAGTGGCGACCAATGGCGTCCTCAGCAGCTAAGATGCGCGGCCATGAAAATTTTAACCAACAAAAGTACGGTATGTTTATCCATTGGGGCCTCTACTCACAACTTGGTGGGGTCTACAAGGGCAAAAAAATGGAAGAGGGTGGCACGGGCCCTCGCGTCGCAGAGTGGGTGATGCGCCGCAAAGAAATACCACGCGCTGAATATGCTAAGCTTGCCGACAGCTTCAACCCAACTCGCTTTAATGCTGAGGAATGGGTTGAAGTCGCCAAAGCAGCTGGGATGAAATACATGGTCATCACCTCAAAGCACCACGATGGATTTGCACTTTTCGACTCAGATGTCAGTGATTTTAATGTAGTCGATGGTAGTCCCTTTGGTCGTGATATTATTAGGGAACTCGAGCAAGCCTGCGAAAAAGCTGGGATTGCCTTCGGGGTGTATTACTCGCACTCCATCGATTGGAAAGACGGTGGCGACGCAGGAATCAAGGACTACGGTCCCGAAAAGCCCGAGAAGAAGGTCTTTGCTAATTACTTTGATCCCGCACCAGTTAAATTCGATGATTACATCACACACAAAGCTTTGCCCCAGGTCCAGGAACTCGTGGACAACTATAAGCTATGTGAGATATGGTTAGATACTCCTATTTATATACCAGCGCGTCACAGCTTCGCATTTTACAAAACTATCTACGACGCCGACCCTGAGATTTTAGTCAATCAACGGATCGGAAATCATTTTGGCGATTTTGGTATACCAGGTGATAATGTGATACCTGATCAGATCAATAAAGATGCATGGGAGTGCGTCGCGACAACGAATAATTCATGGGGTTACAAATCTTACGATGACGATTGGAAAAAACCTATCGAAATCCTCTATTGGCTAGTCGCAAATGTAAGTAAAGGGGGTAATTTATTACTTAATGTTGGTCCCGATGGACGTGGCGTCATGCCGCCTGAGGCCGTTGCAAATCTCCGTGAAGTTGGCAAATGGCTCAAGGTAAACGGTGCCGCAATCTATGGCACGAAACCTTGGCATATCGATCACGAGGGTGATTCTGAGCTTAAGATGGGTGGCACTGAGGAACGAAAAAAAGCCAAGCTCGACTTTAATTTTGGCAGTGATGATTTCTGGTTCACACAAAAGGAAAATAAGGTATACGCTATTTCGCTAGCACGTCCTGAGGGAAGGAATATTTTGATCAAATCCTTATCTAACGAATCAATTGATAAGATTCGAATGTTGGGACAGGTCATATACCTAGACTGGAAAAAAACCGATTTGGGTGTGGAAGTTCAGCTTCCCGATTTTATGGCAGATGGCATAGGATTTGTAGTCGAAGTCACACTCGAGGATTAGTCTCTTTTCGACGTGTGATATTAGTTATTTGGGGTGACTAATCTTTAGGTCATTTTCCGAATTCGTTGCGCTCATCATCATGTATATAACATACCAATTAATGGACATTACAGTCTTCCGATTAAATGAACCGAATTTAACCTAGACTGAGTAAATTAAATAAGATTATTAAATTTTAATTTAACTACATCAAATGCCATAAGTCACATGAAAAACCTAGCACTTGCAGTATCTATCAGCTTATTTCTATGCAATGCACTCTGCGCTAAGGCTAATACTCTTTATGTCTCCAATCATGGATCTGATACGAATGTAGGCAGTAAAGGATCCCCTTTCCTGACAATCGGTAACGCACTCAAGCGAGTTAAAAAAGGCGATGCTATTGAATTAGCGCCCGGGACTTACCGTGAGGTCATAGAACTACAAAGTAAGCACGGAATAACTATCAGAGCGGCTGAATCAGGCACAGTAAAAATCGACCCGACTAAACGACTTCCAAAAAAGTGGGAATTAGAGGAAAATGGAATTTGGTCTTTATCTTATGAGGAGGATATATGGCAGCTCTTCTGCGACACAGACCTCGTATATCTCGCGCGTTGGCCTGATGCGACCTTCGAAGATGGTAAGATTTGGCGGATGATGGAAAGCTGTCGCTCTACCGATGGAGGCTATAATCATCACAAAGGAGAATGGGAGGGCCTAACACGAGTAGGACTCATATATGACGACCAATTTCATGTACCTGCTAGACCTGGATTTACTGAAGGAGACTCAAGGTATGTATTCGACCCTGATATTACATTCGCTAACCAACCCCCCTCATTAGCTAGTACTGGAATAGATTTTTCGGGAGCACTTGCGGTCCTGAATATAGGGCATTGGCTAACTTACACACAGCCAATTGTTTTTCATTCTGCTGGCAGTGATCATTTCACTTATAGTACGGAGCTCATAGGTCATAAGAATAGCGAGCTTAAACACTTTAAAAAACGTTTCGCATCGTATCATATTTTAGGACTGCCCGCCTTAGATAAGAGCAACGAATGGTGGTATGACCCGACGGAAAATAAGGTTTATTATAAGCCAGAAATCGGAACGAATCCTAATGAATTAAACCTCTATGCAAGATCAGTTGATTTCGCAGTAGAGTTGACAGGATGCTCTTCGATCAATTTCGAAAATATTGATTTTTTTGCGGGTGGTTTTTGGCTAAACTATTGCACGGAAAGTGGCTTCGATACTTGTCGTTTTGATTATCCCGCTACTCACAAATTCGTCCTCGGAGCCTTTAAATGGTTTGCAAATCACAACCCCAGATCTAATCCAAATAAAATGTCTAGCTACATTGGGGGCAAAGGAAATTATTTTATCAATTCAGTCATTCACCGAAGTAATGCACCCATTGCCTTCGATAGTGATGGAGTCTTAATCGAAAACTCGCTTTTTTCCGATATTGAATGGCAAGTAAACTCCAACGGAGGATCCGGTTCAGTAATGTTTGGTAAGAACGCGATATTTCGTAGAAATACTGTGCAGCGTGGTGGTAATTGTGAGGGCATAAGAGCAATAGATAATGGTTCTGTTATTGAGCTAAATCGTGTTACGGATTCTGGCAATTTACAGCATGACGGATCCGCTATCAACGTCGGCACTACCAAACATGCGGGCACTCGAGTCGCATATAATTGGTCGCACGATACAAATGGGCAAGGGATACGCTTCGATTACCACGGCGAGCTGGTTTTTCGGCCTGATGGAAAAGTTTATGGTGATGGCGTTTGCATGAACAATGTAAGCTGGAACACGATGACCAATCAAATTAAAGGCGATCGCCACTTGGTCCTAAATAACACTGTAATGAACTCTTCTAGCTATCCCGTCCCTGATGAAGAGAAGGTCACCCTAGCTATTCAAGGTTTTAGAGCTATGCACGATATCATGGGAAATACGCACAGCCTTACTCGTAATAATATAGCGACAATCAAAAATCGCTCTTGGAATTTAGATGCGCCCGGACGAGTCAAGAGCGATGGCTACGCGCCTCCACTTGCCACCGTGCTACCAGGTAAATCAGATAGCAATATGCTCACTCCAGGCGCAAGTTGGATCCATCTGCGTGACCCGAAAAACTACGACTTTCGTCCCAAAGTGAATTCACCTCTTGTTGATTCAGGCGCTCGCGTGAAAAAGGAGGATCTACCCAGTGCAATTAGTAATTACAAGGAACAGAATATCATAGGCGATGCACCTGATATAGGGGCTTATGAATATGGTGCTCCTAGGTATTGGATACCTGGACGAAAGACTACAACGGCTTCTTCTCCTGTGCCTAAAGACGGCGGAAAGGATGTCCCCCTAAATGCAGACCTCATGTTCCTAGAAGCTTATAATTCTACACATCATCGTATACTTATGGGAGAGTCGGCCGATTCACTGGTAGAAATAGCTCAGATTAAAAATTTAGAAACGAATATCGTCACACCTAAGGAACTTAAATCGGATACCACCTATTATTGGCGAGTGGACGCTCATGTCCCTATGGCAAAGCAAGCAATCCAAACCGGTGATCTCTGGCACTTCTCAACTAGCACAGAATAAGCTTAAGTTTGCGGGAAATCTCTTAGCTACCCATTAGCTAATCTATTTCTCCTACAAATATGAAAGTCTAGATGCCTTTTTTAAGCGTGTCTCTAGTGATGATGTAGATTGTTTTCGATAGCCTGCTTCACTTCGAGCGGTTCTTGCATCCATTTTAATTGCAGATCACTATCGCCACGACCCGTTAGCATGATGGTCGCATAACCTAAAATTCGGCCCCAAACAGATTGGCGCATCTCCACCGTTTCCACCGAATTCAAAAGCATCTCCTCCGTATGACGACTAATAATGCCCCTTTTAAAAATGACGCGTCGGTTGGTCACTGCCTGTTCAATACATTTTAGTCGCAGGTATTCATAAGCAGCCATCAATAAAGTGATTCCAAAGGTCGGCAGCGCTAGAAGCAGCCATCCTACTAGGGGTAGCCACGCAATCCAGTGTAGCTCGAAGGAGGATTGGATCGATTCTTTAGATGATAAGGTTTTCTCGATATAAGTCATGTTAGGTCAGGGGTGTTGGAATTTTAAAACTGGAACCATTCCTTATTATCCTAGTGTTGAAGCGATATCAACCAAAGACTACCACATATAGTCTGACTATTTGTGTCCCATCTGATGTAAGGACTGAATCAAAAAGCACCGTATGCTCTCAAGCAAAGCGAAAAACTTTTTTGCAATAAATACATAATTATTGATTTTTTTGTGAAATTTCACCAATGTATTTTAATAATAACTATTATGAAAAGTAGCGCACTCCAAGAAACTAGAAAAAAAGGAAAAAACACACTTATTGCATTAGTAGTCATTGCGATATCGGTTTACATCGGGTTTACACCGCTCTTTGCTTTAATTCCGGAAGGGGTCCCTCGGGCAGTCATTGGTTCTTCTTTCGGGGCGATATTCGTTATCATTTTAACTATGTATCTCCTTAACAAGCAGACTGAAATTGAACAAGAGAGTAAGCGGGGAGAACGTGTTTTTGACGAAAAAGTACAGCTATACCAATCCATATTGAAAACTTGCCGAGAAATTGCAGAAGATGGTGTCGTCTCAACGACTGAGGTTAAGCGTTTGCCTTTTGCGATGGTGAATTTGCAAATGATAGGTGCTGATGAAACCATTAAATCTTTTGCTCTTGTGGTAGCACAATTTAACAAAGTTTTTGAAAAGAATGACAAGGACGAAGCCCAGATTGATGATCAAGATGAAATTGATATATTCAATGTAGTCAGCAGTTTTTCTACTCAATGCAGGATAGATTTAGGTATCTCAGATACTGAGGTAAACTCAAGTTTGATTTCTGAAGTGCAGAATATCGTCAAAGAAACAAATAGCCTAAGTAAAAGAGACACTGCTAAAATATTATATAATGGAGTCAGTTATCCCAAGAGCCGACTTGTCCATGCAATTTTCAAAGATTTTATTCAAAACAACCCGGGTATGGATTTTGGGCAATTGGCTAATAATTTTCCACCCGTTCAAGGCAAGCGACCGCTTTTTGTGAAATTAGATGAAGCGCTTGAAATAAAGGCAAAGGGACAAGCACGACATTTTGTTAAGGACGGTGAAGAACTCCAACTCATTGATTGTCAGATTGCGGTATCCAATCAGTGGGGCGTAGGTAATTTGCCAAAGTTCCTTGATCACTGTCGTGACGAACTGGGCATTAAAGTTGGGTAGATGTTAACGCAAGCCATACACACTAGAAGTTAATCTTAGTCTAAAAAAAATGGCACTTGAATATAAGAATGGTCGTCTGACCGAGCGCGGTAAGACCCTCGCTAATGTTAAAAAAGATCGTCTCAACTCAGGCACTGGTTCCAGTGCAATATGCAATGTCAAAGACGATCGTGTTCGTATAAAAACTGGGTCTTCTGCAGTCTGCAATGTAAAGTATGGCGTGATACGTGAAAAAACAGGCTCTAAACGCCTCAAGACGGTCAAAGATGTAAGAAAAGAAATTAAAAATTCTGAAAGTTTGTCGGATGTGTTTGTTGCTGCAGTCTGGTGGTTTTTGATGAGGTAAGCTATGGGTTTTCTAAAGAAAGCATTACTCGGCTCAATTGGAATTAAAACTTATCAAAATGTTTATAATCGCCCAAATGTTAATCCTCCTGCCGGATTCGTAATTAGAGGAATGAAACAACAGGGACTAGGATCTAAATGGAAAGTTGAGTACTCTGAAGAAGATCAACTAAACGTTAGGAAGTCTTTTGTTGTCTCTTCTTCATGCAGATCTATGAATGTAGGCGGCCATATATTCAATATTGATTGGCCTTAAATCAGCGGGCTAAAGTAATAATTAGACCGTTAAGTAATTTATCCTAAATATGTTGCATTTTGACGAGCTGACTAAGGAAAAAATCCAATATTATGTATACGGCTTAATTGATCCGCGCACAAATCAACCTTTCTACATAGGTAAGGGAAAAGGAAATAGAGTTTTTGAACATGTTTTGGGCGCAATAAAGGGAGAAACTAACTCTGACAAAATAGACACTATAAATGACATTCGCTCTTCTGGATATACCGTCAAGCACGTTATTATTCGTCACGGTTTGACTGAGGACGAAGCATTCAAATTAGAGTCTACTTTGATCGATTTTACTAATTACTTTACACAAAAATTGACGAATGAAGTGCTGGGTCATGGAGCGTTTAAATTCGGCTTAATGACCGCCAATGAAATTATTTCGACTTACAACGCTGTACCTTTGGAATCCTTACATCACAATGTGATAATGATTAACATCAACGGTTCATATGAGCGCGCTGATGGCGGAGTTAGTATTTATGAATCTACCAAACAAGCTTGGGTAATTGGAGAAAAACGGTTGCCAAGCATCCAGTATGCTCTTGCCGATTATCGGGGAATTATTGTTGGTGTTTATTCCATAAAGGATTGGTATAAAGTCATCCTTCCGGGAAGTAAACGAACGCGATGGGGTTTCAATGGCGAAGAAGCTCGCGACGAGATTAAGGCTCTCTATTTAAATAAATCAGTTAAACACACTAAGAAAAGAGGCGCAGCAAATCCAATCCGCTACAATTTGTAGCTACTCTTTTTTTCACCCCGAGACTGGACGTTGCTTTGATTCATGCGCATGTAGTTTGAATCATGCCTTCACTATCTTCAGCGTCCTCTTCTAAGCCCACGGGTTTTTGTTGTGCGGAGAGTGCTTGTGATGATCTTGATTTGAAGCTCTCACGGGCTTGGTTGCGGATCGCGATTACGGGGGTCTTTGCGGGGCAGGGGATGGTGTTTTCTTTGGCCTTGAATATGACGCCGCCACCTTTTGCTTCGATGGCTTATTGGATTTTGCATGGCGGGCTGATTCTTTCTGCGCTTGCAGTGATAGCCTTTCTGGGAGGGCCGCTCTTTACTTCGACTCTGGCAATGTTCCGAAGGCGACGTCTCTCGATTGAGGGGCTCTTTACGCTTAGCCTGCTGGGAGCCTTTGTTGGTTCAGTAGTCGGCTCTTTTACGGGGCAGGGTAGTGTATACTACGAGGTGGTCCCCATTGTGATCGCAATCTATACTTTTGGGCGGATGCTGGGTGAGCGTTCCCAGGCCAAGATGAAGTTGGAGAGTGCCCGCCTACGGGAGCGATTTGATCGTGTGACCGTGCAGTCGGAGCAGGGCAATTGGCGAGAGTGCTCCCTTGCCGAGGTCTCGGTGGGCGCTCTAGTCCGCGTCGAGCCTGGAGGTCCTTTTACGGTGGACGGTATTATCCATACTGGCATCGGCTACGTGCAAGAAACTGCTTTGACGGGTGAACCGCTGCCGGTTGTGCGGCGCGCGGGCGATCGTGTGCGAGCGGGTGCTTGGTCTGTGGATAGCCGCTTTGAGCTTGTGGTCGAGCAGGGTGCGGGGACGCGGGAGCTGGATGCAATTTTACAAACGGTGGAAGGGGCCGATGATCGGCCTTCGAAACTACAGACGCAGGCCAATGATTTGATGCGGATATTTCTGCCGATTGTGGTGGCTGTGAGTGCGGGGACGGCGCTCTTTTGGGGGCTGACGGGTAATTGGATGGATGCGGTGTTAAATAGTATGGCGGTATTACTGGTGGCTTGCCCTTGTGCGCTGGGTTTGGCCACTCCTGTGGCGATTTCTCAGGGGCTCTTCCGCTTGGCCCAGCTTGGACTTGTGAGCCGTGATGGTGCTTTAATCGATGCCCTGGCGAGGACGCGGCGTGTCTTCTTTGATAAGACGGGCACTTTGAGTGAGTCTGATCTTCGAGTGACTGAACTCTGGGTGGACACAGATTTACCAATCAAGCGTAACAAATTGTTGGCCTCGGTCCTAACGGCTGAGTCTGGACTGGAGCATCCTGTGGCGCAGTCGCTGACTAGGTATTTAAAATCTGAGGGTATCGAAGATAGCTGTGAGCTGCAGAATCTAAAGGTGATTGCAGGGCAAGGAATCGCTTATGACTTGGTGGCGGATGAGTTGAGGCATTGTTTGCAAGTAGGAGAGTTCAGCTTAGCTGAATCGGAGCAGGCGATCGAAGAAGTGGTCGAAGGACTGCACGAAACGAAGGGGCGGCGCGTCTTTGTATATCTAAATGATCGAGTGGTGGCATGTTTTGTCTTGGGAGAGAGACTACGGGTTGGAGTCGATCAAATTTGGGCAGATTTGGATAGATTGGAAATACGCTCACATATTTTGACGGGGGATCCTTTGCCCGAGTTGTCGCTGCCGCCAAATGTGCAAATCGAGCGGGGTTTGAGTTCGGCAGATAAAGCTAAGCGAGTCCTTGAATCGTCAGGAGCAGGGGAGTGGCCACTATTTGTCGGGGACGGTATCAACGATGTCGCCGCGATGTTGCGGGCGAGTGGTTCCATCGCGATGCACTCTGGCGCAGGGCTAGCGCGATCGGTCGCGATCGGTCAACTGTTAAATGATCGAATTGAGTTGATACCGCAGGCGGTCAGTCTGTCGCGAGCGATTATCAAAAAACTCCGTGGCAATCTGTTTTACGCCTTTGTTTATAACCTCATAGGAATGACATTAGCCGCAACGGGTATCTTACATCCGGTTGCCGCTGCCTTGATTATGTTAGTCTCAAGTTTTTGGGTCACGACGCGTGCACTAAGCGGGCATTCAAGAATCTAAGCATATTGGATTTAGATTTAAGCAGTTGGACTAATAAGCACTATGTAACTTGCTTATTTAATACACTAGTAGATTTTGGTCAGTCTCAACTAATTATGATTTTCACCCTGTATGCATTTATACTGATCTCAGTGTTTATGCGGGCTAGAGAGCTATTGGACAACTTTTAAAATGAGAATGAAACTCATTAGCTATGATTATTATAGAAATCTACAAAAACGGTTTTAACTGGTTGCGAAAAAACATTTGCCATGGTATTTAGTGACATTTTTAACATGTCGTATTTAGGACGCATGGATAGCAAACCGACTACGAATCGAAAAACTTTTCTCAAACGCGCAGGACTGGCAATCGCCGGTGTTTTTGCGGTCTCGTCGACTGCAGGATTGAACACCCGAAGTAATCAAGCAAGTCAATGCACCACAGCCACACAAGGCACACCTAACATCGCGATAGCGCGGGTTCATAAAGCCAAAGGTGCGATTGCATACAAGGCCTAGTTTTTTTTAGATTCCGTGATCTTTTACGATCTATAAGCTAATCGATTTTTTAACTAGAGGCAATGGCGAATGTATTTCCAAAATGGGTCAACACGGTTCCGATCAAGGTAATTGTTGCAATTATTCTGATCAAAACCGCAGTCGTCCTTGGCGTCACTTATTATGCAACGCCAAAGTATACGCGGGTCGGTTACGAGCCTACACAGCCAGTCGCCTTCAGTCATGCACTCCACTCTGGTCAGCTGGAGATTGATTGCCGCTATTGCCACACTTTTGTAGATCGTGCGGCTCACTCAAATGTTCCGACGACCCAAGTCTGTATGACCTGCCACAGTATGGTGAGAAAGAACGATCCCATCTTGGCACCTATCCGTGATAGCTACGAGTCGGGCGAACCGATCCCCTGGGTCCGCATTCATAAAACGCCTGACTATGTTTATTTTAACCACTCTGTTCACGTGAATCGCGGAATCAGCTGTATGGAGTGTCACGGCAGTGTGCATGAGATGGATGTGGTCCAGCATTCGAAGTCATTAAGCATGGGTTTCTGCTTAGAGTGCCACCGAAACCCCGAGGAATATATCCGTCCGCCGGAGGAGGTTTATAATCTGGATTGGGAGCGCCCCGATACCGAAGAATTTAACAAGGAAGTCGTGGGCTTTGTTCATGACTGGAAGGTCAATCCGCCACAAAGCTGTTCTGGCTGTCACCGCTAATCGATTTTATTTTAGCAATGAAAAACTCTGAATTTTCTGGTCCCCGCTATTGGAAGAGTCTCGACGATCTCGCTGAAACTCCAGCCTTCACGGAGTGGGTCGAGCGCGAGTTTCCTGCTGGCGCTTCCGAAATGGAGGGCGTCAACCGTCGCCAATTCATGAAGGTCATGGCCGCTTCCTTCGGCCTAGCGGGTCTTGGCATGACAGGTTGCCGTCGCCCCGAGCATGTCATCCTCCCTTATTCTAAGCAGCCGGAAAATGTGATTCCAGGTGTGCCCATATACTATACATCCTCGCAGCCAAGTGCTCGCGACAATGTGCCAGTTATTGTGGAAACCCAATCCGGTCGCCCAATCAAAGTTGAGGGCAATCCTAGTTATAGCCCTTACGGTGGTGCGACTTCTGTCTACACGCAGGCTAGTATCCTTGATCTCTACGATCCTGACCGCGCAAGTAAAAGTAGTATCAGTGAAACTGCTGTGCGCGACCGACTCTCTGCGGTTAACAAAACACACCTTGTGGATAGAGGTAAGGGCCTCGTCTTCTTGGCGGAACCTAGTACTTCTCCTAGCCGCACAAAGCTTGTCGCGCAGATAAAAGAAATTTTTCCAGAAGCCACATGGGCGGAGTATGCCGCCATCAATCAAAGCACCTCCGAAAAAGCGGCTAAACTTGTATCCGGTAAAACACTACGGGCCATTCCTGATTTCAGTAAGGCTAAGCGCGTGCTATCGCTCGACGCTGATTTCCTTCTTAACGCCGATGCTTCAATCGGTTTTGCCCGTGACTTTGTCAAGACCCGCAAGGTCAAGGATTCGAAGGATGCTGGTAAAATGAGCCGTCTCTACTCGGTCGAAAGCTCATTGACTTCGACTGGTTCAATGGCCGATCACCGCCTCCGTTTAAGTGGTAGCCAAATGGGTGCATTTATCGCTCAACTCGGTGCCGTCCTCGGCTTAAGTCTTCCTGCCGCGGTCAAGAAGTCCGCCGCTTCACTTGACATCGATACTAAGTGGGTCAAGGAGTGCGCTGCTGATCTCGCCGCGAACAAGAGCCACGCGCTCATTGTTGCAGGTGAGCATTTACCACAGTCCGTGCACGCCATTGTCATCGCGATTAACGAAGCCCTCTCAGCGCCGATCAATTACATCGAAGTGGCTGAAGCCGAATGGAGTATTGCGGATGCAGTTGCTCGCCTCAACGAAGGCAACGTGAAGACACTGGTGATCCTTGGTGGTAACCCCGTATACAACGCGCCAGTCGATCTTGACTGGGTTGCGGCTCAAACCAAGGCAGAGGAAAGTATCTACTTCGGAACTGATAAAAACGAAACTGCTCAAGCCGCCTCCCTAATGGTCGCTGCTTCCCATTACCTCGAAACTTGGGGCGATGGTCGCACCTTCGATGGCACGCTCGTGCCGGTGCAACCGATGATCGAACCGCTCTTCCCGACTTTTAATGAGCTGGAAGTACTCGCATGTCTCGCAGGTGCGGAAACGAGGGATGCTTATTCGATCGTTCAAGCGACTTTCGCGGAGCAGGGCGGGACTGACTTCAACAAATTTCTAAGCGATGGTCTCCTCGATGGTTCTAATTCCAAGACGGTCAAACTCACTTCCGTTGATTTGAGTGCAATCAATGTATCAGAATTAACTGCGCCTGCTCTGAGCGCCTCAAATCTCGAAGTTCGCTTTACGGCTAGTTCGCACGCTGGTGACGGACGCTACGCTAACAATGGCTGGATGATGGAGTGCCCCGATCCGATGACCAAGCTGACTTGGGACAATGCTATCATGATCAGTCCGCGTCTTGCTAAAGAATTAGAGGAGTCGCAAGGCGTCCAGATTTTCCCCAACAAGAAGCCCATGAATAGCGAAAGCGAGTTCTTCAAGGGTGCTAAGGGTAACCTGCAAAACAATAAGGCAGAATTTAAACGCGGTAAAGAGCAAGCAGTCCTTGCCGAACTTCTGATCAACGGCCGCACTGTTAGGGCACCTATTCATGTCGTGCCAGGCATGGCCAATTACACTCTTGTATTGCCGCTTGGTATGGGCCGCGAAGTCGTGGGTCGTGTCGGTATGGGCGTTGGTTTTAACGCTTACATCGTCCGCGATTCGAAGAGCCAAAGTATTACCTCCGGCGCATCACTTAAGCTGACCAACGAGCACCACGAACTTGCGAATACTCAAGAGCACTGGTCGATGGAAGGCCGAGCAATTATTCGCGAGGGCAACGCAGACTATTACAAAAAGCACCCTGACTTTGCCAACAAGATGGGCGTCGAGTCGCACGCTCCAGCTAACTACGGCAAGGACGACAACAAATCACTTCAAGAGAAGTCGACAGGGCAGTATCGCGGTAACTCCGCATACGAGCATCCGAGCTTTGCCGATCCTGCGCCCAACGTTAAAGTATGGCAGGGTGAAAAGGCCCGCGCCAAATTCCCTGACATACAGCAGTGGGGTCTAGTCATTGACATGAACAGTTGCACGGGTTGCACTGCTTGTGTGGTCGCCTGTCAGAGCGAGAACAACATTCCTATTGTCGGTAAAGACCAAGTCCTCCGCGGTCGCGAAATGCACTGGATGCGAATCGACCGTTATTTCTCTGCCGAAAAATATGACCAGACCGAAGTTCCAGAGGATGTTCAAGTCTCCTTCATGGGCATGATGTGTCAGCACTGTGAGAATGCGCCCTGCGAGCAAGTTTGCCCCGTCAACGCGACCGTGCACGATAATCAGGGCCTCAACGTGATGGCCTACAATCGTTGCGTCGGTACTCGCTATTGTGCGAACAATTGCCCCTACAAGGTGCGTCGTTTTAATTTCTTTGATTGGAATAAGCGACAGATTGGTGAGTTCTACAAGGGCCCGCTTGGACCTGTCGATGAGCCTGAACTGCACAAGATGCAAAAGAATCCAAATGTCACTTTGCGCATGCGTGGTGTCATGGAAAAGTGCACCTACTGCACGCAGCGTATTGAAGCTGCTAAGATTGAACAGAAGCGTATCGCTGGTGCGAGTGGTAATATCAAGATTGCCGATGGCACGATTAAGACTGCTTGCCAACAAGTTTGTCCTACCGATGCGATTGTCTTTGGTGATATCTCCGATGCCGACTCAGAGGTGTCCAAAATGAAGGCGAGTGATCGCAACTATTCGGTCCTTGGTTACTTAAATGTGCGCCCACGCACAACTTACTTGGCGCGTCTGCGTAATCCTAATCCAAAGATGCCCGACGCCTATAAGAAACCTTACGCCTATGCTCAGTATAAAGAGCGCTACGGTGGCGCTACAAGCACCTCCGGTAAGGATGATCACTCCTCCCACGAATACGATGCTGCTCCGACTGCTCACTAATTTAACAGCAAGAACCGATTCTAATGGCTACAACGACTCAAGATAGTTCAATGGATGCGACTCAAGCCGCTTTATTGGCTAAAGTGCAGCCCGCCGAGCTTCATGAACAGCCCCTCGTCACCAACAACCGTGACTTTAACTGGGTGACTGATAAGATTTGTCGCATCGTCGAGACGAAGACACCCACATGGTGGTGGATTTGCATGGCCGTCGCATTGATGACCGCATCTTTTACAGGCCTTGGCCTCCTTTGGCTTGTTAGTACAGGTGTAGGTGTCTGGGGACTTGCAAATCCTATCAACTGGGGTTGGGCTATCGTTAACTTCGTTTTTTGGATTGGTATTGGTCACGCAGGAACGTTGATTTCTGCCGTGCTTTGTTTGTTAAAGCAGGGATGGCGAACCTCGATTAATCGTGCTGCGGAGGCCATGACTATCTTCGCGGTGGTTTGTGCCGGCATTTTCCCACTCTTCCACGTCGGTCGTGTTTGGTTTGCTTGGTGGCTCTTTCCGATTCCTAACTCTAATGTAATTTGGCCGCAGTTCCGTTCGCCACTGGAGTGGGATGTATTTGCGGTCTCCACCTATGGAACCGTTTCTGTGCTCTTCTGGTATATGGGTATGATTCCCGACCTCGGTGTGCTTCGCGACCGTGCGGTTCAGCGTTTAAATAAAGGGGTCTATGAAGGTGGCAGCGCCATAGCCAACAAGATTGCCGAAGGGATGGATCATTTCCGCAAAAATTTTTACGCGATTCTTGCAATGGGCTGGCGTAATGCGGGTAACCATTGGCGCAACTATGAAATGGCCTACCTCGTTTTGGCAGGTCTTTCTACGCCTCTCGTTCTTTCCGTACACACGATCGTCTCCTTCGATTTCGCCCTTGCGGTGCTACCAGGCTGGCACACCACAATTTTCCCGCCGTATTTCGTGGCAGGTGCGATTTTCTCAGGTTTTGGCATGGTGCTGACTCTCATGCTACCGCTCCGCGCGCTTTATGGACTGCACGATTTGATCACGCAGCGTCATATCGACAACATGTGTAAGATCTGCTTGGGCACCGGCTCTATTGTGGGCTACGCTTACATCATGGAGTTCTTTATCGCTTGGTATGGAGCCAATCCATACGAGAGCTTTGCTTTCATCAATCGTGCTTTCGGCCAATACTGGTGGGCCTACGTCATGATGTTCTCATGCAACGTATTTACCCCGCAACTCTTCTGGTTTAAAAAGGTGCGCGAAAACGCAGCCCTTGTTTGGATCATGTCGATTTTTATCAATGTCGGCATGTGGTTCGAGCGTTTTGTGATTACAGTCACATCGCTCGCGAATGACTTCCTGCCAACAAGCTGGGGTTACTACTCGCCGACTATGGTCGATATCCTGACCTTCTTTGGCACCTTTGGCTTGTTCAGCGTGCTCTTCCTTCTTTTCCTACGCTTCCTCCCGCTGATGCCAATTGCAGAAGTTAAATTCGTCATGCCAGAGGCCGATCCACATGGGCACCATGGCTACGATAAAGGAGACCAACACTAATGACTGAAAAATACGGAATCATTGCTTCGTTTCCCGACACGCCTTCGTTCTTCCATGCGGCGGAGAAGGTAAGAGACGCGGGTTACAAAAAGTGGGACACTTATTCGTCCTTTCCAGTCCACGGTATGCCCGAGGCACAAGGTCAAGCACGCTCTAAAGTGCCTATATTTACTTTCTTGGGTGGCATTACTGGATTCACTGTGGGTCTAGTTATGGTCTGGTGGATGAATGCCTACGACTATCCGCTGATCGTTCGCGGCCAGCCTTTTTTTAGTCCAGTCTTTCCATTTCCAATCATGTATGAGCTTACGATTCTACTCGCTGCTTTTGGCACGCTTGGTGGAATGTTCATCACTAATCTGCTTCCGCAGCACTACAGTCCACTTTTCAATAGCGAACAGTTCTTGGAAGTATCTGGAGACCGTCTGGTCATCGCGATCGAAGCTCGCGACGCTCAATATGACGTAGTCGCGACACGCCAATTTCTTGAGGAAATTGGCGGCACCGACATTGAGGAGGTTTCAGCCTAAGGCATCATGCGTATTTTCTTAGCTATTTATCTTTTTGTGGTCATTGCTGCGGTATCGATTCTCGGTTTCCGCGGTTCGACGAGCAAGAAGCCACCTTTAGAGGTCTTTCCAGATATGGATCGTCAAGCTAAGTACAAGCCACAGGCTGAAAATGAATTTTTCGCCGACGGCCGTAACGATCGCCCTATTCCTGCTGGCACGGTTGCGCGTGGTAATTATTTCAATCAAGTGGAAGTTTTTTCTAATGACTTTGAGGACGAGTATCTCGGTGACACGGTCTTTCATGATGGTAAAAATGCGGATGGGTCTTTCGCGCAAACACTTCCTCTGAATGTCACTTATGAGCTTATTGAGCAGGGGAGAGAGAAATATGCGATCTTCTGCACAGCTTGCCACGGTGCGGCTGGTGACGGTAATGGAGTGACCAAACCCTATGGTGTGCTCGCAGCTAGTTACCACGATGATCGACTTCGTGGCGAACCCGATGGCTACATCTACGACGTCATCATGAACGGTAAGGGTCTGATGTATCCCTTGAATGATCGCATTTCACCGGAAGAGGGCTGGGCAATCGTCCTTTATGTTCGCGCTCTACAGCTGTCGCAAAACGCGAACGCTGAGGATTTGAGTGCCGCGCAACGCAAAGTGCTAGGATTATAACAATATGAGTTCGGATACAACAAACTCCAGAGGAAAGCAGGTCGGGCTAATCGCACTTGTGGTCGGTATCGTCGGCATCGTCATTGCTCTCTTCGGTTTCAAGCAAGGTTGGGATTCGGGTGAAGTTCGGCCCATGATGAGCTGGTTGATCGCACTGGGCTTCTGGCTCTCAATTGCCATCGGAATGCTCTTCCTCGTGCAGATCTGGTATGTTTTCCATGCGCGCTGGCCGACCATTATTCGCCGCCAATGTGAGCATTTCATGGCGGCCTTTCCTTATTTGCTTGTTCTGTTTTTACCGCTTCTTGCGATTCCCTTTTTTCATGAAAATCCTGGGCTACTCTGGAAGTGGATGGATGGGCATAACGAACTGCCTGGTCACGGAACTGTGGCTGAGGATCCTCTTTACGCTTGGAAGTCGCCATTTTTGAACATTCCGTTCTTTACGATCCGCGCCATAGGAATCTTCGTGGTCTTTATCGGCGTTGCTACATTATTGCGCAAATGGTCTTTCGACACGGACACCACAGGAAACATCAATAACACGCACAATGCGCGTCGCTTGTCATCGCTTGGGCTTTTCTTAACTGCCATTGCGATGACACTTGGTTCAATCGACTGGTTCAAGTCATTGGAATACCACTGGTTCTCGACCATGTATGGGGTTTGGTTTTTTTCCGCATGTATTCGTGCTGCCTTAGCCTCAATCATTATTTTGACTGTGATCCTAGCCTGCAAGGGCTACCTCAAAGGTATCCTTAAACAAGCGCATCGTTATGACATCGCCTGCATGATGTTGGCCTTCACTGTATTTTGGGCTTACATCAGTTTCTCGCAGTATTTCCTCATCTACAGTGCCAACATACCCGAGGAAACCTTCTGGTATAACATACGTGAAAAGAATTTTGATGGCGCCCTTAACAGTTGGTGGTGGGTGAGTATGGGCTTGATCTTCGGTCACTTTCTGACGCCTTTCCTACTGCTTCTTTGGTATAAGACTAAGGTCGTAGTCTGGCGAACTGTCGGTGTTTCCATCTGGATTCTCGCATTCCACCTGCTCGACCTCTATTGGAACATTATTCCTGGTAAGCTAGTAGCACCTGACCACGCCCCTGGATATATTGTTCGCCAGTTTTCTATTTCGATCTACGATCTAGCAGCCCTCATTGGTATCGGTGGTATCTGTATTTTTGCGATGTGTCGAAGCATGAAAAAGGCTGAACCGATTCCTGTTCGTGATCCTAACATACTTACATCTATCAACTACACGGAGTAATCGCGATGTCTAAAACTCAAATATCCAAAAGTAATACTTTCCTTACCTTTTTAGGCTGTTTAGGCGCATTCCTTGTTTTTGTTCTCATCATCTTCGTCGCCTATTTACCGAATCGCCCTGAACGGGTCGATGCGCAGGTATATGCCACCCGCCAAGCCAAGGCCGACGAGTCTCGTGCCGCGGGCGTTCAAAAGCTCACAAATTATGAGTTGATCGACGCGGAAGCGGGAACAGCACGTATCCCTATCGATGAGGCGATCAACCTTACGATCGCCAGCTACAATAGTGGTGAAGGTCTTTTCTCACCCACGGAAACCCCCTTGCTAGAAATTGGAAGCGTATCGGTCGAAGAGTTTGAATTGCCCGCTCAGGATTCAAGCGCTACAGCTGATGAGGCATTCGATATAGAAACTACAGAGACGGAGTAGTTGCCGAATGGATGCTGAAACTTACACCGATCTGATTCCTATTATTTTTTTGGGGGTCGTTTTTTTTATCGTAGCGATTAGCGCACTTTATTGGACTGCCAAAAAGGGCCAACTGCGTGATTTTAATTCTCAAGCTAAAACAATATTTACTGATGAGGAGCCCGAGGGAGAGATATCAGATACCTTCCCAGGTAAGAAAAACGAGGAGGATTAAAAATTAGGCTTAAAGATTAGGACTTTTTTTAGTTCAGCCTTCTGATTCTTATACTGCCTATTTTCATTCGTAATTCTTTTTTTATAATTTTAATTTTAACATCAAATGTCAGTAGATCAAAAACATGACCCATACTCTTCCAATAGTGAAGCAGTTCGTCTAGAGTTGAGTCAGATTGATGCTTCGATTCGTTCGGCCGCACTCTTTTTTGTGATTTCCGCTATTGCTTGGCTGCTGATTGGCACTGCCTTTGCGCTTTTGGTTGCTGTTAAGGCGCACCAGCCAAACTTCGCCAGCACCTTTGAGTTTCTCACATTTGGTCGAGTCCGTTCTGCGCACCTCAATGCAATGGCGCTGGGTTGGGCTAGTAATATCATCTTTGCGGTCGGTCTCTGGATTATGGCACGTCTATGTCGTGCGCCGATTAATCATAAGGGAATTCTGTTCATTGCTGGTGTTTTCTGGAACATAGGTCTGACGGTCGGCATCTTTGGTATTCTCCGCGGGGATATCACTTCCGTTGAGTGGCTCGAGATACCTAAGTATGCGACGCCACTCCTAGCTATTTCTTATGCTCTGATTGGTGTCTGGGGTGTGATGGCATTTCGTTTTCGGAAAGGGGACCACGTCTATGTATCGCAGTGGTATATACTTGCAGCGCTCTTTTGGTTCCCATGGCTCTACGTCGTCGCACAGGTTATGATCATATGGTTTCCTGCGCGTGGCGTTGTGCAGTCGGTGACTAACTGGTGGTTCGCTCACAATGTATTGGGTCTCTGGTTTACACCGATGGCACTGGCGACAGCCTACTACCTGATACCAAAGGTTTTGGGTCGGCCGATTTACTCTTACTATTTATCGGTACTCGGTTTCTGGGCATTGGCCATTTTTTATAATTGGGCAGGCATCCACCATTTAATTGGTGGCCCGATTCCTGTTTGGCTCATTTCGGCAGGTATCGTCGCATCCGTTATGATGGTCATTCCAGTCGTGGTGGTTGGTATCAATCACCATATGTCTGTGGTCGGCTTGTATAAAGAAGTGTGGCGCAGTCCTACGCTACGCTTTGTCGTTTTCGGAGCCATCTCTTACACCTTGGTCAGCTTGATTGGTTCGGCTATGGCGCTTCGCACAGTCAGTGAAATTACGCACTTTACTCACTTTACTGTAGGACATGCCCACCACGGGGTGTACGCTTTCTTTACCATGATTATGTTCGGTGGTGTTTACTACATGATGCCTCGCTTACTTAAGCGCGAATGGCCTTCATCATTCTTGATTAAATTACATTTTTGGGCATGCGCGCTAGGCATTACGATCATGGTTGTTGCACTTCAAGTTGGCGGCTGGATTCAAGGCCTGGAAATGAACAATGCTGAAATTCCATTCCTTGAAGTTGTCCAGAACACGATTCCCTGGCTCAAAGCGCGTTCGGTCTCGGGCCTCTTCTTGACAATGGGGCATATTGCTTTCGCAGCCAATTTCTTCTGGATGCTCTTCGCTGCGGGTACCGTCCTTGCTAAGCAAGGCCCAACGCTTCTTGGCTCAGTTGAAGGAGGCGCGGCTCAATGAAAAACTTACCACTTCTTTTCTGCGGTATTTTCTTCGCACTCGCGTTCTCATTTACCGGTTTGATTCTGACTAGTCACATTCAAATCGGCAGTCTTACGCAGACTACTGAGACCCTTGAAGCGAGTGATGATTTAGACGAAAAAGGCATGCCGGTCATGGTGATGGCTGAAGGTGAACCTCTCCATCCCGCCATGCCCGTCGGCCTTGCGCAGCAAGGTAAAGAAATTTACATTTCGATGGGTTGCATTTACTGCCACAGTCAACAAGTGCGCCGTAATGAGTTCGGTGCAGATATTGAGCGAGGGTGGGGACCTCGTCAGACGGTTGCTCGTGACTATATACTACAAGAACGTGTTCTTTTAGGAACAATGCGAACTGGGCCCGATCTAGCGCACCTGGGTGGTCGCTACGCAGGAGATGCGGGGCGAGATTGGAATCACCTTCATTTATACAACCCGCGGATCGTCTCTAAGGGCTCAACAATGCCACCCTTTGCATTCCTATACGATGTGCGCCAAATTGCCGGTAAGCCCTCAGAAGAGGCCCTTACGTTCCCTCCTGATTCTGAGTATGCTCCAGAGACTGGCTACGAGGTCGTACCGACTCGCCGTGCCAAAGCATTGGTTGAGTATCTTCTCAGTCTTAAGATCAACTATAGTTTGCCCGAAGCACCGATTCTAGAATAATGAGCGAAGAACACATCACAGATCCCAACGCAAAAGGCCGTGGATCTTTGGAGAAAGCGGCTATGCAAGATGAACACATGCAAGATGTGCATGCGCAGCTTATGCGCGAGAAGGAAGAGCCGCAGGAAGGTTTTTCGCCTGTTCCTATCTTCTTAATGTTTATTTTTGCTGCCCTCTGTTTTTGGGGCGGTGTGTATCTCGTTGAGCATTCTGGCGGCTACCGTTGGGATGCTTACTCCCCTGACTTTAATCCGAGTGCTGATGCTCCAAAGCCCATTGAGATTTCCCTTTTTGACCGCGGCGCTAAGGTTTATCGCAATCAGTGCGCACAGTGTCACCAGGCGGATGGCAATGGTGTGCTAGGCGTCTACCCACCACTCGTAGCATCTAACTGGGTTACTGGACACCCTCAGGTTGTTTCAAGGATTTTAATTAACGGGTTAAATGGCCCAATCGTAGTCAAGGGCAGTAATTACAATGGCAACATGCCTGCGTTCGGTTCAAGCGGGCTCGCCTTGAGCGATAAAGACATCGCGGGTGTGATTACCTACATACGGCAGGAGTGGGGCAACAGCGCCTCAGACGTGACCGCGGCGACCATCGCTGAATATAGCGATCTTTACGCTGGGCGATCAGTTCCATGGCAAGCCGCTGATCTTAAGGAAGGCCTGGGTCCAGTCCCAGGGGTAACTGTCCCGATAGTCGAAGAGCTTAATGTTAATGGCGAGGCTGCCGCTGAAAACGGCGTCACTAGTTATTAGAGCTGGAGCATACTGAAACCCCGCAGGTGGGCATCCTCTTTCTTACGTTGAATTTCCGAAAGAGTGTGACACCTTGAATGTTATGCCTTTATCAGAAACAGAACCCTTTGATCTTGTAGCGCGCTCGACCGTCAATTCGTGCTGGGGTGCGCTCACAATGGAAGTGCTTGCACGCTTAGGCATTCAAACTGTGATCACCTCGCCGGGCTCTCGTTCGACTCCTTTGACTCTTGCTGCGGCGCGTAATCCGCGGATGGAGGCTCTCTCGATTCTAGATGAACGCTCAGCTGCTTTTTATGCACTTGGCCTCGCTAAGAGCACAGGTCGTCCGGTTGTGCTGGTCTGCACCTCTGGATCAGCAGCATCTAACTACTGGCCCGCAGTTGTCGAGGCTTCGATGAGTGGCACGCCCTTGCTTTTACTCACGGCAGACCGACCGCCAGAATTACGTAACTGCAGCTCTGGGCAAACTATCGATCAGTGTAAACTCTACGGTGATTACGTGCGTCATTTTGCTGAATTGGCTTTGCCAGAAGCGTCGTCAGATACGCTAGCTTATCTTCGACAGACACTCGTTCATGCGGTGCACATTTCGCTAAATGCTAACTCGGGACCTGTCCATCTAAATTTCCCTTTTCGTGATCCATTGTCACCCAAGAATGATTCCCCTAAGCCAGTCATTGATGCGGTGACACTTGAAATGGCATCGACCGTGACTACGCGTCCATGCGAAGTCGTTTCAATCAGTAGTGCCATTGACATGGTTGCTTTGGAGCGTTTGAGCAGCCATGCCAAAGGTATCATTGTGGTTGGCACTGAGAATCCACGCTACGGCGACGAAGCCTTTTGTGATGCGATAGCAATGATCTCTGATAAGTTGGGCTGGCCTGTCATTGCGGATGCCTTAAACCCACTGCGTAGTCATGCGGAGGGGAATTCTCTTTTAATAACACGTTACGATGCCTTTCTTCGTGATGCGCATAAGGCTAGAGAACTATTCCCTACTGCGATTTTACAGATTGGTAGCTTACCTACTAGCAAAGTGCTCCGTGCCTGGCTCAGTTCACTCGAGGCTGTTTCCTTTTTACTGACGCCGCGCCCGATTAATACAGATCCCCTACACCGCATCGCTACGCCACTCTATGGCGATGTTAAGTCACTGGCTGAACACTTACAGCATCAGCGAGCCGAAGTAAATTGGGGTAAACTATGGTTGGAAAACGAGCAGAAAACAGCAAGTAGGTTTGATACGAAAATAAGTTCAATCGATACACTTTTTGAGGGTAAAGTCGCCTGGCTACTCTCGAAGCATCTACCCGTCGATACGCCTGTCTTTCTCGCGAGTAGCATGAGCGTGCGCTATGCGGAATATTTCTGGGAGGCTAGTAACCGTGAGCATTCGATTTTTTGTAACCGTGGCGCAAATGGTATCGATGGCACATTGAGCACAGCTCTTGGTGTCGCACACGGAGGAAGGCCAAGTGTCTTGCTGACAGGCGATTTGGCTTTTTTACATGATAGTAACGGACTACTTGCTGCGAGTCAGTTGAAAGGCAGTCTGACTGTTATACTAATCAACAATAACGGTGGCGGCATCTTTGAATACTTGCCCGTATCACAAATAGATTCCTCTTTTGAGGACTTTTTTGCTACGCCACAGTCAGTCGACTTAGCTAAACTTTGCGAAGCACATGGCCTCTACTATGAGCATATTCAAGGCTGGGATAGCTTTATACCTTCGATCGAAGAATTACCTGAGTCTGGCTTACGTATTTTGGAACTAAGAACGGATCGCAAGGCCGACGTAGTTATGCTATCAGGGATTTTGAAGATTTAATTTATCGGATAACTAGCATCACTCTCAATTCGTCAACTGCATAGCGATGCATTACTTCTCAGATAGAACTATTTTAGAGATTTTAGTGAGACTAGGGTCTATTCGTCGTCGTCGTCGTTCGATACTATCTTAGGCGCATCAGACACATCACCGAAGATACCACCAGCAGCAATACGGTTGCTCTTGCGATACTGATTACGCTCATGCTCGGCTTGGCCTTCAACTGAATAACGAGTAAAGGGCACTGCACTAAGACGTGCTGCAGGAATTGCTTTATTAGTAATCTCACATACGCCATAACTTCCATCCTTTATGCGAAGAATAGCTTCTTCAATTTCGATGAGTGCATCCTGTTCGCTGGAAACGAGACTGAGTGCGAAATCACGGTCAAAACTATCGGTTCCTGAATCAGCAGGGCTAGAGGTATTACCCGAATCATCTCGAGCGTTGTGTTTGAGGGTATCGGCGGTATGAAGGCTGATTTCGTCACTTACGTGAGCACGTAAGTCGATCAATAACTTGTAGTATTT
>CACIKF010000006.1 GCA_902587165.1 Puniceicoccaceae bacterium | reverse complement strand
CATCAGTAGCCCAAATACACAAGGTCTGCGGGATCTTCAAGGTGCAGCCTATTTGCATGAGCTCCTAAAAACGATTCGTGAGGAGAACCTATCACAGGCCAAGAAGCTAGGCCGTGATCCACACCCTCTATTGCTTAAAATTGCGCCTGATCTCACATTTAAGGAAGTCGACGAGATTGTTGGTGTCCTATTAGAGCTCAATTATGACGGTATCATTGCAACAAATACGACGATCCAACGTCCAAGGGGTATGTCTAGCACAGAGAAGGGTGGTCTTAGCGGTGGGGATTTTATCCGTAAACGCTCAAATGATGTAATCAACTACATATACAAAGCGACCGAGGGCAAATTGCCGATAATCGGCGTCGGCGGCATTGACTCTGTCGAAGCTGCGGGCGAAAAAATCGACGCAGGTGCCTCAATGATACAGGTTTACACTGGCTGGATCTATCGCGGTCCATTCTTCGCACGGGAATTGGCCCATGCACTCAAATCTAAGGGCGAAGACTGGATCTAATATTGAACTACCATCAATAAGTAGGCACTGCACAAATTACAGTCTAATTAATGCGACCGCTACAGGAGGTAATTCAATTGGTCAGGTGCTGTGGATCGCATTACCATCGACAGCGAGAGCGGCCTCTTTCATGGCTTCACTTAAGGTCGGATGCGCATGGATCGTTCGACCTAAATCTTCAGCGCTACCGCCATATTCCATGTGCGTGACGGCAGAAGCAATCAGCTCGGAACCACTCTTGGCGATGACTTGCACGCCGAGAATCTTATCCGTTTTTCTGCAAGCAGTAACTTTAACAAAGCCGTCGGTCGCATCCGTGGCAATGGCACGGCCATTACCCGCCAAGTTGAACTTGCCTGACTTGAAATCAATGCCTGCTTCTTTGAGCATAGCTTCAGTTTGGCCGACACTAGCAATCTCTGGTTCGGTGTAGATGACATTGGGAATGGCCTTGTAATTGACATGCCCCGCTTGGCCAGCGATCCGCTCAACACAGGCCACACCTTCTTCCTCTGCCTTGTGCGCAAGCATGGGACCGGGAATAACATCGCCAATTGCATAAACACCGTCAGCCGATGTCTTGAAATGCATGTCTACCGGTATACGACCCTTGACGTCAGTTTCGATACCGACGACGTCGAGTCCGAGTCGATCTGTGTAAGGCTTACGGCCAACCGCGACGAGCACCTTGTCCGCCTCAAACTCTATTTCTTTGCCGTCTTTTTCAGCTGTTAAGATTGATTTGCCTTTAGACTTTTTCAGCCCAGTAACTTTTGTCTTTAAATGGAAGTTCAGTCCCTGTTTTTTGAAAAGTCTCTCAGCCATTTTAGAAACATCCTTGTCAAAGCTTGGCGCGATGGCAGGTAAAAATTCAATCACATCAACTTGTGAGCCGAGTCGTGCCCATACGGAGCCTAACTCAAGGCCGATGGCACCTGCACCGACAACAGCTAGTCTTTCGGGTATCTTATCAAAGGCGATAGCTTGGTCACTGCTGACGACAGTTTCACCATCAAATTCAAGGAAGGGTAGTTCGATGCTTGTTGAGCCTGTTGCAACTATGATATGCTTACCTGTGAGCATAGTCTCATCGTTTTTCTCCTTGATACGCACCCTGCGGTCGCCTGCCAACATACCGAGGCCACTGAAAACCTTGATCTTATTCGCCTTCATCAAATGCTGGACACCACCCCGCAACTGGTCGACCGTCTTCGACTTCTTAGCCATGAGCTTCTCAATACTAATTGATAGGTTTGTGAGATCGATACCGTGCGCTTCTGCACCATGGCCTGCAAAGTGATACATCTCGGTCGAGTGAAGAAGCGCCTTGCTCGGTATGCAGCCAACATTCAAGCAAGTGCCGCCAAGATTTTCGTCCTTCTCGATGATAGCAGTTTTAAGGCCTAGTTGTGCGCCTCGGATCGCGGCGACATAACCGCCGGGACCTGAACCGATGATAATAAGATCGAATGTTTTTTCTTCAGACATAGGAATTTATAGGAAATGGATGATAGCTTATTACAAAGCCTTAGATCCCAAATAAAAGTCGGGCAGGATCTTCGATCGCTTCTTTGACTTTCACGAGGAAGGTGACGGCTTCTTTGCCATCGATCAGGCGATGATCATAGCTAAGCGCGAGATACATCATAGGACGTGCCACGATCTCGCCATTAATGACGACGGCACGCTCAGTGATGTTGTGCAATCCGAGGATGGCAGGCTGTGGGTAATTGATGATGGGTGTGCTAAGCATGGAGCCGTAGATACCACCATTAGAGATAGTAAAGACACCACCCTCAAGATCGCTCATTTGTATCTTACCATCGCGGGCGGCTTTCGCGTAACTGATGATATCGCCTTCGATTTCGGCAAACCCCTTTTGATCACAGTCGCGAAGGACAGGCACCATAAGTCCTTTTTCGGTACCAACGGCGACACCAATATCATAAAACTGCTGGGTAACAACTTCGTTCCCTTCGATCCGCGCGTTGACTTCTGGTATGGCTTGAAGGGCGTGAGTCACGGCCTTGGTAAAGAAGGACATGAATCCGAGCTTTAGACCGTGTCTTTCAACGAATCTATCTTGATTTTCTTTTCGCAGTTTAATCACCGCACTCATGTCGACTTCGTTAAAGGTCGTCAGCATGGCGGCTTCTTGTGTTGCGGCGACGAGGCGCTCAGCGATTTTACGGCGGAGCGGTGACATCTTTTTGCGAATCTCACGTCCGCCTTGCAAGGGAGAGGGTTTTACTGATGCAACAAATTTAGCTGGGTTAGGGGATAGTATAGGGCTGGTTGCGGTTTCCTCAGATGATGAATTTTTCGATGCATCGATAATGTCGCTTTTCATGACGCGACCATCTTTGCCGCTGCCAGAAATATTAACAGTGTCGACGCCTGTTTCTTCGGCAGCTTTGCGAGCAGCAGGTGAGAGTGTATCCACTGGATCTGCCTTCGCTTCGACCGAAGCATCTGTAGTCACAATGGAATCGACCGCTTCAACCACAGCATAATCTGCTTCTGGCATGTTAGCTATCTTTTCGGCAGGAGTATCTACTGCACTTTCGTCAATCGAGGCAATGATTTGGCCAACATCGACCTCTTCATCGGCTTCTACCTGGATAGTAATTACCCCTCCGACTTCAGCAGTCCCTTCCGAGGTTATTTTATCAGTTTCTAACTCATAAAGAACTTGGTCCTTTTGGACGTAGTCACCGTTCTTGACGTGCCAAGCGGCAAGAATGCCACTACTAATTGATTCACCCATTGCGGGTATTTTTACTTCGGTTGCCATAGTGGGAATTTTAGAATTGAGAATTTTAGCCAGCGACCATCAAGCGACAGACGTCAAAGCGAGAATGCGTGTTCAATGAGTTTCTTCTGCTCGTAACGGTGGCGAGCAAGTGAGCCAACTGCAGGGCTAGCAGATTCTTTGCGACCTGCATAAGCCGGTAACTTGCCAAGCGTCTCCATTAATCGTGGAGCTATGAAGCTCCAACTGCCCATGTTCTTTGGCTCTTCTTGGCACCATACGAAGCTCTGTGCCCTCGGGTAGTTACCCGCGATACGTTCGAGAAGATCCGTATTGAGCGGGTATAACTGTTCTATGCGAATGATTGAAGTATCTTTGACTTTCGACTCTTCCCGGTGCGCGGTAAGATCGTAATAGAGTTTACCCGAGCAGAAAATGATGCGCTTAGCTGTCTTACGATCGACAATTTCATCGTCGAGGATCGACCAGAATTCGTCGTCGGTGAAGCTCTCGACCTTGGAAACGCATTCGCGGTGCCGCAGCAGACTCTTGGGTGACATAATGATGAGCGGTTTCTTAAATTCACGCTTCATTTGACGGCGTAACAAGTGGAAATATTGCGCAGGTGTGGTCACGTTGCAGACCTGAATATTGTTTTCCGCGCAGGCTTGAAGGAAACGTTCTAGCCTAGCGGAGGAGTGTTCGGGTCCCTGACCTTCATAACCGTGTGGCAGTAACATAACAAGGCCACTGAGTCGACCCCACTTCGATTCACTGCTGGTAATAAATTGGTCGATAATAACCTGTGCACCATTTACAAAGTCTCCAAACTGCGCTTCCCACATGCAGAGCATTTGAGGGTAATCGAGCGAATAACCGTAATCGAAACCGAGCACTGCAGCTTCAGAGAGGAGCGAATTATGAACACAGAATTGAGCTTGTCCTTCCTCTAAATCAAGAAGAGGAACATATTTTTCACGTGTTTGATTATCATAAAGTACGGAGTGGCGATGACTAAAAGTACCGCGCTCGCAGTCCTGCCCGCTTAAGCGCACTGGCGTGCCGTCTAGTAGCAAACTGCCGAAGGCGAGTGCCTCGCCCATGCCCCAGTCAATACCAGTGTTGTCCTCAAACGCTTTTAACTTGGTGTTGAGCTGGCGTATAATCTTTTTGTTTGCATGGAAGTCTTCGGGCACATGTGCGAGTTGCTCGGCGATCATTTTCAATCGCTCCCTAGGAACACTTGTGTTAAAGCTTTTGAAATTATAGGGCGGTTGCTTCTTAGCGTTTGATTCGGCGAAGGGATCGGAGGCGGTATTTTCGCTCGCTTTGGCCAAATCAAATGCGACTTCTAGCTTTTTTTGGTAATTTGTTTCGATAGCCTTGATCTCGGCTTCTGTAAACTCGCCGCTCGCGACTAGGCGTTGACCAAATTCGCGTCCAATGAGGGGCATATCAGAGATTGTCTTATAGAGTAAGGGCTGAGTGAAGGCGGGTTCGTCGGATTCGTTATGCCCGTGCTTGCGCCAGCAATACATGTCGATCACCACGTCGCAGCCGAAGGTCTGGCGATAGTCAAAGGCAGCCTCGACCGCCGCGATCACAGCAAGCGGATCATTACCATTGACGTGAAAAATGGGCGCTTCAATAATCTTGGCTACGTCAGTACAATAGCGACTCGAACGTGCGTCAGAGGGATCGGTAGTAAAGCCGATCTGATTATTAATGACTAAGTGAATAGTGCCCCCTGTGCGGTAGCCCTTGAGCTGAGAAAAGTTGAATACCTCGGCCACGATGCCTTGGCCAGCGATGGCTGCATCTCCGTGAATAAGGACGGGCAGCACTTGCTTTCGGTCGAGGTCTTTGCGGATACGTTGACGGGCGCGTGCTTTACCCTCAACGACGGGGTTGACTGCTTCGAGGTGACTGGGATTGGCGGCGAGACGGATATCCACTTCATGTCCATCAGTTGTCTTGCGCTTAGTCTCAAATCCCAAGTGATATTTTACATCGCCATCACCATGTATGGAGTCAGGAACATAATTTTCGGAAAACTCGCGTAAAATGTATTCTAAGGATTTACCCAAAAAGTTAGCTAATACATTGAGACGACCACGGTGAGCCATCCCCATGACGATTTCGTCAACATCGTTTTTACTGCAACGCTCCAAGATACTTTCTAAGCACGCTATTAGAGTCTCGCCACCCTCAAGTGAAAAGCGCTTTTGTCCAACGTAGCGTGTCTGGAGAAAGTTTTCAAAATCCTCCGCCTGCATAATTGTACTGAGGATGCGGTGCTTTTGTTCCTTCGTGAATCGAGGGATGAAACATTCGGGCTCGATCCGTGCCTGAATCCAACGGCGCTTGGGTGTCTCTTGGATGTGAATATACTCTACGCCAATTGTGTGGCAGTAAGTCTTTTCGAGTCGCTCGATTAAGTCACGAAGAGGCATCTCGGTGCCGCCTAAGTAGTTGCCAGTATGAAAAACCGAGTCGAGGTCAGACTCATCAAAACCCAGTCGCTCAAGTGTTAGACGCGGGTTAGTCGGGACATCTTTGGTTAAAGGGTTAAAAGCCGCAATAGTATGCCCAATAGAACGATAAGCGTAAATCAGACCAATGGCACGGGCTTGTCGAGTCGCATCACTATCGGCAAGCGTAGGCGTCACATTGCCAATTTCCGCCTGACTAGAATGGCTCTCACTAGCCAGCGCAAAGCCCATAAAGAATGCCCGCCATTCCTCGTCAAGATTCTCGGGGCAAGTGCGCCAGATCTCGTATTTTTCGTCAATCAAATCAGCGTTCCAGCGATTTGCGATTGTTGAGTGGTTCATGGATGTGTGAGCGTAAAAAACTATCTGATCGTTACTATACACATATTAGCAAAGCAAATCATAACACCAAAATTTTACCGTTATTCAACATGCTAATACTAGGATTACAAAATCGATGCCTCTTGAATGGGCTTTATCTTGATATCGAGCATTTATTGAGCTGACAACTCATTTGAATATTAAAAAAATAGGAGTCCAGTATCTTTAATGAAGAGACATCATACGGGCAAAATTATCCCCAAACAGATTGCATAATTCAGATTCGCTGAGAGCTGATTCCTCTCGAATCGTTCGAAAATATCTCATCATCTCTGGACTCTTTTCGAGACGAGGAAAGATACGCAGGGGGTAATCGGAGCCAAAAAGTAACTTATCGATCCCGACGAGTTCGACCATTTGCTTAAAAATGCCCATATTGTGGAGGAGGGGACTTGCCGCACAGTCGTAATAAACATTTTTTAGTGTTTTACGCAAATTTGGGTTTTGTTCAAAGAAGGCGAGCCCTCCACCCCAGTGTGCAAGAATCAATTTCAAATCTGGCTCTGTCCCAGCAAAACGCACAAAGTTCTGTAGAGGGGTCGGTATTGATCCAGGATGATCGTGCCCTGCAGCTTCAGTCGCATGGCAATTAATCGGCCAGTTATTCTCGACGCACCATCTTGCCATTGCTTGCCAATAAGGGCCTCCACCATCAAAATCTTGCACACCCATGTGCAGTTCTCCCACACCTCTAAATCCCATACTCTTTGCGGCTTCGAGTTGGTCGATGACATTCTCGTTCGGATAAATCGCGGCAAAGCCAATCAAGCGCTTGGGCGCTGCCTGCATCCATTTAGCCATCGCTTCATTGTGCCATCGGCATGTTGACTCATGCTCCCAATACCATCCAAGGAGCACCGCCTGATCGACGCAGGCTGCATCCATAGAGAGGAGCATAGAGTCCAGGTCACTCCAGCCTTGAATACTAGGACGATCGGGCGGCGAAACGAGCTCCGACCAGTGAGACTCTCCGTGCACCCGTGCCCAAGCCCGTGGGTCGGTCACGAGCTCCGAGGGATAGGCATGCGTATGGCAATCGATTATCATAGCATCTGAGTTTGTTTTAATTCACCCAAATTAAGACCTGTTAGACAAGGCAAGCCCAGAAGATAGAACAAATACAACAACATTTGCAAACTAAGCAAAACCAATTAAATTTCTGGTAAGATGCCTGAGCTCGCCGAAGTCGAATATTATCGTAAGCAATGGCAGCCAGCTATCTCACATTGTATTACAGGTATCTACCTCAACGCCTCAAAACGAGTATTCCGAGGCCTTGATCCGGAAGCACTACGGCGTGGGCTCTTAGGCGAGACATTTACTGCTTCCGCGACTCACGGTAAACAGATGTGCTTTCGTTTTGGCACAAAACACTGGCTCGGCGTCCATTTGGGAATGACCGGTAAGACGCACATTCTAGCGCTAAGTGAAAGGCCACAAAAACACGACCATCTGGTCCTTCAAATGAGCAGTGGCGTTTCGCTCGCATTCAGGGATCCGCGCATGTTCGGGCGCATACTCTATTCCTATACTAATAGCAAACCCTCTTGGTGGGCAATGTTACCGCCTGAAATCTTATCGACTGATTTTACTCTAGAATACCTTAGCCGTTTTTTAGACCGTAGAAGTAGGTCGCCAATCAAGGCCGTTTTACTCATGCAGCAAACTTTCCCTGGGCTAGGTAACTGGATGGCGGATGAAATCCTTTGGCGTAGTCGCATACATCCAAAAATTATGGCTGGAAATTTGAGCAAGTATAAGCGTAAAAAGCTCTACCGGCGCATCCAAGAAGTCAGCCGTGATGCACTTAAAGTAATCGGATCTGACTGGAGCACCCCGCCAGACAACTGGCTCTTCAACCACCGCTGGAAGGATGGCGGCTCATGTCCACAAACAGGAGCACCACTTAAACGCGAAAAAATAGGAGGCCGCACTACCTGCTGGTCGCCTCAGTGGCAAGGGCTGTGATTTTATTAAGAAGCCTTTTCATTTATCGGACCCTCCTGTAAAACTAACACAGCTGTTCAAGCATATTTAGTTTGTCTTAGATGCGCTGATACACGTTTAACGCATTTTTTGTTCGCGCCTAACTCAAGTGTTTCTGCAAAATAAAATCATGAGTGCATCTGAACAGTTAAAACCAAACCTCTACCTTGTAGGATTCATGGGCGTTGGTAAGTCGGCTTTTGGTCGAAGGGCAGCACGCGAATTAGGCTTACGCTTTATTGACTCTGACCATCAGATCGAGAAGGAGCAGGGCAAAAAAATTCCTGAAATTTTCGCAAACGAAGGGGAGTCGTATTTCCGAATTTTAGAACGCCAATTTATTGAAAGTGGTCACCCTGAAACGGGCTGCGTCGTTTCCTGTGGTGGTGGACTCGTCGTAGAACCGGGAATGAAGGAATTACTCAAGCAAAAGGGAATCGTGATCTGTCTTTTCGCCTCCGCAGAGAGTATCATCGAGCGTACTAGTCGAAATAAGGGCCGCCCACTTCTCAATGTTGACGACCCTGCCGCTAAAGTTCGTGAACTCCTCAAAGAGCGAGAACCAATTTACATGGAATCAGGAGCGTGTATCATGACCGAGGACAGGACGATTGCTGAAGTCGTTCGTCATATAATCCGCTCGTACAAGGCCAGCGAGCGATCTTTCCGGAAATAATATTTATGGCTTGGAGACTGACCCATAATAGCCGTACTTGTTAACTATGTGGAGCCAATGCTCCGAACTATTACACCTCAATCCATGCGGCTTCTATCAGTTTGACTAAATCATCAGGTGGGCGTTGGCCTTTACCGCTACGGTCCATGAAGCCATGACTAGAATGGCCAATGGCTAGTAACTTGTCGCCACGACGCACCTCATAATCAAAGTGCATACGTGCGCGGGGCTTATTTTTCAGAAAAAGATGAATCTCTATATGGTCATCAAAGCGGGCAGGGCTTTTATACTCAGCGCTGACAGTAAGGACAGGTAGGAAGAGGCCACGCGCTTCGATCTCACTGTAAGGCATACCAATCTGATCAAGCATCAGGATGCGTGCCGTCTCAAACCATACGAGATAGTTACTGTGGTAGACCACATCCATACGGTCAGTTTCAGCGTAACGAACGCGGATTTTTGAAATACAATGAATCACTATGAATTAGTTTATGGAAATAAAATTTTGAGCGATTTTGAAAATCAATCAGAAATGTAAAAGCGATTACAACTCTAATAATTTAATTGCTTGTCCAAGTTCGATCAAAGATTCAAATGCTGCATCTGCACCGGCTTCCATGAGCTCATCGAGGCTATGAGCGCCGGTTGCTACGCAGTAGCAGGTGAGTCCAGCATTTTGCGCGACAGCGATATCGGTCGGTGAGTCGCCGATGATAATTGAACCCTCTGCGGAAACTTCGATTTGGTCGAGCACATGCTGAGTGAGTGCTAGTTGAGGCTTGCGCCATTCTGTGTCCGCACTGCCAATGCAGATGGGAATATATTTCGCAAAACCCGCATAGCGACTGACTTTACGAGCGGTGTCGCCGTGTTTGTTAGTAAAGATCACTTGCGGGATACGGGCTTTATAGACTCGCTCAATTAGCTCTATACCTCCTGCTAAAAGGATCAGACCGTCGAACATGATTTCGGGAAAGCGCTTCCGAAAGGCCTTACAGGACACATCCATATGCTCAGACTCCACAAAAAGTCCCATTGTCTCAGCCATAACGCCGCCGAGACTTCGCCGAATCACATCATCATTTGGCTGAGCATAGCCCATATCTAGGATAACCTCACGGTAGCAGCGTATAATGGCAGCTGTTTGGTCGATCAATGTGCCGTCCAGATCCCAGAGGATCGCTGTAGGGCGGGGAAGCTGTATTGTTGATTTAGAACTCATTTAGGTCGCTGCCAGTCCAAAGAGCTTTTCACCAAGTTCATGGAGGTCTTTGTAGATGTAATTGGGCACTATGTATTCAGACAATTCTTCAGCGCTGTGACTGCCCGTCGCCACGAGGTGGCAAGCGATACAACCTGCTTCCGCTGCAGCGAGATCGTAAGGCGAGTCGCCGATCATAAGTGCTTCTTCCGAGGCGCAGTCCATTTGCTCCAGCGCATGGGCGGTAAAGAGCGGATCAGGTTTTCGATAGGGACATTTAGGATCGCCAGTGCCGATGATTACGTCGAACCATTGATCAAGCGAGAGGTGTGCGAGTACGGATCGCGTGTGGCTTGCATATTTATTAGTAAACACGCCGAGTTTATCACCGCGTTTTTTCAAATTCTCCAGCAACCAATCTGCACCTGGTAGTGTGAAAACATCGTCGAAAATGATTTCCTCAAAATGTTTGCAAAAGAGTGGTTCTGCGAGTGAGACCTTATCTTCGCCGCAGAGTTTGCTCAAAGTAATTGGCACCGAACCGCCGACAGTCGCCCTCACCTTAGCATAATCGCTCTGAGGTAGACTGAGTTCGCGTTGAGCGAATGCTACACTCTTATGAATCGTAGTGAAGTGGTCGATGAGCGTACCGTCTAAATCAAATAGGATGTATTGCATAAAAATGTACTTTATAAAGATAGCGAACCGCTACAATTTAGCTTATGCATGGCTCGTTTACCACCTTTGCAAGCGTAGGTAAGGCACACAATTCAAAAACATGAGTGATATGGCACACAAAACAAACTGGGTAACTGCCGAAAGATGGGGGGAGGTTTTTTTTGGCTAGTCGTAGCAATCTATGGAAAGCACTAGGTCCCGGCATTCTAGTCGCTTGCGCTGCGATTGGTGGCTCGCACCTAGTCTGGTCGACCCGCGCGGGTGCCGAGTTTGGCTGGTCACTGCTCTGGCTCGTCCTACTGGCCAACTTGCTTAAGTTTCCATTCTTCTTTTTTGGTCAACGCTATGCCGCCGCGACAGGCGAGAGCCTGCTCGCAGGTTACAAGCGTCTCGGCATCGCTTATGTTTGGGTCTTCCTTACCATAAATATCTTGACCGGCACGATCAACATCGCAGGCGTTAGTATGCTCAGCGGCGCCTTACTCTCGGGCTATGGCATCACTGCCACCTCAATACCTCATTTAACTGTGGGCCTGCTCATGACTTGCGCAGCGCTCCTATTAGTTGGGCATTACAAACTGCTCGACGGTTTAGCCAAGCTCATCATCACGGCACTGGGTATTAGCACTATAATTGCAGTTGGCCTAGCACTGCCTAATCAGCCCGAAATCGCCGCCGACTTTGTCGCGCCTAGTCCGTATCAATGGGCGTCCTTTGCTTTCATCATTAGCTTACTTGGTTGGATGCCCGCACCGATCGACCTCTCGGCTTGGTCGTCGCTCTGGATGTTTAGCCGTGAAAAACAGACTGGGCATGTCGCCACGGTCAAGGAATCGACTATCGACTTTTACATCGGTTACCTCGCCGCCACTGTCCTCGCAGCGCTCTTCGTTGCGCTTGGCACGCTCGTTATGTATGGCTCCGGCGAAAGCTTTGCAGCGGGGGGAGTTGGCTTCTCTAAGCAACTAGTCAGTCTATACACTGCAAGCATTGGTGAATGGTCGCACCTTCTTATACTTTCGGCTGCATTCATTACCATGTTCAGCACCTCATTGACCTGCCTCGATGGATACCCTCGCTCATTCGCAGCCTGCAGCAGTCTAATCAAAGATCTGCCGCCAGAGAAATTTCAGCGTATTCAAAACTTCTGGATCATCCTCTCGACTATTCTTGCCAGCTTAGTCGTTTTGCTCTTTACCAAAAGCCTACTCCAACTGCTCAGCTTTGCGGCCATCGTCTCGTTCATCACCTCACCAGTGCTCGCATATATTAACTACCGCGTAATGAGTGGCGAGAATGTTCCCAAAGAGTTTCGCCCTAGCATAATACTTAAACCGCTAAGCTGGGCAGGCATCGCTTTCTTTACGGTGATGTCGCTTGTTTATATCTACATAAACTTTGTTAGCTAGCAAACCTAGTCACGACATTTTTAACCTGAGCTAGGTGTAGGTCACCGCCCCGAATACATTGACCTGCAAATAAAGTCATCCCAACTTACGCAGTCAAAATGAATGGCTGTAAAACAGACATCATACGCTTGGGAACCGAGCCAACTAGGTAGGTGCCTTCATCACGAGCTTCTTCTTTACGGACACCACCTTCGCGGTGGAGTCGCGCGACTAAGTCGTAGCGCTCATGAGGAATCAGTAAACGCATTTGAGTAAAGTCGGCCTCGATGATGGCCTCCATCTTATCCTGCAGGGCGTCGAGTCCCTCACCAGTGTGTGCGCTTATGAAGAGTGCCCCTGGATAGCGAATCGATAGGTCCTGACGCGTAGCCTCGTCCCAAAGTGCGTCGATCTTGTTAAATACAGTAATGATCTTTTTATCTTTCGCGCCGAGTTCCGTCAGCACGCTCAGTGTTGTCTCAGCATGGGAATCAACCTCGGGACTGTTGATGTCTAATACATGTATTAAAAAGTTAGAAACGATCGCCTCTTCCAATGTAGCTTTGAAAGCATCGACGAGTCGATGAGGGAGATTACGAACAAAGCCGACGGTATCCGTGACGACGAGTGGCTGTCCAGAGGGCAGGGGACAACGACGGGAAGTCGGGTCGAGCGTAGCAAAAAGTTTATCCTCAGCCAATATGTTAGAATGAGTCAGTTTGTTAAGAAGGGAGGATTTGCCTGCATTAGTGTAGCCAACGATGGCGCAAGTCGGCACAGGCACGGTCATGCGTTTTTTACGCTGGGTCTCCCGGTGCTGAATAACACTTTCAAGTTCACGTTTCACACGTGTGATTTGAGTGCGCACCATTCGTTGATCGAGCTCAAGTTGAGTCTCACCCGCATCACGCTGCATGGACCCGCCACCTCGCTGGCGACTGAGGTGTGTCCACGCACTTTTAAGGCGCGGTAAATTGTGTTCTAGGCGGGCCAACTCAACTTGTAGTACGGCTTCCTTGGTCTGAGCGCGGTCGCCGAAAATATCAAGTATCACTTCTTGGCGATCGATCACGAGAATTTTTTCCTCGGCGAGTTCCTCCCAGTTTCGCTGCTGTGCGGGCGTCAACTGGTTATCGAAAATAATCACGTCACAGCCGTGCGCTTTCGCTTCATCGGCAAGCTCTTGGGCTTTGCCTGATCCCACGAGTAGTTTGGATTGCGGTTTGCGTATGGAGACCATGCGCTCGTGTTGGATACCGAAGCCGAGAGTGTTGACTAACTCGCGAAGCTCATCCAGTAAGCTGCGGGTATTACTTGCGGTATCGTCAGGGAGCGTCACGCCGATCAGCATGGCGCGCTCGACTACAGTAGGCCTTTCTTTAACGTCGTGCACAGTTTATATATTTCAAGAACAAAGGGACGCAAGTTAAGCGTCTTTAAGTTTAAATCCACAACGAAATCTGGATAAATTAGAGCAGTTAGCATGGCACTGCTCCGAACAACATTGAGCTGTCTGATGCTAGCAAACAATGGCTTATGGATACTTTTTTTATTACACTGTCTACATCGTGGCTCATTATTTTGTTCTGTGCATTCATTCTTAAGTGACTCAGATCCAGAAGTTATTATTAAGACATTTCCGAGGTTTATAGATCCTGAAAACCAACAAAATACAATGCATGGCTTTTTGTGTATTTGCTCAGCAAAGAATTTTAGCTTATGAAGCTTAGCACAAAAACAGAAGACAAAATTACGAATCTAATTAAAGAGTTCCTTTATTCATTTAATAATCAAAAGCAATTAACATGTATAAACCTGAACAAAAACTTAAAGATTTCGTGCAGAGCCTGCCGAAGACAGAGACTCACCTGCATCTAGAAGGTTCTTGTCCCATTGAATTAATACGTGATGCGAATCCTGGCCAGTTTGATTACGACCCTCCAATGTGGTCTGATGATTTCTGCTACGACAGTTTTGATCAATTCATGGAAATGTACGATCACTTTTGTGCTTCCGCTTTTGTATCAGCTGAGGTTTATCACAAATACGCAAAGATTGTTTTACAAAAATGCGCAGATCAAAATGTAAAATACGTAGAGACTAGTTTCCATGTAGTTACCTTAATTGGTGGAGATATTAATGGAGAGGAAATAGTCGATGCTGTATTAAGCGCGGCTCCAGAAGGCATGGAGGTGCGAGTATTTATGGGCATGTGTCACAATGACTATGTCGGATTAGGAAAAAAGATTATTGATGATTGCATCTACTGGGAAAAGCTAACGGGTATGGATTTACATGGTCCGGAATATTGGCCATTAGAACCATGGACCGCTAAGGTTTGGAAATCCGCTGCAGATGCGGGAAAATTCCTAAAAGCTCACGCTGGAGAATTTATGCCAGCTTCCTTCGTTAGACGTTGCATAGAGGAACTCGGTGTCAGACGTATTCAACACGGTGTACGATGTATAGAAGATCCAGAGGTCGTCGCACTTATAAAAGATTTGGATGTTACGCTGGATGTTTGCCAAATTAGTAATGTTAAGTTACAAGTTGAAGGAATAACAAAAATGTCGGAACACCCGATTAGAGAATTATTTGATGCTGGAGTTCGTTGCACCATAAATTCTGATGATCCTTTTATGTTTGGTAACTCATTAAGTGAGGAATACTATGCTCTAGCAACAGACCTACATTTTACTGAAAATGAATTGGAAAAAATTGCTCAAAATGGATTCGATATTGCTATCAATTAATTAGGCTAGTCATATAATCGACCACTAATAGCTTCCTTATCATGGAATCTAGGATTTCAAATATACCCTAATCATTTAGAACCCCACCTGCCGGATAAAATACCCGCTAAGATTAGTTGGGCGGGATGGTAGCACATCAAAGGAATTATAATAGAAGCAGTATCTATTATACTAGGCGCAAATGCTAATATAGATGTAGTTAAGGGTAGCCCCGTTGCTATGGATTTTTGGCTCGAGCAGAAAAATGCAGATATACGTTCTTCCTTTGATACATTTAAAAAAAACGAAGACCACCAAACTAAAAAGCTAACCAAAATTAAAATAAAGACGGTTAACAATATAACTTTAAAGATAGTGATGAAACCTAGTTGAATTAAAAAACCTGAACTAACGCTCTGAGCAAAAGCGCAATGCACAATAAAAACAATTATCCAATTCCCAAAGCCCTTGGTTCTATTTGCCATAAAAGCAGAAACCTCAGGGAGCTTTTGTCTAATAAGTTGACCGAATAGTAGTGGCGCAATAATCAGAATAAAGAGTTTTGAAAATAACGGACTTAGCGGAATGCTCACTTTAGATTCAATAGATAAATATGTTATAGCAACCGTGGGTACAAGGATAACTGACAGCAAATTAGAAAAAACCGTCGAAAAAATTGCATTAGGCGTATTCCCTTTTGAGACAGTTGAAAAAACAACAGCTGATGACACCGTTGTAGGCAAAATTGCAAGCATCCAGAATCCAATTTTTAATTCTTCATTTATAAAATGTGATATAGGTAGAATCAGAGCCCCAACTATAATCGGAAAAATTATATAGTTCCAAAACAAAACGAAGGCGTGTAAACGCTTGGGATTATAGCCTTTCGCTAATTCACTAGTTGGTAGAGCGATTCCTTGTAGAAAGAAAATTAGCCAAACACCAATGTTTGTAGTCAGTCCTGGACATAAAAGCCCCCCCTTGCTACCATATGAGGGAAACAGCATCGCAAGAATGACCCCGAATAGAAGCCATAAAGTAAAGGAATGCTTCTTTAGATGTTTTTGCATAGCTCAACTATTGTTACAGGTATAGTAGGTTCTACTTTTTTAAAGATAAACTTTAGACCAATGGAACGTTTTCCAAGTCGTGATAAGTCACGTCTCTTGCTCAAGACATTCCATTTTTGGTTCGCTAGTTTGGTATTATTCGTTTGTATCTGAGTATGCTTAGAGCATCCGAATTATTTGAATTTCCTGAGTCTTTGCCCTTTGGCGCGATTTTCCGTCCAGAACTAGCACCATGGGAATGGCTGCCGCTAATTAAAGAGGCTTTAGGAGAATATGTTTATAAAGGGTATCAAACGGAGAAACCCTGCGGACTTCACATAGAAGGCGATGTTTATATTCATCCGACAGTTAAATTACCGCCATTTGGCTTGATACAAGGGCCTACCTACATTGGCGAAGGCTGTGAGTTACGCCCTGGAATTTTCATTCGTGGTAATTTGATCGCAGGACAAGAATGCGTGTTAGGGAACTCTTGCGAATTTAAGAACAGCTTACTACTAGACGGCGTTCAAGTGCCGCATTTTAGTTATGTGGGTGACAGCATTCTGGGCAACGGCACCCACCTCGGAGCAGGCGTTATCTGCTCAAACCTGCGCCTTGATCAAGCTGATGTAACTGTAGCTTTAGAGAACGGCACAAAACATACTACAAAACTTAGAAAACTCGGCGCCATGGTCGGGGATCAAGCCGAAGTCGGCTGTAATGCCGTGCTTAATCCAGGATCCATTCTCGGCAAGCGCGCTCTAGTCATGCCATCGATTGCTGTTAGTGGGACAATTGCGGCGAACTCCATTGCATGCCAAAAAGAACCGACCCTAAGCGCGCCTCGCATGGACTAGCTAAGTATCGTGTGCCTTTATAGGCCATTATCGAAGACCTAAAGGTCTACCTCAGTTGAGGATATCATAAAAGAAATAGACGGCTCAAAATAGAGATTTAGCTAGCATCACGAGCATGGCATTGTATCTGTGTTAGTTGTGAGTGTTTCAAAACAGAAAAAAGTAGCTAGAGAACTTCTACAGTCCGCACAGAAGGTTTATCATTACCGAAGGGATTTAACCTCGGAAGGGCGCTTGGCCGAACTGGACAAGGCTGTTGGTGAAGTCGACGGGCTAATCCGCGATAAAACGACTAAAGAGGCAGCACTAGTGGCGGCCATAGATCGGCTAGATGCCTTATTGTGCAGGATAGGCGGCAAAATTTACCCAAAGACCTTTTGGAATGATAATTTCGAGGTCGCGCTGGTAGCGGCGATTATCGTGATAGGGGTTCGCACATTCTTTTTCCAGCCATTTATTATCCCCACTAACTCCATGTTTCCTACTTACAGCGGCATGAAAACTGTCGTCTATGAGGACAAAAACGATGCGCCGTCCGTAGTCATGCGCACAATCCGCTTCCTAACTCTGGGAGCAAGACATAAGTCTTTAATCGCAAAAAGTGACGGTACAGTGCAATTACCTATGGAGCAAACTGCTAATGGAACCCGACTCTATGTTAGGCAAGTTAAAGGCAAGAAATGGTTCGTTTTTCCCACAGTTTTAGCAGAATACACTCTATTAGTCGGTGGTGTGCCACACACGATTCATGTGCCTGCGGATTTTGACATGCAAAACGCATTGTTTGAAAGCTTTCAAGATGCAGACCCCCGATTGATTAGAGTCGCCGGCGGCACAGGATATGCACTTGATTTTGACCATCAAGTGTCTGTCGGCGATGCGGTCCTGCGCTTCGATATTACACTGGGCGATGCTCTGTTCGTAGATCGTATTAGTTATCATTTTAAGCGGCCAGAGGCGGGCGATCCATTCGTATTCCGCACTGGTGAAATACCTGGAATCGAAGGCGGTGCTGGAAACATCGTCGATAAGTATTACATTAAACGGATAGGCGGTGTCGGTGGCGAAAAGCTAGAGATCAAAAACGGCGCTTTACTTGCTAATGGAGAACCCAGATCCGAAGCTGAGGCTTTTGGTAGGAATGAACGAAAAGAAGGTGAATATAAAGGCTACGTCTATCCGACACAGAACGATCCCAGTAATCCGCCACAATTATTAACCGCGCCAGGTGTCACCGCAGATCTACCAGCTGGCACATTCGTCGCCCTAGGTGATAATTCTGCAAATAGTCTAGATAGTCGTTACTGGGGGTTCGTGCCTGAAAAGTCTGTCATTGGTAAGGCGATTTTCATCTATTATCCATTCACAAAACGTTGGGGATTGGCAGAGTGATAGTCATACGATCTGGAATCTCACAATGAGCGACGGGCAAACCATAATATTCGCACAATATATATTATGTCTAATTTATACTTCGTAAACGAGATACTGCTTCCCTTCTGAGTATGCTTAGAAGTCTATGACATGGGTCAAGTTCCACTCTATAATTGGTTAAATAATCGTGCAGCAGGCGTCATGCTACACGTAAGCTCACTTCCATCCGATACAGGTGTAGGAAATCTTGGTGCAGGAGCATACCGCTACATAGATTTCCTCAATGCTTCTGGCGTGTCCATATGGCAGATTTGTCCTTTAGGTCCAACTGGATATGGCGATTCTCCCTATCAGTGTTTTTCAGCCTTTGCAGGGAATCCTTATTTCATCGATTTACAGCCACTCCTAAAAGAAGGCTTAATCACCGAGGAGGAATGTGTTAGCCTCAAAGACCTACCTCGTGACCATGTTGATTATGGAGCCCTCTACTATGAGATTTGGCCAATTCTTCGTTTGGCTTACGATCGCTTCAAATCTTCAAAAAAGAAACAACTTCTCGATTATGGCACCGTCGCTAAGTTTCGAAAAAATCAAGGACATTGGTTAGAAGACTATGTCCTATTTATTAGTCTCAAAGAGAGTTTCGGCGGTGAATGCTGGTTAGAATGGCCTTCTGAGTATCGTGATGCACACATAGCTAAATCTGAAGAGCTATCCAGTGGCGTGAAAAACACCGCCGACGCACATGTCTTTTTCCAATACATCTTTTACGCGCAACTGGCCAAACTCCGCGCCTACGCGGGCAGCCGAGGTGTTGAAATTATGGGAGACGCACCTATCTTTGTCGCACTCGACAGCTCCGACGTATGGGCAAACTCAGAACTCTTTCAGATCAAGAAAAACGGCCAACCGAAGGCGGTGGCCGGCGTGCCGCCCGACTACTTTGCAGTAGATGGTCAACTGTGGGGCAACCCGCTTTATGATTGGGCTGTGCATGAACAGACGGGATTCGCATGGTGGATTCAACGGATTAGATCTAATTTAGAATTTTACGACATCGTCCGTCTCGATCACTTCCGCGGCTTCGAGTCTTACTGGTCTGTGCCAGCGACAGAGACAACTGCTCGTAATGGAAGGTGGGTAGCCTGCCCTGGACTTGAGCTATTTAAAGCACTTCGTAAAGCCTGCCCTAGAGCCAAACTCGTGGCCGAAGATCTCGGCGAGATCACTGAAGAGGTTAACAAGCTCCGCACAATCACTGGTCTGCCTGGCATGGCTGTAATGCAATTTGCTTTCGGAAGCGAGGCCGACAATGCTTACTTGCCGCATAATTTCGAAGCTAATTGCGTTGCCTACTCTGGCACACACGACAACGATACCTCGGTTGGCTGGTATCAAGCCCTAGATGGAACGACGCAGGACCATGTCCGTCGCTACCTGGGTGTTAGTGGTGATGCGATCGCGTGGGATTTGATTCGCGCTGCTATTAAGTCCAGCGCCCTACTCGCCATATTCCCCTTACAGGACCTAATGAGTCTAGGCAGCGAAGCCCGCCTCAATACACCTGGTGCAGCTTTCGGCAACTGGCAGTGGCGCTACCAAGCACACCAACTCGACCAACTTCAAAGCGATAGCTCGGCCTACCTACAAGAGTATCTATCGCTCTACGGAAGATAATGGAGGAACGTGCATGAGCGTGACCACATACACAACTATCTAGGGTTTGAAGTTCCTACTTCTCACGTAGCGCTTCTCGACCCTGCGGCAACTCGGATACTTCTTTTTAATGAACTTTAATTGTCTATCTAAGCACTTACAATCAAATGGCATTTCGCTAAATGCAATAACTCGATTTTCGTATCCATCGATTCGATACATAACCGTTTCAGTAAAACGTTTTTTAAGCTTTGAAAATTTAAAAATCGGCAAATGCTTTATCTTCCTTGGCTCAATCATGTTAAAAACCAAGATGCCACCAGGCTTTAGCAATCTTGCGAGCGCTTTACACCACTCAGCATTCATTGGCACGCAACGTACAGGAATACCATCTTCTTCAGAATATAGATCATCAATGATGACATCATAACTTGCTTTCTCGGCGCTCTCATTTACCCAGTCGACAGCATCGCCAGCGATAAGATCAAAGCCGGTCGAGCATTGAAAAAAGCCATCTGCTATCGAAAGATGGATCGGATCCATCTCAACGCCGACGATACGCTTTGGCATAACAAGTTCGGAAATTTGTCGCCCCACCGATCCAGCTCCGAAGCCAAGGATAAGAACATCCTCCAAACTTTTGAAAGGGCGGTGCAAGGTTGGCAGCATGATCAAGTCCCATATGGATCCAGAAAGCGGTCGCTTCGGATTCCATTGCGAATGGTTGACACCATTACGATACAAACGAACTGACGCGCCCGCAGTGCGGACCTCGTAGTGATTGCCGTCAATCGTTTGTTGCCATAAAATAGCCATGAATGAAAATCCCAATTTTCGTAAATTCAGATTCTCTGTATTTCTCCAAATCAGTCTTCTTTGTGTTAGTTTATCCCTACTCCTTACTCCCTGCTACAATTTCTAAAAAGTCATCGTTTTAATTTACGTTCAACCATGGCATGTGCCTCATCTGGCACCCATGCGCGCCAACTGCTATCCTTCGATTGAATCTTTTTTAGAATCTTACGTCCAGTATTTGCCAACAAGCTAGGGTCGCCCACGCCGATAGGCAAGATACGATCATTCTGCATCAGGTGACGGTAAAAATACTGCCAATTCTTTGGTGCTTTGAAATTCTCGGCTGTCACTAGCTCCATACTGCTAGTATTATGCCACGGGTAGACGAAAAGTTGTACGCGGTTTTTAAAGAGACGGCCAAACGACTCGAGCACACCACCTGCTAAGTTAGCCGCCCATTTTGCTTTAAAGAGTTCGTTGAGAAGGCCAATACTCAAAATAATCGCAATCGGTTCGGCAGTGTATCGGCTAAGATAAGTCGCGATTCGGTGAAACTCAGCGCTGCGACTAATTAAGACTGTCTTGCCGAGAGCTTGGAGCGCATCGGCACGGTCAATGAAATCCTCGTGGTCGACGTCTCCGCCATCACGCAACAAGTTATTCATACTGATTTCACAAACCTCCAAAGCGCGCGACTTTTCTTCATTGCTCAGCACATCGGAGAAGACTTTGCGAGCCTGTCTGATCATATCCAAGTGTAGTTTGAGCACAGGACTAAAACTGCCCCGAAGCAATAAAATCGGGCGCTTGTAGAGTGCATCGGTTGCTTGCACTATTTCTCCCTTCTCATTGAACATAGCTGCGTCGGTTAGTCCACTTTGAACGAGTTGTAAGGCGCACAGCCTATTATCCACATAGCGGAAACCCTTTCCTGAGAAGCGTAGCATATCGACCTCAACGCTCTCTTTAGAGACCCCATCAGCCAATGAATCAACGAATTCGTGCAAACTGTCCCTGTGGTTGAAAGCCGCATGGATCAGGTTTACACCAACCTTTCCCAAGGCATCCATTTGGTCAGAGTTGGTCTCATCAAGCAAGCGTACATGAATCACTATCTCACAAGGCTCCGTTTCAGGTTTAAGCTGAAAACGCACTCCTAACCAACCATGGCATTCCCCAGAATCTTGATAGCCACGCGCTCGAACTGTGTTACAAAATGAGAAAAAGGCAGTGCCCTTCCCTCTCTCTGGTCCCAGTCGCTTTTCGAGTAGGTCATACTCATAGGTAAGCATTGAGTGAAGTCTCGACTGCGAAACGTAGCGGGAGACTTTACCGTAGAGCGCGTCACTCATTGTCATGTCATAAGCTGAAATGGTCTTGGCTACCGTACCTGCACTACCTGAAACTCTGAAGAACCAATTGGCCGTTTCTTGCCCTGCTCCAATCTCGGCAAAAACGCCGTAGCGCTGAAGATCTAAATTGATCGCCAATGCTTTCTGATAGGTACTTATTTTTTTTCTTTCTGCCATAAACCGAACTTGATAAAACTCCACGCTCACCAAAGCAAACCGGAATTGATCTGACTGCGAAAAATACCAAAGAAAACCCTTTACACTCGACTCACTCCCGCATTTTATCCCGCACTCTTCAAGCATTTGCTCCTGTTTGAAACCGGGTATAAATCAAATTTATTGCAGGGTGGAGCAGCCCGGTAGCTCGTCAGGCTCATAACCTGAAGGTCACAGGTTCAAATCCTGTCCCTGCACCCATTTAAAAGCCCCTTAGATTAGCTCTAAGGGGCTTATTTTTGCTTTTAAAGTAATGACCAAATTTAAAACACACGTCTTCGAAAATGGTGCAAATAAATGATATAGTATGCTTAGTGAAAAATTAAGAATCATTTAACTCAGCACTATTTTGATTAGATTAGTTCCTGTAGCTTAAGTTCATGCCAAATAATACTAAAAGCTTATCCACATACCCGATCAAAGTCTTTCCTTGGCAAATTATTATCCCATTTATACTAACGTCCTGCCTACAAATTGGCCAATGTTCAGTAAAAAATGCCTTAACTAACATTTCATTTCTGTCCGAACTTGAAAAAGCACAAACTGCTAGCATGGTGATCTTTAATGTCCGCGTTCACACGAAATCGCACTGACGGCTACAAGCCTTTATTCTTCCTATTTTGCCTATTTGCACTAGGCTGGATCACCCTACTTCTCTACGCAGGTGGTATGACTACTAGCATTAAAGCAGGCATGGCATTTCTCGATTGGCCCCTCTCCAATGGTTCAGTCAATCCTGCGGGTTGGCTGACTGAGTCTGATAAAATGGCTGAGCACAGTCACCGCCTACTTGGCATGAAAATTGGCCTCCTCTCTATTGGACTTTTCCTATGGACATATCTACGCGAATCACGCAATTGGGTGCGCACACTCGCGCGAGTTCTCCTGTGGGTCGTTATACTTCAGGGCCTGCTTGGCGGAGCGCGCGTGCGCTTCGATCAACTCAACATAATGAGTGATCACAATCTGCTCGCGCAGGGTTTTGCCGTAGTACACGCCTGCGGAGCTATGGTCGTACTTGGCATTTTAGTGACACTCACACTGGCGAGTACAAGGCGCTGGATCGAAGCCAGTGCGGGTCTCAATGTCCAACAACCTGTAGGCGTCAAACGCTGGGGGATCATCGCTACAGTTGCCATCTTTCTGCAAATCCTCGTAGGTGCCATCATGCGACATGCAGACGCTGGACTTGCGCTGGTTAAGTTCCCCATGTCGACCGCCACTACCTGGCTTCCAACTTACTGGAACTTTGATGTCAGCGTCCACTTTGCGCACCGAATCGGTGCGATCCTAGTCACCGTAATCCTACTTGTTTTCCTTTGTAAGCTCTGGGGCTCTCCTACCGCTAAGCGAGCGCTCGGCTACGGCGCCCTATTTCTCGCAGTGATTCTTGGGCTACAAATTTCTCTTGGTGCGCTTACCATTTGGACAGTGAAAAATCCCTATGCAGCGACCGCACACCACTTATTGGGTGCTTTTCTACTTGCCAGCACGTGGGGGCTAACTTTTTTAGCACACCATTCCGGACAAGCCTGCCATACAACGACAGCCAAATAGAACATTTTCAAATTGAGCTTACCTAAATCACAGCATGACGCAGTCACGGCTAACTCATCCGAGGCTGCCCTTTCACTGCGTGAACGCGTCAATGGCTATTACGAGTTAACTAAGCCGCGCTTGAGTTTCATGTCAGTCCTGACTGCAATTATAGGATATTTAGCCGCAGACCCTAGCCGCGACTTAATTGTTCTATCGAGCTTGATCATTGGCACCTCTCTCGCCGCTGGTGGTGCCGCCGTCCTCAACCAGTGGTTAGAGCGCGAAGCCGACGCCAAAATGGACCGCACCAAAGACCGCCCCATCCCCTCAGGACAGATTATACCCTATAATGCTTTGATGTTTGGACTTGGGCTGAGCATTTTCGGGTCTTACTTACTCTACGCAGGTGCGAACCCACTTTCAGGACTACTGACTGCTATAACTGTGGCTTCGTATGTATTACTCTATACACCGCTAAAAAAGTTTACCACTTGGAATACGCTGATCGGTGCGATTCCAGGCGCTCTGCCTCCACTGATCGGCTGGGCAGCAGCTGAAGGCCGTATCTCCACCCTCGGATGGATACTCTTTGCTGTTCTATTTCTTTGGCAGATGCCCCACTTCTTTGCCATCGCATGGACCTACCGTAAAGACTATCAAATTGGTGGCTTCATTATGCTCTCAAACGCCGACGAAAACGGCGCTGCCGTCGCACTCCAATCCTTCGTGTTCGCGATTGCACTTGTTATCAGTACACTTCTACCCACAATACTCGGTTATGCTAGCTTGGGTTTCGGCGCAGTTGCCTTTATCACAGGCTGTTACATACTGCGTCCAGCATGGCTTTTCCTAATTGCAGAGGACAGAGATGCCTCCGCGCGACGTCTATTTACTACTTCAATTTTCTATTTACCAGCCCTACTTATTCCTCTAGTGCTAGACCTTTGGCTGATCTAAGAACTGAATCTTAACTTCAGGGTGAAAATAATTTAACGATTACTGTTACGTTCATACTAAAAATAGATATACTGGTAATCCTTATCAGTAACTTAGGCGTCATCAAGCAAAGCACAAATTCGGCACATACTTACAGTACAGAGAAATACAAAAAATCTCTAAGAGGATTAGTCAGACATCCGAGTATCTATGCTTATAAGAATCGCAGTATTTTACTATGACTTTTACTGAATCACTACCCACATTAAACGCGTGCCTCAACGGCACGGCCACAATTCTGCTTACTGCGGGCTTTATGTTTATCAAGAATGGTCGTGAGAAATCGCACCGCGCTTGCATGGTTTCGGCCTTTGCTGTCTCAGTCATCTTCTTATTTTTCTATGTTTTACATAAATGGCTAGTGCAGGGAGTGCATACTCCTTTCGGCGGCGAAGGTACCTGGCGCAGTATTTATTACACCATGCTCGTCACCCATATTATACTAGCCATTTTAATCGTACCGCTAGTGCTGACGACACTTAGCCTAGCAATCCGCGGCAAGCGCGATAGACACAAATCCTGGGCTCGTTGGACCTTTCCAATCTGGTATTACGTTTCAGTCACTGGTGTACTGATTTATTTGTTCCTCTACGTTTGGTGGTAATGTAGATGGATGATGGGGCTTGTTACAGCTTTTGTAGGTTTATTCCACCGTCATCACGCCCCGCATCCCAGCAAATAGATGGGCGGGGAATGAGCAGAGAAATTCATAATCACCAGATAAAGCGGGTGCTGTGAATTCGATTGTGTCGTTCTCGCCAGGACCAAGAAGTTTAGTATAGGCGAGGATCTGGTCTACTAGTTGGGCGGGTATATACTCACTATCGCGAGCAGCTGCAGCAGCGGTTGCAAATGCACCGGAATCGACGCCCGCTTTAAGAAAAACAACATTGTGCCCCATTGCGGCTTTGGGCATTTTGCCGACATTGCGGAGGTTCAACTTCACGAGGCTACCAGCTGGCACCGAGAATGCCTCTAAATTAAACTTCATGCGGTCATTCCCCGTCATCTCAAGAACCGTAACGCCGTCGATGACAGAAACGGGATTGCTGGGCAGCGCTTTGCTAGCCTCAGCTAGCAGGTGCTTGTGATCATGGTCGTGTTGACTACGATCACTTGCAGAATCGCCGCAAGCTGTGAATAAAAGTGGTAGCACAAGGGCAAAATAGAAACTTTTCATAATTCAATCATAGCTGAAAAGTAGAGGTCGTCGAGTTTCAGAACAATGAATTAGGTCAATTGAGATACCTATCGAATTTGCTAATACTAGCATTAGCAAAACTGATGCTTTAATAACATTGAAGATATTCTTGTCACCCGCCTTGTCGAAACTTACTTCATGTCATATATTTAACTTCTTGGCTAAGTTAACAACCCATCAATCAACGAACTCACTGTATCCCGTGAAGCAAATTTCAAGCGGACTCACCCGCTGCATACAACATTTAAGCGCGCTCACAGGCATTCTCTTACTGGGCGGATGCAATCTGGATACCCGGATGTCAACTTTCGTCACGAAGGGGCCAGTCGCAGAGACGCAATACGATTTATTCATGCTTACCGTATGGGTGACTCTTGGCATCTTTATCGCAGTAGGCGGAGCCTTCGCCTTTGCTATTATCAAATTTCGAGAGCGTCCTAATGATGATCGCCCAATGCCCTCGCAAGGCCATGGTAACCCGCTAGTTGAGATTGGTCTGATCGGAGTATCGATTTTGTTACTGGTGATCATTGCCGTGCCTACGCTTAAAGGCATCTGGTATACACACGATACACCGGAAGACCCTGAGAGCTTGATGGGTGCATGGTATAAGGGCGAAGAATTAGCCGAAGAAGAATCCGAAAACCCACTTATCGTTAAAGTAATTGGTTACCAATGGTGGTGGGCTTTTGAATACCCGCAACTAGGTATCACGACCGCCAATGAAATGGTCATTCCTGCAGGCAAGGTCGTCCACTTGGAACTTCGTTCGTCTGATGTCATTCATTCTTTCTGGCTACCCCGTATCGCGGGTAAAGTCGACTTGATCCCTGGTCGCACTAATTCAATGTGGATACAGGCGGGTGACAATTACCTCAGGTGGAAAGAAAAACAAGGTGCTGCAGGCCCTGAGGATGAAAGTCCTTTACTACGCGCAGAATATGCAACTTACCTAGAAGAAGAAATTCATAACTACTATTATGGTCAATGCGCTGAATATTGCGGAGATTCCCACGCTCGCATGCTCTTTCGTGCAACCGTGGTGGACAATGAGGAATTCGCTGAATGGGTGATCGACGAGCGCACAGGTCATGGCACGCCTGATGGCAGGTCATGGGACGATTGGTATACCGCTTATGCTGACAAGCCCGATTCTTTGACGGGTGACCTAAACGAAGGACTTAAACTTTTCATGGGTCGTGGTAAGTGTGCCACCTGTCATGTTGTCAAAGGCAATCCACGTGCACTCGGTGTCGCAGGTCCCAACCTAACTAATGTGGGCTCTCGAATGTCAATTGCGGCAGGCTGGCTTAACCACCGCAGCGAAGAAGATGGTAGTATTGATCTTGAAAAACAATACGACAACTTTTACAAGTGGATCCATGAAACAGACGTCGTCAAGCCAGGTAACCGTATGTGGAAAGCTGGCGGTGGAGGCATCGGCGAACTAATCGATGAAAACGGCGAACTTGCCTTATTGACTGAGGATGAGATTCACAAACTTTCACTTTATCTACAATCTCTCAAATAAGCCTTTAGCATGAGTCATACAGAAACCGAAATACTCACCCCTAGCACTACCCTAGCACCTGAGAAGCATGTGCTCGAGCCAGAGCGCAGCCAGCTTGGATTCATGCGCCCTGATCACAGCAGGAGCGTGATCATGGATTGGTTGACGACGGTCGATCACAAAAAGATTGGCATCATGTATGGTGCCATCGCCCTCTTCTTTCTATTAGTGGGTGGTGTCGAAGCCCTTATCATCCGCACGCAGCTAGCTATCCCAGAAAATGACCTGATTTCGGCTCAGCGCTACAATCAGCTTTTTACAATGCACGGCACGACGATGATTTTCCTCGCGATCATGCCACTCAATGCTGCCTTTTTTAACTTTCTAGTACCGCTGCAAATCGGCGCGCGTGACGTGGCCTTTCCCCGCATAAATAGCTTTAGTCTTTGGGCTTTTGTGGCGGGTGCAATTGTGATCAATTTCGGTTGGGTCCTACAAGCTTTGCAAGTCATGGGCCTTTTCGAAGCCAGCGGTCCCACTGCTGGCATGACCGACCTTGCCCCTGCCATGGGTTGGTTTGGCTATGCGCCTTTAACCGGTACTAACTTTACAGGTGCGGGCACAGACTTCTGGATCATGGGCTTGCAGATACTCGGTATCGCTTCTCTTTCTGCTGCAATGAATTTCGTTGTCACTATCGTAAATATGCGCGCTCCGGGCATGAAAATGATGCGTATGCCTGTATTCACTTGGATGACACTAGTCGTATCCCTTCTGATCGTATTCGCTTTTCCAGCTATCACCATTGCGCTGGGTCAATTAATGTTCGATCGTTGCTTTGGCACCAACTTTTTCGTGGTCGCTGGTGGCGGTCAGCCGATTCTTTGGCAACACCTGTTTTGGATCTTTGGTCACCCTGAGGTCTACATCCTCGTGCTCCCTGCGATGGGTATCATCTCCGAGATATTGCCAGTATTTTCCAAGAAGCCACTCTTTGGTTATTCCATCGTTGTCTTCTCTGGTGCTGTCATTGGTTTCCTAGGATTTGCAGTTTGGTCCCACCATATGTTCACTACGGGCCTAGGAAAGGTTGCCACAGCAGCCTTCTCCCTTCTAACCATGGCGATCGCGGTCCCCACGGGAGTTAAGATTTTTAACTGGGTCGGTACTCTTTGGGGCGGGCGTGTTCGTTTCAGCGCACCGATGATCTTTTCGCTTGGTTTTGTTTGGATGTTTATGATGGGTGGATTTTCTGGTATCATGCACTCATCGGCACCCGCTGATGCACAACAACAGGATAGTTACTTCGTGATTGCTCACTTCCACTATGTCGCGATTGGGGGCATCTTCCTAGCCGTCGTTGCTGGTATCTATTTTTGGTTACCCAAAATGATCGGTAAGATGTGGAAGGGTAATCTAAGCACATGGGTGGCGATTTTTTCCACAGTCGGTCTAAACGTTACCTTTTTTCCCATGCACTTCCTTGGCTTGCTCGGTATGCCAAGACGCACGCACACCTACCTGGAAGGTTTTGGTTGGGAAACTTACAATCTAGTCTGCACAATTGGTGCTTACATCTTAGCCTTCGGCATATTTTTACTCGTTGTCGATATCATCCGTTGTTTCCGGAAGGGGGAACCTGCGGGCAATGACCCATGGGATGCTCGCACACTTGAATGGGCAACGTCTTCACCACCTAAAGTTTATAATTTTGCAAAGACTCCGATCATTCCTGCTCGTGACGCCCTTTGGGAAGATAAATATGGTCCTGAAAACCGCAAAGTCACTTATATGGATGATCACGGGCATGGCATCCACATGCCAAGCCAATCTTGGATGCCCTTCATTGCTGCGCTCGGTTTTATTCCAGTTGGTCTTGGTATGTCGCTGATGCAAGCAGGCATCCCTTACATGGGCTATGTTGCCATTTTTGGCCTTTTGGTCATCGGCTTTGGCATCGCGCTTTGGGCAATCGAAGGCCCTGGAGGCTACCACATGCATCCCGAAGCCGACGCTGCTTAGGCTCGACCTATACTTTTTTCATATTTTGATTCCTAGTTTCCCTGCAATTTTAGCTTCCAAATAATGTCAGCTACAGAAAACGAGGAGGACAGCCACGGCAGTCTTGTCATCAACAACAAAAAGTTACTCATGTGGCTATTCCTCGGATCGGACTGCATGTTTTTTGGTACGCTCATCTCGACGCACTTAATTTACCGCAAACTCTACCCTGAGTCCTACGATCCTTTACTGGTCTTCGACCTAGAACTGACTTCGTTCTCTACCTTCATTCTGTTAATGAGTTCGTTCCTAATGGCACTCGCAGTATCAGCGATGCATAAAGGAGAATTAAAGAGCTTCCGTCGCAACACGATCGGCGTCATTTTCTTCGGACTTATTTTCTTAGCCTGCCAAGTTTATGAGTTTGCCCACTTCACGAACGAGGGTCTTACCCTTTCAACCAACACATTTGGATCAACTTTCTATATGATGACTGGCACGCATGGTGTCCACGTTGCGATTGGAGTCTTCTGGTTACTTTGCCTCTACTTCTATTCCTACTCTGGTAAAATGGATGCCCATGAGAGCGCTGTCGATGTCGAGGTAGCTGGCTTGTACTGGCACTTTGTCGACATCGTCTGGATTATCATTTTCACGGCAGTCTATCTCATCGAATACATTCCCGGGCTACACTAGTTTTTTCACCATGGCAGATACTGAATACACTCCACTACCAGTGACTCCGGTTAGTCACAAGGATGCTGAAACCGAAAGGTATCACACTTTCGTCAATTTAGCGCTCGTGCTTGCTGCTATCACTGGTGTCGAACTTGTTCTGGTCTACATGCCTTTCCATCCGATCTTCATCTTCACTTCGCTTCTAACGCTCTCGCTCTTCAAATTTGTCGCAGTGGTCGCTTGGTTTATGCACTTAATTTACGACAAGATGGTTCTGACCCTAGCTTTTGGGACAGGATTGGTCATAGCGACAGGCACCTTTGTGGCACTTGGCTTCTTGTTATCTCGAGAATGGGTGGACGTAGACGCAATTACCCAGTTCTGATTTCTAGCTTTCAAGTGTTTGTCCGAAGGGTGCAGGCCGATTACCTGCCTATCTGAGATACAAGTGGAGGAAACCAGCTAGTTGGCGTTATACGTTTTATAGTCGCCTCTACCCAATTCGGATACATCAATCGCAAGATGCAACTGCACTGGCATACTGAACCACTTCTACTTATCATCCTGCTAGGAGCGGGCTGGTTGTATGCTTTAGCCATTGGGCCACTACGAAACCGAATCGCTACGAGAGCAAATTTCCCACTGCGCCAATGCATCTTGTTTTATTCGGGGCTAGCAATCACTTATCTCGCAGTCGGCTCCCCGCTTGACCAACTGGGCGAACAATTCCTCTTCAGCGCGCACATGCTGCAACACATGTTGCTCATTTATACCTCTACAACTCTATTTATTTACGGCACACCCGCATGGCTAATAGATTGGTTACTTGGACCCAAACGATTACGAAAGGTCATGAGTGTTCTTACGCATCCTGCCTGCGGTGGCTTGCTCTTTACTTTCGTTTACACTATCTGGCACGTGCCCGCTCTCTACGAGGTGGCACTCCAAGATAAACGCATCCATGTACTGGAACACTGGACGATGTTCTCGCTAGGGTTCATCATGCTCTGGCCTTATTTAACAAATTCAAGGCTTGTGCCCCGCCCAGGGTATGGGATTCGTATGCTCGCAATCTTTCTTCTAATGGTGGGACAATTGCCCGTATTCGCTTTCCTGTCTTTTGCTGGCGAGGCAATCTATCCCACTTATATTTGGGCGCCACGCATTATCAACTTGGATCCGCTCAACGACCAGATTCTTGGCGGAATCATTATGAAAGTGGTGAATATGGGTTTTTCGCTTACAATTCTGGCAATCTCCTTTTATAATTGGTCAGAAAGTGAGGAAGTCGACGATACAGTCGCCCCCTTAATTTAGAGCAGCCACCAATTTAAAATCAGCTAAATGACCTGGGAAATTCTATTCATTTTCGGACTGCTCGTCTTTGCGATAGTTAGCTTTATTTGGGAACGCATTTCTGCCGACCTAACTTCACTTACGGTATTCGGTATCTTGCTGTTTATCAGTATGCTCACTGACAGCGATGCATTACCGACGCTTGAAGCCACACTGGGTGTTTTTGGAAACTCTGCCCCACTGACCATCGCGGGTATGTTCATCGTTAGCGCTGCACTTGAACGAACGGGCGCAATTGACCTAATAACTGGCTATCTACGGAAACTGGTCAAACTACCCTACCGAGGCTTCATGTTTGTCATGATTCTGGGTGTGGCGGGTGTTTCTGCCTTCGTCAACAACACGCCTGTCGTCATCGTACTCATGCCGGTCATACTCTCACTCTCTAGAGAAATGGGTGTGGCTTCCTCCAAGCTTCTGATTCCACTATCCTACGCCTCCATTTTTGGCGGCACCTGCACCCTATTAGGTACGAGCACTAACCTGCTGGCTAGTGGCATTTTATTGGATGCGGGGCACGCTCCAATTGGTATGTTCGAGTTAGCATCCGTTGGCCTGCCAATCCTAATCTTCGGCTCGGTCTACCTTGTGCTCTTCGGCAATAAACTACTGCCACACCGTGAGACACTGACTTCAATCCTCAGCGATGAAGAGCGAAAGGAATTTATCACGGAGGCCTTCGTTCGTGCTGGTTCCGACCTTCACGGAAAAACAGCACAGGAAGGCGAGCTCTTCAAACATGGCATACGCTTGTTAGAGATTGTCCGCCACGGTATCGCAGTACATGGCGACCCAAAAGACCATAAACTACAATATGGCGACCGCCTGGTTCTGGCTTGCCGTCCCTCAGGTGTAGCCGAAGCCCATTCGATGAAGGGCATTACTATCCAAACAGAACTCGCTGAAGGTCTCGAAACTATTGCCACCGACGAAGGTGCGCTGGTCGAAGGTGTGGTGGCGCCAAACGCGTCAATTGCTGGTCTAACCCTTGGCGAGATTAACTTTCGTCAACGCTTCCGCATGGTGGTGGTGGCCGTACACCGTAAAGGCACCAATCAACGAGAACGCCTTTCTAATTTGCGTCTCCAGGCGGGAGACACGCTACTGATGATGGGATCAACCGCATCGATCGATTCATTGGCCAACAGCGACGAAATCATTATCCTAGACCGCCCTCGCGTGCCCGCTCGCAGCCTACGTGTTAAGATGCCCATTGCCATTGGCACGACCATCGGCATCGTGACATTGGCCACACTCAATCTTGTGCCGATTGTATCCGCGGTTTGCCTAGGCGTCGCCATCATATTGCTATCAGGCTGTATGAAGGCGAAAGATGCCTACGCATCTGTCGAATGGAGCATCTTAATCATCATCTTTGGTATGCTCGCGCTAGGACAGGCAATGGACTCTACAGGAGCCAGCCTATTGATTGCTGAGAGCATGACTAGCTTAGTCGGTCAATTCGCGCCTGCGCATCTACAAAACGTCATCATGCTCGCTTTGATCTATTTAATAACTTCGACTTTCACTGAGTTTCTATCCAATAATGCAGCCGTCGCCTTGATGGTGCCGATTGCACTAGGAATTGCTGCGACTTTAGGTGTTGATCCGCGTCCTTTTGTTGTCGCTAGCTGCATTGCTGCCTCAGCCAGCTTTGCCACTCCTATTGGATATCAAACAAATACTTATGTCTACGGCGTCGGTGGCTATCGCTTCTTCGACTTCACAAAAGTCGGACTTCCGCTGAATCTCATCTGCTTCGCAGTCACTGTTGCTGTTGTGCCGATCTTTTGGGATTTTTGAGCGATCTCAAAAGTGTGAGGATCTAGATGCGAAACTGGTCAAAAAGGGAACAAAAGAATTATATTATTACCTTTTTTTAGCAATTCTAAGCCCCTATGGTCTCGTTTAAAAGAGTTCAGATATAATACATCTCTGCATCGGCATCTCTAACAATGAAATCGTCTAAGGTGTATGCACGCACCTTACCTTCAAAGCATTCGCCCACGTCGTTCCAAATTGAAGCAACACGTGCACCAGAATGGCCAGAATCCTCGAAACTACACTCTAGTAGCTCACCGTCTACCGCTTCCACTATTTCAATCAGCGCGATCTTCTGTGGGGAACGTGCCAAGGCATACCCACCCTGCTTGCCCCGCTTGCTTACAATCAATCCTGCTCCACGCAATTCATTGAGAATTTGCACCAAATAATTGGCGGGTATCGCTTCTGCACTAGCCAGCGTCTCGATGTGCGCAAGTTTGCCCTGCCCGAAAGTGAGACCAAGTTGTGCCAAGACGCGGCAGGCATATTCAAGTTTATGAGAAAGTTTCACTGTGATTAACTTAGGCTCATGACTATAGAAGTAAACTTAAAAGCAAAATAGCCATTTACCCGCAGTTTTTTACTGAAAAGTGAGTCCGCTTTTGGGGATTCCAACAAGTAGCAAAAAAAGGGAATAAATTTATTTTAAAATATTCATAATCAGTTGTTTAAAAAATAAATAAAAGTGGCACTTTTTGGTAGCCAGAGACCACCCATTCCCTTATAAATTTTGGATCATGCCTGAAGAAACAATGCCCGAAAATTTAAATCCAAAACCTAGCTCTGATGTGGCCAAAAACGACGTCTACGATTCGTCGAAAATCCAGAAACTCGAAGGTCTTGAAGGTGTGCGCAAGCGCCCTGACATGTATATCGGCGACACCAACGAGCGCGGTCTTCACCACTGTGTATTCGAAATTGTGGACAACTCGATCGACGAAGCCCTCGCAGGTCATTGCTCGGAAATCACCGTCAGTATTCACAATAATGGCTCTTGCTCTGTGGAGGACGACGGTCGGGGCATCCCTGTTGACATACACCCAAAATACAAAATCCCCTCATTAGAGCTAGTCATGACCAATCTCCACGCTGGTGGTAAATTCGGCAAGGGCGCCTACCAAGTCTCAGGCGGTCTCCACGGCGTTGGTGCAAAGTGCGTCAATGCGGTCTCAGACTGGTTTGAGGTTGAAGTCCGGCGTGACGGCAAGGTTCACAAGATGGAATTCTCGCGTGGCAAAACTACATCAAAGATGAAAATCATCGGCAATACTAAGCGCACAGGCACACGTATCGCCTTCTCGCCTGACCCGCAGATTTTCCTCACGACTCGAGATTTTAAGTTCGAGCTACTCGGCAAACGCCTACGAGAGCTCGCCTTTCTCAACCCTGGTATCAATATCACCTTCGTCGATGAACGCATCAACAAAACCGAGTCCTTCATCTTCAAAAACGGTATATCGGAATACGTCACCTTCCTCAATGAGAACAAGAACGTCCTCCATCCTGACCCAATCAGCTTTCATGGAGAAGCGCCTACACCCAACCCCGATCTTGATGCTAACATTGTGGTGGATGTCGCTTTTCAATATAACGACAGTTACAACGACCAAATCTACGCTTACGCGAATTCGATCCACAATATCGAGGGCGGCACGCATCTTTCTGGCTTCCGCACTGCGTTAACCCGTGTGATTAACGCCTACGGGAAGGCCAACAATCTGATCAAGGACAAAGAGCCAAACCTTTCCGGCGAAGACGCGCGTGAGGGCCTTACCGCCATTGTCTCGGTCAAGGTCCCGGAGCCCCGCTTCGAAGGCCAGACTAAGACCAAGCTCTCCAACGGGGAGGTTGACGGCATTGTGCAAAAAATAACTGGCGAAGAACTAAAATATTACTTCGAAACTAACCCGCAAGTAGCCAAACGACTCATCGACAAATGCCTCAACGCCGCACGTGCTCGTGAGGCTGCGCGTAAAGCCCGCGAAACAGTTCGTAAGGGCGCACTTTCCTCTGGCGGCCTTCCTGGCAAGCTCGCTGACTGCTCTTCTAAGGATCCCGCCATGTCCGAACTCTACATAGTAGAGGGTGACTCTGCGGGTGGTTCGGCCAAGCAAGGGCGCGACCGAGCGACCCAAGCCATCCTTCCGATTCGCGGTAAGTTGCTAAATGTAGAAAAAGCCCGCCTCGACAAGGTATTGGGTAATAACGAAATCCGAACCCTCATCACTGCAGTCGGAACAGGCATCGGCGATCATGAAGGCGACGGCGCCTTCGACGCGACCAAGGCGCGTTACCACAAGATCATTATTATGACCGATGCCGACGTGGATGGCGCCCACATACGCACCCTACTCCTCACATTTATCTTCCGTCAAATGAAGGGTCTAATCGAGGCTGGCTACGTCTACATAGCTCAACCCCCGCTTTACAAGATTAAGCGTAAGCGTCGTGAGCAATACGTGGATAACGATCCTCAACTTAACCGCATACTTCTCGAACTCGGCACCGAAGATGTGACCCTGGTTCGACTACGTGATAATAAGGAGCTAACCGGCGAAGTAATCGACCACCTCGTTGAGTGCATGTCCCGCCTTGAAATGATTGGTCGTGGCGTCACTCGCTATGGTTGTGATTTCGCCCAATACCTAGACCAGCACGATGGCGACGACTACGTGCTACCCCGATACATTGTTCGCATTCGCACGGGTAATGAGGAAGAATTTCGCTTCCTGAAAAATGACGATGAGCGCATCGCATTCCACGCCGAATTCGACCTTACCGACGAAGATGGTCACGGCACCGTCGTCCGCGAGATCGTGAGCGACGATGGCATCAAAATACAGCAACGTATTTCTCTCCACGAGATTTACGAGTCTACGGAGATGACTAAGCTCATTCGCGAAATCGCTGATGAGGGCATGGACATTAGCCAGTTTTCCAAAAGTAAGGAGCCCCGCTATCAAATAGTTGAAAACAAAGGCGATGAGAAGAAAGAAAACATTATTGAGCTCCAATCCATCATAGAGCTGATCGAAAATGTCCGTGCGATTGGTCGTCGCGGCCTCAGTATTCAACGCTACAAAGGTCTAGGAGAGATGAATCCAAAACAGCTCTACGAAACCACAATGGATCCGAAGACACGTCGACTACTAAAGGTCGATATCGCAGACGCCGCCATAGCCGACGGCATATTCTCCATGTTAATGGGCGAAGACGTCCCCAGTCGCCGCGCATTCATCGAAGATAATGCACTCAATGTAGCTCACCTTGATGTCTAAAATTATTTAATAATTAGGAGTTGAAAATTAATCAGGGCGACTGAATCGGAGTATTTTCTTCATTCTTAACTGCTTATTTTTAATTCTTTAAAGCAACGTTTTAAAATCCCATGTCCGAAGAACTCACACCACACAATCCCGAGCATACACACGCGGAACTTACCAACATCACCGAGATCATGCAGACGGCTTACATCGACTATTCGATGTCTGTTATCGTTAGCCGCGCCCTGCCCGACGCCCGCGACGGGCTCAAGCCCGTGCAAAGGCGTATTCTCTACGCTATGTTGCGCGAAGGCCTTCTCCATAACCGTCCCTTCGACAAATGTGCCGGCGTGGTTGGGGAAGTTTTGAAGAACTACCACCCACACGGCGACAGCTCGGTTTACGATACTCTCGTCCGCCTCGCACAGCATTGGGTCATGCGTTACCCATTAATTGTGCCGCAAGGCAACTTCGGCTCCATCGATGGCGATTCCGCCGCCGCCTATCGTTATACCGAGTGTAAGCTAGAAGGTATCGCCGAGGATCTGCTCAAGGATATCGACGAAGACACGGTCGACTTCGTACCTAATTATAAGGAAAGCTCAACCGAACCATCCGTCCTGCCAGCCTCACTACCAAACCTTCTTATGAATGGTTCGACTGGTATCGCTGTTGGTATGACTACTAACATTCCGCCGCACAATCTCCATGAGATTATAGACGCAACTGTCGCCATCATCGACAACCCAAAGATTGAACTCGATGATTTGATTAAAATCATACCGGGCCCCGACTTTCCCGGCGGCGGCTTCATTCACGGTAAGATGGGTATCGATAGCTACCTCAAGACCGGCCGCGGTATTGTCCGCACACGCGGAATTGCCGAGGTCGTCGAGAGCGGGGGCAAGGAAGAGATTATCATCTCAGCGATTCCCTTTAATGTAAACCGTGCCTCCCTTGTCATCCGCATCGCCGACTTGATCAAAGAGAAAGCCATCGACGGCATCTCTGACCTACGCGACGAATCGACTGAAACCACACGCATAGTGATCGAGCTCAAACGCGGTGCAATTCCACGTGTAATTATCAACCAGCTCTACAAAAGCACACCACTCGAAAGTTCCTTTGGTGTTATTCTCCTAGCACTCGACAACCGTCGTCCTAAGCAAATGAACATGAAAGAGATGCTCACTTGCTACATTGACCACCGCCGTGAGGTCATCTACCGCCGCACCACCTTCCGCCTACGTAAAGCTGAAGCCCGCGCTCACATCCTTGAAGGTTATAAGATCGCCCTCGATAACATGGATGACTTCGTGAAAATCATTCGTGCATCTAAAAATCGCGAAGAGGCTAAGAAATCTCTCATGTCAAAGTATCCACTCTCGGAGATACAGACTACTGCCATTCTCGAACTACGCCTCTACCAACTCACTGGCATGGAGCGCGGTAAAATCGAAGAAGAGTATCTCGCCCTCATGGCCGTGATTGAAGAGCTACGCTCAATCCTCGATAGTGAGCAAAAACTACTCATGGTGATCAAAGAAGAACTCAGCGAAATGAAGGATAAATACGGCAACCCTCGCCGTTCTAAGATCCTCGATATTGATGGTGACTTATCAATGGAAGACATTATACCCAACGAAGGATGCATGATTACGATCACGCACAAGGGCTTCATGAAGCGCACTTCTCTCGACGAATACCGTTCTCAGAAACGTGGTGGAAAGGGTGTGATCGGCTCCGGTCAATATGAGGACGATTTTGTCGAGCACCTCTTCACCGCATCCACGCACGACTACATTATGTTCTTTATGAACAACGGGCGTGTTTATGTAGAAAAGGTGTATCACATACCTGAAGGCAGTCGCACGGCCAAAGGCCGTGCTATCGCCAACATAATTGAGCTACAAACCGGCGAGAAGATCGCCGCTATGATTTGCATCAAAGAATTTGCTGAGTCCGAGCAACGTATCGTCCTCGCCACGGAAAAGGGTGTTACCAAGAAGACACTGTTATCCGACTATAAGAACCACAGGAAAGGCGGCCTCATTGGCATAAACATTGATGAGGGCGACAAACTCATCGGCGCAAGACTCACCAGCGGTAACGATGACGTGCTCCTAGTGACAAGCAACGCTCAATCGATTCGTTTTCCTGAAACAGATCTTCGCGACCAAGGTCGTGCGACACGTGGCGTTCGGGGAATCAAATTAAAGACAGAGAAGGATAAGGTCGTCGCGATTGAGATCGTCAACCAAACTACAGAGGATGAGCCAGTCAAGGGCGAGGAAGTCGCAGCTAAGAAGCTACTCCTCATCGCTGGGGCCAATGGCCTTGGTAAGCGCACAGAGTTCAGCGACTACCGCGTGCAATCACGCGGTGGCTCTGGTATCATAGCCATTAAATCCGACAAGGTCGCAGGCGCACTCAGCGTGACTGAAGAAGACGAGATCATGATGTTCACCAAAAAAGGCCAAGCCGTTCGCAGTCCGATCAACACCGTCCGCGTAACCGGTCGCGCAACCAGCGGTGTCAAGCTAGTGAACCTAGCTGAAAAGGACGAACTGATCGGCATTAGCAAAGTCATCGCGAGCGAGGAGGAAGAGTCTGGTGAGGAAGGAGCAATTATTAAAGCTGCCGAAAGCGATACGTCCCCAGATGCCTCAACGCAGGAGGAAACAACTGGGGAATAATCTCTCAATCTGATTTAGTCCAAAAAATAGGCTTGATTCACTTACCCGTAGCGGCATCTTTTCCGTTCTCTCAAAAATGGACGGTTAGCTCAGTTGGTTAGAGCACTTCGTTTACACCGAAGGGGTCGTGGGTTCGAATCCCTCACCGTCTACCATATTAACGTCGAATTGGAAGTTAAGTAATTAATCCCCGTTCCATCATGCGCCACATTATATCAATCCTCGTCGAAAATAAATTCGGAGTTCTTGCACGCATTGCTGGAATGTTCAGCGGTCGCGGTTTTAACATCGAAACTCTGAATGTGGGGCCAATGCTGGATAACAAACTTTCGCGCATCACTGCGACTATCGTAGGCGACAGTGACAACCTCGATCAGGCGATCAAGCAGGTTAACAAACTGATCAATGTGCTTGAAGTTACAGACTTTGCTGATGGCCAAGCGACAGAGCGCGAACTGGTCATGCTCAAAGTTACCGCATCTGCAGGGCAGCGCTCCGAACTCATGCAAATCTGCGATATATTTCGTGCTAAGATCATAGATGTTGCTCCAGGAAGTGTTAACATCGAGATGACGGGTAACGGCAACAAAGTAACGGCATTTCTCAACTTGATCGAGCCCTATGGAATCATTGAGATGGCTCGTACCGGCAACCTCGCACTCAAGCGCGGATAATAAGTTTTACTTCGATATCACAATTGGAACTACATCAGTTATTATAATTAATTTTCATTAACCAAGGGAGTGAGTCCACTTCCACAAACAACGATAAATATGCCTGCTAAAGTCTATTCAGATAAAGACGCCGACCTTCGTGTCATCAAAAAAAAGACCCTCGCCATTATTGGTTACGGTTCTCAGGGTCACGCACACGCCCAAAACCTTAAAGACAGTGGTCTCAATGTAATCATTGGTCTTTATAAAAAGAGCAAGTCTGCACCAGTCGCACGCAAACAAGGTTTCAAAGTTTACGAAACTGCTGAAGCTGTAAAGCTTGCCGATGTCATAATGATTGCCGTGCCTGATATGAAGCAGGCTGAAGTTTACGAAAATGACATCCTTCCCAACCTACAAAAGGGCAAGACTCTTGCCTTCACGCACGGCCTTGCTATACACTTTGGTCTAATCGAAGCACCTAAGGGCATCGACGTTATCATGGTCGCTCCAAAGGGACCTGGACACGTTGTTCGTAGCCAATACGTCGAAGGTAAAGGAGTTCCAGCTCTCATAGCCGTCAACAAAGGATCTTCCCGCAATGCTAAGAAAGTTGCCCTTGCATGGGCAAAGGGCGTTGGTGGCACACGTGCCGGAGTCATCCAAACAACTTTCAAAGAAGAATGTGAAACTGATCTCTTCGGCGAGCAAGCCGTACTTTGTGGTGGTGCGTCGGAACTCGTCATGGCGGGGTTCGATACCCTTGTTGAAGCGGGCTACCAGCCGGAAATGGCTTACTTCGAGTGCTTGCACGAGTTGAAGCTCATAGTCGACCTAATGGTAGAGTCGGGTGTTTCTGGCATGCGCTTTTCCATCTCCGAGACTGCTGAATGGGGCGATTACATCTCCGGTCCTCGTGTAATCAACGCATCCTCACGTAAAGCAATGAAGGCTATCCTCAAGGATATCCAAAGTGGAAAGTTCACCAAAAACTGGGTCAATGAATACAAAGCTGGCCTTCCAAAATACAAGCAGTTCATCAAGGACGGTCAAAGCCATTCCATTGAGAAAACAGGGGAACGCCTCCGCTCTCTCATGCCTTGGGTCAAGAAGCGCAATATTGGCGGTTCGCAAGCTTCCTACAACTAATCAATTTCATATTTGAAACTTCAAGCGGTCGTCGGGATAGTCTGACGACCGCTTTTTAGTTTATGACCACATCTACACTCATCGCAACTCGCAAAAGTCCGCTTGCTCTGAAGCAGACTGCTATGGTGCGCGCCTGCTTGGCAGAAAAGCTACCCGAGCAACGCTTTGATAATCTCGAACTCAATACAAAAATAGACGAACGTCTTAACTGGTCACTCGAAAAACGCGGCGGAATCGGGCTTTTTACCAAAGAGCTGGAAGAAGCACTTTTCGAGAGACGAGCCGAGCTCGCAATTCACAGTGCGAAGGACATGCCGACGGTCTTGCCCGAGGGTCTTGCCATCGCTGGCTATCTCTCTCGGGCTCGAGTCAATGACGTCCTTGTCCAACGCAAAGACTCTCCCAATCCGCAAATCATCGCATCTAGTAGCCCACGTCGCCAAGTTCAAGTTGGCCTCCTCTACCCAGATGCAAAATGGACGACAATCCGAGGGAATGTCGATACTCGCCTACGTAAAATCGCGGGCGGCGAATGCGAGGCTAGCCTGCTTGCTGCAGCCGGTCTCGATCGCTTAAATATCACGGCCTTCGAAGGCCTCGAGTTCATTGAGCTCTCCGTCGAGCAAGTCGTACCCGCCCCTGGCCAAGCAGCTATTGCTGTGCAATGCCGGACCGAAGACCTGTCCAAATATAAAGACCTCTTCTGCAATGAAACTAAACTAGCCGTCACTTTAGAAAAAGCTTTTCTAAAACGACTCGGTAGTGGTTGCCAGATTCCTGTGGGTGCTTATTATAATAAAAATACCTTTCAAATTTATCACCCAAAAGTCGGTCACCGAACTTTCGAGATCACGCTAATGGCAATCGACCAGGTTGAGTACGAGGTCGATGTTATTATGGAGCAACTCCGTATTATTTAATATGCCAATTCAAGGAAAGGTTTATCTAATTGGAGCAGGCCCTGGCGATCCCGGACTCGTTACTGTCCGCGCGCGCGAGCTCATCGAGCTTGCTGATGTCATCGTTTACGACTATCTCGCTAACTCCAAAATACTCGATTGGGCAAAATCAGATTGCGAGAGAATCTACGTGGGTAAAAGCGCAGGCCGTCACTCCATACCACAAGATGAGATCGAAGAGATCCTTGTAGACAGTGCCATCAAAGGTAAACAGGTCGTCCGCCTCAAAGGTGGCGATCCCTTCGTATTCGGACGCGGCGGCGAAGAAATTGACGAGCTGCAAATCGATAAAATACCCTTTGAGATCGTTCCAGGCGTGACTGCTGCCCTTGCGACGGCTGCTTACGCTGGCATCCCTCTGTCCCACAGAGATTACAGCTCTGCAATTACCTTTCTAACTGGCCACGAAAATCCGGAGAAACACACGCTCAGCATCGACTTCCGAGTATACGCTAAAACTAAAGGCACGCTTTGTCTCTACATGGGTGTCGGTCAACTGCCACGTATTACTAGCGAACTAAAAGAAGGCGGCATGGCTGGCGCCACACCCATTGCTATTGTTGAATGGGCCACACTCAACCGGCAACGCTCCGTTTATGGTACCCTCGATACCATTGTAGAAGACCTCGAGGCTTCAGGTCTCGGGGCACCTGCTATGATCATTATCGGCGAAGTCGTTGCCCATCGCTCTAAAACCGAATGGTTTGAAGGTCGCCCACTCTTTGGCAAACGTATCGTTGTCACGCGCGCCCGTGAACAGGCTGGTCAGCTAACACAAATGCTTACCGAGCAAGGTGCTGAAGTTATCGAGCTTCCTTTCATATCAGTAGAGCAACATTTCGATAGCCAACGAGTTAGCGAAGTTCTCGCAGGTATCGCTGTTTACGAATGGATCATCTTCACTAGCGCGAATGGCGTGAAAAACTTTTTTGAACTTTTTTATAAAGCTTACGACGATATCCGCTGCCTTGGCCCCATGCGAATTGCCGCCGTTGGGGCCGCCACCGCGCGCGAAATCGAGAAACATAAGCTCAAGGTCGACCTCATACCAAAACAGGCTAACGCGGATACCCTAGCCGAAGAATTGATCGAAAACGAAGGTGTCGAAAGCGTTCAGTTACTAATCGTGACGGGCAACCAAAACCGTGAATGCCTTGTCGAACGCCTAGAATCCGACGAAGGTCGTGCCATCGTCGATACCTTACCCGTCTATCGAACCAGAAAGACCGACCTCAGCCGAGAACCCTCCGCCGAACGCTTTCGTAAGGAAGGTGCCGACGCCGTGCTATTCACCAGTTCCTCTACTGCCAAATCTTTTGTCGAGCAACACGAGTCGCTCAAGCTAGAGCCTGGGGCCCGCAAGCCCGCCTTCGGTAGTATCGGCCCTCTCACCACAAAAACCCTGAATGAACTCAAAGTTCCAGTTGCTTTCGAGGCCACTCAAGCCAGCTTAGAAGATTTCGTTGTTGAAACAATCTCTCAACTAAACTGAGCATACTCGATGCCTAAAGAAAGACTTACTCTTAACTTATAACCAATTACCACTTTAAACTATGAAAGTCACACTTGAAACCACGCAAGGCTCTATCACATTCGACCTCTTTGCCGACCTTGCTCCTAAAACCTGCGAAAACTTCACAACGCACTGCAAAAATGGTTACTACAACGATGTCATTTTTCACCGCATCATTGAAAAATTTATGATACAAGGAGGCGACCCCACCGGAACAGGCCGCGGAGGTGAGTCTATATGGGGTAAAAACTTCGAAGACGAATGCGCCCGTGATCTGAAGTTCGACAAAGCAGGCATTCTAGCTATGGCTAACGCGGGTCCTGGCACCAACGGCAGCCAGTTTTTCATCACTACCGCAGCAACTCCTTGGCTGCACATGAACCACACAATCTTCGGTGAAGTCATCGAGGGCATGGATGTCGTCGAAAAACTCGAAGGCGTCAAAAAAGGTGCAGGTGACCGTCCCGTCGAAGAGCAAAAGATCATTTCCGCAACGATCTGCGAGTAGTTCACGACAGGACTCGAAAATTAAAACGACAACTTCATAAGGAAATACTTAGAGTGGATTGATCATTTTAGTTATTTTTGAAAACGGTTTGAAAATCAGGTCGTTTTTTGTATTTCACTCCGCAGTCATTGCTCTCTAATTTTATTCTCGAATGTTTATCCTAGCCCTCCATGGCTTTACAGGTTGCGGTGCGGACTTCGCCCCGCTCGCTCAAATAATTGGCGGCGAATGGCACTGTCCCGAGCTTCCAGGACATGGACCAGAGTCTCAACTAGACTGCTCCCCAAAAGGCACTCTTGATTGTATCAACAAAGCACTCATTCATTATCGGCTAGCAGTAACCACTCAAAAAATTCTCCTCGGCTATTCGATGGGCGCTAGAGCCGCTCTTCTTCACGCAACGCATCACCCTGATTTGTGGGATGCACTCATCCTGATCAGTGGTAGCCCTGGGATCGAAAACGAGACCAACCGTAGCGATCGCCGCATTGCCGACGCCGAACTCGCAGATTCCATTGAACGACTGGGCGTGAAAACATTCCTAGAATTCTGGCAAGAAACGCCACTTATACGTAGCCAGAAGGAAATACCCACCAATCATCGAGCCTTCATGCAGGCTAATCGACTTGAAAATACATCCGTAGGTCTAGCCAAAAGTTTGCGACAATTCGGACAAGGCAGTGCACCTAATCTCTGGCCCGAAATAGGCAAACTCGCTATGCCTGCCCTACTCATAACTGGCGAAAAAGACACGAAATATACGAACATTGCTCAACGCATGCAAAAAGTCTTACCGAACGCTTCCCATGTGAGCATCCTAAATACATCGCACATGCCACACCTTGAGCAGTCTGATTCAGTGGAAAAGGCTATTAAAGCCTTCATAGCGGAGCAATAATCAAAGGAAAACCGTACTACTGTATACTCGGTAGGTTCGGGTCCTTAACAATATGCTGGGGGAAATTTTTGATAGCTAACTTGAGCGAATCGGTGACACGCTTTTCTGTTAACTGCAACGCGTCAAAGATGTTAGGTAGTTCGTTCCGCCAGAAGAGACTGCGAGTGCTATTCTCATAGATTTCAAGTGTTAGGTGGAGACGTGAGGCGAATCGACTAGTTGGATCGTCACGACGATCGATCACCTTACTGTAGGGATCGATGTGATCATAGGGGTTTGCATAGATACTGACTGACTTCTTCCATTTCACTACGGCGAAGAAATCAGCGTCGCCGGGGTCGGGTTCAAAACCACGCAATTGTAACTCTCCGACAATTATTTGCTTGGAAAGCTCCTCGAGAAGCAACTCCTCTGATTCTCGAAAATCCATACCTGTAATCAGCGTCTGCTTGAAACTGAAGGTATCGAGCGAACTGAATTTTACCGTTTCGACGAATTCGCTGTAAGGCGATGTATTTACGCAAGCAGTGAAGAAAGTTAAAATGACCAGGGTAAGCAGTAAAGAAGGAAACAAATTCATGCTTTGAACTGAATAGAACAGTATAAAAATTTCAAACTTAGATTGTTTTATTGAAACAGGTATTCTAAGTAAATGAACTAGCGGCAAGAATACCGCTTAGATATACGTGTAATCCTTACTTAAAAAATATTGTCCATCGTGATGGACATGCTTTGAATGCACGTATGCGTCTAACCAGACAAGAACGTAAAAGTCTTTCCGTGATACTGATGATTCTTATATTGGCGATGCTTGGCTTGTGGCTATTTCAGTTCTGATACTAGATGAATACCCTAAGTTTTTTATTTTCATTGGTGCGTGTTCCACCTTGGCGAATTTAAAAATACAAGCATGAAAATTCAAAAATTAAACCTACGCTGGCTTTTTCAGATTTATAAAATGGTCCCAATCCGAGTCATAACTTTGCCCGATTAAAGAACTGACAAATGGCCGCCACTTTGGGCGCTCGGGCTTACGAATTAGGTGCATGTTTGCTTGATGCGGCAGACGGTTTGCTTTACGCGAGTTACATTTAATGCATGATGTGACAATATTCTCCCAAGATGTCCGCCCGCCACGATCACGCGGAATGACGTGATCCATATTTAAATGCACTGCATCGAAATGATTACCGCAATATTGACAGCGATAATCATCTCGCTCGAAAAGATTGTCCCGCGTAAACTTAATTTCTTGAGTTGGTAACTTGTCGTAGATGCGCAGTAGCAGGACCTTAGGCAGTCGTATCCGTAAACGAACAGTCTGGATGTAGGCTTCACTGTCCTCTGGTGAAGCCTCCTTGGAGAGTGCTAGCCATGCAACCGAGTTCATCAGACGAAAATTCTCGTCCCCAGTATAAATGACCTGAGCATGGTCTTGAAGCAAGAGGCTGAAAGCTCGTTCAACGCCAACAATGTTAACTGGTTGCCATAGCCTGTTTAAAACCAGAACTCGATATTTTAGAGCAGTGCCCATCTAGGTATAATTGATATAATTTTTAGCTGAATAATGTCAACCCTTTCGAAAAAGGTAGTGCCAAAACTGATAACGTATATGTCGGTTCTCAGATCATTCCCTTTGCATCTAGGGCCACTTGAATATGTGGTTTAAACTTACTCGAGTAGCCTTGTTCGTCGATGTTGCTGGGGAAACTGCAGCGTGATGGCTGTGCCCGCTTCTTTCCGCGATTCAATGTTAATGTGCCCGCCGTGTTCGCGCATGATACGCTCAACAATCATCATGCCAAGACCATGGCCTTCTTCCTTCGTCGTATAATAGGCTTGAAAAACCTTGGAAAGATCTTCCTCAGAAATGCCTGAGCCGTTATCAACAAATTGCAAATAAACGTAGTCGTCATCGCAGCGCGCGAGGATTCGCAAACTTCCGCTAGGCTGCATGGCTTCCATCGCGTTCTTAATTAGATTAAAAAAGGCCTGCTTAATTTGATCTCGATCACCGAGAATTGTAGGTAAATCATCACTAACCTCGACTTTTACTTCGAGTTTCCGGTTACTTAACTCTGCCTCCTGAACGCGAAGCACATCTTCCACGAGCCCCAATAGATCAAGCTCATTCAACTCTAGCTTCTGTGGCCTTATCGCCTTGAGAAAGTGCGTTATGATGCCGTCTAGTCGCTCTACCTCTCCTTGACAGACCTGCAAGGACTCGGTCAGCTTAGTGGCGTCTGGCTGCTTAGCCAGTTTCTTAAGCTTTCGCTCGATGAGTTGTAAATGAATAGTTAACGAATTGAGCGGATTTCCCAGTTCGTGAGCTACTCCTGCGGCTAGACGGACGATAGAGTCAATCCGTTCGCTTTCGAGCCGTTCCTCCATGGAAACGCGTTCTTCAGTTACGTCAGACAGTACGATGACGTAACCACCGCTATCATCGTGGCCGACTTGAGCGTCGATTGGAACCATGTAGAGACGCACCACACGATGATCGGGGTAATTAAGTTCGATCTCACGCGAGAGAACGGGAGCTGATTTCTTTTCACCCGTAACCGTCTCAAGATCGATCGATTTAGCTAAATCGGGCACCATTTTCCAAAGTCTGGTGACACCGATATCGTTACCCTTGAGGCCGATCAATCCCAGAGCAGCGTCGTTTGCATATTGTACCACTCCATCCGAGTCGATCACTATGACGCCATCCCGAATCGTATTGAAGACGGTCTCCTGCATCTTTCGCTCGCGCGCAAGGCGCTGCACGAGGATGCCCAAATTCACCGAATCGAGGTCCTCGATTCGCCCAAGTATTTTTTCGAGTCCGGTGTTTTTCATTAGAAGAAGTTAAAATATAATAGTTAAAGGATAGAAGCCATTATTTCACGGGCGTAACGAGTTGTATCAGTTCCTCTGCAATGGCCGATTTAGTACTAGGACCTAACTTGACGGAACTGCCATCGGCAGCAATCAGAACCACTTCGTTCGTATCCGCAGCGAATCCTGAGCCTAGTTTGCCAACTTCATTGGCAACGATGTAGTCTAATTTCTTGGATACTAACTTTTCCTTGGCATAGCTGACCACATCTCTCGTTTCAGCCGAAAAACCGACCACGGTCTGGTGCGCTTTACGCTCGGACACGATTTTTAGGATGTCTGCAGTACGCTCGAACTCGATATTCATGGAGGCGTCACCCTTTTTCTCTTTATGCGTGTGGTGCACAATAGGACGGAAGTCGCAGACCGCCGCCGTCATAATGAGGACATCGCAAGCGTCGAAGAGTGCGTCGACCTGATGAAGCATTTCTTCGGCGGTCATAACTGGGTAAAGAATGGCACCGTTTGGCTCTTCAAGAGCGACAGGACCAGCCACTAGATCAACGTTCCAGCCCGCTTCAATAGCGGCCTCGGCAATAGAAAAGCCCATTTTACCTGTCGAAGGATTGCTGATATAGCGTACGGGATCAATAAACTCGCGGGTAGGACCCGCAGTAATAAGACAACGAATAGAGCTTGCATTCGACATAAGCATTAAAACTCTAGGCGAACTCATGTCTCATCTGCAACACATCAACTCGTCTATTTCCGATAATCCGGAACCGCCCAAAAAGAAGGATGTTAAGAAAGAAAATACTTTCCTGAACCTAGGCTTCAACCTGATCCTACCGATCCTACTACTCAACAAGGGTAAGCAATGGTTCGGATCCTACCTTGAGTCTTACTTCGAAAATGTAGCGGTCGGCGTGCTTCTCCTCGCGATCGCCTTTCCTGTCGGTTATTTCATCTACGACTACGTTAAACGCTCGAAGTATAACATTTTTTCGATCCTCGGCTTAATCAGTGTTCTTTTAACTGGAGGCATTGGAATCCTGGAAATTTCAACTGAATGGTTCGCGGTCAAAGAGGCTGCTATCCCTCTTTTACTAGGTATTGCGGTATTGATTTCTTTGAAAACACCCTACCCACTCATTCGTACGCTTCTCTACAACCCCGAGCTCATTAATGTAAATAAGGTACATGCCGCACTTGTAACACATGATTCGGTCAGTGCCTTTGAGCGTTTGCTTGTGCGCTGCACATGGCTGCTGGCAGCCTCTTTTTTATTAAGTGGTATCTTAAATTACTTTCTCGCTCGCTGGATCGTAGTCAGCCCTAGCGGTAGCGACGCGTTTAATTCCGAAGTGAGTAAAATGATGGCGTGGAGCTGGCCAGTCATCGCAATCCCAAGCATGGCGATTATGATGATCGCACTGATGCAGTTACTCAAGGGCATCAAAAGTATGACTGGACTGGAGCTCGAAGATGTGCTCCACGGCGCAGAACCAAAGAAGACGGCCCACGATACTGCTGGTTCGAAGTGACTACCCCACTTTGCTAAGAAGAGTATCCCTTTAACGCATACGAGAAACGTTTTTAATGTGTCCCGCGATCTAGGCCTTCAAGTATTGCTTCTGCAAATCTTTGACCACTGTCGGATCGGCCAAGGTCGTTACATTGCCCAAGTCTTTACCCTCAGCGATGTCGCGCAGAATCCGGCGCATAATCTTACCAGAGCGTGTTTTAGGTAGATCCGAAGAAAAGAGAATACGTTCAGGCCGAGCAAACTTGCCGATGCCCTTATCGATCATTGCGACGAGTTCCTTACGTAGATGTTCGTCTTGATCGCGACCGTCAATCACAGTGACGAAGGCAACTAGCCCTTGGCCTTTAATCTCATGGGGAATACCGACCACTGCGGATTCGGCCACGTCTTCATGCTCGACGAAGACACTCTCTAACTCCGCGGTACCGATACGATGTCCCGATACGTTGACCACGTCGTCGACACGACCTAGAATCCAAATATACCCATCCTCATCGCAACGTGCGCCGTCGCCAGGAAAATAATATTTTCCGCCCCACTTACACCAGTAGGTATCTTTAAAACGCTGTGGATCGCCGTAAATACCACGCAGCATTCCCGGCCATGGTTTCTTTATGGCTAAAATGCCTGCTTCAACTTCGCTACCATCGTCCATTAAAATTGCTGGCTCGACCCCGAAGAATGGAACCGTTGCGCAACCAGGCTTTGTCGCGGTCGCACCTGGCATCGGTGTGAGCATGTGACCACCCGTCTCGGTTTGCCACCAAGTGTCTACAATCGGGCAACGCTCTGCACCGATCATCTTGTGATACCAAATCCAAGCTTCGGGGTTAATCGGTTCGCCAACCGTGCCGAGTAGGCGGAGCGAAGAAATATCTTTACCCGTTACCCAATCATCACCCCACTTCATGAAGGCACGAATCGCAGTCGGTGCAGTGTAAAAAATGGAAACCTTATACTTCTCAATAATTTCCCAAAAGCGCCCCTCGTCAGGGTGGTTCGGAGCACCCTCATACATCACTTGAGTGACGCCGTTCTGCATGATTCCATAGACAATGTAAGTGTGCCCTGTGATCCAGCCTACATCCGCAGTACACCAATAAACATCGTCTTGCTTTAGGTCAAAAATATACTTTGAAGTAAGGAAGCTATACACTTGATAACCCGCCGTGGTGTGCATGATTCCTTTAGGCTTACCCGTCGTGCCACTCGTGTAGAGTAGGAATAGCAAATCTTCAGCTTCCATTTCTTCGGCGGGACAATTATCGTCCACATTAGCGACGAGATCGTGATACCATATGTCACGGCCGTCCATCATTGGGCAATCAACAAAATGATTTCCACCACGTTTAACCACTATTACATCTTGTACGCAGTCGCAAGTCATTACACCTTCATCAACAATCTTTTTAAGCTCCAGCACCTTGCCACGACGGTAGCCGCCATCCGCCGTGATAACCATACGCGTTTCACTATCAAGTACGCGATCACGAATTGAGTCGGCTGAAAAGCCAGCAAAAATAACGGAGTGCACAGCACCAATACGCGCACAAGCTAGTACTGAGATGGCCAACTCAGGAATCATCGGCAAATAGACTGCGATCCGATCGCCCTTTTGCACACCACGCGCTTTGAGGGCATTCGCAAGGCGACAGACCTCGAGATGGAGTTGCACGTATGTGATATCACGCGAATCGCCGGGCTCGCCCTCCCAGTGAATAGCTATCTTATCGCCCAGACCCGCATCGATGTGACGATCGAGGCAATTGTAAGAAAGATTTGTGCGGCTACCATCAAACCATTTGAAAAATGGCGCATCGGTGTCGTTGAGCACCGTGTCCCACTTTTTGAACCAGTGTAGCTCTCCAGCCGCTTCTGCCCAAAAGGCTTCGGGGTCTTGAATACTCTTCTCGTAAAGCGCCCGATAGGCCTTATCCCCACTAATGTGGGCAGCATCGACAAATTCAGAGGAAGGGGAGAATTTACGGTCTTCGTGTGAGACCGACTCCATAGAAGAATTATCAGTAGTCATGTTAGCTTTTTAGGGCTCCTAGTTTGTTGCATAAAGTGGCTAAACGCACCTAGTTAGCAAATTCCATAACAAATTGAGGTCAATGCCGAAAGCCAGCTAAATCACAGCAAATCTTGCTTTATACTATTTCTGCTATGGATAAATTACTAGACTCAGACTCGAGGACTAAACGCCTTCATTCTTTCAAACACAAATGAGTAAGGAATGATACAAACTTCCACGCTTCAAAGCCAGTATTACCTGACAGAGCACACTTGCTATTACTGAAAACAGTTAAGCATTTACTGCCGGTGTACGCGCTGCACCCATCCTTGCGCTTAGGAGGAGACAGGCTGATCTTGTTTAAACTCCAGACTTTTGGATTCCTCGTCGACTGTGACTTTGATAACTTCACCTGGTTTGATCTCTCCCGCTAGAATAGCTTCAGCGAGGGAATCTTCTAGATACTTTTCAACTGCGCGTCGTAGTGGGCGTGCTCCGTATTTTTCGTCATACCCTTTGTCGATTAGGAAGTCCTTGCACTCTTTGGAAAAGTCGAACGATAACTCACGCTCTTTGAGGCGAGTAGCGACATTTCGTAGCTCTAAATCGACGATCTCGGTCATGTCCTCACGAGCGAGTGATTTGAAGATGACAAGGTCGTTCAGGCGGTTGAGGAACTCAGGCTTAAAGACACGCTTGGTCTCATCTAGGATCTTTTCACGAATTTTTTCATACTCGTTCTCGGCATTGCTCTCAATTCCGAAACCCATCGATGTGTTACGCTGGAGAATGTCCGCGCCGACATTAGACGTCATAATTAAAATGGTATTACGAAAGTCGATCTTGCGACCAAGGCTGTCGGTTAATCGACCTTCCTCAAGAACTTGTAGGAGCAACTGGACAACGTCAGGGTGAGCTTTCTCGATTTCATCAAAGAGCACGACGGAGTAAGGCTTGCGGCGAACAGCTTCTGTCAGTTGGCCGCCCTCTTCATAGCCGACGTAGCCGGGAGGCGAACCGACAAGGCGGGAGACAGCAAATTTTTCCATGTATTCAGACATATCGATCTGAATGATGGCATCCTTATCACCAAACATCTCTTCAGCCAAAACTTTAGCAAGCAGTGTCTTTCCTACACCCGTAGGACCTAGGAACATAAAAGAGCCAATCGGACGCTTGGGATCTTTAAGATCGGCGCGGGAGCGACGAAGGGCTTTGGAAATGACTTCGGTCGCGATCGTCTGTCCAATAACTTCGCTTTGTAGCTCAGCTTCGAGCTTAAGCAACTTCTTACTCTCAGCCTCTTCCATTTTAGATAGTGGAATGCCAGTCCATGCGGCGACAACCTGGAGCATTTCCTCTTCGTCGACGACGAGGCGGTTCTCTTCACGAGTCTTCTTCCACTCTTCGATTGCGTTAGTCTGTTTTTTGCGTAACTGCTTCTCTTCGTCGCGGTATTTAGCCGCGCCTTCGAAATGTTGCTTAGCAATGGCATCTTCTTTTTTGGCGCAGACCTCATCTATCTCAGCGGCCATGTTTTCAAACTCGACTGGCTGTTTGAGTGACTCAATACGGGCACGGGCACCAGCCTCATCAAGGATATCGATCGCTTTATCGGGAAGGAAGCGCGAAGTGATATAGCGCTCGGAGAGCTTGGCGGCGGCGTCAAGTGCACTGTCGGTAAATTCGACCTTGTGATGATCTTCGTATTTGCCGCGGATACCCTTTAGGATGAGGATCGTGTCTTCAATTGAAGGTGCTTCGACTTTCACGGACTGGAAGCGGCGGTCAAGCGCACTGTCCTTTTCTATGTATTTGCGGTATTCCGCCAAGGTCGTCGCACCTATGCATTGTAGCTCGCCACGACTGAGCGCAGGCTTGAAAATGTTAGATGCATCCATAGCACCTTCGGCTGCGCCTGCGCCGACGATCGTGTGAAGTTCATCAATAAAGATGATAACATTCTTGGCACGACGAATTTCATCCATGACTGCTTTGATGCGTTCTTCAAATTGGCCACGATACTTGGTTCCAGCGACCATCAGGGCGAGGTCGAGAGTAATCAGACGCTTGTCCGCGAGGATTTCGGGCACGATGCCAGAGGAAATTTCTTGAGCAAGACCTTCGATAATCGCGGTCTTGCCGACACCGGCTTCTCCGATGAGCACTGGGTTATTCTTGGTGCGGCGGCATAAAATCTGGACTACCCGGCGGATCTCATCACTGCGACCAACGACTGGGTCGAGCTCTCCATTTTTAGCAAGTTCGGTAAGGTCGCGACCAAATGCTTTAAGAGCAGGTGTCTTACCGTCCTTCTTGACATCAGGACCACTAGACTTGGAGCCAGCTGCTGCAGCCTCTCCAGTCTCACCAGAAAAATTAGGATCAAGCTCAGCGAGAATTTCGTTTCGACAACGCTCAATATCTACATCGAGGGATTTGAGGACGCGCGCGGCGACGCCCTCACCTTCACGTAGGAGACCAAGGAGAATATGCTCTGTGCCGACATATGAGTGGTTCAAGGCTTTGGCTTCTTTACCCGCGAGTGCTAATACCTTTTTAACGCGTGGCGTATAAGGAATATTACCCGACGGCTTACTCTCGGGGCCAGTGCCTACTTGCTTCTCGACAGCGGCGCGCACCGTCTGAAGATCGAGATCCATTTTTTGGAGCACATTGACAGCAACACCTTGTCCAAGGTTAATCAGACCGAGTAGAAGGTGCTCAGTCCCCACATAGTTGTGATGGAAACGATCGGCCTCTTTACGGGCCAGCGCCAAAACTTGTTGAGCGCGTGGGGTGAAGTTATTCATAGGTTCCATATGTAGTTAAATTAACCTAGTTTGTTGACCTTGTCAAAATCAAGTGCGGGTAATTGTACAAATTCTTCGCGCAGCGTCTTCGCGCGGCAAAGGTCACGGGCATCAGCCTCGATGCCTTCTCCTGCGACGTATTGAATATGACCAGGCTGGCACTCGATGAAAAGCCTGTCGATATCAGAGCGATTAACCTCAGGCAACATCTCAAGATCCACAGCCAAGCGCATTAGAGAGAGCAAATTCATGGCCTCGTTCGAATTAAGTACGTAGGCATTTTTAAGCACTCCAAAAGCGCGCCCGATCTGGTCAAGCAAACAGGCGCAATTTTCTTCTAAGTATTTAAAACGGGCATTAATTTCGTGATCGATGATGGTCTTGAATACGCTGGCTAAACGGGACAGAATCTCCTCCTCACTCTCTCCTAAGGTCTGTTGATTGGATATCTGAAAAACGTGGCCAGTCGCATCGGAGCCTTCTCCAAAGAGGCCGCGCACGGTGATGCCGAGTTGGTTGACCGCACGTATGACCTTATCCATATTATTAGAAATTACGAGTCCAGGCAGATGCAGCATTACAGAGGCACGTAGGCCGGTACCCAAGTTTGTCGGGCAAGCGGTTAGGTAGCCGAACTCAGAAGAAAAAGCGAGGTCGAGCTCATTTTCCAAGCTAGAATCAAATCGGTCGATTTGCTTCCAGACGGAACGCAAACTGAAGCCAGTCTTAAGGAATTGGATGCGAAGATGGTCCTCTTCGTTGATCATGACTGAACAAGTCTGATCTTTATTGATGAAAACACCGGAGCCAGATTGAGAATCGCAGAGTTCCCGGCTGATGAGGTGGCGTTCGAGGAGAACTTGTCTTTCTAAGTCAGAAAGTTCGGCAACATCAAAGAAAGCGCCGTTCTTCATTTGCGAAAGATCGGCAATTTGATTGGCACATCTAGCCATTAAGTCACTACGCTGTGCCATATTGGCACGCTCAGGAAATGGGGCGTCTACTAGATTACGAGCCAAGCGCACGCGTGTGCTGAGGACTACAGGAGCGCCCTTTTTAGTATTTTGCGTCAGTTCAGCTTTGTCTGAATTTATAATGGACTCAATCATGACTGGATGGCTTCGTATTCAGCGGCCTTTTTGCATGCTTGGATTTCGTCGCGGAATTTGGCTGCGTCTTCGTAGGCTTCCTCAGCAATGGCCCGATGAAGCGCATTTTCAAGGTCATTTAGCTTAGCCATGCTGGTCTGTCGAGAGAGCGCGACCTTGGGGATCTTACCCTTGTGTGCGGTGCCTGCGTGCATATCCTCCAGAACTGGCTGCAACAATGTTACGAAGCTACGGTAACAGGCAGCGCATCCGAGTCGACCTGTTCGGCGAAAGTCCGCAGTGGTCAATCCGCAATCTGGGCAAGCGATCCTAGCTTCACCTTTTTCGAGGGTGAGATTGGTCTTAGATAAAAGGTCCGCAAGAGAGTAACCCTCGGAGTCAGTGACTCCCTTAGCCTGCGCACAAGACTCGCATAGATCGACCTTGATAATCTTGTTGTTGACGATCTGAGTCAGATGGACGGTTGCGGGTTTATTGCAATGACTACATTTCAAATTTTCAGACATAATTTAATAATGGCGCTGCCTTTCAAAATCGCAAAGCAAAAGCATACTTTATCTCTGGGAAGCCTGGGTGTTTTGTGAGTTTACATAGAATTGAACACAATTATTTGCATAAATTGTGCCAATCTCTTTGTAAGGTAAGCTTATCAGATCCTTGTGCCCTCAAGACTAACGCGACGGCGGAAGGCTTCCAGGAATTTAGAGGTGATCTCACCGGGCTTGCCGTTGCCAATCTTGCGGGCGTCAACCTCGACGATAGGGACGATCTCTGCAGCTGTTCCAGTAAGGAAAAGTTCGTCCGCCACCCAGACGTCGTAGCGCGTCATGTTGGCCTCTCGCCAAGGGATACCAATTTCGTCAGCAATCTCCAATGCGGTATCGCGGGTGATACCCTTAAGGGCACCAACACTAGCGGATGGCGTGATGAGCTCACCTTTATGAATAATAAAGACATTGTCCCCAGTACATTCGGCGATGTAACCTTGGTCGTTGAGCATTATCGCCTCATGGTAGCCGAGGTGCTGCGCTTCGATCTTGGCGAGAATATTGTTCAAATAATTTAGTGATTTGACCGAGGGTGGTAGCGCGGCTGGATTACAGCGTCGAGTCGGTACAGTTATTATGGCAAGACCATTATCATAAAACTCTTGCGGGTAGAGTTGAATCTTATCTGCGATTACAATGAGTTGTGGCTTGTCGCAATTTTTGATAGATAGGCCAAGGCTGCCTACACCGCGAGTGACGACGAGGCGAATATAGCCATCTTTAAGGCCATTAGCTCGGCAGGTTTCGCAGACAGCATCAGATATTTGCTGACGCGTCCAAGGCATCTCCAACATGATTGATTTAGCCGAGTATTCAAGGCGTTCAAGGTGCTCTTTCAGTTTGAAAACGCAGCCGTTATAGAGCCGGATTCCCTCGAAAATACCATCACCATAGAGTAAGCCGTGATCGAATACAGAGACTTTGGCCTCTGAGGCATCGACTAATTGATCGTTTAGGTATATTTTCATAAAAGCTCGTGATATTGATTAATGGAGTGGTTGTGTCTAGTCCCCTTGTGAGATTTACGGATCATCATAGCAAGTAGTCAATGCTAGCTACTCGACAAGTTACCGACAAAAAAAGCGCCGTCCCAGAAGGAACGGCGCATTATAAACAACAAACATTTAGTAAAACTACAAAACAGTATAATATAATAGACGCTACACTTGTATCCGCGTTCAATTTTCTCGTCACTTTTTATTGCCTAAATATAAATATATACCTTAATCATTATTAGAGAATGACTTAAGTATATTATATTAATTTAGTATATTATATTAATTTAGTATATTTTCTAACGACTCCTGCATCTCTTTGGCATCTACCCATTCACTCAAATAGATTGTGAGCGAGTGGAGATATTTATGAGCCAATTCATCATTTAAAATGCACTCAAAGAGAACACCTAAAGAATGTGCCGAGTTGTAATAGGCCGGGTTGATACGAGCCATTCGGAGACGAAGAATTTCGTAGCGAGCCTGTATTAGCTCTTGAACCTCGGATTTTGCTCGATGCGTCCAAATAGCACGTAAATCCAGCTTGAGCTCCTCTGTTGCTTCCTGCGACCCTGAGTTGAGCCGTGTATCAAAGCGGCCCAATGTAGCTAACCATTCACGCGATACTTCCATCGTTTCAACGACTTCGTATTCTTGACCAAATATAAAACCCAATTGCTGCTGCCACCATGTTTGAACGGGAAGCAATTCAGCGGTCGGCTGACTAGCCCATAAAGCAGCGGCGAGCGCTTCCTCAATATCGATACCAGCGATTGCTTGCTGAAAGAGGCTTCTTAAGACAGTGCGCTCCATACTGCCTGATTTCATAGTTTTCAGCAGCCAATAGCCCGCAGCGCTTGGAACAGTCAATCCTGAGCGTGAAGGCTCAAGGATTCCATTTAACTCTGAGACTTCTGCCACTTGAGCCGCTTTCAATAAATCTACAAATTTCGCAGGACGAAGCGTGAGGTAGACATCATTCGCCAAGGCAGAAATGGTCCATGAACGAAGCTGATTAGCGGCTTCAATGCCATAGTTGAAGACCGAATACTGGACTAGTAGAGCTTCCGATATGGCGTAGCAGGTACGTTCGAGTGTCATCGAATCTTCCCAAAGCAGATCCACTTGAACAGAGCCGCGCTCGACAATGCGGATACGGTAGTCGCCCTCAAAGTCGACATGTGCTTCAGGCCTCAGACTGATCAAAATTTTCGACGGAAAGGCCAAACCTTTTGTTGGGAGATAACGTTCAGCTATTCGTACACTAAATGCGCTAAGCTCGTTCACATAAGAGACAGAACGCAGGTGCAGGCCGACCACATCGAAGCGATCATTCCCCATTGAGCGTAAGCCCGGTAGAGCTTCCTGGGCGATCGCCCCGCTCACGCAAAGAGGAAGAAGCAGAAGGACAAAAGTTCTGAAAACGACTTGTGGCATTATGAGCGGCTAACGCAAATTAAAGGCCAATTAACGCACCGAGAGGTGCCATCAGCATAGCACAGGAATAAACGCCAAAGTAACCAAATGATTTTTCAGTATTTGTAACTGCCATAAGTAGTCAGTTAAATTAGAAAGTAACAGATGGATTTACCTCTATGCTACGGTAGCGGAGACTCGTGTAGGTGATTAACAGAAGGAAACCACCAAAAATAGCAAAACCATAGAACGGCTGTAGTAAGACTAGGAAACCAATGAATACGAAGCCCGGTAGAATCAAACGAGGCATTTCCATTCCAGTCATTCTAATGATTAACAAGAGGTCCAATAAGTCCTTAAAGTTCTTTTGCATATTGTAGCGGTAGAGCGCGGAGCTAAAGAGAACCGTCGAGAGTAGCACTGATGTTAAAAAGAAAATACTACTCAGCGCTCCCAAGTAAACAAAAGGCATCAGCAAAGCGATCAAAGATGCTAGCGAAATTGGCAGTAGCCAATAGACCAACCAGACGACCGTGAAGCGCAGTCCATCGAGAAAGAGCCCCGACCAGTCGTGCCATGCAGGTAAAACGGGCTGGCCAGATTTGCGGACTGCACGCGACAAGCGGTACAAATAACCGAAGGCGAAAATATTCACAATCGGTACAAAAGACAGAAGCCCGCCGACTAAAAATTTTAATCCAAATCCGGGTAATTTAATCAGGCGATTAAAAACTTCTTCAAATATTGGCATTTCCTTCATAGAAAATATAATACAAGCTATCGCAGTGAATCTCGCATTAAAAGAAAAATTGGAAGCTTATCGTGCACGGGTTGAAAGCGGTATCGATCAACTCCTGCCTCACGCCAAAACGCGACCAGCTAGACTGCATACCGCCATGCGCTATTCTATGGAAGCAGGCGGCAAGCGCATTCGCCCATCCCTGCTTTTTGCCGCTTATGACCTTTTTCCCTCCGAAGCTGATCCAATCGCCGCTGCCGTCGCCATTGAGTGCTTGCACACTTATACACTCATTCACGACGACCTGCCCTCTATCGACGACAGTAAATTGCGCCGCGGTCGGCCTAGCTGCCATGCGCAATTCGATGAAGCCACCGCCGTATTGGCAGGCGACGCCTTACTTACCTACTCCTTTCAGCTACTCGCCCGTGAGTATAGCGACCACCCCACACTTGCCACCTATTTAATCGCCGAGCTCGCCGAGGCTAGCGGAAGTGAGCGGCTTATTGGCGGACAGCAAGAAGACATCGAAAACGAAGCTAAACCACTCGAAGCCGCAACCTTACGCTTCATCCATGAAAATAAAACCGCAGCCCTACTAACAGCGGCCCTCAAGATGGGGCTCGCATTTTCACAGCCAAGCGAAACGCAGATTCAGCACATGCAAGACGCTGGGTATCATCTAGGTCTCTCCTTCCAGATAGTCGACGACATCCTTGACGCCACCTCCGACTCTGAAACCATGGGCAAACCCGTCGGTAATGACGCTGCAGCAGCTAAATCTACTTACGTCGCCCTCCACGGTATTGAAGGCGCCCAAGACGAAGCCAAACGTCACACTGAAGCCGCCCTGATTGCGCTCGAATCCCTAGGTGGTAAGAATCAAATATTACTCGAACTCGTCCGCGAGTTAGAGACTCGCATTAACTAATAAATTCATAATAGACGCCCCCTTTCGGGTAAGTCGACCTCCCCTATTTATACAAAAGGGGGCTAAAAGTTCTCTCCTGCCAGGGAGAGTTTACCTGCTGAGCTGTTGGGAGGGCTTACATAATGAACTGAATCAAAATTTAACGCACAAACAACAATATGGTCGATATCGGAAAATACAACACCCTCAACGTACTCGAAAAGAGCGACCACGGCCTTTACCTCGATGGTGGAGAGCATGACAGAATCCTCATGCCCACTCGTTATGTCATGCCCGAGATGACTGTCGGTTCGAGAGTCGAGTGTTTTGTATATAACGACTCCGAAGACCGACTTGTCGCCACCACTGAAACTCCTCTTGCAAAGGTTGGTGAATTCGCATATCTTGAGGTAATCAGCGTTCACCCCAGCGCCGGAGCCTTCCTCGACTGGGGCTTAAGTAAAGATTTACTGCTACCTTACCGCGAGCAAGGTGACGTCCAATACGCTAAAGGTGATGGCGCCGTCGTCGCTGTTTATGTAGACGATTACACCAACCGTATCGTCGCCTCCACTCGCCTCCACAATCACCTACCGCCCGAGAAGCCCCCCTACGAAGTAGGCGATGCTGTGCAAGTACTTATCTACGGCGACTCGCCCCTAGGTTTCAAGTCGATCATTGATAAGCGCTACCGCGGCCTACTCTACCACGAAGAGACTTCCGACGTGCTAGAACCCGGCGACCAGTTTACGGGATACATCAAGAAAGTGCACAACGACGGCAAAATCGACCTCCGCCGAGACCCATCCGGTTACGGTCGCGTAACTGGCGTGAGCCAAATCATCCTAGAAAAGCTCGAAGCCGCTGGCGGTAAAATGCCCTTCAACGATAAAAGCACCCCCGAAGACATCCGCGCTACTTTCGACACTAGCAAAAAGGCCTTCAAGCAAGGTCTGGGTAAACTCTACAAAGAGCGGCGTATTCAATTCACCGAAACGGGTGTAGAATTAGTGAAAGGATATTCGAGCGACTGAGTTTGCTTTAGCTGGCACTGCACCAAATAGCACAAGAAAGATCGTGCGCAATCACTGGCTCTCGCCTAGGACCGCATCGTCCTTGTACAACTCACGATTACTGGACTGGAACTCAGCTTTGAGTCGCACGCGGAAGTTGATCAAATCAATCACCTTCCACGCATCCAAATGCCATCGGCCTTCCAACTTACCCGAGTGCGCGATACCAACAATCAAATGACTGGCATTGTCTAATATCTTATTTGTCTCAAGTTTCGGCTCAAAATAAAAGCTGCGGAAACTACTCGTTTCACTGCCCAGCTTATAAACTTTTGGATCGATGTAAAAGACGCGTTCGCTAGCCGTGTGAACTAACCGCAGGTCTGGGTAGCCAGAGCGTTGGGTTCGACCCGTCGCATTAGCTGGGATCGAACATTCATAAGCCTCGGCGGCATTTAAACGAATTAATAGGAAGTCTTCGATATGACGGCTGATCTCGTTGACTCGGCCTACTCCATGGATCGGATTCTCCGGTTTCGCCAATTCTAAAAGCATCGCATCGAGCGATGCCTGCAGATGCCTCAGCATAGCCGCATCCACTGCTTTCTTAGTATCAACGGGCAAGACCTTGAAACTGGAAACCGCCTCAGCGACCTCAGCGAAACGCACATTTTCGAGGCGCTCATCGTCATCGAGTAACCAGCGAACAAAAGGCTCAATGTCAGCATTACTAGCCGACTGCTCAACCGCACAGCCCACAGAGACGAGGCATAGAATCAAGGTTGGCGAGAAGGATTTCATCATCAGGGACAAAAAGCGTATACTCATCCCTCTGATCTATAAGCCTAGTGAGGCAAAACCATGAACATAACTGCCATGATTAGAGTTGGGAAGAGCGCACCAAGGAGGAGGCCGATGGGCGAGATGCCATTTTTAAAGTGCTTATTCAGAATGCTCTGGCCGGCGGGGTTAGGCGCATTGGCGATCACCGTGAGGCCACCACCGGTAACGGCTCCCGCCACGACGGCGTATTCCAATCCGCGGGCATCGGCAAGGGCGGCACCTGTCTTGGAGACCCACTGCTCGGCAACTAGGATATCAGGACTAAAGGCGGGCACTTGCGAGGCTAGGAATGTAATCGCGGCGTTATCATTGAACGCAGTCAAAACAGTCGCCCCGATGAAGAGCGGCACTTCCGCTAGCGAGCTGAGAACGGGAGAAATCCACCAACCCTGCAAACCGCCATGCGTGACGAGTCCTGCGAGGAAAAAGCCAACCAGTAGCGGTGACTTTAATTGAATATCGTATTGATGGTGGTGCGTCGCCATAGTGAAGGCGAGGAAGAAGAGAAAACCACCGATGAAAAAGGCGGGATGATGCAGTGTAAATACTGTCCAAGCAACAAAACCTAGGTGCACGAGAATTACCCATAATGGTGCAGGTTCAGGCTCTGGCTCAGCAGTCTTTGACGCCTGCAACTCTTTAGCACGCTCCTTCAGTGAGGCAAAGTTTTTACGAAAGACAAAATAGTAGATCACTGTCGCCACGACGACACCAAGTACGGCACGCCAACCGAAGTGGGTGAACATGTAGGGCAGATCCCAGTGCCAGGCATCAGCCACCATCAGCACGGGCGGTGCCGCAAAGTGTGTCAGCGTGCCGCCAACCGAGATATTCACAAAAAGTAGCCCGAGGGTAGCGTATTTAAATGTTGGCGTAGGATCGAGTAGGTAAAATTGTTGCCCAAGCAGGAGCGCTGCAATCGTCATGGCAGCTGGCTCAGTAATAAAGGATCCTAGCACTGGAGCGACGATCAAGATCGAGAGCCACCAGGCGGCGGGGCTTTCCTTACCAATCGAAGCCACGCCCCGCATTGCGGATTCAGCGAATTGGATCACGGGGCGACTCGATGCAATCGCCATAATGATGACAACGAAGACTGGCTCCGTGTAGTTTCGCGTGTCTACGTAGAAGGCTGCCGTACTGAGGCCATCAGGCACCAAAAGCACGAGCGAAATAAGTAGCGGAATCAGCCAAATACCAAAGATTGCCTCCACCTCACCGAGGAAGTGAAAAAGCGTCGCCTTGAAGCTTACAGGTTGCCGCCCCTCCACATAAATCCTATTGTGCGAACTGACATCCGCACGGTGCTCAAGCTCGAACTTATGCGCCATTTTGTTAAAGCTGGTCGCCAAAAAGGTATGCACCACGGCGAAAAAGAAAATGATCGTCGCAACGACGTTGAAAGGATCCGCCGCGGCGCGAATTTTCAACTGCTCGATCAGGCCAAGTTCATGCCCCAACTCCTCGGCATGATGCGCTTCCATTTCTGAATAAGCCGTTTCTGGAATCGGAAAAACAAGATCACCGCCATGTGATGCCCCACCGCCGCCTGCCGCAAAAATTAGGTTAGTCGCAAAGAGGCCGAGGGCAACAAATAGATAGTGAACGGCAGTCGTCATTTTCATAGTCCTCTGAAAAAATCCGAGCTTTGCATCAAGGCAAGCACCTTTTACCACAGCTTATCTTCAGGTAGTCTCGATTGAGAGCCAGTAAAAGAAAATACTCTAAGCCAAAAGAAGGTGTTAATTAACTTAGTAAAAGAGCGGTGCCTTACAGAACTTCACCATCTCGTTTTAACGACTGGAGCCAGCCTTTTCAACTGGGATGTCACTGTCCGAGCGATTCCGGCGGAACTGGTAGCGATTCAATTCGCGCAGCGAAACTTCGTCTGCCATGTCACTATACTTTTTCGAATCTTGTAGCATCATATAGTGAAGCTTTTGATCGGCTATTAGACGCGCCTTATCATCCATTTCTATCCCCGCCTTTTTATGGAGATCACTTAGTTTCTCATTCCATCGCGACATTTCAAAACGAACCATCTTTTGCTTGAACATCCCCGTTTTGAATAGCTGCTTATCTTTATTCTCAGTTAAAGAGATCGGCGCACGCTTGCCTCCGAGCGATGAGAAATGCTTATCCCATTGCTCAATGGGAAAGGTCTTGTTCATTAGGAAATTATTATCTGACTGGGCCCAAAGTTTTTTCTCAACGCGCTGTCCTTCGACCGAGGTAGCCCGCTTACCAACAAAACTGACTATGCTTGGATTAGCTTCCAAAAATGAAACCATAATAAATATGGGGAGCGCACAATATACTAGCAGAGGGAGTCGAATCTTCATAGCTGTAAAAAAGATAAGTTTTAGTTACTCACCGTTTTAATATCAAGTACGAAGCTGCCTCTAGCAAATCAACCTTCCAACATTGACGGGCACCGAAGCAGGCTTCTAAATCCGCCACTTTCTTGATATGGCAAATATAAAGCAGGAATACAACTTCTCAAGCATCGAGTCCAAGTGGCAGGCATACTGGGCGGCGAATCATACCTACGAAGCGAAAGATTTCGAAGATAAACCAACTTTCTACGTGCTTGACATGTTTCCCTACCCTTCGGGTGCGGGTTTGCATATCGGGCACCCAGAGGGTTACACCGCTAGCGATGCGCTCAAGCGCTTCAAAAAGGCGCAAGGCTTCAACGTGCTCCATCCAATGGGTTGGGACGCCTTTGGTCTGCCGACCGAGCAATACGCGATCAAAACGGGTACTCACCCCGCCATCACCACAAAGCAGAACGTGGCCACCTTTACCAAACAGCTAACCCAGCTTGGATTCGCTTATGACTGGAACCGCGAAGTCAACACAACCGATCCCGGCTACTTCAAGTGGACGCAGTGGATCTTTATCCAACTTTTCAAAAAGGGCCTCGCCTATGTGGATGAGAAACCCGTCTGGTTTTGTCCCGACCTCGGCACCGTACTCGCCAACGAAGAAGTGCTCAATACCCCCGAAGGTCCCCGCTCCGAGCGTGGTAGCTTTCCAGTCGAGCGACGCCCGATACGTCAATGGGTGCTCCGTATCACTGAATACGCAGAACGCCTCATCGCCGGTCTCAAGGATCTCGACTGGCCAGACTCGACCAAACGCCTGCAGGAAAACTGGATTGGTCGCTCCGAAGGTGCCGAGATCACCTTTGACCTGTCTGGGCATGACGCTCAACTAACTGTCTTCACCACTCGCCCTGACACGCTTTACGGCGCCACCTACATGGTGATCGCACCCGAGCACCCACTAGTCGCTACCATAACTACCGCCGATCAGCAGAGCAAAGTCGCCACATACGTGGAAAAAGCCAAGAGCAAGTCCGATCTTGAGCGCGCCGAACTAACCAAAGAAAAGACTGGTGTATGGACTGGCGCCTCTGCAATTAACCCAGTCAACGGTAAAGAAATCCCTGTTTGGGTGGCGGACTATGTGCTCATGACCTATGGCACAGGCGCGATCATGGCCGTTCCTGCGCATGACGTGCGCGACTTTGAATTTGCTAGAGAATTTAGCCTCGAAATAATCCAAGTGATCGACGATGGCGGTTCGGCTGAAAAAGATGCGAAAGATAAGCTCACCCAAGCCTACACAGGCGCTGGCAAACTAATCGACTCCGGCGAGCAAAGTCATAAGGACTCCGAGTCTGCTAAAAACGCTATCATTGAGCAACTCGCTGCTGACAAGCGTGGAAAAGCTAGCGTCAATTTCAAACTACGAGACTGGCTATTCTCACGCCAACGCTATTGGGGCGAACCCTTCCCTGTCATCTGGCTCAACGAATGCGACTATGCTCAGGTCGACGACTCACTGAAATCCGTCGAGCGCCCCGTCACCTGTGAAGTAGACGGTGAGCTACTCTACGCCATCATACTGCCGGAAACCGAGCTGCCGCTTGAACTCCCAGCAGTCGAGAGCTACACACCCTCACCCGACGGCCAAAGTCCTCTCTCCAAGGCGGATGATTGGCTCAAAGTCTTTATCGATCCCAAGACAGGCGCAAGCTCTACAGAGGCCAAAAAAGGCTGGTTACCAGGCATCCGCGAAACAAATACAATGCCGCAATGGGCGGGCTCCTGTTGGTATTATTTGCGCTATGTAGATCCGAAGAACAACGAATCGCTAATTGATTCCGAAAAGGAAAAGTATTGGGGCACACCCGATCTCTACATTGGCGGCGCAGAGCACGCAGTGCTCCACCTGCTCTACGCACGTTTCTGGCACCATATTCTTTACGATATAGGTGTAGTCAGTGATCCCGAGCCATTTAAAAAGCTTTTTCACCAAGGCATTATCTTGGGTGAAGACGGCGAGAAAATGTCCAAAAGCCGGGGAAACGTGGTCAACCCAGAGACTATCATCGAAAGCTATGGCGCCGATGCGCTACGTCTATACCTTATGTTCTTAGGGCCACTTGAAGCAATGAAGCCTTGGAACACCAAAGGTATTGAGGGCATAGCCCGTTTCCTTCGCCGAGTCTGGAGCCTCGCCACCGATGAATCGCGTATGACCGCTGAGACCGAGGACGACAAAAAACTCCGTGTTTTGCATCAGACGATCAAGAAAGTCACAGAAGACTATGAGGCACTCGGATTTAACACTGCGATCGCGCAAATGATGATTTGCGTAAAAGAACTCTCTCAAGGCGAATCAGTCGCCAAGCGTTCGGTTGAAACTTTAGTCAAGCTAGTCGCGCCACTAGCTCCACACATCAGCGAGGAGCTTTGGCAGAGTCTAGGCCACACTGGCAGTATTGTCGAAGCTGGCTGGCCGGAATACGACTTACGCCAACTGGCCGTCAACAGCGTGAAGATCATTTTTCAAGTCAACGGTAAATATCGGGGTGACGCTCAGATGCCTGCCGATGTTTCTAAAGACGCTGCCCTTACTGCCGCGAAGTCAAACGAGCGCGTGCAGAGCTTCATCGAGGGCAAAGAGATCAAAAAAGAGATCTATGTGCCGGGTAAAATTGTTAATATCGTAGCGGTGTAAAATGAGGATCAAATCAAATATATTCACAAGCAGCCGCGCGTCTACGCACAGTCTGAATAGTCAGGAGGGATCCAGCTTGTTATACCTCGTTCATATAGAGACGTGCTCAAGTTACGGTGGTAAAATCGGAAACTATTTTCGTGTCGCGACACAAATTTGTGACCGGAGTGACTTAACTTATAATCACCACCGTATTTCGACTCGTGCTCAAAGGCCTACAAAAGTAAATTACCTGCTTAGTGCGCTACTCATACTGACCACATTGTTTATATTCAGCCCACTCAAAGCCCAAACAATGATCAAAGGGAGTGCCATAATCACAAGTCGTAGCGGCTCTGCCCATGCGAAAGACGCATCTGGCAAGCGTGTTTCTACTGCTTCACATGAGATCCTACTACCCTCAGGACTTACTCTATCTACGACAAAGGATGCTAATATTTTCCTGACTTTTTCAAATGGCGTCGCTCTCGCTATGAACGAAGAAAGCGTCGTGCAATGCACTGATTACACTCAGCGTCCTTTCGACAAAGAGGATCAAGCCCGCGACCTCGAACCATCTGTATCGAATCTAAAACTACGCATGATAGAGGGTCAAATTGCTATCGCCAGTAACCAGCTTTCTCCGCTTTCTGAACTACGTATCCAATTACCGAAAGGTGAACTACGCCTACACAAAGGATGCTGCCTGATCAGACTGAATACAACCGGCCTGCACATCACAGCGTATGAGGGTAATTTAATTTATTACTACCCGGACAGTCAATCTCGCGAGTTCGCCACAACACCCAAGGGTAGTTTAACTTATTACTATCCGAACAATCAATCTCGCGAGTTCGTCTCGGCGCCTAAGGGTATCCGTATTAGTGAACAAAGCATGGAACGTTTACAAGTGGCTGAGAACACCTCTGTGGAGACGCTCGAGGCAGAACAAGCCCATTTCTGCCAAGCCGCCCAACACGCCAGTAAGCGCGTCACTTTTCAGGCGAATGAATCAACCAAGCTACCACCTGAACCGGTTCTCATTGCCAGACCAGAATATTTTCAACAACCTGAATTTCGTCCTTATACATTCAAAAAATAATTTTTTAAGTAAAAAGTGCCATCATACAATTGCGAGGCTTGTGATGTCGTGGAAAACAAAATCCATTACGAGCAATTGTAATAAGCAATTTCGCTACTCGAAAGCGCTACTTTTATCCACTGCGATTTCCAAAGTATGACCCGACACCAGCTACCACTCCCAACGCACAGATAACATGCACCCCGCATCCAAATTTCTGCCTGACAACTTTGATTCCCAACCCATCGGTTTAATCGCGGGCAAAGGCCTCTACCCAATATTAATGGCCGAGCGTATACGTGCAGCGGGCATCCCACTTCGGCTTATTTCCTTCCTTGGGGAGACAGAACAGAACCTCATTAATTCGACACCCGACAGCGACCATCTACAACTTAAAGTCGGTCAATTGGGTAAGTTACTTAAGTCGCTCAATTATCTAGGCTGCAAATACGCCGTGATGGCAGGACAAATTACCCCGAAGCGACTCTTTAACGGCCTTCAACCTGACTTAAAAGCACTAGCCATTCTCAACAACATAAAAATCAAAAATGCCGAAACCATTTTTGGTGCCATCGCTACAGAAATCGAAGCCTCTGGCGTCGAAATGCTCGATGCTCGAAGCTTACTTGATGATCAACTTGCCAGTGAAGGCCTGATGACTCCAGGTAAGATCAAAGTATCAAAAGAGTTCATCGAGCACGGGATTAAAGTCGCCAAAGGCATCACCGAACTCGACATCGGCCAAGGAGCAGTTGTTCGTAAAGGCACCGTTCTTGCCGTCGAAGCCTACGAGGGCACCGACCCTATGCTCAAACGCGCGGGTAACTTCAAGACTGACGGTCTCATTTTTGTCAAAACCGTCAAGCGCAAGCAAAACTACCGCTTCGATGTGCCAGTCTTTGGCGAGCGCACCCTCGAAGTGATGCTGGAGTCAGGAATCCAAACCGCCGCACTCGAAGTCGGCCGTGTGATCATGCTTGATAAGATGAAGCTATTGAAAAGAGCCGCGAAGCTAAAAATTGAGCTTATCGGCTACTCTTGATAGATGTAGACAAGTAAGTTCGTTCAGCACGAATAAAAATATACACAACAACACTGACTTTAACTTACAACAGGCTGTGCGGTAGACTTTTCCAATGATTGATGGAGGGCTATGTCAGGAATATCAACCAACACATGCACAAGTAGGCGAGCGACTACTACTCCGATAATTTGAATCCCCGCCCAAAGTAGAGATATAATTGCGCCAGCCGCGGAGGTGTTGAAAAACATCGAGACCACTGCAATCAGTATGAACACAGCAATCGAGACCCATGCTAAGATGTCGATGATTAGACGAAGATCGGAATAGGCAGATTGCTGACGCACAACTTGGCGCAAATTATTCAAATCGGAAAATGCGCCTAGCTGCTGTGAAGCCCTCAGCGAACTTTTAAGATCGGACGAATTCGTCGACTTTGATTTTTTGCGTTTAATAACTTTACCCTCCGAGCCTGAACCAGCACCCACCCGCTCACGCGCACTTTGGTTAGCAGCGTAAGATTGTTTCCATTGGTGTTCCGTCATTTGACGCGAGCTAGGATCCATCCTTATGCGTGAGGCTTTAAAGCTTTCAAAATCTTCCATAACTTTATTCTACTTTAAGATCAAATCGCCCAAATACAGCTTCACCTTCGACTTGGATCTGAGCGAAAAGGCGATACCAACCTGGGTTGGGCACGTTAAACATGAAGCTTAGATCCGTGTCGCTGGAATCAAAAGCACCGCCACCTCTAAGGCCCGCCGTGCGAATTGAGGCCACACTCCCGATCGGATGCATGTGGGCAAAGCCAGTACCGACAGAGTCAAAGGCAACCATGTGCCCCTTTGCACCCATCACTGTCTCGAGAGCGATCGCATTGCCTGCAAGATCGGTAATTTTAAGCTGGAGACGATAGTCACGCCCCGTCTTAAGAATATCAGGCACCTTGAGCAATTCAAAACGAACGCTGTCGACCAAGCTCACCATGGAGCGCTTGAATACAGGCGCGTTCGATTGTCCTGGTACTTCAAGCTCAGAGAGTGCGATCGCTTGTCGCCGACTGCGAAGAGGCACGATCTCGGTAAAAACTTTGTAGGTCCCAGCCATCGCTGGCGTAAAATCGAAAAAATACTGACCGTCTAGCCCCTCTGCTTTAGGGTGAACATGACAGTAGTCCTCAAGCGAGGGATCGATCACCATGACGTGCATTTTCTCCGTATGCGTTACCGCCAACTCGTGCGGCGCGATCGACATCCCGCCAGCAGTCTTTAAATCCAGTCGCACACGCAAAGGCTCGCCTTTAGCGATCGTATTTTCATAGCTCAACTTCGCTTTGATAGGATACTCCAGTCGTGAAAGATCTAAAAAGCCTGCATGATTCGTCGCGCAGAACTCAATCTCCCCATTCGCATTCACAATTTCGATGTAGTGTAATAAGCCACACTCCACATCTGGTAGCGCACGCAGGAAAAAATAAGCACCTACAAAGATCACGCTTAGCGTGGCTATCGAAAACCAAGTAGCCATAGGTGAAGATTTAGTGGAAAAAACTGACATATATTATTTCCAAAATGTGTCAATGTGATGCTCTTTCGCAAGCTGGAATTATTTTTACAGGAGCTTAGTCGCTGCCTCCATAAAATCTTTGGTCGACCAGGTGGCGCCTTCTTTGCGGTAAGCCACTCGACCGTTAGCATCGACCAAGAGGGTCGCCATCGTATGGTTAATGGTGCCATCCTCCTCCATGGTCAGAATACCAAACTGACGAAGGAGATCGTCGACCACACTTTGATTCATCGTCAGTAGGTGAAAATTTTCCGACTCCATGCCGTAGCCATCGGCATACTGATTTAGAATACCGGGCGAATCGAAGTCAGGATCAAAGGTAATACTGACAAAATGGAGGCCTTTGAGTTCCGCTTCGCGGGCAGCGTCTTGCATGTCCGCCATGCGAGTGCTTGAGGCAGGACACATCTTAGGCACTGTGCAACGAGTGAAGATAAAGTTGAGCATAAAGGGCCTACCCTGAAGCTGGCGTATTTGAAGGAACTCACCATGCTGATCGATCATAGCGAAGTTGGGAATGTATTCACCCAGCTTCACGTATTTACGACGGCTCATTGCAGCGGTAGCCTGATGGAGCTGATGATTAACATCGCGCGCGGCCTTCGCGCCTAAACCATCAATGGGGAATATCTGCTCCAAGTGCCATTGCTTGCCATAGTAAGCAGCGTTGGCTTTGATCTTACGGCCTTGATAGCCGATCATGAGATCGCCCAAACCAACACGAAAGATGTGTGTGCTACCTAATTTGAGCTTTGCGTCCGCCGATTGTGTTAACTCAAGTTCGAACGAACGTGTATCCGACAAGACTTTGAGGACACGACCCTCGATGGAGGCTGCGTGAACAGCAATTAAGGCCAGAAAATGAAAAGCAGTGAGACTGAGTAAAAAGCGCATACTTATAAAAGGGGATTTCTTTATACAACTTGCAAGCTTACGGGCACAAGTGTAACTAAACACAAAAGGCTAGTGTATCAAGTAGAGGACAAAATTCAAAATACCCTCCTCTGGGACTTTTAATCAGCTGCATATGCCGAGTTTGCTGCACATTACTTCCAAGTGCCATCAGATTGGCGGCGTATCCACTGCTGACCATCCTCGCCTAGGGAGATAAGGTGAACCCAAGCGTTCTCGACGAGGTCCCGAACGTGATTCTGACGCTCTAGTATACCGTCAAGGATCTTTGTGTCAGCTGCGATACAGGCGTGGAGACGAAGGGGTTCGTGGATAAGCTTTTTGCCATCGTGCACAGACTGGAAAGGCAAACCAGGGCGTAGGTCGTATTCATTACCGAGCGCTACGCCCACACCGCCGACTACATTGTGTATCGATTTGTGGCCGCTACCAAAATGGGCGTTGTCGGTCGAAGACCCGAAGTATTGCAAGTTGATCCAGCTAGCGACGACCATGGGTCCAGCGATGACGTTTTCTAGGACGGCTCCTTGAGGGTCGCTCTTGGCGGAATATTCGTGAAGGAAGGCGCGGCTCTGAAGATTCGCCTCTGCTGTCCACGAGCGAGGCGCAATGATAATGGCAGCGTTACCGGCAAGCGCCCACTCAGGCCGGACTTGCCCCCAGTCACGGCTACGCAAACGGACAGCAGATATAATGTCACTCTGCTCGGCGGCTTCACTGAATCGAGCGGAGCGTTCGGTCGCACAAAGTAAGCCAGCTTGGTCCAGCGATTCAGTCAGTTCTTCGATCAGTCTCGCGTCGGCGACTTCATAGTCGAAGAGAGAAACCTCGTCGGTTGTAGTATTGTGAAAACCACCAATAAATACGGTATCAGAGGGAATCAAAATGCCGCGCTCAGATAGTTCAATACGGACATCGGCTTGGTTGAGTAAGGCAGCAGCAAGACGAGCATTCGCATCTCCTGCGTGACCACCACAAGCACCGCAATCGAGACCAGAGGCATAGGGATTGTTCTTAGTCGCACTGCCGTGCCCACAGAAAAGTACGATGCGAGCAAAGTTTTCCAACAAATCGAGGCCCTTTAAGATATCTTCGGCCAGACTCGCTCGATCCGCAGTCGAAAGTTTATCCAAAAATGCAGGTGCACCTTTATCTTTGCTAGATTTCGCAGATAGACCAAAAGCATCTTTGACTAACTCCACTGCGTAGCTAAGGCCAATTGTCTCTACGAAGGTAAAGCAGGAAGAAGCGGCTTCCTTGAAGCGCTTCCATGAGCGTTTGCTCTCACGTGCATCAACGCGCTGAAGAACAAGTTGATCGAAATCAGAAACTTCAATGCCTAACATGTTCTCGGAAGTCCGTATAGGAGGTGCCAGGAGCACGGGGCAGCGCGATTGCGAGCCACCTAGACCAGGGATTCTATGTTCGATCGGTAAACCGAAGAAACCAGCGAAACCGATCGTTTGAATGTTTGCATTGGTCAACTCGAGCGAGCGGCGGTAAACCTCAGAGCGCACATCGATGCAAAAGATTGCTTGGACGTCAGGCCTCGGGGAGACAGTCTCACTTTTGGCTTTTGGCTTAATATCTGCGCAAAGTTTTTCCTCAAAAACGTGCTCCATAGCCGACTGCCAGACGAGGCGTTGCGCTAGGTCGATGGGAAGCGTAAGCGAGCCCTTTTCTGCAGGGTCCTGCATCAAATTACGCTGCCAACCGAGGGCGCAATCTTTGCTTTCCGAATGGTTCGCATAAAGCGCCATATCGTAACTGAGCAGGATAGCTAGTAGCTGGATTAAGGAGTCCCCTGACTCACCGCGAATCTCAAGCTCACGATCCTTGTAGCGCAGGTGCCCTGCCCAGCCAGGCAGTGTTAGCATAATACTGTAGAATAAGGACTCGATGCGCTCCTCTGGCATCTGGAGCATCTCGACGGCTTGATCGATCACAGCGTGTGGATTGTCTGGCAGCGAGGCAACGAACTTGCGAAAACCAGTCAGTCCATTCAGCTCTGGGTTGCGGTCGATCCGAGCGGCAGCTTTCCATCCTACAAAGAGACTGAGATCCTTCCATGGGAACTTCCAGGAAGATTGACCCTCGTCGTCATAAGCAGCAACCCACTTGGCTACTTCCTCGCGTATTACGTGCTGCCACTGCGTATCTTCACGCGAATCGAGATACGCACTGAAGGAGCAAGTTTGGTAAAGCGGATCAGGGTCTTTTTCGGAACAAGAGAGCAGTGCCACTACATTTTCAGCGCTGAGTACTTGATCAGCTGATTCAAAGCTCTCAACAACTTCAGGAGTGGCGACTGCGACGGCAGCGCGAAGATTCTCGAGCCTGATATCACCTGAATCGAACTTCTCCTTAAACCAAGTAAGCGGCATCACTAGGTCTGATCCTTGCACTCGTTTGTGCGCCTCGGCGGTGTAAGCAAAGTTATGGTCGGCAAAACCGACAAAAGGGTTAACCGCGACAAAGTGCGAAAGCGGCCAAAGCGGTGCGATTTTAGAAGTCGCTGAGTCGATCTGACTAGAAAGTGTGTGTGACCTAACGTTTTCAATGTTATCCATCGTACGAAGTTAGTTAAGAGGTCTAGCGCTTGCTCGGCATGAGGCCGATGGCACGAGCAAGCCGATTAGCCAAGGTATTCATGTAAAAACCATTGAGCGCATGGACATAGAGACGGCGTTTATAGGCGACCGTTAAGAATCCGGGTTCACCGTCTTGGAAGCGAATTGACGTGACCAAGAAACCAAGCAGCAGCACAGCAATAATCGTTTCGAAGACTGGTGCTATTGGCATCTTAGCAGGCACCACAGAGGATAACATCATTTCAGCAACCATCGCGAGTAAGTAGTAAAGTACGGCGATGCTGCCAGCAACCCCTGTGGTTCCCACGAAAGCGATACCAGATTGGCCCCGACGCATCGCTGTCCAGAGAAGTTGAGTGAGCGCCATCACAAGCACCATACTCAGCACCAGCATTCCTGGCTTATCAGATGGACTGACATTGAAAGGAATGCTTAGGCCAAGGACGATCGCGAAAGAGATGCCAATCGCTAGCCAAATGCGACTCGGCTTTAGCTGTGCATAATGCGGCTTCGCATTGAGCTTTTTTGCTGTTTCGACGGCAGACCCACAGGAAAGGAATGCGTGTCCTTTATAGAGCGAGTGTGCGACCAAATGAAGCACCGCAAGATGGAAGGCGCCGAGACCACATTGCAAAAGCATAAAACCCATCTGAGCGATAGTGGAGTAAGCGAGTGCACGCTTCACACTGGTCTGAGAGAGCATGACCATTGAGGCATAGACTGCAGTTAGGGCACCGACGATAGCCAGCATGTGAAGTGCACCGAGTGTATGCGCAAGCACAGGACTCAGACGAACCACCAAGTAGCCGCCGCCATTAATAATACCTGCGTGCATAAGCGCGGACACGGGTGTAGGTGCGCCCATCGTGTCGGGCAGCCAAGTATGAAAGGGGAACTGAGCTGATTTAAGGATCGCGCCAAAAATAATCAACCAACCAATCCAAGTGTTATTAGATAGTAAGTTACCCTCAATATGTACGGCTTCAAAGATATGACCGAAGTCTTGAACACCGTAGATCATATAGATACCCGAGAAAGCTGCGATCAGGCAAAGGTCCCCTACCCGACTAACCAGCGATTTCTTTCGCGACGAAAGAAGCGTACCCAAGCGATCAGGGAAATAAATTAATAGCTTATGTAAGCCCAAACTCGTAACAACCCATGCTAGGGCAAACTGCACAAGCCCCGGAGCGAGCACCATGGCAATAACAGCGCCTAGTGTAACGCACATCCATTTAAAGAAGTGCCCCTGATTTTCATCTCCAGCGAGATAGTTTTTCGAATAGCGTAGAATGATGGCCCCCATAAAGCAGACCAATAATAGGATGATCGCGGAGAGCGCATCGAAGCGAATACCGATCCAATTGGCACTTGTGATAGTGGTCTCGACAGGACTTTTTGCAAACAGCGCCCATAGCACGGTGGCAACTGTCGCACAGGCTACACTTACCCAAGCAATACCCTCAGCTAAGCGACCAACTGCGAATGCTCGAACATTGAGCCATTTAGAAGTAAGCACAACCCACAAGAGCGATGCAGGTGCTATCCAGATTGTCAGACAGCTGATAATTATGTCCATCCCACTAATATAACATATTTTCTTGATTTTATCTAATATAAGTAAATTATACTTTTATTCTATAAAATATATACATATGAATAAGCTCAACTACCATCACCTAAGATATTTTCATGCAATTGTTCGCGAAGGCACTCTCACTCGCGCGGCAACAAGCCTTCATGTTTCCCAGTCGGCCCTGAGCATCCAGCTAAAAAAATTAGAAGAGAGTCTCGAATGCGCCCTCTTTGACCGCCAGCACAAAACACTGTCATTGACGGAGGAAGGTAAAATGGTGCTCGATTACGCAGAGACGATCTTTCGTACGGGTGATGAAATGCTAGCCACCCTTCAAAACCAAAAAAAGCGATACCGTGATGTATTCCGTGTGGGCGCTGTTTCGACACTTTCTAAAAATTTTCAGCTCAGCTTTTTAAAGAAAGCCTTAGATGACCAAGCCCTCGAAGTTGTGATACACTCTGGTAGTTTACAAAATTTGATGACCCAGTTAAAGGCACACACGGTTGACCTCGTGCTATCGAACAATCCCGTGCTACGCGATAACGAATCGAACATACACTGCCAACTACTGGCCGAACAAGCAGTCAGTCTCGTTGCCCCGCCTTCTTTTAAAAAGCGCCGCAAGTTTAAGTTCCCGCATGATTTGAGAGATATTCCTATGATACTACCCAGCTTGGAAAGTAATATTCGAGCAAGCTTCGACCTAATCATGGAGCGCGAGGGCATTCGCCCACTCATTGCAGCCGAAGTAGACGCCATGGCCATGCTTCGACTAATAGCCCGCGAGACTGAGGCCATCACTATAGTCCCACCAGTCGTAGTGCAAGACGAACTCAAGAACGGTCGCCTGATCGAGCTCTACCAAATTCCTGAGATCCGCGAAAACTTCTACGCGATCACCGCGTCGCGTCGCTACCCAAACCCATATTTGGAAAAACTGCTAAAGAAATAAATCGATTACACTAGTGGTTTAAGTAAACATCGTAACGATTGCTCCTTCCTTCCAAGGTATAATTAGGCTCATGTCCTGCTAAAAATGGTGCTATCCTAGGGCGCTTAACGACCACACGTTTCTGCGCACATTCTTGGGCTATTTGCAGAAGTAAGTCGGCGTCGACATCTTTGCCGATTAACTGGTGGAAGACGTGCATTTCCTTTTTTACTTGGGCACTCTTAGTGCGTAAAGGAAACATGGGGTCGAGATAAACGACTTCAGGCTTCTTAGTATCTTCAAGCGTTTGCATGTATTCAGCCGCATCAGAATCAACAAGTGTCATTCTCTTGAGTATTGCGATAAGTGTTTGGTCCTTAGCGCTGCCCCACGCACCTGCGACACGAAGGCCGTCGGCGAGCAAGGCGTGCACTTCGGGAACGCGTTCCACCATAGTGACAGGACAACCCAAGCTGGCTAACACGAATGCGTCGCCTCCGAGACCTGCAGTGGCATCTAATACATGTGGTGCTGTAGGAGAATTTAGGCCTATGGCCTTGGCAATCATTTGACCTTTACCTCCCCCTTTCTGACGACGGTAGTTTACTGTTGGACTGTAAAAGTCGGCGCGAATGCTCAGTAGATTATCTTCGGCGATTTGGGAGAGCGAAAGACCTAAATCAGAAAGCATAAAAACAAAGCGCGTTTCGCTATGATTTGGTTTAACGATGGAGCGCACGAAACCTTCGATCTCACGCGGCTTAGCAATTGCTAGGTGCGATCCGTCAATAATCGGTATTGAAAATTGATCAGCGAGAAACTGCGCTTTTACCTTTTGTGTCGGGCAAAGGATGACTAGTAGTGAGGCCTTCAAAGTCTACTGTTTACCTATTAAATCTATGGAGTAAATGATGCATGAAGATTGATGGCGTGGCATCTAAGCTTGTGGAGCGCTATGCCAGTGAGGCGCTCTGAAATCTAACAAGTGAGATTCGCCACATTTGCAATGCAACAAAAACTTAATCGGCTCAATACGCGACAGGTTTTTGCTTGAATACTTGATTTACAGCAAAAGCTAGTATCAGAATTTTCAGAGAGATTGAAGAAGTTTTCATGCTTACAAGTTAAGGTTGTTTGCACTTCATCTAAAAGATTGCGGAACTGGATACAAGGAACTTAATAGATTAATGAATTTCATGCAAAACTGGGGTAACTTACTTGTACCCGAAGGAGGCTTTCATCACAGCGATTTGTGGGAAGTTTTAATCGTCATCATTCTCCTTTGGCTATGCACTCGTATCTTTGGAAAAAAATACAAAGTCTCGAATACCGATAACATTACTCCCAAAGAATGGGTTAAGCAAAACCTTGGCTTCATTACGCAATGGTTCGCGCTACTCATAATCTATTTAGCATTTAAATTTCTGATCAAATTAGAGGTGCCAGTCATACGCTTTTTTACATATATTGGAGGCGCATGGATACTGATTGGACTGACTAGCAGCTTATTAAAAAAACGCTTTTGGGCACAACCAGTTGCTGCTGTGGCTTACATAATAAGTGGTTTTTTTGGACTTGCATTAGTCGAAGATAGCATCGCTTTACTCAGTGGGTTAAGTTTCAAATTGGGAAGTCATTCATTCTCAGCTTGGACAGTTCTAGCCGGCATACTCGCCTTCGCCCTGACCCTCTGGATCGGCCTTGCACTAGCTCGGATCGCTGAAAGTCAGATCCAACTAATCCCTCGTTTGAGTCCTTCACTAAAAGTGCTCATATCGAAGATCGTGCGAATTATACTCATAACAGTCGCGGTGGTAACAGCGATTGGATCCATCGGAATTGATCTATCTGCTTTCGCATTTCTAGGTGGTGCCATAGGCATTGGCCTCGGCTTTGGTCTCCAGAAAGTAGTTTCTAACTTTGTTAGTGGCATCATCCTACTTATGGATAATTCGATCAAGCCTGGCGACGTCATTGAAATCGAGGGCACCTATGGATGGATCAATAATTTACGCGCTCGCTACGCCTCAGTCATCACTCGCGATGGCACAGAGCACCTCATACCGAATGAAGATCTTATTACACAAAAAGTCATTAATTGGTCTTTCACAGACGACTTAGTACGGGTGCGGGTGCCTATCGGAGTATCCTATAAAGCCGATCCCCACCATTGTATCCAACTCATCCTTGCGGTGGCAGCTTCTACCAATCGTGTATTAGATTCTCCCGCACCGAACTGCTTACTACTTGGCTTTGGGGACAGCTCTATAGATCTAGAGCTTCGTATGTGGATCGCAGATCCATCTAACGGCGTTGGTGCCGTTCGCAGTGAATTGCTGCTTAAGGTTTGGGATACTTTCAAAGATAATGATATCGAGATCCCTTACCCCCAAAGGGATCTCCACATTCGCTCAGGCGAGATACTCCATGTGAAACGAGATAACCCCGACCCAGAATAAACAAATAATGGCAGTTGTTAAGAAAGCCCGCCTTGACGAACTTCTTGTTGCTAGAGGATTAGCCGACACGCGCTCGCAAGCCAAAGCTCTGATCCTTGCAGGCAAGGTCAAACTTGGCACCGATCGGCTCGACAAGCCCGGACGTAGCCTCCCCGCGGACAGCAAAGTCACAGTTCAGTCGCCGCCCCGCTTCGTAAGTCGTGGTGGTGAAAAGCTCGAAGGCTTCCTAGATCATTTTGAAATAAAAATGGAAGGGACGCATATTCTCGATGTGGGTGCTTCGACTGGCGGCTTTACTGATTGCTGTCTGCAACGCGGAGCAGTCAACGCAACTTGCGTGGACGTTGGTCGCGCGCAGATGCACAATAAGCTGATCCAAGACAAACGCGTGACTAATATCGAGAAGACGAATGCCCGCCACCTGCAGTTAGGCGACCTGCCCTGCGATGCCTACCCTCGCATCGTAATGGATTTATCCTTTATTTCATTGACCAAAGTATTGCCATCCGTTTGGCAATTCCTTGAAGCCGACGGCTACTTAATTGCACTTGTCAAACCTCAATTTGAAGCTGAAAAGCACGAAGTCGACGCTGGGCGTGGTGTCATCCGCGACGAGGCAATTCATAATCGAGTGCTTGCCCAGATAAAAGGCTTTGCTCTCGAGCAGTTGCCATGCGCCGAGTTGCTCGGTACGATGGAATCATCAATTAAAGGTACTGACGGCAACCGCGAGTTTCTCCTCGGTCTTAGGCGCGGCAAGACAAGCCCGCCTCAATAGCAAGTAAGTAATTGAAAAGGCAAAAGTTGAGTTTCCGCTCCATTGTAGGTGGCATTGGAAAAAGACGCTATGTAGTAGTCTCAAAATCATAATTAAAAAGGTTAAATGCGTATGGGGATTCAAAATTAAGTAGAAAAGCTTTTAAGAGAACTTTCGCTTTGACAGGACGCGCTCAAGTAATTCTACCTTACCTTATATGGACAATACTCCTTATCAAAAATTGCTCACACCTGTGCACCACATCATCGGTCTAATTCTTACCTTTTTAGTATTCGTATTGATGTCAATTTTGCTTGTCCCGTTTACCTTCTCGACCAGCACTTTAATCGCACAGGGACAAGCTTGTCTGACTGCGGTCCCAATCACTACAGTGTTCTGGTTCGCATACAACATGTTCATGTTGGTGCTGCTCGACCAAAAAAAGCAAAAAAAGTAAACGGGTATTTGATTTCACTCATTCATTAGTAGGCCGTCCGATCTAGACGGCCTTTTTCTTGGTAATTTTCCGCGCCGTCTATTCGCGACCACGAGATCATCCCGCAATCTGGTAATTTGTTAATTCTATTGCCCTAAGGCACCCCAACGAAAGCTTAATTAGAGTAAGCAGTTACATACTCGAATAAAGCCAATTTAGCACAAAATCTACCTATCCACTCAGTAGTCACGCAGAACGCGAACCTCCACTATTCATCATCCCACTCCTCCAGTACTTCTTGGCGCTTCTTCTCCACGCGTGTGCCCACCCAGATGGCTAGCTCGTAAAGACCATACATGAAACCCGTTATAAGTGGTAACGACACAAAGTCGCCACCGGGGGTCATAAATGCGGCAAATACCATCAGTCCAACGAGTACTTCTCGACGGATATCTTTAAGCCTCTGAACAGGAATTACGCCAAGATAGACGAGTATTACGATTATTAGGGGAAACTGAAAAAATGCGCCCGTTGCCAAAGAAAACCAGACGACCATGCTATAATAATCGGAAGCCGCCCAGAAGAGGTCGAAATCGAAGAACATATTCAGTCGCACTGAAAACGACAGGGTGAGCGGAAGAATAACAAAAAATGCAAAGGACACGCCGGTTAAAAAGAGTAAGAAAGCTGCAAAGCAGGCGGGCCTTACAACTTTACGCTCCTTGTCAGTCAGTCCTGGAGCTACGAAGGCTGCCAAAAAATAAAGTACGAAGGGCATCGAAAGCGTTAAGCCAGATAAAAATGCTATCTGAATGAAGACTGAAATCACTCCCATCGGCCGGTAGGTGATCAGGTTCTCGTCCGCCATCTCAGCCGAGCCATAAGCAGTCACAATCGGTAACTTTAGAAAATCAGCTATATCCCCAATAAATAAAGTCGCCAGCACAATACCCGTAATAAAGGCCAATACACTACGTCCTACCGTCCAGCGGAAGTCTTCTAAGTGTTCAAGAAAGCTCATACCTCCCCCTTCAGAGGCTTTAAGCTCTTCATCTTCGTCATCTTCGCGTCGATAATCCGTCATTTCAATTGAACTCCTACTCGCCTTTTAGCAGATCGGGCAAACTCCAATCTAAAAATTGCAAATATTTTTTAAATTAACTATCACTAGTTGGGTCACCACAATCTTTACAATCCACCAGCCAAATCCATTGACAGATAGTATAAATTGGCTTTTCTACGAGCTTTTCTAACATATCGCTGCTCTCGGTAGCGGAATTACCTCAACTCGATCCACAATAAAGATCGTTATCTTATGCCAGCTAAAAAAGCAAAAAAAGCCACCAAAAAGGCCGTCAAACGCAAGAGCGTAAAATCGGTGAAATACAGCTACGACTTTGGTCAAAAGACCGACGGAAGCTCCAAACTTCGAGAGCTACTCGGCGGTAAAGGTGCCAATCTCGCAGAGATGGCCCGCATCGGCCTCCCCGTCCCTCCTGGTTTCACAATCACGACTGATGTCTGCACCTACTTCTACGACCACGGTCGCCAGTATCCCAAAACACTTGCTAGTGAAATTAAAGCTTCCGTCGCTCAAATCGAAAAAGAGGTCGGCAAAAAACTCGGTGCAGCCAAAAACCCGCTTCTACTTTCTGTTCGTTCCGGTGCTCGTGAGTCGATGCCTGGTATGATGGACACGATCCTTAACCTTGGTCTCAACGATAAGACCGTGAAGGCACTCGCTAAAGAGTCGGGCAACGCAGCATTCGCATATGATTGCTACCGCCGATTTATCCAAATGTATGGCGATGTTGTCATGGGCGTCCAAGCCCTTAATGAAAATGATCACTGCCCGTTCGAAGGTATTCTTGAAAAAGTACGCAAAGAAGCAGGTGTTGAACTAGACAACGAGCTCACTGCAAAAGACCTTAAGGAACTCATTAAGCGCTACAAGGCAGTCATCAAACAACGCACTGGTACCGCTTTCCCTCAAGACGCTTACGAGCAACTCTGGGGTTCTGTAAGCGCCGTGTTCAACTCATGGCAGAACGAGCGCGCAATACTCTACCGCCAAAAATACGGCATCCCTGCTGCTTGGGGTACCGCTGTTAACGTTCAGGCCATGGTCTTCGGTAATATGGGTGATAATTGTGCAACTGGTGTTGCTTTCACACGAGACCCTGCAAACGGTGAAAAAGTATTCTACGGTGAATACCTCATCAATGCCCAAGGTGAAGACGTGGTTGCGGGTATCCGCACACCGAACGCGATTGCTGAACTGAAGAGGGAAATGCCTAAAGCACACGCTGATCTCGAGGCAGTTCGTAAGAAACTCGAAAAGCACTTTAAGGACATGCAAGACTTTGAGTTCACGGTTGAAGACGGCAAACTCTGGATGCTACAAACTCGTAATGGTAAACGCACAGGTCTCGCAGCCGTTCGAATTGCTGTTGAGCTTGTTAAGGAAAAACTGATCGACCAAAAGACAGCACTTCTCAAGATCCCCGCAGACTCTATATCTTCACTACTCGTCGCGGTCTTCGACCCAGCTGCAGTCGCGAAGGCCAAGACACTTACTACAGGTCTTCCTGCGGGCCCTGGTGCTGCGTCCGGTAAGATCTGCTTTACAGCTCCTGAAGCTGAAAAGGTTGCTGCGAAAGGTGGCCGTGCGATTCTCTGCCGCGTTGAAACCACACCGGAAGATTTACGTGGAATGATCGCAGCTGAAGGTATCCTGACATCCCGTGGTGGTGTTTCTTCTCACGCCGCACTCGTTGCTCGTCAGATGAACAAGGTCTGTGTTTGTGGCGCTGCTGAAGTTGCCATCAACTACGGCAAAGAAACACTTAAAATCGGTAAAAAGACATTCAAGAACGGCGACGATATTTCCATCGATGGCACAACTGGTGAAATCTTCGCTGGTGCAGTGGCCACCGCTCCATCCGAGGTTGACCAAGTGCTCAACGGTAAGCTCAAGGCGCAGGACAGCTATACTTATCAGATGTATAACCAAGTCATGAAGTGGGCTGACAAGCATCGTAAGCTTAGAGTTCGCACCAATGCCGATTCTCCAGACCAAGCTAAGTCTGCAATTGCTTATGGCGCCCAAGGAATCGGACTTTGCCGGACAGAGCACATGTTCTTCGAAGGTGATCGTATCACATTCATGCGTCAGATGATTCTGGCCGCAGACGAAAAACAACGTCGGGCAGCGCTGAGGAAGCTTCTTCCATTCCAACGCAAGGATTTCACAGGTCTATTCAAGGCAATGGGTGGTCTTCCCGTCACAGTCCGCCTTCTTGATCCACCTCTGCACGAGTTCCTTCCCCACGACGATTCTTCCAAACGCGAGCTAGCTAAATCTCTCGGAGTCAAAGTCGACGTGATATCGAAACGCGTGCATGCACTACACGAATCCAACCCAATGCTTGGTCACCGTGGTTGCCGTCTCGGTATTTCCTATCCGGAAATCACAGAGATGCAGGCACGTGCGATCTTCGAAGCAGCGGCAGCTTGCTATAAGCTAAAGAAGCCAATTAAGGTAATCCCTGAAGTTATGATTCCTCTCGTCGGTTTCGCTGACGAGCTCAAGAATCAAGTCTCAGTGGTTCACCGTGTAGCTGCTGAAGTCATGGAGAAAAAAGGCGTGAAGTTCAAATACCTCGTTGGCACAATGATCGAAGTGCCTCGTGGTGCTTTGACAGCAGATGAGATTGCTGAAACTGCAGAGTTCTTCTCATTTGGCACTAATGACCTGACCCAGACTGGTCTCGGCATGAGCCGAGACGACGCTGGATCGTTCCTTGGCCAATACAAGGATCTCGATATACTTCCACAAAATCCGTTCGCATCGATTGATGCAGCGGGTGTTGGTCAGCTCGTTGAAATCGGCGTCCAAAAGGGTCGCAGCGCGAAGAATAATCTCAAGCTCGGCGTTTGCGGCGAGCACGGTGGCGATCCAGCCTCTATTAAATTCTTCCACAATGCTGGACTCGACTACGTCAGTTGCTCGCCCCCTCGAGTTCCAGTTGCACGCTTAGCTGCTGCACAATCAGCACTGAAATAGCCTGAACTAGCTTCCATTTAATACGAAGCCCTTCCATTAAACCGGAAGGGCTTTTATGTATGACTTTATAGTTCTGTCCCGCAATGCAAGTCACAGCCTGTTGAGTCTGTGATCAATCCTCGTTAAAAAATGAAAGCCGCGCTCATACAATTTAACAACTAAGACTTAAAACGCCGCCTCGCGAGTGTAGGGCTAGGTGTTTGCTTGAGCTCTGCTCGTTTGAACCCAGGTCTGTAATCCAATACATTTTGGAAATCTTTTGGCAAATCAGACTTGGCCGTAAATTGACATACCTTACCCTCAAAGCTGTAATTCACAATCGTCTCAGCAGAATGGAGCATCATCCGCCTTATCTCGGTCCGCATCGCCACTTCCTTATTAAAACTAAAGCTCCCATAGGTGCGATCGCCCACAATCGGTAAATTATGCTTTTTACACTGAACTCGCAACTGATGCGTGCGACCAGTTACGGGCATCAACTTCATCAGTGTAATGGGAAAACCTCCAGTAGGCGACTTGATTGTTTGATAACGAGCCTTAACGGGGACGATCTGCCCTTGCTTAATGCGGCGATTACCCTGACGCACATCTTTCTTCAGATTATCCGCCCACGCACCTGCAGGTGCCTTGGGTACGCCACGCACAAGCGCGTAATAAATTTTCGACACTCGATGCGTCGCAAATTCTTTCTTGATCGTTTGACTAATCCCCTTGTTCAGCCCAAGCAATATAACTCCCGAAGTTGGTGAATCTAAGCGATTGATGAGCCAGGCTCGGCGTGTCTTACCAGCACCGTCTATCCACCGATAACATTCTTTCTTTAAATCATAGTCAGACATAAGTAAGGAGCGCCGACTTTCTCCCTCTGCACTTGGATGTGAGAGTGCGCCAGCTGGCTTTTCCAAAGCAACTAGTCCATCTTCGTTGTGTGAAAGTAGATGCACTCCCCTATTCAGAGGCAAGTGATCGATCGATGTATCTTCAAAGTCTACCATTTCCTAATTTCAGTCGATATGATTGATCTTTAAACGAGAGCCTCAATACATAATCCTATAAATCGAAAGTATACGGCTACTTTAACTCCTGTAACCACTCGCGCACTCATCGATAATGAAAAACCACATCTAGCGTCCGCTGCTGTCCAAAAACATGGACCATCTCCTTGGTCCAAGAGCGAAACGGGGATCGCTTAGTAATGGCAGTCTCGCAAATGAAGGTCGCTATTTCACTGGCATTCGTCTGCACAGCTTTGACCTTATCAACGCGACCATCCGCATAAAATGTGAAGCGCACTTGCACGCGTGTTGACGTATCAATCGGTTGGAAGAACTCGATTTCTTGATACCACCCTGTCTGAACGGCGGCGTAGAATTGCTGTTCATACTCGCCAAACTCGCTAAAAGTCGCGTCAATCGCAAGTGACCCACGGCGACTAGTAGAACCATGCGAGCGCATAAGTGGGCCTGTGATGAGCTCAGGTGCGAGTCTTGGTCTCGCCCGCGGAACGGGTTGCGCTTCGATTGAGCCACCTTTACCATCACCGACTTTTTGCGTTTGTTCAAGCGTTGGCTGCGGACGATAGACATCAATCGGGGCATCTGGATCGGGGGCTTCGATGACTTCGGGTGTTTCGCCCACAAAGTCCACCCGACTGCCGGGTCCTAGTGCAGAGGCAGGATCCTGTTGAATGAAATTAGGCGCGGGCAAAGGCTTCGCAAGTTGGGGTAGCACATGTACATTGGATACGCCTAGTTTACCTCCTTGGACGCCATCATCTTCGCCAGGACGAGCGACAGGCATGTAAACCCCTGGCTCAAGAGGCGGTGCTTGTTCTAGGCTACCTTGTAGTATCTTCTGCGAATCTTCCTCGCCATCAACTTTTGGCTTATTTTCGGCATCAGAAAATGGGCTATTATCAGCAGCCTGTTGCGCTCGGTAGGAGTATTGATCCTTGTGATCAGGCTCGTTCTCAGGAGCCTCGGGACTAGCCTCGACGAACCGCGCCTCCGCTGGATCAACTAGACTGATTTCATAGGCCTTTACTTCCTTCTGCACTTCATCAGTCTCACACTGATTCCGAGGCATAAGCTCCTCAGGAACGACTAGAATGACGCCAAGGTGCACAAAAAGAGTTGCCAAAAAAGCCAATAGGGTCACCCAACGAGATTCACGATCATACGGTGTAAATGGGTTGGCCGGTAAAGGCTCTATGCGGATTTCGGACACAATATAAGATATAGGTGAACTTACTTAGTTCATGAAATCTAAACCAAGTTCCTCCATAGTTAGAGCGAGCCTCTGAATTGGCAATCCCATCACGTTTTCGATTGAACCTTCGACGGATTCGACAATCAACTCGCGACCAATTTGGATGCCATATGCGCCCGCCTTATCCATAGGGTCAACGAGTTGCAAATACTGATTAATCCGAGCGTCGTCCAGCTCCTGAAAGCGCACTTGACTGCACTCGACAAACACATGCGCCAAAGAACCTAAGTTCCAATACAGAGCGACCGCAGTATACACGGTATGAGTACGTCCAGAAAGAATCTGAAGCATACAGCGTGCGTCTTCCATGTCGGTCGGCTTGCTGAGCACCTGCTCGCCGAGTGCTACAGTCGTATCCGAACCTAGCACAAGTGCATCTGGCTCCAAATCAGACAAGGTGCTGGCCTTCAATTTAGCATTTTTTATTACCATCTCCTCTGGCCCTGTGCTGCCCGAGTCATCCTCCTCCACATGTGTTGGGCGTATTTCAAATCGAAGGCCCATACGGCGCATTAGCTCAGCGCGACGCGGTGAAGCGGAAGCAAGATAAAATTGTTCTGGCTGTGTATCCATCAGTCTAAGTCATCTCCCGTTCAGTCGACCCGTTCAAGGGAACAAAGGCCATCATCTCAAGCGGAGAGGGTCGTATGATAATATGTGAATAGATCAAAGAGCAACACTAAGACGGCAGACGCTCCTCTGCTACCTCCGTTGAATCTAAAGATTATAATAAGATCAAGCAGGAGACTTTAAAAATAGCGAATGTCTTGTATTCTCTAAATATAGAAAGTATTTCTAGGACTTGCGTGTATGCAAGAATTCCAGCTAATTCTGAATCAGAGCCATTAGCCAGAAGCAGTTTAAGTAATTGTTCAAAATCCGCACATTCTATGAAAATCGGAATCGCACAAATCAACACCACCGTCGGCGACCTTTCCGGTAACTCACAACTCATTGTGAGCGCCTACAATTCCCTCGTCGCTGATGGGGCGGAACTCATCTTATTCCCTGAACTAGCACTCTGCGGCTATCCACCCCGCGATCTACTCTTTAAATCACGTTTCGTCAGCGACATCAAAGACGCCCTTGAGTCCATCGCCCGACAAATCGGCGAAGTTCCTGCCGTGATCGGTTACGTGCAAGATCGCGCTTCATCCTTTACTGGTCGTCCCTTTTACAATGCGGCAGCATGGTGCGAATTAGGCAAGGTCAAAGCGTTCGGGCGTAAGTCACTCTTACCAAGCTATGATGTCTTCGACGAAGAGCGCTACTTCGAACCAGCGGAAGGCCCCATGATCTATGAGTGGAAAGGGAAGAAGGTAGGCATTACGATTTGTGAAGATATCTGGACGCATCCCGACCTCCAGACCAGTCGGCGCTATTGCAATGATCCTCTAGGCGAGCTCGCCCAGCAAAAAATTGACCTCCTCTTAAACCTCTCGGCCAGCCCTTGGCACGAGGGTAAAAACGAAGCTCGCGAGCCACTCGTGCAAGACGCTTCTGAGCGTTGTGCTTGCCCTGTAATTTATTGCAATGCGGTTGGCGGGAACGACGAACTCATCTTCGATGGCGGCAGCCTCGCCGTTACCCCCGAGCGCGGACTCGTGGCGGGACTCGCGGCCTTCCGCGCTGAAAACCACATCATCGACCTCGACAATCCACTCGCTTACATCTCCGAACACTTCAACCCTAAGGGCAACACAGCTACACAGAGCGCGCTCGTACTCGGCCTACGCGATTACGCACACAAGAGCGGCTTCAAGAAAGCCATTATCGGTCTGAGTGGTGGAATTGACTCCGCAGTGGTCGCCGCCCTCGCCGCCGAAGCCTTCGGAGCAGACCAAGTCATCGGCATCGCCCTGCCATCCGCAATTTCTAGCCAACACAGCCGCGACGATGCCGCGGCTCTCGCCAATAATCTTGGCATTGAATACCACGAAGTTGCCATCTCCGACACCGTGGCCTCCGCTGAGTCCGCCTTGAGGGATCTTTTCGCCGGACGCGCCATTGATGTGACCGAGGAAAACATACAAGCTCGCGCCCGCGGCCTCCTCCTCATGGCCATGTCGAATAAGTTCGGCGCCCTTCTCCTCACCACCGGCAACAAGAGCGAAATAGCCGTCGGTTATTGCACACTCTACGGCGACATGTGCGGCGGCCTCGCTGCCATCTCTGACTTACCCAAGATGAAAGTCTACGCCCTAGCCCGCCACATGAACACCGCTGCAGGCCGTGAGCTCATTCCGATCAACACAATCGAGAAGCCACCTTCCGCTGAGCTCCGCCCCGACCAAAAAGACGAAGACTCCTTACCCGCTTATCCTGTACTCGATGGCGTTCTGAGACTCTACGTCGAAGAGGGTCTCTCGCGCGCCGAGATCATCGATAAAGGATATGAACAAGCAGTCGTCGATGACATTGTTCGCAAAGTCGATCTGAACGAATATAAACGCAAACAGGCCGCACCTGGCCTCAAAACCACCCCGCTAGCCTTTGGCGTCGGAAGACGTATTCCCATCGTGCAGAAATATGTGAGCTAGTCGCTGTGCTCGAAAATCGAACTTCACCCTTATGATTTCATCCGAACAACTCTTCCAACGCGCTCAGCAAGTCATACCCGGTGGTGTGAACTCTCCTGTTCGTGCATTTCGTTCCGTCGGCGGCGCACCCTTCTTTACCAAACGCGCGAACGGTGCCCACCTGACTACAGCTGACGACGTCGAACTTATTGACTTTGTCTGCACATGGGGCCCAGCTGTCCACGGGCACAACGATCCCGACATTTGCGAGGCCATCGCCACTGCCTTAGAGAACGGAACCAGCTTCGGCACACCTAACCCCTACGAGGTCGAAATGGCGGAGCAACTCGTTGCGATCGTGCCCTCCGTCGAGAAAGTGCGCATGTGCAACTCAGGCACCGAAGCGACCATGTCCGCTATTCGCCTAGCACGTGGCTACACAGGGCGCAACAAAATCATCAAGTTCGCTGGTTGCTACCACGGCCATGTCGATTCACTTCTGGTCAAAGCAGGCTCTGGTGCGCTCACACTAGGCAATCCCGACAGCGCTGGTATTCCTTCTAGTTTTGCCGCAGAAACCATTGTAGTCGATTACAATGATACGGAAGGCGTCCGCGAAGCTTTTGCCAACAGTGGCGATGACATCGCGGCCATCATAGTCGAACCCTACCCCGCGAACTGCGGCATGATTCTGCCGGATGTGGGCTACCTTGAATTACTTCGTGAGCTCTGCACATCAAATCAATCCTTGCTTATATTCGACGAAGTCATGACAGGTTTCCGTCTAGCCCTTGGTGGTGTGCAAGAGCGTGTCGGTATTACACCCGATCTCACCGCCTTGGGCAAAATCATCGGAGGGGGACTCCCCGTCGGTGCCTTCGGCGGCAAGGCCGAGATCATGGATTACCTCGCCCCACTCGGACCAGTCTATCAAGCGGGCACCCTGAGTGGTAATCCGCTTGCCATGGCTGCAGGCATCGCATCTTTGAAAAAGCTCAAAGACACCAATCCCTATCCGCTCTTCGAGAAAATGGGTGCGCAGATCCGCGACGCCCTATTAGAAGCTGCTCGAGAAAAAGGCTTAGCACTCCAAGTCCCACAAGTCGGCTCGATGTTTGCAATCTTCTTCGCTGAAAAACCCGTGCGCAACTTACACGACGCGACCACCAGTCATACCAAGCATTTTAAACAGCTCTTCAAATATGCGCTCGATCATGGCGTTTACCTCCCCCCTTCCCCTTACGAGACCTGCTTTATATCCACCGCCCATGACGGAGCTGATATTGAGCAAGCCGCCGAGATCTTGGCCGCGGGTATTCGATCAATTTAACCAGTAAAAGCCAGTCTTGCCATCGAATCCATGAATTGCTGAATTTAAGTATGCCCAGCCCACACGACACCTTACTCGCTCCATCTATCCTAGCGGGCGATCATGCAAATCTGCGCAGCAGCCTAAAAGTAATTGAAGATGCAGGACTGGGATGGGTGCACCTCGATATTATGGATGGACACTTCGTATCCAATCTTAGTTTCGGTCCGCAAACGGTCAAAGCGATGCGTCCAGACACAAAGCTATTCTTTGATGTTCATTTGATGCTGGATAATCCACAGCTCTACATCGATGCCTTCTTGGATGCAGGTGCAGATCAAATCACCATCCACGTCGAACCTGACTATCCAGTCGCAGAAACCCTAGCCTATATAAAATCAAAAGCTTGCAAGTGCGGCGTCGTGCTCAAACCCGACACAGCTGCAAAAGTGGCTAAAGAATTCTTACCAGCCTGCGATATCGTCTTGTTGATGACGGTAGAACCAGGCTTCGGCGGTCAGAGCTTTCGTCATGATGTGCTGCCTAAGATCGAACAATTCGACACTTGGCGAGCAGAGATGGGATTGAACTATCGTCTGGAAATCGACGGTGGTGTAGACCTGGAGACGGCGCCACTGTGTACGGCACTGGGCGCAGATACTATCGTGGCTGGCACGGCATTTTTCAAGGCAGCCGATCCATCGGTTTTTATTGCAGAGGTCACCGCGTAGAGCTTCCACTCTATTGGAGTTCTACCTTTAGACGGCTTTAACTCTAACAAATCCGTCTATTTAATCAATCAAAGACATCCGTCCGGCGATCAGCCCAAGCGCTGAGCTCTTTACGAACTCTGCTTACATTCGAAAGATCGATCTCCACCTGTAGCAGGCATTCGCCCTCATCCGCTTCAGCCAAGATCTCTCCCCATGGGTCGACAACTACTGAGTGACCAAAATAATGGGACTTCCCAACTCCACTTCCATGGTCTTCGACCCCAGATTGATTCGCCGTGATGAAGTAAGTTTGATTCTCGATGGCGCGAGCGCAGACTAATTTTCGCCAATGCTCTAAGCGTGGGTGTGGGAAGGCGGCCGGTAAAATATGCAGTAAAGCGCCCGCCTCGGTATTGCGCCGAAAAAGCTCGGGGAAACGAAGATCATAGCATATTGATGCACCCATCTTTCCGTATGCAGTATCAAATACGACACATTCATTTCCTGCTTCGATATGACGTTCTTCGTGAAAGAGGGTGAAGAGGTGCAGCTTTCGATAACGAGCTAAAAGCGATCCTTTGGCGTCGATGTAGTGAAAACAGTTGGCCGCATTTCCCAATTCCGTCTTTTCTAAAAATGACCCACAAATGGCTATACCGTGATCCTGCGCAATATCTTTGAGTTCTACGATTGAGCTGGACGCATCCGCTAAGTGTTCGCGATTGGACGCCCAATCGAAACCCGTCGTGCACATCTCGGGTAAGCACAATAAATCGCTCCCAAAGGATGCCGCTTCTGCACTAAGCTCGGAAATTCGTGCTAAATTAGCAGTAGCGTCGCCGCGTTTGACTGCAAATTGTGCGATGGAGATTTTCATTTATAGAGCCCTATTAAACAGGATTTTATAGTCATAACATACGCCAATATTTTTCATTATTCTTTTAAACGGCAATCTTCTTCCAGAAGATTTGATGAAGCTGATGGGATATTTATTGGGCCTAGAACAGATCTAATGGCTAAGTAACAAGCCTAGAAGATGTGCACCCTTCTTTACTATGATTACAGATGCACTGTCTCTACGCGTAAAGACCCATCAAGCTAAGCCCCAAGAAAACGCTCAGACCTTGTAGTAATACAGCCACTAATGGCCACTTAGCGAAGCATTTTAGAGGCTCACAGCTCCCTTTCTAAAGTGGGCTAATCTGTTACCACTTCTGCGACCCCTTCACGGTTTTGATCTTCATCGGTTTTTAGGTCGTCGTAGAATTTTGCATAGCTGACATACATGTAGGGACCGACCCATAGGAAGCCAACACCGAAAGTTAGCATTGCTAGCAAAAACCAACCGATGAATCGGAAGCCAAGACACACTAGCTTCCATCTGTTGCCCTTCATCATTTTCTTACTTTTGGTAATGGCATCAGAAGCACTTATGGATGAATCCTCTGCTATTATGAAGTAAGTCATCGAGTAAGACAGTGCGGCAATAATACCAGGAATAATTAGGAGTAGTGTCCAGAGGGCTACAAATATTGTTTGAAGTAAATAGGCGACTAGGTGAGTGCCAAACCGGTCAAATCCGCTAAATAATTGTCCGATTTCCGGTCTCCTCTTACGTGATACCGCGAGTGTGAATCTGACACCTCCTACTGTCATAGGGCCTACTATTATGTAAGTGGCGATAGTTCCAATGACTGGAAAGAGACCGACCACACAAAAGACTAAAAAATAAACGATGAATGCTCCTATTGCCAGTCCCCAAGCCCCTTTAAGAGAGTCACGAGCATCTGCCATTAATATTTTATTTTCAGTTTGAGATAAGGTCATCATATCTTGTTGTATTAAATTTCCAATGTGACTGACGTTAATTCAGATAGGTAAATTGCAGCCAATAAGCAATTCATTACTGCAGGCACTTGCTTACAAGGGCGTCTGCCTCCTAAAATGGACTTACGTCCTCAACCCTCACAATCAACCCTTAGACACCTGCCCTCTGTATCCACAGTGCGCCCCGAGGTAATGGCTTTGCTAGCCCACAAAAAACCCTCAGGCCGAAGCCTGAGGGTTGAAATTAAACAAGCTTGGTGAGCTAAGTTTATTACTCCGGTATAGTGAAGCGGTAGAAGCTTGCTCCAGCAGGAGCGCTCAAGTCAATGTCGTGATCAGATGTCGTTGCACTTGACCAGTCACTTACATCAGAGGTTTGTTCAACTCTCAGCGTAATGGTTGCTACATCGTTAGCTACATCTATGACAGTCGAACCTGCTCTTGCTTCTCTAGCATTTGCCAATGCTGTCTCTGCGGCAACTTTTTCTGCTACAGCAGCGTCATAAACACTTTGCTCGATACCGCCACCCGTGCTGGGCAATGAGCTGATCAAAGTCGAAGAATCGGTGTTTGGATCCAATCCCATGTATTGAATTTCATCAAAGTCGCTCATAGTGTCCCCATCTGAGTCAGCTAAAAGTCGGTTCGTACCTGTGTCTGAGGAAGAAACATAAACACCAGTTCCAGTTTCAACGGCATCGGACAAACCATCACCATCAGTGTCGTCAAGATTTGGATTTGAGCCTGTATCAGTAGCAGATACATAGACACCAGTTCCAGTTTCAACGGCATCGGACAAACCATCACCATCAGTATCGGCTGAATTTGGGTCGGTGCCGGTATCTGAGGCATCCACGAAGATTCCAGTGTTTGTTTCAACTGAGTCGGCTAGACCATCTTCATCAGCATCAGGTTCTGGATTAGCAATACTCCCGGTAAAAGTCCCTGTGCCTGCATATGTAAAGTCGTCGGTCACATCGGTATCACCTACGTAAAATTTCATCAGGCTTTCGAATTGGTCCTCATTTTCTATGTCAGTAACTAATTGCAGAGATATGGGCGTGCCGTAGACGGTGCAATCGGTGAGGTCTACAATCAGAACTGGAGTGTAGGTAACTCCTGCATTATCTGTCCTAACCCCAGTAAAGCGCCATTGGCCATCAAATAGTCCAGCGTCCGATGAAAGACGACTTGTCTTCAGTGTTGCAACCGAACCATCTGCCCCAACTTTCCAGGTGACTTGAGCATCATCATATATCCAAGAATTGTTACTATTTGAAAGAATATTTGCAGTTGGCAGGATAGTGGCTTGTGCGGACCCTTTGACGTGGAAGGTATTGCCAACTCCATTAATATTACCACCTATTGTTACTTTGTCATCATTATCAAGCGTAACATTACCTTGAACAATTGCGTTCTCATTGATGTATGACATCGTAGTCCCATTTATTTTAAAATCGCCAGCGCAGGTGCCGTTGAGAGTAACGCTAGAAGTTTGATTAATATTTATTCTACCTTGGACCGTCCCACTAACAGTCACACTAGCAGATCGGTTAACACCTAAGTTTCCTGTTACAATCCCATTCTCACCGATCAGTCCCGTTCCAGATGTACTGTAATTTAGATCGCCATTGATCGTGCCATTTATGGTAGCACTTGATCTGCTGCTAACATTCAGAGTAGAATTGTAGCTACTACCCATGGTCAACTGCGAATCTTGTCCTAAATTGATGGAGTTGACGGCACTTCCGGCTTCCATCGTGGCGGTCGAAAAACCTTCAAGTTTCAGGGAGTTTAGTGTGCTGCCATCCTTGAGCGTCACATTCGAAGTATCGCGAACGATCAAACCATTGACATTTCCAACCGAGATGGCACCGCTAGAAGTCAGCGTTGAATTGTCTGCTATAATAAAATTATCGACAGTTGTTAGGGAAGCTCCTGACCCAACAGTCAATGCACCAGACTCAGAGGGACCGCCTATATTTCCAAGCCAAACTTGATTCACGCTGGCACTGCCGCTAAGCACAGCAGCAGGAGCCATAGTCACACCACTGTTATAAATTTCAGCTGTATCATCTACGCCAACTCCGTTACCATTTTGCCAATTAGAGTTGTCTGACCAGTCGTCACTAGTAGTTCCCAGCCAGTCGACGAAGTCTGCCTGTAATTGCGGGGTCAATGATGCTATTAGAAACGCAGATGCGAATGCTACTTTTGTGTATTTCATAGGGTATATTACTGTTAAGGGTTATAGAAGTATACTAAAGCTTGAGAATGGATACTTCACAATAGTAAACGTTTACTAAAATTTTACATTTTTGACAATGTCTGTTCACGCACAGCTTATGTCAGATTGCGCCATAAAGAGGTTCATAAATCAGGATAAATCCTCTACGATTTCTCAAATTCGTCAATACATGGCCTAATGAACCTGCGCAATTAAATTTCATCCTATTTAGATAAACAAAAATCAGCGGCCGAATGCCTTTTCAGAGACTAAATTAGACAGATTTTTTAACCATTAATCGTCTAATTACCCTATCTTAGATGCAATCAACTATTTACGAATCTGGTAATCCGTTTTATCCGCAATAAGCTTCTGAATTACGTCGAAGGCTGCGTTGACTTCCTTTTCTTTCAAGGTGCGATCCGCGGCGCGAAAGGACATAGTGAGCGCTAGGCTCTTCTTGCCTTCAGGAAGTCCCCCACCCTCGTAGTGGTCAAAAATACGGATACTTTCGCAGTTGAAGCCTTGGGTGGCCTTCTTAGCGAATTTGGCGACCTCTTTTTCGACATCACCTGCGTGGACGGATTGATCGACGATTAGTGCGAGGTCCTTGGCGGAAGCGGGCTGATTGCTAACGCCGCTGTGGCGACCGCGTTTGGCCTTGCGCTCGAAGAATTTTGGAGTCATTAGAATCGAACCGGCAATCACGGGTGTGGTTAGATCCCAGCGGTCTTTCAAGGTTGCAATGTTAAGGAGACCGCAAGTCGCTTGGAAGCCCATCTTAGCAAAGTCCCCTGCTTCGGCGGATTGCCCACTTTGCCAGAGCAAGCAGTCTTCAATTGGCTTAAAGCTGAGTTTGCTGGTAGCTGTGCCAGCTATTTCGAGTATTTCGCTAGAGATTGTCTTAGCGGTGTAAAAGTCGACGACTTCACGCTGGCGCCACTCACGGGAGATTTGATCAGCGACGATTACAAAGCTGACGCAGACGAGCTCGACCATC
>CACIKF010000005.1 GCA_902587165.1 Puniceicoccaceae bacterium | reverse complement strand
GAGCATCGGCGGCAATACCATAGAAATTGAGTGCTTTTTCAAACTCCTTTGCGGAGTAGGCTTGGTCGGCTACTACAAGCGCTGCTAGTCCGCCAAGATCTTTGTTGCTGTTAGCCTGAGCGAAGTCAGCGATTGTTTCTTTAGCTACAGCCTCCGCGTAAGCAATCTGTAGCTTAGATTCGGCGTGGCTTTGATACATACGCATGCCGTTAAACCCAATGATAACCAGAGCGAGCACAAAGATACAGCTGCAAATAAAACTTTTGTTCTCCATCCAATACATACTGATGCGATCTTCGACAGAGATTTCCTCGGACTCTTGGACATCTACCAAGTTTCGCTCGTCAACGAGGTTTTGCTGCTCCTCAGGAAGGGTGGGATTGCTTATTTTGTTTTTTTGTGGGCGGTTCATTTTAGAGAATTTATAGCTATTTAATATCAGTCCTCAATCGAAGACTACTGTTCGGTTGTTGTAAACTAATATGCGATTGTCGAGGTGCAAGCGTATGGCTTGGGCAAAGACTGATTTTTCCAGATCGCGACCTTTCCGAATCAAGTCGGGTATATCATTACGGTGATTGATCCTTGTGACGTCTTGGTGGATGATGGGACCTTCGTCAAGATCAGCCGTGGCATAGTGTGCCGTGGCGCCAATGAGTTTGACTCCACGTAGGTGCGCCTGGTGATAGGGCTTGCCGCCTGCAAATGCTGGCAAAAAGGAGTGATGGATATTGATGACAGGGCAGCCTACTTTATTCATAAAGTCATCGGAAAGCACCTGCATGTAGCGCGCCATGACGATGAGCTCGGCAACGTAATCTTGCACGATCTTAAGCTGCGCAGCTTCCGCCTCAGGTTTGTTGTCTTTGCTTACAGGAATGTGGTAGAAGGGCAAGCCGTAGCGTTTGGCATCCTCTACTAGGGCTTTGTGATTGGAAACAATGCAGGTGAGTTCACCAGCCATTTCACCAGAACGGAAGCGGAGAATTGTGTCGTGGAAGCAGTGGTCAGTTTTAGAGACGAACAGCGCGACCTTTGGGCGATCGGTCGATTGTGCGACTTTGGCCTTCATGCCGAGCTCTTCTGAGGCGAACTTTTCAAAACTGGCGGCTTCCTCGTCAATCTGGCCCGAGGGAATCCATTCCACACGTTGAAAGAAAATGCCCGCCTCGGGATCTTCATGTTGATCGGCGTGGACGATATTACTACCACGCAGAAAAATCCAGCTGGATACGCGTGAGACCAGACCTGGTTGGTCGGGGCCGTGGAGCAGTGCAATAATGGTGGGTGTTTTCATATGGAAAGCGTGTAGACAAAGGTAAATTGGTTCAAAATCAAGGGGATAAGGAGGCGCATTAATTGATCTGAGCGCGTCGGCAATATCTTCAATCTCACCGCTCGCCGTTTTGGCTAAACTACCTTGCGGAGTTTGGCCTCTAGTCGTAAATGCTGCGCTCGTGGCGCTTATGCTTGAAGTGAAGCATGAAGTCTTCTGAGGCGAAGAGTATTATGGTGCCGATAATAGACAGAATCACCGGTATAAATGCAGTCGGCACCAAAAACAAATATACATCACGATGTATCAGTAATACGCATAGATAGATCGCCGCAGGAGCGCTAAACGCGAAGCCTGCTCGAAAAATCCAGAGAGCCCATTGGTGCCCATTAAAGAAAAAGAAAGTCATTGGGATTTCCAATAGGAACCGAAAATACTGGTAGGCAAGTAAGTCGGGCTTAATTGTTTTGACTACGAAGTAGCCCCATATCTCAAGGACGACAAGAAAGGCGATCGACAGAAATGCGAGTTTTTCGCCCATCTGGCGTTGCTTCAATCGTTTATCGCGATGAAAGGATGCTTCGAGCGGATGCTTAGTCTTTTTCGTATCCATTACTTTGCGGAAACTCAATAACTACTTAAGAACTGCTGAATTTAGCATTTATGGCAATCATGAATTCATTCTAAGCATCTGCTAAGACTCCTCGGTAATGAAGTCTGATATTTGAACCGGTGTAGCTATCTGTTGTCTTAATTCGGGTTCGCTTCTTGGCTATAACTTTGAATTGAGCGCACTTCGTAGCCTTTTTTACGTAGTGACTTGATGCCGTCGACAGCAGCGGAAGCGGCAGAGATTGTGGTCATGATGCAGATGTTGTGTTTCACGGCTTCGGTGCGAATCTCGTTCTCGTTTTGTCGAGGCACGGTGCCTTGCGGGGTGTTGATGATAAGCGAAACCTTGTTGTTCTTGATCAAATCAATCACATTCGGGCGACCCTCGCTCAAGCGGCAGACGTTTTTGACTTCGATACCGTTTTGCTTGAAGAGCTTTCCAGTGCCTACTGTGGCAATGACACCAAAGCCGAGTGCACTCAGGCCCTTGGCTATTTGCACTGCGCGCTCTTTGTCAGCATCTTTCACGCTAATAAAGACGTCGCCAGAATGAGGCAGTGCAGGCTTGGCAGCCATTTGTGATTTGGCGAACGCCACGCCTAAGTCTTTGTCGAGCCCCATTACCTCCCCGGTCGAGCGCATTTCCGGGCTCAGCATGATGGGTGCCCCGGGGAAGCGGTTGAAAGGAAAGACAGACTCTTTGACTGCCCAATAAGGCGGAATGACTTCTTGGGTGAAACCTAGGTCCTTCAATTTTTCACCCGCCATAATGCGGGAGGCAAGTTTGGCGAGTGGCACGCCGATTGCTTTGGAAACAAAAGGTATGGTGCGTGAGGCTCGCGGGTTGACTTCGATTATGTAAAGCTCGTCGTCTTTGATCGCGTATTGCACGTTCATGAGACCGACTACCTCGAGCTCTTTAGCGAGTGCGTAGCTGGCTTGGCGTATCGTTTCCAGCATCTTGTCAGAGAGTGTGTGGGGTGGCATTACCATGGCAGCATCGCCAGAGTGGACACCTGCAAATTCGACGTGTTGGAGCATGCCACCGATCACAGTGCTTTCGCCGTCAGAGATACAGTCGACATCAAGTTCGTAAGCGTCTTCGAGGAATTTATCGAGTAGCACGGGGGTGCCTGGTGCGACATCAAAAACTTCGCGCACGATTTTCTTCATTTCGTCCATATTATAGACTATGAACATACCGCGACCCCCAAGAACGAAGGATGGGCGAAGAAGGATAGGGAAGCCGATTTCTCTGGCACGCTCGTAAGCTTCTTCGAGGGAATTCGCTATGCGGTTTTCTGGCTGTTTTAAGCCGACGCGGTCGAGGATATCTCGGAAGAGATTACGGTCTTCCGCAGCATCGATCATGGAAGGCGAGGTACCGATGATGTTGACACCGTGTGCTTCGAGTTCGCTTGCGAGGTTAAGCGGTGTCTGGCCGCCGAATTGTACGATCACACCGTCACACTTAGATTGATAGTAGATTTCTAAGACGTCCTCAAGTGTGAGCGGTTCAAAGAAAAGTTTATCCGATGTGTCATAGTCGGTTGAAACGGTTTCAGGGTTTGAGTTGACCATGATCGTCTCGTAGCCTGCATCGCGTAATGCGAAAGAGGCGTGGACGCAGCAGTAGTCGAACTCGATACCTTGCCCGATTCGGTTGGGCCCACCGCCAAGAATCATGATCTTCTTCTTTTTGGAAACTGAGATCTCGTTTTCCGAGCCATAGGACGAATAGTAATATGGGGTGAAAGCTTCAAATTCAGCTGCACAGGTGTCGACCAGGCGGAAGTCAGTCATCAAACCGAGCTTTTCGCGGTGTTTACGCACAGACTGCCGGTTGGAGAGGCATAAGTCTGCGATTAGGGCATCGCTAAAGCCAGCCTCTTTCGCAGTCTTCATCAGTTCTAGGTTGAACTTTTCGAGGCTGCTCTTCCTTAGGTCGAGCTCGATTTCTACCAGTTGACGAAGCTGATCGATGAACCACGGGTCGAGCGCGCAGAGGTCAAAAATCTCCTCGTCAGTCATGCCGTTAAGGAGCGCATGTCGTAGCCAAAAGACTCGCTCGCAAGTAGGAATCGAGATACCTTGGCGTATGGCCTGCATGTCTGTGATTTTTACTGCAAACTTCGCTGGACCGACGAAGCCCTTCGCACCGATTTCGAGCGAGCGGAGTGCTTTTTGGAAGGATTCTTTAAAAGTGCGCCCGATCGCCATGGCTTCGCCCACGGATTTCATCGCAGATGTCAAGGTCGTGTCGGCACCGATAAATTTCTCAAAAGTGAAACGCGGGATCTTTGTCACTACGTAGTCAATGGTCGGCTCAAAGCTGGCAGGGGTCTCACGTGTGATATCGTTCTGCAACTCATCAAGGCTGTAGCCGACTGCGAGCTTTGCTGCGATTTTTGCGATGGGAAAACCAGTCGCCTTTGATGCCAGCGCAGAACTGCGAGAGACGCGAGGGTTCATCTCGATTACGACCATTCGACCATTAGCTGGATTGACGGAAAACTGGATATTAGAGCCGCCGGTTTCGACACCGACTTCGCGAATACAGGCAAAAGACGCATCGCGCATAAGTTGGTATTCTTTGTCGGTTAAAGTCATGGCGGGAGCCACGGTGATGGAGTCACCTGTGTGGACGCCCATGGGGTCAAAATTTTCTATCGAACAGATGACCACGCACTGATCCTTGTGGTCTCGCATGACTTCCATTTCGTATTCCTTCCATCCAAGTAAACACTCCTCGACAAGCACCTCAGTTGTAGGAGACATATCGAGGCCGTTCTGCACCATTTTCTCATATTCCTCGCGATTGTAGGCGATTCCGCCCCCGGAGCCACCAAGTGTGAAACTGGGGCGAATGATGATGGGAAAGTCGCCAATCAAATAGTCCGCAGCTTCGAGCGCAGCTGCTAGAGTTGTTATGGTCGCTGATTTTGCAACATCGAGACCAATCTTGAGCATGGCCTGTTTGAAAATATCGCGTGCTTCGCCTTTTATAATGGCCTCAGGTTTCGCGCCGATCATTTCAACGCCGTATTTTTCGAGGATACCCTCATCGTGGAGATCCATCGAAAGATTGAGCCCAGTTTGCCCGCCTAGAGTCGGAAGCAGTGCATCCGGCCTTTCTTTGAGAATGATTTTCTCTAACGCGTCGACTGTAAGTGGCTCTATGTAAGTAACATCAGCGAACTCTGGGTCAGTCATTATGGTCGCTGGGTTGCTGTTGACGAGGATGACCTGGTAGCCCTCTTCACGAAGCGCCTTGCAAGCTTGAGTACCAGAATAGTCGAATTCACAGGCTTGCCCAATTACGATCGGGCCCGAACCAATGATGAGAATCTTTTGAATATCAGTGCGTTTTGGCATAAAATTGCCGAAAGGCTGTTTTTTTTGAACTCCCATGCAAGCATGAAGAACTCCATGAAAGGAAGATAATAGGAGCGATTTTTCTCATCGTAATTAAGCCTTTGGTCCGTATTCTAAGCGACTAACAAATCTATGACTCAAAATAAGAAACCCGTTTTGATCGTTGCCCTAGTTTTAGCCGCGCTGATCGTTATTCCACTTCTTTTACTTCTGATCATTCGAGTGGGCGGTTCCGTAAGCTCAGAAATCGGCGGAGGTAGCATTATTGTAAATCAAAACGAGACCGATATCGCCGATTTTGACCTTCTTCAACTCGCCGAAAAAGCGGATAAATTAGTCGAACAAGATCTCGCCAAAGCGCTGCGAGAGGGTGATGTATCGCTCGACTTTATGTCTGAACTCAAACGCAATGCAAAGAAGGGCAGAGATGCTATGGGCAAGGGCAAGACAGAGCACGCAGCCAAATATTACTCCCGAGTTGTCCAAGCAGCCGAATCTCAACTAGCTGCGCTCGCGCTGGTCGAAAAAGCTCGCGCCCTGAATGACAAGGTCTACTCAGAGCTACAGCGCCTCGACTACCTAAAATCTTCCTTCGAAAATACTTACCGCGGAGCTGTCGAGACCTATGATACTGCACTCCGCGCGCTCAATGCGGCTGAGTATCAATCCGCCATCGACGACTTCGAGATGACAGGCACAATTCTTGGTGATATGGAAGCCCGAGCTACTCAGCAAATAGCTGGTCTGCTAGAAGCCGCGGTTAAGGCTATGGAGACTTACAAGCTTGCTAGCGCACGCACTGCTTTCGAGTCTGTTCTCGATCTTGATAGGGCGAATGCGGCTGCAACGGATGGCCTAGTCATGGTGGCTGCGCTCTATGGTATCGCTGAAGAGGTCAAAATTATTCGTGCACTTGAAGCCAGTGGCGACCTTGAAGGCGCGCTTGCCGCGTTCGAGCGTTTGGCAACTGAAGATCAACATAATCCCTTCATCCGCAACCAACGCGCCTCACTGGAAGCTCGCATAATTGCGCGGGACTTTCAAGCACTCGTCGATGGGTCTGTTCAGGCCGAACAAGCGGGCGATCTCGGCGCAGCGGTCGTCTCCCTTGAAGCTGCGTTGCAGATGAAGTCATCCCCAAAAGAACAAGCTCGCCTTGTCGTGCTCAAAGAAAAATATAAGCTTGCTCGCTTGGAAATTCTCTCCGCCGATGGTTTCGACGCTCTGAGGTCTGGCCGCTACGAAATAGCTCGTAATTTCTACAAAGAAGCCCTTGCGCTCGCGCCCGATTCTGAAGAGGCCCGCGCAGGGCTCGAAAAAGCCTCTAGCCTCTACCTTGCTAATATCCGATACAGTCAAAGTTTAGCCGCTGCCACGAAACAGATTAAAGACGGGCGTTTTCCGATTGCCGCAAAACTTTTTAATGAGGCTATGGCCAGCCGACCTAGCACCGTCGGACCTAGTCTGCAGGACGAAGAAGCTCGCATACGCGCTGCGCTCGCTGCCCAGTTGAACGAAGTTGAGGTGACGATAGAGTCTGATAAGCGCACCTATGTTAGCATGATCGGTGTTCTGCCACCCGATCGTTTTAGGGAAGAAAAATTAAAACTCTTTCCTGATGTCTACAAAGTCCGTGGTAGTCGTTCTGGATACAAAAGTGTCGAGATCGACCTCAAGGTTGATGCCACCAAGCCTAATCCAAAGATTACCGTCGAATGCACCGAAAAGCTATAGCTGCTTCATTGACTTCTGGCCAGAGTAGTGGGGCGGTAAACTCGTTTAGCCCGTCAGGCCAGGCGGCACCGCTATTTCAAAGCACTGCGTGCTTTCCTAATGATCGAAAGTCTGCATTGAAGTTTTGGATCTCTACTATTGTGTGCCTTTGTTCTGCTATTTCCCTTTTTGCTAAGCCCGATCCAGATCTCTTCGACGGTCGTGTCACTGCGCGCAGCTATGATTCGGAATCTGGATCGGCCGCTGGTTCGCCGAATCCCGGCGGCGGCAGAGAGGGGGGTGAACAACGAGATATAGAAAGCGTCGGCGGCCCAGGCAGCGGCGAAACAGTGGAAAGCACTAGTTCAAAAGATAGTTCAACCAGTGAAGGCGGTAGAGAAAGTAGCGGCAGCGCCGCAACGCAAACTTCAGACTCAACAGCCAGCAGTGAAGATGAGGCTGGCTCGGCAGGGGGTGGTTCCGATGGTAGACTAAGGGCCAAAACATCCGATACCCAATCAGGTAATTCTGGTTTCGGCGGTCAGGAAACACGCAATTTTGAAGACTTTGGTTTTGGTGGCGTAGGCGCGCAAGAGACGATCGAGGTCAATCGATCTAAAGAAAGCACTAGTTCAGCTAGCTTATTATCTGACAAAAGGACCCTAGCTCCAGGTGTAAACGACTATACCTCCGCAGCAGGTCAAGAAGCCAGCGGTGGCTCGCAAGGTGGCAATGGCAGCCTAGGAGTTGATCATGGCACTAACCTGCCGAGTGGACTATGAGCTCGTTTATGCATAACTCATTAGCGTGTGAGTCGAATGCCCTTTGGGTGCTTGCTCGCGCTATCTTCACACTAAGATCGTTCGGGCGCGCGCGAGCACTCGCGTTATTGTTTTTTGTTCTCCCAGCACTACTACAAGCAAGGCCCATCCGCGTGATTGATGAAGCCGCGATTCCATTTGCGGGTTTTTTGTCCAAGGTAGACTTCGATCAACGCTATCCTGGTGATCTATTAGACGATCTCGCAAAGCTCGACACTGGATGGTATGTCATCTATGAGCACAATTCGCTTAATTATTATTTCGGACCCATCCTACTCGAATCGATTGGCAAAGATTATCTCGACCAACTCTCAGAGATTGTCGAGGTCGCCGTCATGCAACGCCCTTCGATTCAAGATTACCGCTTAGAGCTTAGCTATGAACCAAACGCTTCGAGTTTCGAGAGCAAGAGCACTGAGCCCTCCACTCAGGATCCTTTGCCTCCTCAAGCTCCCTCCAAGCCTAGTTTCTGGAGTTTCGTTAAAAAGCTTTTTGGCTAACGCTGATTCGTAGATCTTGCTTCGAATTTATCCCCTGTATATTAAATAAGGGGGGCCTTATTCAGACTTAATTAAGATTTCTTTCGCGGAGAGGCCTTGCTTAATCATCGGTAGAACATGCTCGGTGTATGGCACGACTATCTCGAGAACATAAGGGCCATCGTGAGCGATCATTTCTTCGATCGCACCTCGTAGTTCCTCTCGCTTGACCACGCGCTTACCAGCTACGCCAAAACCCTCGGAGATTCTTACGAAGTCTGGATAGATGGCATCGACGTTGTCGGGGCCACCGATGTTGTCCTTGTCACAAAGAATGGTCTGGCCGCGAACACTTTCGTAAAGGAGATCCTCCCATTGAACCACCATGCCGAGGTGCTGGTTGTTGAGGATAATAGTCTTTACATTAATTTTTTCGATCTTCGCGGTGGCCAGTTCCTGAATGTTCATCATGAAACAACCGTCACCATCGATATTGACAACGAGCTTATCTGGACGAGCAACCTTGGCACCAATCGCGGCAGGTAGGCCAAAACCCATCGTACCGAGGCCAAGTGAGCTAATGTAGGTGCGCGGCTCGCGGAACTTAAAAAATTGTGCCGCCCACATTTGGTGTTGCCCAACGCCAGTCGTAATGATGGCGTCGCCCTTCGTGACATCGTAGAGCGTTTCGATGGCTTCTTGCTGAGTTATGTGGCCCGTCTTATCGTAGGAAAATGGGTATTCTTTTTTCCAACCTTCAATCGTTGCATTCCATTTACTGATCTTGGGCTTTTTAAATTTTCTTTTTTTAGCCAGCTCGGTCATACGCTTAAGCGCATATTTAATATCCGAATGGATAGGGTGTTTGACGCGCTTGTTTTTGTTATGCTCTGAAACGTCGATGTCGATGTGGACAATCTCTGCATCAGGTGCAAATTTGGAGACTAAACCTGTGATACGGTCGTCGAAACGAGCGCCTGCGCAAACGAGGATGTCGCTATCGCAGACAGCCCAGTTGCCAGCAACCGTACCATGCATGCCGAACCAGTAGAGCGATTGAGGGTGCTCCGCGTCGAAGGCGCCGAGCCCCATAAGGGTGGAGGCAACGGGCAGGCCAGTGACTTCGGCAAACTCGCGCAGCTCAAGGTGCGCCTCGGCAGAAATAATACCACCACCGATGTAAAGTACTGGGCGTTCAGCGCCACTGATCAAGTCGAGCACCTTGAGGAGTTCCTTGTCTGTCGCTTCAGGCTTGGTCGATTTAATTTTGTAGCCTGGGATGTCGATCTGGGCGGGAAAAGTGGGTTCGAAAATGGCTTGCTGCACATCCTTCGGGATATCAATCACAACAGGGCCAGGACGACCAGTTTGCGCAATATGGAAAGCTTCTTTGACCACGCGGGGGAGGTCCTCCTTGTCGAGAACAAGGAAGCTGTGTTTTACGATGGGCAGCGTCATGCCGAAAAAGTCGGTCTCTTGGAAAGCGGTTTTACCGATAAACTGCTGGTAAACTTGACCGGTGATCGCTATCAGCGGAATGCTGTCCATGTATGCATCTGCAATACAGGTTACGAGATTAGTTGCGCCGGGACCAGAGGTCGCCATGCAGACGCTGGCTTGACCAGTAACACGCGCATGCCCATGTGCCATAAAGCCCCCACCTTGCTCAAAGCGAGGAAGAATGGTTCGGATCTTTTCGCTCTTAGTCAGGGCTTGGTGCAGTTCCATCGAAGCGCCGCCGGGGTAAGCATAGACCACATCCACTCCCTCGCGCTCAAGAGAGGCGACCAAGGCATCAGCGCCCTTCATTTCGGGGCCAATTTCGTCCTCTTTAGGAAAGTCGATTGCGTTATCGGTTTTCATCGTGTGTGTGGTTTTTTGCGTGTTTCAAGTAGGCTTAGGGTTGCGCCCAAGCGGAAAGGCTAGGAAGAAGACAGTAAAACGCCCCTAAATCAAGCATGTAAGCACCCTTTATCGCGGTGCACTTCTAGAGATTGAAGTCAGCTTCAGACTGCTACCGCGATGTCTGCATAACGTGTTATCAATAGCTTCGTTTGATCAAGATGGGTTTTCAAATTCAAAATTTATCTCTGATAAGTTGGCTTGCACGATTCAGACCTGTCTTCATACCATTGAGATATGCTAAAAATTTTGTTCCTAGGAGACATTGTCGGGCGTCCTGGCCGCAATTTTGTAGTCGAGCGTCTTGCTTCGCTTCGCCAGGGGCTAGGCGCGGATATTGTGATCGCTAACGCTGAAAACTCTGCGGGCGGAGCAGGTATCACTAAAAAAATCGCTGACCAGTTGATCGCAGCTGGCGTTGACGCCGTCACGCTGGGTGATCACGTCTGGGATCAGAAAAAATTTGAAAATGAAATCGACGGGCTGGATCAGGTATGCCGCCCCGCTAATTTGCCCGAGCAAAACCCTGGGCGAAGTCACTTGATTGTGGAAAAAGATGGCTTTCGCCTCGCCATCTTGACTGTGCTTGGGCGTAACTATCTGACGCTCAAGTCCAGTTGCCCCTTCCTTATGGCTGACGCTAAGCTGGCTGAGCTGGAATCGCAGTGCGATGCTGTCTTCGTCGAAGTTCATATGGAGGCCACTTCCGAGAAGATTGCCCTAGGCTGGCACCTTGACGGCCGCGCCGCCGCAGTGGTCGGCACTCATACACATGTGCCGACGGCTGATGGCCGGATCTTACCCAAAGGGACTGCTTTTTTGAGCGATGCGGGCATGTGTGGTCCCTATGCCTCCGTCCTTGGACGCGATGTCGGGCAAGTTGTGGCTACCTTCCTTGATGGCATGAAGCGCCGTTTTCCCGTAGCGGAGGACGATGTGCGTATTTCTGGTTGTCTAATCGAGATTGATCCCTCTACAGGACTAAGTTTAAGTATTAAAAGAGTAGAACTTGCAAAATAGTCAGCCACGTGCACGTTAACTAAGTAACCTCCTATCAACGCTTAAACCGTAAATTTAATAATGAAAACTCTACTAATTACGATTTCCCTCTTTGTTGCGACTTTAACGGCCAATGCACATTGCGGTGGCTGCGGCACCAGCGAAAAAGCACCCTCCCAAGATAAAGCAGCTAAGAGTTGTTGCTCCGAATCTGGCTCATGCTGCTCTGAAAAAAAAACATCTTCCGATGATAAGAAGTCCTGTGACACCAAAGAAAAATCTTGCTGTGGCACTTGCGGCGGTGACAAGGACAGCTCGGCAGATAAGGATGGCGACGACAAAAAATCTTGCGGCGTAAGCGAAGCAGCTTCCTCGGCTGCGAAGTCCACAATCCCCATGCCGAAAATGTCTTGCTGCCCAGCAGACGCGTAAAGAAAAAATTGATTTTCAGCAAGCCTCGTAGCCTAACAGCTCCGAGGCTTTTTTGTTTTTAGTGTGCGTTGAAATGTTCCAAGAGTGCTCAGGTAGTGAAGAGTCTCTATTTGGAGACTGCCGCTTCGATGCAATAACTTAGTGAAATGCCATCACGGTAATTACCCGCAAGCTTTAGCCCAGCAAATTTTTTCTCAATCGCGTCCATTTGCTCGAGCACTTTTCCGTATCCAAGATTATATTGCGGGATCGCGCGGGGCCAATGCCTGTGGTGACTAAATGTAGGCTCACTTGTCGTGCCAAATAATTCGTTTAATTCAGGTAAGACGGTTGCGAGCAGGGTATCTTTATCAGCAACGGCGAGTTCAGCTTGGCGTTCGCCGCCAACGAAGACCGTCATTAACACCTCGCATGCGGGTGCGCGATTTGCAAAGAGATTTGCTGGAAAAAGTACGCCGAGAATTTTCCGTCCTTCACATTCAGGCACAAGCATGCCGAAACCATCGAGTGGTTGGGTGACATCGCTCTGCTTAAAGGCGACAGTCAATACGGATACAGGTGAGTAGTCGATCGCTAGGAGTGGGTGAAGCGCTTTTTGAAGCGATTCATCGAACGGCAATTTATCAAGAGCGTGTGTCGGTGTCGTTATCAGAACTTCGTCGTAAATATTGGTTTTTCCGTTCCAATCGACTCGCCAGCCAGCCCCAATTTTTTGTATTGAGCTTATGGATACATTGGCATGTACTGATTCTCCTAGAGCAGCTACGAGCAATTGGGGCAGTTCTGCTAAGCCATTTTTAAAAGAGATAATCTGCTTTTCCACCTTGGGTGCATTACTCTTACGATCTGCGCGCATAATTGCGATCGAACCACGCAAAATACCGCCATATTTTTGTTCTAGAGCATATAACTTAGGGAATGCGTAGCGCAGCGAAAGTCGCTCGGGCTCCCCCGCGTAAATACCGCCGATTAGAGGATTAATCCCGTAGCGGTAGATGTCGTCTCCAAGGCGACGCCGCGCGAAGTCGGCGACGCTCTCCTCTTTCTTGGGGCAGATTGGAGCGATGAATGGCTCTTTGAGGGCACGTAGTTTGCCGCTGAAAGACCAGAGCGGGGTGGTAATTGCCGAGAGCAGTCCCGTAGGCACACCCATGGGCTTTGCGTTCCTTAGTATGAAGCGTCTTTTCGAGTCCTTCGAAGCCACCACGACCCGATCTTTGTAGCCTGGTATACTCCTTAAGAAATTGTCGACTTCAGAGCTGTTGACCTGGATTGAGTTAGGTCCCTCCTCTGAGAGGTAATCACCCGCGCGGTGGCTCTGGATCGAGCCGCCGAATTGATCGGATGTTTCTAGTATGTCGCAGTCCCGACCGCCTTGTTTAAACTGCCAAGCTCGGGCTAGAGCTGTTAAACCAGATCCAATAATACAGGTTTTAGTCACGATTGCCTCATTTCGTTTTGACGTGATTTGGTTCGCTGCGCGTCTAGTTTTTTCGCTTCGCTTGGAACAGTTTTATAAATTTGCCCACTCTGGTTCATCGAGTCAATGAAGTGCTTGTAGTTTAAATGTGCAAATTGAAAATCTAGCCGATTCGAAGCGAATGACCACATATAATAGACTTATAAGCATGGACCAATTTTGCCAGTCGAAGCAGTGAAGGTGTTGCCGAGATTGATTTTATGTAGGAGTGCTCCTCCTTCAGTGAATTGCCCTGCGGAGATTGCTTGCCAGTCGCTCCCTTATTCTTTGAAACTCTAAGGATGGCAGATTCTTGGGAAACTCTTAAATTATTGGCTGATTCGACGCGTATACGGATTCTTTCGCTTTTGACGCGCGAAGAGCTTTCGGTGGCCGAGTTGCAAGAAGTGCTTGATATGGGGCAGTCGAGGATTTCTTCCCACCTCGGTCTTCTGCGCCAAGGCGAGCTGGTCCATGACCGCCGCGAAGGTAAAAAGACTTTCTATGCACTCAACCGTCGCTTCGATCCGCAAGGCTCAGCGCTTATGGAGGCGGCTTGTGCCTCGGTCGATGGCTCTGAACAGATCGTTTCTGATCATGCGAATCTTAAGCGTATTTTGGAAAAGCGTAAGCAACAGTCGGAACAGTATTTTAATTCCGTCGCTGGGCGCTTAGGTAAGAACTATTGCCCTGGGCGTAGCTGGGAGGCGATTGGACACTTCCTGCTCCATCTCACGCCAAAGATTAGAATCGCTGATCTAGGCGCGGGCGAGGGCTTAATTTCGCAGTTGCTTGCGCGTCGTGCGGAACAGGTCACATGTGTCGATAATTCACCTAAAATGGTGGAGTTTGGACGCGAACTCGCAAAGAAGAACGGCTTCAGTAATTTAGAGTATCAACTTGGTGATATCGAGGAGGTGCCCCTTAAAGACGAGAGTGTTGACCTCGCTCTGCTCAGCCAAGCACTACATCACGCGCAACACCCAGAGGCTGCAGTGCAAGAAGCTTTCCGTATCTTGCAACCGGGCGGGGAGTTAATCATTATTGATCTCTTAGAGCACCAGTTCGAAAAAGCACGCGAACTGTATGCCGATATTTGGCTCGGATTCTCCGAGAATACGCTCTACCAGTTTCTGAAGAATGCTGGCTTTCGTAAGATTGAAGTCACCGTGGTCGCCTGCGAAAGTGTGGAGCCGAATTTCCAGACTGTCTTAGCGAGTGGTGTGAAATGAGAGCTAGCGTTTCGTGGCTAGCTCAATTTTTCAGGAAGTGCTCTTTGATTGTTTCCCAAATCGTAAGCGCTCAACAGGCAGGGACTCGTTTGACTTTGTCTAGGGTTTGCGAGGCTTCATTTACTGAAATAAGTTTCAGATGAAGTCCCCGTGGTCGAAGGGGGACTTGAACCCCCACGCCTTTCGGCACATGTCCCTTAAACATGCGTGTCTGCCAATTCCACCATTCGACCGATGGGCTACATTTATGTAGCAAAGTAGCTGGTGATAGATAGCTTTTTTCTGAGATCAACATAAATTTCTGAAAAATACCTACTTTCTATAAAAAAGGCTCTGCCCATGCTTGAATCTTCAAATAGTTTAACATATCAACATACATTTAATTAACCTAACGCACGTGCCTGAAACAAAATCAGTCGCGTTTATCCCAGAAAGCCATGGCTGAAAAACCAGCAGACAAACCAAGCGAAACGCTCAAAACAGCTAAGCCAGCTAAACAGGCGCTCGATCTCAACGCACTCTCCGGTCTCGACTTCGGTCCAAACTGGGCGGACGAAAACGCCAAGTCCGGTCGCCCGAAGAATTACGATTCTTTCGGCGGTGGCAAAGGAGGTAAAGGTCGCCGCGGTGGCGGTGGCAGCGGAGGCGGTGCGTCACGCGATCGTCGATTAGGTGGACGTCCTAGCAGTGGTCATTCAACTGGACGAGACGGTCAATCAGATCGGCGCGGTCAAGACGCGAGCCGTCGGCGCAGTGAAGGTCGCCGTGATAACCGTGGCGAAGGTGGTCGCGGCCGCTCCACAGCACCAGCTTATTTTGAACCGACGATCAAAGTTGACCTTTATCCACAGGATGAAGCCTTCGAAGCTTTGATCAACCGCCTGCGTTCTAGCGCACGCACCTATCAGTTATTTGATATCGCACAATTGCTCCTCGAAAAGCCAGAGCGTTACATCGTCGTCGTTTCGCCTAAACCTATAAAAGGTGACCAGCCTGCACAGCTTTACTTTTCTGTGCCCGGGCACCTCCCTTTTGAAACTGAAGAGGCTGCAATCAATCACGTCATGGCGAATCACCTCGCCCAATTTTTCGAGATCGAAGAGATCGAAGTGGAGCCACCAAAAGGTAACTTCCAAATGGTCAATCGCTGCACGATTACGAGCGAGTTACTGGGCCCCCCAAATTACCACCGCTACCAAGAGTTTCTCCAGCTTCATTACGCCGCCCGAATTACAGGTATGTCCTTCGAGCAGTTCGCAGCACGGGTCGAGAGTTCCAAAGAGCAGGAGGATATCGATGCTTGGCTCGAATCGATGAAAAAAGGCGCGCGTTACACGGTCAAGGACCATCAAGAAGACGAGTCTGAGTCTTTAGAAACGCTTGAAGCGGTTCGTCACTTCCTCCTCCAGCATCGTAAGGACAAGGTCGTCGGTACCGGCGAGAGTATCCGCTTTGCAGGCCGTGACATCGAGCGCCTGCCTAAGGGCGATATTCGCCGCTCGGTTGAAGCCTATGTTGAGAGTCAAAAGCACTTTCCACTTGATTCGGCCAACAACATTCGTGGTCGCCTCCGCCGTCATAAGTTTGCTGTGTATAAAAAGGGTTCAAAGGGCGTCTCATTCGTATGCGCCGTAAAGCGTAAATTCCGCGATAGCAAAACTGTCTTTACCGAATCGATTGGTGATCTGATCGATTTTATCGAAAAGCATCCCGACTTACCTGCCTCAAAATTACCGAATGAATATGTTGGCATCGATACTGAGAAGCAAAAACCCGAAGCGCTCAAGATGACCGAAGCGGAAGTCGAAGCTGCGGCTAAAGCAAAGGCGGAAGCCGCCGAGGTCGAAGCGAAAGCTGCTGCCGAAGTTGATTCTACTGTAGGTGAAACTGTCGAAGCGCCAGAGAAGGCTTCTGAACTTGATGAAGCGGCAGCAACCATCGCAAAAGAAGCCACTGCCTCGACGGAGGCGCAACCCAAAGTCGAACTTAGTGAAGGGGATCAAAAGAAGCTCCGCCAGTTGATGCTTGATCTGCGTTGGTTGATCACTGAAGGCTACGTCACCGAATATGGAGATGGTCGCCTCTTTGCGCCCCCACCAATGCCAGATGCTAAACCAAAGGAAACCAAAGCCCCCAAGGTAGAATCAGGGCTAGAGTCAGATCCTGATGCCGAAGCGAAAGAAGAAGTCGCTGCCGAAACTGAAGTTGTTGAAGAAGAGGAATCACTAAAGGTTCAAGCTAATCCAGAGACTGTAGTCCCTGAGGCCAAAGAACCAGAGCTTGAAGCACCCGCCATTGAAGCCGAAACTGAAGAACCTGCCGAAGAAAAAAAGTCATAGCGATCTATCACTCTTTGTGGCGTTTAAATTCCTCAATTGCCCAGACAGATAGGTCCGCTTCCGTTCAGTAATTGAGCTTCGAAAGCTCGCTAGTTATCTAGCTTCAGGCCTCAGTCCTAATGTCTAGCTTTTATATTTTGTATTCGTTTTTCAAATACGTTATTAGCGAAGGAATGGCCTCGGCCATCGAATCGAAACAAGTTGCGTAGGCTGTGTAGTTTTGCCCGTAAGGGTCGGGAATCTCGGTGGGTTCACCTTTGCCCATGAATTCACGAAAGAGATGCACGCGCTCCGGTAGGCCTGTGTAGTAATGGCTCAGGATATCTATGTGGGACTGCGTCATTCCAAGAATAAGGAAAGCGCGGTCAATCAAGTCTTGGGTCAGGGGTTGGCTCTTGTGCCTACCAAGATCGAGTTTTATCTTTTTAAGCGCAGCCACTGAGTTGGCTGAGGCTGGGTCCCCATAGCCTGCAGCGACACCAGCGGAGACGATCTCGATCTGGTTGAGCGGTGTGTCCTCTACTGCCAGCGCATGTTGCAGTAATTTCTCTGCCATTGGGCTACGGCATACATTGCCCGTGCAAATGGTCAGAATTAGATTACGCTCGGAGGCCATGGTCTGAAGGTAGACAGTTGGGTTCGGACTATTTGTAAAGATATGAGGGAAACACTCCTGCGCGTCTATAATGATATTTTGGTTCAGAGAAGAGTATCTATTTCTCCGCTCATCGATTTAACTCCCGATGCCCGATATCACGACGTAGGAATTTGTCTTCAAACTTAACCTGATCACAGACCTTGTAGGCGAGCTTGGCTGCAGCTTTTAGAGTTGGCGCTTGGCCGCTTACGCCGAGTACGCGGCCTCCAGCGGTGCGGATGGTGCCGTCAGGATCGCGAGCCGTGCCCGCATGGACGATTGCGGCGCTCGCAGGCAGTGAGTTTGGCAATGTGATTGGATTCCCTTTGGCGTAGCTACCAGGGTAGCCACCTGCGGCGAGCACGACGACGATGGCCGCACCTTTGTGGAATTGGAGCTTTGTAGGGAGTGATTCGCCCCTCGCGGAGGCTAGTAGTATGGGCACAAGGTCGTCAGCCACCATCGGGAGGAGCACTTGGGTCTCGGGGTCACCGAAACGAACGTTGTATTCGAGCACTTTGACGCCCTGATCCGTAAGCATAAGCCCTGCGTAGAGCGTGCCGCGATATTCGATACCGTCAGCTTTGAGGCCGGCGAGAGTGGGTTTGATCACTTTTTCTTCGATCTCGGCCTGCATGGCGGATGTGACCCGACTAGTTGGGGTATAGGCACCCATGCCACCTGTGTTGAGACCGGTGTCTCCTTCACCCGCTCTTTTGTGGTCTTGGCTGGGAGGCAGGCAGACGAAGTCTTCACCCGATGCGATCACGTGTATGGAGGCTTCTTCGCCGTAGAGAGTCTCTTCGATTACGATCTCCTTACCGCTGCTGCCAAAGGCATCGCCTTCGAGCATATCTTTAACTGCTGCGATTGCTTCATCCTGCGTTTCGGCCATAATGACTCCCTTACCGGCGGCGAGGCCGCTAGCTTTGATGACGATGGGAGCAGGATGCTCCTCAAGATAGGCGAGGGCGGGAGCAATTTCGGTAAAATTACCGTAGGCCGCGGTCGGGATATTGTGTTTGGCAAAAAAGTTTTTGCAGAAAACCTTGCTCGATTCAAGCTGCGATCCAGCAGCGTTGGGACCGTAGGCGGGGATGCTAACGGCGGCCAGCGCGTCGACGAGACCGAGGCTAAGCGGCACTTCTGGGCCTACGATGACGAGACCGATGCCCTGCGCTTGGGCAAGAGCGACCATCCCCTCAATTTCTTCGACCGGGACGTCAAAGCACTCTGCCTCTAAGGCCATGCCGCCATTACCTGGAGCGGCGATCACTTTACCCGCAAGCGGGCTGTGAAGGCATGCATGAAGAAGAGCGTGTTCACGACCACCAGAGCCGACTACGAGTATATTGAGTAGTGAGGAGTCTGACATTTGTAGAGAACGCTTCCAGAATCACTCGCACAGGTAAAGTTTGTTTTCAAGAAAGAGGGTTGAACTTTTTCTGTAGGCCGTGATTTTAGCGCGTTTCTGCCATTCATGACTGATCTCAACCATACTCGCAATTTCTGCATTATCGCCCACGTCGATCATGGAAAGACAACTTTGTCTGACCGTATCCTTGAGATGACGCGCACTGTAGAAATGCGTGATATGAAAGCCCAGCTTCTCGATTCTATGGACTTGGAGCGTGAGCGAGGGATCACGATTAAAAGCCACCCCGTGTCGATGGTCTATAAAGCTAAAGACGGGAATGACTATGCTTTCAACTTGATTGATACCCCTGGGCACGTGGATTTTTCTTACGAAGTTTCCCGTAGTTTGGCTGCGTGTGAGGGTGCTCTGCTGCTGATCGATGCCGCTCAAGGCATCGAAGCGCAAACCGTGGCCAATGCTCACCTCGCGCTAGAACAGGGACTGGAAATCATTCCCGTGATCAACAAGGTCGATCTACCCAGCGCCGACGTGCCGGGCATCATGGTGCAGTTGGAGGACGTGTTAGCGATCCCCGCGGACGAGGCTGTGATGACTAGTGGTAAAACCGGTATCGGGATTGAAGACCTACTCGAAGCCGCCGTCACCCGTGTTCCCATGCCTCGATGGGCTAAAGTCGATGGGTTGCGCATGTTGATTTTCGACTGCATTTACGATGCTTACAAAGGTGTGATTTGTTATGTCCGTGTCTTTTCTGGTGAGGTTAAGATGAACGACCCGATCATTACCATGAGTGACGAGCGCAAGATGCTAGTTAAAGAAGTGGGCAAGTTTTCGCCCGCCATGACTAAGCAAGAGACACTCAAAGCGGGTGATGTTGGCTACGTCGTGACGAATCTCCGCGATGTGGCCGACCTAAAGCTCGGTGATACCATCACCCATAGTGCTAATCCTACCAGGGAAATGCTACCCGGCTACAAAGAGGTCAGTCCCATGGTTTTTAGTGGTATTTACCCCATCGATACGAGCGATTACAACAAGCTCAAGGCGGGCATGGGTAAGCTTCGTCTTAACGACGCTGCCTTCGTTTACCAGTCGGAAAACTCCGTCGCCCTTGGCTTCGGCTTTCGTTGTGGTTTCCTTGGTCTGCTTCACATGGAGATCATCCAAGAGCGTATCCGCCGCGAGTATGATCTCGATGTGATTTCCACTTATCCGAGTGTAGTTTATCATGTCACAAAGACAGACGGCGAACAAATCGAAGTGCACAACCCTGTCTACCTCCCTGATCCCGCTGAAATCGAGTTCATCGAAGAACCTATGATCAACGCATCGATTCATACTCCGTCTGATTCGATCGGCGATGTGCTGGCATTGGTCTCTGAGAAGCGCGGTATCTGTGAACACACCGAAACAATCGATGGTGAACGCGTCATGCTCGTCTGCCGTCTGCCGCTCAACGAAATTTTGGTCGATTTTAATGACCGCCTCAAAAGCATCACTCACGGCTACGGCTCGATGGACTACGAGATGGCTGGTTACCAAAAGGCTAAGCTCTGCCGCCTCGACATTCGTGTGAATCAAGAGGCTGTCGATGCCTTCTCCTCGATCGTTCACTTAGACAAAGCCGAAGGACGCGGACGCGCGCTCTGCAAGCGCCTTAAAGAGATCTTGCCTAAGCAAATGTTCAAGATCGCGATCCAAGCCGGCGTCGGCAACAACATTGTCGCCCGAGAAACAATCAGCGCCTATCGCAAAGATGTGACTGCCAAGTGTTATGGCGGGGATATTTCCCGTAAACGTAAATTATTAGAGAAACAAAAAGAGGGCAAGAAACGCATGAAAAACATCGGTAGCGTCTCCATCCCTCAGGACGCGTTTATTAAGATTTTGAAGACCTCAGACGGTGGCTAAGAGCTGAGATTATGGATCAGGCTCAGCTTTACTAAATACTTGGCTTTAAAATTAACACGCCGTCGTGGGCTTCGGCGATTTCACGCATGATGTTGGCATAGCGGGAGTTGCCCTGAGTGGCGCCGATCTGAAAGGGGTTAACCAGGGTGGGGAAGCCAATGGCACTGATCGAGACGGGGCGCTTACCGGTGCTAGTATTGCGCGGATTCATACGGTCGAGCTGGATAAGTAGGCTTTGGGTTGAACCGCGGAAGTCGTCACCGACGACGTAGATGCTCATGAACTCGTCTGCTTTGAGGCTGGGTTTCAAGTCACGGATGGCACGGCGTAAGCCAGGCTCTGGGTCGCTGACACTGGCCATTGGATAGCTAAGGATCTGGCGGAGCGCTTGTTGGCGGAGGCCAGAGGTATCGGGTAGCCAAAAGCCGCGTCGGCTGCTCAGCATGTAATTGCCGCTGGTGTCGAAAAACTGGATGCTGCGCACTTCGGGAAGGCTCTCAAGTAGCTCGCGGATTTGTTCGACCACGCCATAGTGGAGTTGGCCTGTCATTTGGTTGCGCATACTACCTGAGGTGTCGATAACGAAGGCAACGTGGGTTGCCTCAGTTGGTAGGCCAATGGGAGGAAGGTCTTCATGTTTAAAGCTCTGTAGCAAACGCTTTGCCGTGGCGGCGGCTTGCTCGGTAATACTGAGCGTGGACTCTAGGCTTTCGAATTCCTTTTCCAAGTCGGCTAATTTAGATTCCTGCTCTTGAATGAGAGAGAGAATACGATCTCGCTCGGTGCTGGTTTGTTCGCTATTGCTCACGGCCTCGAGCAGAATGGTTTGATCGGCCACGTCGGCTTCGAGCATGGCAAGCTGCGCTTGCATGGCTCTGAGTGTTGGCACGTCGACCTCGCTCTCAACCCCATGCGGCCCTGAACCGATGGATAGGATGAAGAGTAACAGAATCGCCCCAAAGCCACAGCAGAGGCAGTCGAGAAATGAGAGGCTAAAGACCTCTATGGGGCGGCGTTTAATCATTGGTTCGGTTGTCTGGTTTCCAGCTTAATCGTTCTCCGATTTTCAGCATGTGAGATTTTCTAGAGGCTTGGCCAATCGTTGTCGGGAATGAGAGTGATCCCTTTAGTGCGACCACTTAGTTGCCAGAAGAGTCCGGCGGCGGCAGGGTCCCCGCTAAAGGGAAAGAGGATGGCGTTGAAGGGGTAGTTGAGGCGATTAGCCATGGCGCGGTTGAAGAGTTTGACGCGGTCGGCTTCAGTCAGGCTACCGCTGCGCGGTGCAGGGGCTGTGGGCAAGCCGTCTCCGATCAAGAGTAGACTACTGGCACGTTGCTTGAGCTGGCTGACGGCTTGGAGGCCTTTTGATAGGTCGGCACCGCCGCTGGCTTTTAGCTGTTCAAGACGGTCGAGGAAGGACAGCAAAGACTCGTTGTCGTAGGGATCGATGTAGGGATTCTCAGTGCTACCAGAGAGTGCTTTGGTCCCCTCAGCCATGGCGAAGATGGCGACTTGGGTACCTTTGGGGATTGCTGCAAGAACAGCGCGGACTGCGGCTTTGCTGCGTAGCCATTTCTTGGATTTGGCTCCAGTTCCTTGTTGAATGATTTGGATGGCGGTATTGGCATCTTCGGCTAGCATGCTGCCAGAGCTTTCTAGTAGGATGACGGCGCGTGGTCCGCGTAAGCGTAGGCCCGAGAGATAACTTTTATCGGCGGAGGGACGGTCGAGGGCGGCTGGTTGATCGGTGGGCTCAGTTTTGTTTTCAAGTGCAGTCAGGGCTTTGGCCTGATCTTCGACTGCTTTGGCTAAGCGCTCTTGCTCGGCGGCGAGTGCGGCCACGCTGGTGGCCTTGGTGTCAGGCTGCGGGCCGAGGGCTTTAATTTCTTCTGCAAGCGCTAACTTTTTGGCCTTAGTCTCGCGGATGGCGGCTTCGAGGGTCTCGGCAGCATTGACCGATTGCATGGCCTTTTCTTGACTATCGGTGATCTGTGCCTTGGCCGTTAAAATAAAAAGCAGTAGCACCGCCCCGAAACCGCAGCAGATACAATCCATAAATGAGAGCGCTGAACTCTGGGCTTCGCGGCGTTTATGCATTCTTGCTGGTTGAGTGATTGAGTGGACCTAGGTCCAATAAGCCTGAGGCGTGCTTAGACGCTAGCTTCAGCATCTGGTGCCTCTGACTCCTTCTCTTTCGCGTCTGACTCCTCGTGGTCGAAGAGTTTGTCGATGAGCTGCTCGCGGCAAAAGGTTTGCAAACGTAGAATGAGGCCTTCTTGGCCGCCTTGAAGGAGGTGGATGAGAAGCATGAGAAGGATACTTATAAAGAGGGCGACTAGGGTGGAATTAAAAGCGACACCGAGCGCACTCGTCACTCCAGAGATGTCACCTTGGAGGGCTTGGTCGGCACGTTGTAGTGCGACCCCAATACCGCGGACGGTGCCGATGAAACCAATGGAGGGGATCGCCCAGACAAGGTAGCGGAGCATTGAGAGCTCACTCTCTTGCTGCTCGGAGGCGACTTCGAGTCGCCCCATAATGGTTTCGGTGGCTTCGGGCACGCTACCTGTAATATGGTAGCGTTCAAGCCCTCGAGCCATGACGTAAGGGAGAATTTTATTACGCAGATCGGGCAGTTCGCTCTTGTTGTCAATTTCAGCCGAAAGTTGGCCGGCTCGCTGGCGCGAGATGCTAGGGCTTTCGCCGAGTAGCTCGACTTCGGGGTCGGCGTCGATACCTTCGCTCTCTGGAGCGAAGCGGCCAAGGGTCTTGGCCTCGTTTTTGAGCAGTACAAATTTGTAAATAAGGATCATGACTCCCCAGAGAAAGAGTGAAAGGCACATCTGCTGCTCATAATCTTTTAGAATGACAAAGAAACTAGAAAAGGACGAGCCGACATCGACGCCGAAGCTGTTGGCTAGGTCGGCTTTGTTTGCGCCCGGTCGGATGAGGATGCCATAGATCGCACCGACAAAGATGAAGGAAGCGATCAGGCCAAGGGTAAAAATGAGGCCTTTGACTGAGAGGAGGCCGCGTTCAGGATTTCGTAGACTCATAATTTGCTCGTAAATTTAATTTGATGATAAAAACACATTATTCTGTGCTTTGCAATTTCTGCAAGGGCACTTATCTATTGTGTCATGCATAAGCTTACTCTATCTATTTTACTCGTCAACACGCTCATTTTTTCAACAGCTTGCCAGAACAACCCTAATAGTGGGCGCGACATCGGCATCGTGGTCGGTTCTATTCTAGGAGGGGTCGCTGGGGCGCAAATAGGTGATAGCAGTATTTTCGCAGGTGCTGCCCTCGGCGGTGCACTGGGCGCTATAGGCGGCAGCGAGCTGCAAAGGCGAAAGGAGGCTCTCGAAGCAGCTGAGCTCCAGCGCCAATACGAGTATGAGCAAGAAGTGCAGGCGCAGGAATCATTAGAAGCTGATATCAAAAATCTAGAAGAAAAACGCATTCGTGACGAGATCGCCCGTAATGCGACCACAGCGGATGTGAGCGCTGCCGAGCAAGAAGCCGCTCGGGTGGAGGCGCAACTCGCTGCCAAAAAGAAATCCTACGAAGAATCTCAAGCCCGCGCCCGCCGAATTCAAGATGCTCAAGAGCGGATTGCCAAGGCACAGCAGGAACTCACTGAATTGGAGCGCCAAGAAAACGGGGGCTAACAATTCGACTCCGTAGAAGCTCTACCTATGGAGCCCATTCATATGGGCACCTGTAACTGTGGTCGAGACTAGTGACGCCCCGACTACCAGATGTAAGTTACGCCTGCAGAATATTGATCACCACGCCCCGGTGTGCCAGGAACGTCCTGAAAGTCATCGTCCCATGCGTTATCGATCGCAAAGAAGAGCTCCATGTTCTTGAGTTGTGGCGGGTAAATGCTGAGGCCGAAATGGGTAAAAAGAGCAGAGTCGCTTGATTCACGCAGAGCGTTGTCTTCATTTTTGCGCCATTCGTTATCGATGCGGAATTGGAAGATTTCGCTGGGTGTCCAGATGGCGCCGAGTGTGAATCGGTGCTTGGCATAGTTGAGCGCATAGAAGCTAGCGTCGATAGAATCGTTACCGTAGTCCTCGTCCTTGTTTAAGTGAGTATAACTTGCAATCGCTTCGATTGTATTCCAGCGCTTGGAGGCGATCAGTTCTAGGCCAAAGGTTTCAATATCGACTGGATTAGCTTCACGTGCGCTCGGTCCAGCGAATGTCCAATCGACAAGATTATCATCCCAGCGGTAAAAGACGGCAGCTTCAATGCTACAGTCTTGGCGGATTACCTTAGTTCCTATTTCTACGTTTTGAGTTTTTTCTCGGCCCAAATCGTGATTGCTGCGGAAGAGACCCGTCGTCTCACTTCCGCCAATCGCTGTGTATCCAACGACTTGGCTAGTTTCTGAGTAGGAAAGATAAACGCTTTCTGAATTTCCATTATAATGCTGCCGCCCCCAAGCAATGTTACTAATTAATGAGAATTTCGAATCGTTCCGATTCGTGTCGTCGAAGCTTCCTCCAATTTGAATAACTAGATGCTCGTTAGGCGCTAATTCTATCTTATATTCTGGCAGTAGACTTAATTTTGAATAAGTTCTAGACTCAAACTTGCCGCGTTCTAAAGAGGTAGATTCAATTTCGTCAGCAGTAATCTGGCCAGTGTAGTTTAAGCTAAAAGCTTCGCCTAGTGCATGTAAACCGGAGAACGCGAATGTGCTTACGTCAGTGGTGTGCTTTGCTTGGAATGCAGAAGGGTTCTCACGCGAGTAGATGTAATGATCCTTATGCTCTCTGTAGTAGGCTGTGATCTCAAAGTAGCTGCGTTCGTTATAATTTTGGTAGTGATTGAACAAGAACAGACTAGTTTTTAAATTCTCAGTTTCATTGACACCGTATGGCGTATACATGTTTGGCCAGCCAAAGAACTTGGCCTGATATCCCGCGAAGAAATCGGTCTGCGAGTTCGGACCCACAAGCTGCACACGGCCCGAGGTGCGGTCGAAGTTATGGTCGCCGAATTGGATTGTGCCATCGCTTTCGGACCGAGAGATTTCAGCTTCGACGCCCCAGCTCCATTCGCCGCTTTCTCCCAGTTGCCCAGTCAGGCCGTGATGGACGCGCTGGAAGTTCAAGTCGTGGTCGCCACCGCCTAGGGTAAGGCTGCCACCATCGGCGATCTGGCTCCAGCCGTAGCTGATGGTGCCGACAGTGCTGTTAAAACCGTAGAGTGCATTGTCGGCACCTGTGAGGATATCCGGGCGTGTGAGCATCTCGGGTGCGATTGGCAGCTCAGCGAAGTAGTGACCGGTCTGAGGATCGATTAAAGTCGCGCTACCGACACGGAAACCTGTGTTCTCAAAGATACCGCCCCTTATGCTTATATCACCCTGGGCCTCTGCCATATTGCGGGATTGTAGATCAATACGCGGTTCAAACTCGAGGTTGGAAACCGGTGATTCGTAGGTGGTGACAGGGCGAATGTTGGCCGTCTGTTGCGCGTCGACGTAGAGCGTCGGCAGGGTTTGGGTGCTTTCTGCTTGCGCTAGCAATGGCAGAGAGGCGAGCGCGAGAATATTTAGTGGGTAAATCCTGCATTTAATCATCCCTAATGGTAAAGAGAATGCTCTTCAATAAATCAATTATTAATATAAGATAATAAATACTTAACAATTAAAGTATTTTTTGGCAATAGAGTGGATGCAGGGCGCATGCTTAACTGTCAACTCGAGCTCAAGTTGGCGCTTGCGTGAATCCCTCTTATGCACACTTTCTCTTAAAAATTACTATGCCACTTTTAAATATCGGTTTCGCAATTCTTATCATCAAGATGCTTATCTGCATCTTGCCAGCGGTGCTTGGCATCCTCATGATTGTGAGTTCAGAAGAGAGTAAGCGTGAATTCCGTAATAAATTTTGCAGTAAGTTTTTCGGCATAAGTAACGCGATTCCATATCTCAAATTTACGCGTACAATGGCCGTCTTTGGCACAGCGTTGCTGGCCTTTAGTCTGGTCAGCACCTGGTTTCTGCTCTTGCGTCCAATGTTCTAATTTGAACAATTATACTGAATAGTTCTCACTGCCGTTCCGGTTCCACTAATTTTCTAATAGGGGCCAATTCGATGTTTCCTTCCACCGTGGCTTTTTTTGTAACGGATCAGCGGGTTAATTTAGGCTTTAGTTAGTTATCACGCTCTGCCACAGCCTGACGATAGATTTCGCGGCTGATCCATGCATCGGTCGCCGCATAGCGAACTTGCTTGTCGTCAAGTTCCGGGCGTGCCCAGTTTGAGACTTGAGCTGCTTTACTTATGCGCCCTTGCAGCAGGAGTCCTGCAAGCGCTCGAAGACCTCGATTTTCGTAGCCAAGTTTCACTGTGATGTCAGCGATTTCGACAAAGCCACTTGGGGTGAAGTCTTCCATCGCACGGAGTTCTTTGACGTCGTCCTTAATCGCGACACCCGTTTTTAAAATGTCGGGCGACTCTAGGATCGGGAGGAGCGGATCAAAGGTCTCAGTTTTACTTATGCGGAAAAGGTAGACGCAGTGCTCCGTGGCTAGCTGGATGAGCGCGGGCGGGTAGTAATCGCCTTTCATAAAGCTTGGTCGGGTCTCGGTGTCAAAACCTAGGTGGCTTTCGTTTGCCAGATTTGCGGCAGCGGCTTCCATCTCCTCGGAGGATTCCAATATCTTGATTTCTCCCTCCCATGCGATAAGCGGCAGTTCGTTAATCTCAGCCTTACTAATTTTGCGTTTTTCTGCGGTTAGCTTATCGGTAGTTTTAAGCATGACAGCGTGTTATTTTTTTAGGCCTCGATCACTAAGCCATCGAAGGCAACTTCTATGTGCTCTGGAAAAATTCTGGTGGGTTTACCCTGGGATAATTTTTGATTATATTCCTTGCAGTAGCGTAGAGCACCCTGGTGAATTTCTTCGATCTTGGAGTCGGAATAGCCTGGTTCGTGGTGGGAAACGATGAGCTGACGGACTTTGGCGCGTGCTGCCAGCTCGACCGCTGTTATGTGATCAGAGTGCCCCCAATTTAGCTTTTCTTCACTTGCTTCCTCGAAGGTATATTGCCCGTCGAAGATAAGTATGTCCGCTTTATGTAGAAAATTGACAAACGGGTAGCCTTCTTCTCGAGCTTCAGTGCCATGTTCGGAATCGGAGGAAAAGATGATACGCTTTTCGCCCTGCTCGAAGGAGTATCCCCAAGAATCGCCAGGGTGCTGCTGTTTGATGGTGGCTACATGGACATCGCCAACGGCGAAGTGCGCGCCGTCTTCTTGGATGTCGAATTCAATTTCTGCTTGCATCGCCTCGTAGGGAACAGGGAAACAGGGTGCGTCCATTTGCGCGCGTATGGCGGATTCTGTAGTCTGATGAAATCCGTGAAAGATAATTCGGTTTCCCGACTGATAAGCGGGCGCAAAAAAGGGAAATCCTTGAATGTGATCCCAGTGTAAGTGAGATATGAAGATATGGTAGGTAGCGGGCGGCGCATTTTTGCCTAGGCTGAGCGAAAAATCGCGTAGCCCCGTTCCGGCATCGCAAATGATATACTCTTTGGTGCCTGCTTCAATCTGCACGCAGGTAGTGTTTGCTTTATAGGTTCCGTGAGCGCTGTGGGGGAGTGTTTCAAGGTAGGCGTCAACCGCTTCAATGCTTGCAAACTCTAGCTCGCGGCTCGCCCAGATCGCATTCTTGACTTTCTGGCGAATCGTTGCCGAAGAGGTTGGTGAGGGGAGTGAGCCACAAGAGCCCCAGATAATTGCCTTCATGCTTGTAGGTAAAAGCTTCTAAGTTTATGCAGCGAGAACGGCGGTTTAGAAAAGCTCGAGTAGTATTCTTCTGATCTTAATTGCTCGCTGCTGATAGATTGAATAGGGGTTACGATAATCAGCAGGATACGGTCATGGCGAGTTTGAAAAATGGTGAGGGGATCGTTATAATCTTATTTTAGGACTTCCGGTTGTCGCCGTTGGCAAGGATTTTTCTAGTAGAAGCGGTTCGGGTCGAGGGTATTAAAAGATTCCCTTTATGCTACGTGTGGGTGAGGTATATGTAACTCAAGTCTCGTATACCAATCAAAAAAACATCATCTGGTCATCTGTGAGGGGAGTGGTCGCTTCGATGAGGCGACTGTCTTCATTTTGGACACTGTTGACACGGCGGGAAACGGTATGTTTCTCTAGAATCACTTTGCTAGCTAGCGATTGAACGTCTCTTGTGTTGAGTGTGCCGTCCAGCCAAGAAACCTGGCTTTTCTGCATTAAGATCACGGGCATACGTTCGTGAATGCTACGGATCGAAGTGTTAGCTTTAGTTGTTAGAATGACAAAAGAGGGTGGCGATTCGTAGCCGGTCGACGGAAACCAGAGCCCAGCGAAGTAGTGCAAAGTATCTTGCGGTGGATAGATATAGTAGGGTTGCTTAGTGATGCCATCTTGATACCACTCGTAAAATCCGTTGGCGGGAAGCAGGCAACGATACGCATGCCAACTTTCGCGAAAGCGAGGCGCTGTATTTGCGGTTTCGATACGGGCATTAATATGGAAATTTTGGGGTGTGCGGAGTCCCCAGTGCATCATCGTTGATGCGACTTGCACATTTTCGCGAGTGGCGATACTTAAGGTTTCGCGACCCGGGCCAATATTGTAGTTTGGCTTGTAGTCTTCGGGCAGCGCGAGTGCGATGGCATCGGCCAGCGCTTTTTTATTGGCATGTAATGTATAGCGACCACACATTTTGTAGAAAAAATGCTTAAATGAACAAAGTCTTATTCTGACTAGTCATCTTGATGTTACATTCTTGTAAATTAGGATTAAGGAAGCAAAGAGTTAATAGTCTATGAGTTATCTAGCGAGCGACCAAATTCTCAATGAACTTAAAAAGAAGAGCTCTAGGGCGGCCGCCTGGTTGAAGTTGATCTCCATAAGTCCTGCCGAGCGTTCTAGTGCTTCAGTCGCTCGGTAGAGGGCACTAGTGGGGAGTTCGCCTTTGTTGAGTGCTTCGACTTCACGGGCAAATCCAGCTGTGGCCTTTTCGATCTCGCCGAACAGTTGTTTGCGATAGCCTTTGCTTAGACCGACTTCCATCGCGTCCTTCTCATCGGCGGTCACGTGGTCAGGGAGGGCTTCCTTTTGTATCTTCCAAGCTTCAGATGTCATCGCTTTAAGGATGCTTTGAAAGCGAGCATTTAGACCGTAGGCACCCATCACAATGTGAGGGATTGTTTTTTTATTGGGGCCTTGCAGGAGGCAACCTAGCCACTCGCGGTAGGCCACGACCCATGATGCCCAATCTGGATGCTGAATGGTTTCGATCGTAGCAGGGATACGAAAATTGAGGCAACGGCTTCGTATAGTGTCGAGCAGGTCGTAGGGGCGCGTCGTCAATAGAAAAAGAGTCGTGCCCGCAGGAGGTTCTTCTAGGGTTTTTAGGAAGGCGTTGGCCGAGGCGGCGTTCATTCGGTCGGCTTCGATCACGATGCCGACTTTGCGTCCACCTTGATTGGCGCTTTTTGCAATATCGATGACCAGCTTGCGCATGGTATTACTGTCTTCGGTTTTACCTACCTTGATCAGACGCGCCTTGCCGCTGGGTCGTAGGGTGAAGCAGTCGGCGTGCTCAAATGGATCGCGTTTGGTGTTGAGAAGATGCGCCGCGATTGCGCGCACAATTATTTCTAGGCTATCAAAGCTATCGCCGTGTAGGAGTATGCCGTGCCCGAGCCGATTCCGTGTGAGCGAGCGTTCGAGTACTTCGACGGCGCGTGTCCCGCGCAGTAATTCGGGGAGTGATTCAGAGAGTGTTATGGATCTTTCGCTCATCAGTGATTTACATTTCTGGGCAAAGTTTACACCTTGGGCAAGTAGCAACCACATCCTCTTTGTCTCATGCTTCGAAAAGAACGCGCCGCTTACATCCAAAATCGCCTGCAGCAGCTCTACCCTGAGACGCCGATTCCATTGGATCATAAAGACCCTTACACGCTTCTTATAGCGGTCCTGCTTTCGGCTCAATGCACGGATGTAAGGGTCAATCAAATCACACCTTTGCTCTTCGCACGAGCGGATACGCCTCGAGACATGGTGAAGCTTTCGGTCGAAGAAATTCAAGAAATTATCCGCCCGTGTGGGCTCTCGCCGATGAAATCGAAGGGTATCGCGGGACTTTCGCAAATCCTACTTGATGAGCACGGGGGTGAAGTACCTGCTGATATCAAGGCGCTGGAAGCACTCCCAGCGGTCGGTCACAAAACGGCTTCGGTCGTGATGGCTCAAGCCTTTGGCGTGCCATCCTTTCCTGTTGATACACACATCCATCGCCTAGCTCAGCGTTGGGGGCTGACGAGCGGCAAAAACGTCGTGCAAACTGAGCGTGATTTAAAACGGCTTTTTCCTGAGTCAAGATGGAATGATTTACATCTTCAGATCATTTTCTATGGTCGTGAATATTGCACTGCGCGTGGTTGCGACGGTAGGGTTTGCCCGATTTGCCGTTCAGTTTATCCAGATCGAAAAAATGCAAAGAAGACCCAAAAGACTTGAGCTTTTATTCGCCAAAGACCGATTTGCTACTTCCTGAGTCGAAGGCTTTTGTTCTGAATTTTGTGGGTTTGGTGAAAGTTTCTATTTTGGCCATAGGATCCGATTCGAAGGCTGAGTCTGCTGAAGTTTTGGGATGAATGGTTTCCTTGAAGTCGATCTCAAATTCGCTGCGTTCGATTTCTACAGCCGTCGCGGTCTTTGTCTTGGCTTGAGCGAGGGCTTCCGCGGGAATTGCTAGGCGACCTTTGGTAGGGGTTGCCTCCGCAGATTCGATGATATCAAAAACGAAATAGCTACCTTGCTCATAGGAATGAACAGAGCTAAGGCTGGCCATCAGAATTACGATCACAGCAATCAGATAACGGCATCTGCTCCAAGTATACATGCCATTATAGTGAGCGGCCTGGTTGTTTTGTCGAGTTTCATTCAAGCCCTAATCTCCTCTAAATTTAGAAAAGCTAAGCGTTGCAGAAGCTTTTGGCTAAATCGCTAATTTTAATATATAGCGACCTTGTATCACAGCATCAAGTTCATTGACTTTTTAAATCAAAGTTTTTGAAGCGCGGTCACCGGCGACGGTTCCATGCGTCGCCAGCGAAGCGTTGTTTTTCAAGCTCGATCCGTTCGCTTTTGAAGAGAGGGCGGATGTCTTCAAGCTCGCTAAGCTCTAGATTCAAGATACTGGCTAGGTGATCGACTAGGTGGTTTTGAAAGCTAATGAAGTTTAAAGTTCCGGGAAGGCTGCTGCGGTCAAGTGAGCCTTGGATTAGAAGGCCTTGGCGAGACCTTTTCATGGCGGCTCCAGCGATTTTTTGGCCATCAGGGCGTAGCACGTCGTTGGCTGCGGGAGTGATAAAGCAGTGAGTTGGTATCTCACTGGCGACGGGGGTCTCTTTGCAGTGTCGTGGACAGGGGGCGAGGCGACTGTCGATGCCGATCTTATCGAGCGACAAGCTGATTGCGTGATGGATTTGCGCGTAGAGATCGGTCGCTGGGGTCGAAGCGGCAGAAACGGAGCTGTTTAGAATGAGTGAGTATGTCCAGTCGTTGCGATGGTCGACGATGCCGCCGCCAGTCATGCGGCGAGTGAGGGTGGTTCTGACCTCTGCCGGCTCGATAGGCGCATAGCCTGAGGCAAGCTCAGTTACTACTTTGTGGTATTGTTGTGTGTAGCCAAACGTGGCGGCTGGTTCTTGCCAGCCATAGTGGCGAAAGGCGGCAAGGCCAACGGGCATGTGTGCAAGCAGCGCGGCGTCTATCGCCATGTTGGTTGCGGCGTCACCGAAGGCATTAGGAAGGGCGATAAGCATTAATTACTTGGCATGCGTGCTCTATTACGTAGCACGCTACGCTTTAAGCGTTGAGCGGCTCGATACTGGTAAGCTCATCGAGTTGCGCCGCGAAGTCGATGGGTTTGGTTTTGAGTTTGGAGACGATGGGGTTCAGGTCAAAAGTCAGCCTAGCGGGCCTAGAGTCGTCGTCTCGGCAGGCAGACTCGATAGCGTCGAGCGGCAGGCCGAAGTGCTTCAAGATGCGTTGTCCCATTTCGAAGCGACTGAGAGTTTCGCTGCCGGCCCAGTGAAAAAGGCCATGGAGGTCGCGGCGTTCGGTCAGTTCGAGAAGAACTTCGGCCACATTGGAAGCGGAGCAGGGTTGGCGCATTTCATCGCAGAATAGCTTTGGCTTTTTGCCAGCTTGGATCACGGCGATCAGTTTCTCGTGTAAGCTACGTCGGCCGCCAGGACTGTTGCCCATGAGAATAGGGATGCGGAGGACAACTGGATCTTCGGGGTTGTGCTCGAGCACCTCGCGCTCAGCCATGAGTTTGGTTTGTCCGTAGAGATTAGTTGGCGCGGGCATGTCGGTCGAGCGATAGGGCTGCTCAGATTGGCCGTCGAAAACCATATCTGTGGAGACGTGGAGTAAGCGCGCGCCGAGGTGGGTTGAAAGTTGTGCGAGTAGGCGGGGCAGGGCGACGTTGATCTTTTCGGCCCGCATCGCGTCGGCTTCGACTGAGGTGGCGTTTGAAATAGCAGCACAATTGACGATGGCGTCTGGCCAGAGTTCAATCGCGATCTTGGTTAGCTCTTCAGGTTCTGATGCGTCAAGCTGGATCATCTTTGCTAGACCGTCGGCAATTGGCCGGTTTTGGTGATAAAGTGCGGTGACGGTGTGGCCACGGCGGACAGCGGCCAGCGCATATGCATGGCCGAGGAGTCCGGAGGAACCAGTGAGTAAAATCTTCATGATTACTTAAGCTTTGTTTTGTTGCAATCGAGTTTAAGGGAGGCAAGTTCAAAGAGTCTTATAATGAATTACGCTGAACTCGCGAATGCTGGTGTGCATGAACAGCCGGTCTATGAGCCCGGAAAACCTATTGAGTATGTTGCTCTGGAGTTTGGACTAGATCCTACCCAGATTGCTAAACTCGCCTCGAATGAAAATCCGCTTGGAGCGTCGCCGAAGGCGATTGCGGCTGCGCAGGCTTCGCTAAAGAGTGCGCATCTATATCCAGATGGTGCTTGTAGTCAACTGCGGGCGGCGGTCGCTGAAGTTAGAGGTGTGGACAAGGACAGCATTATCGTAGGTAACGGCTCAAACGAGATCATCGAACTACTGGGGCACGCCTTTCTGCGCCCTGGACTAGAAGTGGTCATGGGTGAGCAGGCCTTTATTGTTTATAAATTGGTCGCTAAGCTTTTTGGTGCAACTCCGGTTGAGGTGCCTATGCTAGATTTTGGTCATGACCTCAAAGCGATGCGTGCGGCGGTCACGGATCATACGCGACTGTTGTTTGTGGCCAGTCCGAACAATCCTACCGGGATGGCGAATACGGAAGCTGACCTAGTCGAACTGGCAGAGTCGTTGCCAGAGCATGTGATTCTTTGCTTGGATGAAGCTTATGCTGAGTATCTTGAAAGTGCTCCAGATCTACGTGGACAAATAGCAGCTGGACGAAAGGTTGTATGCCTGCGAACTTTTTCCAAGATCTATGGATTGGGCGGCTTGAGGGTCGGTTATGGATACGGCGACCCTAGACTGATCCAGTTGCTACAACGTGTGCGTCAGCCTTTTAATGTGAGTATAGTTGCTCAAGCGGCGGCGACAGCGGCGCTGAGTGATCACAAATTTGTCGATATGTGCCGCTCAGTTAACGAATCAGGACGGAAGCAGCTTGTCGAGGGCATGCAAGCACTAGGCTACACGACGATTGGTGGCCAAGCGAACTTTGTGCTTTGCAAGGTTGGCGATAGCGGGATGTTTTTTAAAGCGCTTCAGCAAAGGGGTATCATTGTGCGACCTTTAACACCTTACAGTATGGCAGAATTTGTCCGAATTACCATCGGGACGATAGCCGAGAACGAGCGCCTGCTCGAAGCGACCCGTGAGATCACGCAAAGTTCACAAGCTTCTGTTTAATTATGAGTGACGCTTGGATTAGTTTTTTAATTTCATTTGTAGCGGTCGGGCTGATGCTCGTACTGCACGCCTTTTTGGTAATGTGCGAGATTAGCCTTGTGAAGTTTCGCTATCGGAAACCCAGCGAGGAGCAACTGGATGAGTTGAAGAACCTTCTAGGCGTGGCGCGCTTAATTGATAATAGTGATCAGACGGGGCGAGTTGTGCGTTTTAGTAAGACACTTTGCACGGTGGCGGTGGGACTTCTACTAATGCCGCTGGTCACTGATTTTTTTAGCCTTTTTGACCTAGCGGCTGCGCCAGATAGGTGGATTGTGGTCCTAGTTTCGTTTACCTTGGCGGTTTCCGTTCATTTTTTCTTTGCTGAGATTTTCCCTCGTGGTCTGGCAATGCGTGACCCGTCCAAGGCGATTCGCCGTTCTTATCGTGTTCTGCTGACCTTTCAGTTTTTAACATTTCCGATCATGTTATTTTTCCGCATGCTGAAGAAGTTCCTCTATCGCCGTATCGGTGTAGATGTCGATGATGAACTGAATCCCCTAGACGTGGATGTGCAAATACGAGCAATGGGTGAAGATAGCAGCCATCTTTCGGGTGTGATTCGGAAAATTGTGAATCGTACATTGCAAATGCAGGAGCTAGTAGTGCAGGATATTTTGCTGCCGCGTAGTCAAGTGGTCGTTTGTGATCTAGATCTAGATATTAAAGAAAACCTGGAAGCCATGAAGTCGGCTGGGCATACTCGCTATCCGCTTTGCCGTGGTGATCTCGATGACTGCCTTGGATTGATCCATATTAAGGATATTTTCCGTTGGCGTGAGCCAGTCTCAGAAATTGATTTGATGAAGCTTAAGCGTAATGTTGCGGTTTTTCCTCTTGAGACCCCCCTTGAGGAGGCCCTTGAACGGATGCTGCGTGCGAAGTTTCACATGGCACTTGCTGTCGATGAGTTTGGGGGAAACGTCGGTGTGATCACTTTGGAGAGTATACTTGAGGAGCTTGTGGGCGAAATTCAGGACGAATTCGACAGCGAAGATGAGCAGATCGTAATGCTTGGCGATGGACGACGTTTTCGGATCTCAGGGCTGGCGCCCATCCACGACATCGAGCAGGAGCTGGAGATCGAAATCGACAATGAGGAGGTCTCTACCTTTGGTGGTCTGATCACAGGCGAACTAGGCCACATTCCGGAACCTGGCGAGCGACTCAACTGCTATGGCCTCAGCATCATTGTTGACGATGTCGACGGGCGTCGAGTGATTGCTGCAACAGTTGAGTTAGCTCAACTCTAGCACGCAAGACCTGATTGTCTAGGCTCAGAACTGCATGTCAGCAAGACTAGTCTACGATCTCTCGCGAAGGATCGCTCTCAGCTGAAGTAGCAGGCTCTGGCGATCCGGGGTGAAAATGAAGCGATCACTGCCCAGTTTATTGTAGGCTTCTGTCAAGAGTTCTATCTGAGGACGGCGCATTTGAAGATAGCGTGAGAGCAAACGACTTAAGTTTTCTGTATTGCCAAGGGAAAGCTCTGAGCGAATTAGTTCTGATAGAATCTTTTGATTGGTTGGAGCCTTTTGATAGGCGAGTGTCAGTATTGTACGTGCTTGCTGGACGCGATCAATGTCAGTGAAGCGACGAGATACTGCCATGTAAGTCTGCGCTTGGTTGCTTGCTTCGTCGATAAAGTCTTGGAGGTAAATTTCTCCTAAGTCTGGGCGATTGATACCATAGGAAGCAATGGCGCGGAGACTGCTAAAAATTGCCCAACGCAGTGTTAGCCAGTCAGGGCGTTCCTTAAGGAGTTCTTCGGAGAAGTCGAGGGCGCCTTGATAGTCTTTATCGACCAAATGGGCTTCGATTAGCAAGAGCGCGAAGGCGTCGATGGCGAACTCGTTCTCAAGTGCTTCCTCGTAAGTGCGGCGAGCAAGTTCGATGTTACCGGTGTCTGCTGCAAAGTTAGCAAGGGATTGTAGTGCTGGTTCATCATTACGGAACTGTTGAAGCATCCGTTGTGTTTCGATTTGCTCGCGTTCAAAGTCCTCAGATTTGTTATAAATATATAGTAGTTCGAGGCGCGGCGCGGCGCTGAGTGGGTCACTCACGTTACGCAGAATCGCATAGCGACGTGCCTCTTCGATTTCGCCTAGCTCGCGGTGATAACGACTTAGTTGCATGAGAAGGGGCTCCGAATTTGGAAACTTTTCAATGGAATACTCCATCTTAGTCATTGCGGCTATCTTGCTACCTCGATCCCAGCTAATTTGAGCTGAAAGGAGAACACCTTCAAGTGATTCCAGCAGCTTATAGTCGATTATATAGTCCTCTGCTAGATCGTAATTGCCCCGAAGGTAATTCGCGTTGGCAGCGCCAAATGCCAGCGTACGATTAATATCTGTCAGCTCTGGTTCTTCAGGTAAATATTTATTCGCAAGATTTTGGATATCCTCATCCATTTGGTAGCGGAGTAAAACGCGTAGAGTAGCTTTGAGGTATTCACCATCCTGAATGCCCCCTAGCTCTATACCTTGGAGGAGTTGATCCACAGCAATATCATGGCGTTTCAGGGCGATCTCGTAAAATTCGGCTAGCACACGACGACCCTCTAAGTTTGCTGGCGATCTAGAGACGCCTAGACGCAGGAGTCGCAGGGCGTCTCTGTAATTACCTTCTTTAATCTCTGATAGCCCGCGCTCAATGTGGTAGTTGCCCATCTCCACACGGTGAGTTTCTAGACCAAATGGCAGCAAGGTCAGCATCTTAGTGTAGGAGACCTGATCGAATTCTTTATTGTATTTGAAGTGAAAATAAAGAGCACCTGCTAGAGCAAACCATCCGAGCACAGCTAGTAAAGCAAAGGTCCCGATTAAGCGGCCCCATCGGACAGAGATTTCCATCCGTCCATCGATGCCTTTACGCTGAATGACGAATCCTAGCAGAATAGACCTTTCGCGAGTTATTGGATTGCGGGTAGTTGCTTGCCTGCTCATAGTTGATATACTTTTTTAGACAATTTAACGTTACTCTGCTTAAAATGTGCCTATAGCCAAGCCCAAATAAAATAGACTTTCTTATTGCAGTTAATATTAGATCTTGTTGTTTCAGGTTACTTTTTATTGTGCATCTGCTTAGTATTTTACAAACTTATTTATAAGTCGCCTTTTCGGTTCATGAAAAACAAATTTCCCTATCTCTTATCCTTTCTAACAGCAAGTTTGCTTTACTCGATCAGTGTCTCGAGTTCCGTAGCGGCCCCGCTCGTTTCGATTGGTGATAACACAGACATCTATTTCAATGGTTCCTCGAGCCTTCGTTGGGCTTCAAACATTTTTCGTAACGAGGAGAATGAAGAGTCGGATTTATCATGGACAATCTCGCCTGGCCTCGAAGTCAACTTAGGTCGGGGTATTTCAAATGCGGATTTCACTGTAATCACTCGCTATGACATTGTCAGGTATGAAGATAATGATCGGCTGGATACAGAACTCTTCCACATCGAAGCATTGGGCACATACGAATCAAGTCGCCTCAATCTAAATGGTTCCGCCTCTTTCGATGAGACCAAGATTAACAGTGGCCAAAACAACGTCGCTAATGACCTGGTTGAGCTAAACACTACATCTGCTGAATTGGATGCTGAATATCAAGTTTCTCCAAAGTTTAGTTTCAGCGCAGGAATTCTTTACGATGAAACAGAATATCAGACCTATGCGGACCGCTTTGTTGATCGTGAAACTACTCGTTTTCCTTTGAGTGTTTATTATGAACTGACTCCCAAGCTTGATCTGATTTTAGGTTACACCTACGCCACGACGGACATCGAAGGCACTAGTAGCAGATTAATTAGACTGGTCGACAGCACTAATATACCACCAGGCCCCCAAATCATTGCAGACACTGCAAGAGCTCAATCTGGTTATGGGAGAGATAGCCATTTTTACAATATCGGCTTGAGGGGCAACATAAGCACTAAACTGACTGGTTATTTTAAAGTAGGTTATCGCGCAAGGAGTCTTGGAGACTCGACCATCCTTGAACAGTATTTCGACCCTAACGATCCATTGGTTGAGCTACAACCACAAGCGGATAGTTCCACCAATCGTGATGCTTCTGATATGCTTGGCCTTGATTCTAACCTCACTTGGATGGCCACGACTAAGTTGTTAGTTCAACTTGCCCTCTCGCGCGACTTCGGAGTCGGTGGCGAAGGCGAATCCACAGAGGCGACTAGGGCAAATCTTGTTGGTAACTACTCGTTTAATACCCACTGGTCAACCATGGCTAATCTAGGATACTCGGAAACTGATTACTCGGACAATGGGCGTGGGGACGATCAATACACGGGTGGCCTGCGTGTTATGTATGTTTTAAACACGTATTGGCGCTTCAGCGCTGGTTACACCTACGCCGAAAATAAGTCGAGTCGAGACGGTAGTAGCTACGAGAGTGAGACCTTAGATTTGACCGCGATCCTGCGCTATTGATATTCTGCAACTTTCCCCCTTATTATTGGTCAAAATGCCTCTTGCCTGAGGCATTTTTTCATCATGAAGCAGCTTTCCTTACTCACCGCACTTTGTTTTTTCATTTCGACCCTATTTTTGCAAGCCCAGGAATCGGGTGGTGAGAGTGGTAATGGCGGCGCCTCTTTGAACTCTGGATCTGCTTCCTCCAGCAGTGTAGGAGGCGTTGGAATTGTTGTGGGAGAAAACTATATTCTAAAACCATCGGATGTAATTACAGTAGAAGTCTTTCAAGAGCTCGATCTTAATAAGAGCGTCCGAATACAAGGAGATGGATCGGTCGCACTCGCACTCATTGGTAAGGTAAAAGTAGCTGGGATGACTGCAGGCGAAGCGCAAGCTTTGATCACAGATCTTTATAACCGAGATTATTTGGTCGATCCCCAAATTTCCCTTCTTGTCGTAGAGTTTTCGCCGAAAGTGATTCACATACTGGGCTCAGTAAACAATCCAGGGGTCGTCCCTATTCCACCAGACAGAGATTTGACCTTGATTGAAGCCTTGGCGAGTGTGAGTGGCGTGAGTCGATTGGGAAATCCAAAGTCAATTACTATTAAGCGGGTTGAAGAGGACGGTCGAGCTCGTCAAATGGAAGTTAATTTTAGCCGGATCATTCAAGATCCCAACTCTAAAGATATCATACTCAAGGAAGGCGATACCATTTGGGTTCCCGAGCGTATAATCTAACCCTTTTCCATATATGAAGAATGATTACATCAGAGGCGCTCCAGATCCAAATTCAGGTGGATATGGCGGATCGAGCTATGGCTATGGTGGCGGAGGTGGCTATGGCGGCAGTAATTATGGCTATGGAGGCAGTAATTATGGTTATGGTGGTGGCTATGGAGATGGTGGCGGTGGAGCTGGCCCTCAACGTTCTTTTAAGGATTATTTATTAATGTTTCGTGAGCGCATCTGGTATTTGATCGTCACACTTTTCATTATATTTTCTGGGTCTATTTTGTATACTTTCAATAAGACCAAAGTCTACACTGCGGTTTCGCAGGTGCAGCTTTTTCGCGATGATGCATCCGCGCTCGGGGTCATGGGGCAGGGCGCGGAAATGGAGCAAAACCAGATCCTCAGCGCGGAAGATTTAAATACGCAGATTAGCGTAATGGAGAGCCTATCTATTATTAAAGGTGTGGAGCAACGCTTGCAGGACGAGTTGCGTTTGCGCTTTATGGCTCCTTACACGGATACACTCAGCTTGAGTGGGCCACTGACGCCGCTCGAGATTTTGGCAAAGAACCGGAGGATAGTTCCACGGCGCATGAGTCTCATGGTCAACTTCGCTTTTTCTCACCCTGATCCCATTGTGGCAGCCGAGGTGTCTAATCTATTTGCGAAAGAGTTTATCGACTACAATCTAAAGCTGAACATTGATGGCTCCATGAAAGCGGTTGAAGATCTGCGTATTCGAGCGGACCAGCAGAAAGATCGGGTTGAAGAGCTTGAGTTAAAATTGGCGGAATATCGTGAGCAAAATAATGCGGTTTCACTCCAAAGTGATGAAAACATCGCAGCAGCTCAACTTGCGCGCCTGAACGAGATAGAGCTTACCAACAAGAATATCTATGATAATTTTCAGACCAAGTGGGATCAAATTGAAACGTATCGTCTAGAAGGGAGAGAACTTTGGGAGCTTCCATTCATAGCCGAACAACCACGAGTTGCTAATTTATTGCAGCAAGTATCTGGCACGCGCATTAGTATCTCCTCCTTAAGTAAGCGCTACCGGGACAAGCACCCTGCTATGATTCAGCTTTTACAGACCCTTCAGGAGGGTGAATTAGAACTCGAACTAGCGGTGCAAAATTCAGTCGATAAAATTTACGCTGGATATTCAGAATCTAAGAGTAATTTCGATGTGGCTAGTCTGAGACTAGCTGAGAAGGAGAAAGAGCTCATAGAATTGGGTAAAACTAGGATTGAGTTTAATTCACTTCTTCGAGACTTAGAAGTCCAACAAAGCTTTTTCCAAGCACTCAACCAGCGCATGACTACGGAAAAGGCTCAGGTAAACCTTAAGAATCCTAATGCACGTATTGTGGACGAAGCTTTTCCTCCGCGGGCAGACCAGCCTTCCTCGCCTAATGTCGTTTTGAATTTGGCGGCAGGCTTCTTTGGTGGCATCGCTCTTGGGGTAGGACTTATCTTTGCAGTCGCTTTTCTCGATGATCGGGTTAAAAGCGCCTTTGATATTGAGGGCACGATTGGCTTACCGATGTTGGGAGTGATCCCACGTATTAAGAAACTGGATACTAGCACAAAGGCGCAGGCGGTGGCTTCGAATGTGGATCGCCATGTGACTGAAACTTTCCGTTCGATTCACTCGGCACTCAAACTAAGCGATCAGAGTAAGAATGCTAAAATCATTCTGACGACAAGCACGGTTCCTGGTGAGGGTAAGTCGTTTGTGAGTTCTAATCTTTCGCTCACCTTCGCAAACCACGGGGAGAAGACGCTGCTTCTCGATTGTGATTTACGTCTGCCCAATGTGGCGCGTTCGCTTCAGATTGAAAATGACCTTGGTCTTCTCGATTATGTTGAAAAGGAAGTCAGCTTGGAGGAGGTCATTGTCAAAGAAGTTTATCCTAATTTGGATGTCTTGTCCACAGGGGGAAAGTCCAAGAATCCGACGCAGGTTCTGAACAGTGCACAGTTTGAAGCAATGTTCGCCGTCTTGCGCGATCGTTACGACCGGATAGTGGTCGACTCGCCACCACTAGCGGCGGTCAGTGATGCCCTGAACTTATTGCCATTGGTAGACGGTATTATATATGTGATCAAGTTTAACACGGTTAAACGGAAGACTGCCGTGCTAAATGTCCGTCGACTTTGGGAGTCGAATACACCCGTGTATGGTGCGATTCTCAATAATATAACAAGTACGCTATCTAGTTACTATTATTCGAATTACACAGATAAGGCGTATCAAGATTACTATATTAATCAAGAAGAAGATCTTGATGAGGAGTTGGTCGGAGATATTGAGACTGAGTTAGAAAGTAAGTCATAATCCAATGCGTATAATAAAAATAGGATCAATACCCCGAAGCAGTTGGGCTATTTGTATCTTAGGAAGACTATTAGGTGCTGGTACTTGTAGCAACACCTAACTGTTAGCTAGTCGTGAAATTGCAAGCCCTTCCAATATTGCGGGATTTACCAATTATTAGTTTCAGTCCGATTGCCTGACCTTTTCATGTGGTCTACAACTATGAAATTAAGGTTTATCTACTAAGCACGAGTAGGACTGTAATCGCCAGTGCGATTCGATACCACGCAAATAGAGAGAGACCGTGTCGACTTAGATAGCCAACCAGCCACTTGACTGCGAGCGCAGATGAGATAAATGCAACTAGGCAGCCGACAAGTAGAGGCCCGATCTCAAGGGCACGAATCATATGCGATCCATCCGTCATTATTTTATATCCAGAGGCAGCAGTTAGCGTAATAAGTCCAAGTAAAAAACTGAATTCTGCCGCATTCTTGGGTGACAGTCCTGCCAAATAACCACCCACGATCGTTGCCATTGAGCGACTCGTTCCTGGCCACATTGCAAGGCATTGAAAGAAGCCGATCATGACTGATTGGCGAATCGAGAGGTCGTGTATTCTGGGACCATCTTCTGGGCTGGTGACACCTTTTTGGCCATGCTTACGCCATTTTTCTACGATTAGCATGATCACTGCACCCACAATGAGCGCTCCAGCCACTGCTTTGATATTATTACCTAGTTTGGCTTCGATCCAATCATCGAGTAGTAATCCAGCGATGGCTGCTGGTAGAAAAGCGAAGATTAGATTGATTGCCAGTTTGCGGCCTTGCGGATTTTGGCCTAAGCAACCAAGCAAAATCTGCAAGATTGTCTGCCAATAAATCAGTATCACTGCTGCGATGGCGCCTGCTTGAATCACAATGACATAGGCATAAGCGGCTTCGCCAACTGTGTAAGGTCGGGCTTCCACTCTTTTGTCATCTTGCACTAGAATCCACGCTCCCTCTGTATCACGGATTGGCGTATTTTTATCTAAGCCGAGGGCAGCATTTGTTAATATGAGGTGCCCTGTGGAAGATACAGGTAAGTATTCTGTGACTCCTTCGACAATACCTAGAATAATGGCATGTCCGTAACTCAAATTGGTTGATTCGACCCCTTTATCTGAGTGCTTGAGTTCAGCTGGTATGTCGACCGCCGTAGATTGTTTAGTTAACAATGTGCTGCATAATGTTAAAAGACAAAGTCGAAATAGCATAATTCGCACGCTAGCTGATGCGGGTTTAATGGAAAGCAAGAAAAAGTATCTATTTCGCATATCCTTGAAATTCGTTGAAATAGATTTTGCTTGTGCAGAACCTTTGAACGTTTTCCCTGTAAATAACCCACATGAAAGAAATCGAACAGCTTACAAATACCCTCCTAGACAAAGAAGACCTCAACTCAGGGCAAGCAGTAGTTGCCGCTTCTTTGATGGCCTCCCCGCAGGTAGACTTAGCGGCGAAACAAGCATTTTTGATAGCGCTTTCTGATAAAGGCGAAACCGCTACCGAGGTGGCTGCCTTTGCTGCCGCTTTTCGCAAACTAGCACTAGACCCTGGTGTTGAAGCATGGGCATCTCAAGCGATTGATGTTTGCGGAACAGGTGGGGATGGTTCGAGCACATTTAACATTTCGACAGCGGTTTCATTTATCATTGCGGCGGAAGGCGTCCCTGTTTTCAAGCATGGGAACCGATCAATTACTTCTAAGTGCGGCAGCGCTGATCTGATCGAGGGCTTAGGTATTCGCCTCGATGCCTCGCATGAGGTTCTTCGTGAGTCTCTCAAAGAGTTGAATTTTTGTTTCTTTTTTGCTCCTGCATTTCACCCAGCTTTTAAGGAAATTATGCCCGTGCGTAAGGCACTGGCTGAGCAGCAGCGCCGTTCTATTTTTAATCTACTGGGGCCACTGATTAATCCTGGTCGTCCAGCTTATCAACTGATGGGTGTGTTTGCTCAAGCTTGGGTCGAACCAATTGCGGGTGCTCTCGATGAAATCGGACTGAAGGCAGGATTGGTGGCACACTGCACACCTGCGGAGGGCTTGAACCTAGATGAGCTTAGCTGCGTGGGAAGGAATCATGTCGCTGGTTTCGGTTCTTTTCGCGGTCGCCTCGGCGATTTGACAGTAAAGGAGGCAGGCTTGACGAATTGCAGCCTTGATTCTCTCAGCGGCGGAAATGTCGACAAGAATATTAGAATTTTGAACTTAATTTTCAATGGTCAACACGAAGAGGTTTCGGAGGGCTTGATTAATAGCATACTGTTTAACGCAGGTGCTGCTTTTTGGATCGCTGGTCGCAGCGATGATTTGAGCTCAGGAGTCGAGCTTGCCCGCGAACTTTTAAAGTCAGGTCGAGCAGGTCAGTGGCTGAAAAAAGCTAAGTCTTTTTATTCAGATAAGTAACATTATTTATGGCTAAATATTTCGGAACGGACGGTATAAGAGGGCGCTTTGGAGATTCATTGATTTGCCCGCAATTTGCCTACCGGCTCGGCTGTGCCCTCGGAAATTACCTGACTAAAATTCGCTTCGGAAAAACGTCTACTGTTGTCATTGGACGAGATACCCGTGCGAGTGGGGTCGCCTTAAGTGACGCTCTCATTTCAGGGCTAAATCGCCATGAGGTACATGTTCATGATGCGAGCGTTGTACCCACACCAGCAATTGCCAGATCTGTAATAGATCAGCATGCAGACCTCGGTATCGCGATCACGGCTTCCCACAATCCTTCATGCGATAATGGCATCAAACTCTTCGACCATTGCGCTCATAAGTTAGACGTGGCGCAAGAGAGCTTAATCGAGTCACTTATCGATAATGAGCCTGAGCCACCTGTAAACCTGCCTTCAGCTAAGTTCCATCCCTTGGATGCTTCTGGTTCCTATATCAATTACCTGAGGTCTTTAATGGACCAGGATTCTCTTTCTGACTGGCGTGTCGTGTTAGATTTGGCTAACGGAGCCACAGTGAAGACAACACCTGCAGTCTTTCAGTGTTGGGGAGCTGAATTACTCTTGATTGGGGACAAGCCTGATGGGCTGAATATAAACGATGGCGTCGGAAGCGAGTGCCCTGCTCAGCTGGCCGAAGCGGTTCTCAAGCATAAAGCCCACATAGGTATTGCGCACGATGGTGATGGTGATCGGCTTGTAGTTTGTGATGAAGGCGGCACCATTGTAGACGGTGATATCATCTTAGCTTTATTTGGTCGTTACGCGCTTAATGCCGACACTTTAAAGTCAGGCACTTTGGTTTCTACAATTCACAGTAATTTGGGGCTAGACCACGCCGTGCGCGATGCAGGTGGACAGGTGGATCGAGTCGACGTAGGTGACCGGAATGTGGCCAACCGTATGCGTGAGTTGGGCGCGAATATTGGTGGAGAATCTTCTGGGCACATTATCTTTTCAGACTATGCAACGACCGGAGATGGTTTACTGGCAGCTGTTAAGATCATTGAATTGATGTGCACGACGGGCAAAGCCCTCTCGGAACTACGAAAAGAGATCACGCTTTTTCCGCAATCAGCAACAAACCTCAGAGTCGCCGAAAAGCGACCGCTTGTTGAGCTGAAGTACTTCCAGTCAGTCATTAAAGCGACGGAACAAGATTTGGGTGACGAAGGCCGTGTGCTCGTCCGCTACTCAGGCACTGAGTCGAAACTCAGGCTCTTGGTCGAGGGAAAGGATGACTTGCAGGTTGCCAAAGCGATTAAAGTCATAGAAATCGCGGCAAGTAAGGAATTGGATGTAATTCACAGTTGACCCTGAATCATATATTCAGCGTATTGATCCTACATTTATATCATGGAAGAAGTTGCCCTTAAAGATCTCGATACCCGTTTGCAAAAGCAGATTGAAAATGCGCGTAAAGCGGTCGATAAAAATCCCAGTTACGCAGTCGATATTTTGACTAACATCGTCGCACGCAACCCTGCTTGTTTAGATGCACGTAAGATTTTACGTCAGGCTCAGCAGCGTGCCACTCAGGGCAAAACTAAGGGTTTGGGTGGATTACTTTCCAAGGTGACGAGCATTCCTTTTTCTATGGGTAGCCATGCGAAGATTAAGAAGGATCCGCAAAAAGCGATGGAGTCTGCTGAACAAATGCTCAGCGTAAATATTGAGAATGTGACTGCTCTCGAAGTGCTTGGATCTGCCTCCGAAGAGCTAGAGTTATACTCAACAGCCGTTTTTGCCTATGAGGCTGTGCGTAAGCTTGAGCCCGCCAACTCTGAAAATATCAAGTCACTGATGACAGTGCACATTAAAACAGGTAATTGCGAAGAAGCCATCCGAATTGGCGACCTAGCTTATCGAGCCAACCCGTCAGATGACGAAGTTCAAGCATTGATCAAGAAAGCCTCTGTTGAGCAGACAATGAAGAAGGGTAAGTGGGAGGAAGATAAGAGCTTTCGCGATAAACTAAAAGACGAAGATGAGTCTCAAAAACTCGAACAAGCAGGCCGTGCTAAGACTGGTGAATCGGGGCTACGTGCATTGATCGAGGAGGCCAAGAAGGGGGTGGCTGAAACTCCAGACAATATTAATTTCTATCGCGAGATCGCATCTAACTATCGCAAGCTAGGAGACTTTGACAGTGCCCTCCAATGGGTGGCTAAGGCTCGCTCACTGGAAGCTGGTCGCGCCGATGTGAATCTAGAGCGAATGGTCGGCACGCTCAAGCGTGAGAAGATGCAGAAAGCGATCTCAGATGTGGAAGAGCGCTTAGAAGCCAATCCTGAAGATCTGACTGCTAAGACAGAGCTAGAAAAACTACGTGCTGAGGAGCGCGCTTTTCGCCTCGAACAGTCTGAAGACCTGGTTCAGCGCTACCCCAATGAGTTTAGTTATCGCTACGAACTGGGAGAACTTTATTTTGAAGACGAGGAAATTGATAAAGCGATTAAAGAGCTACAATTGGCCCAACGTAGTCCCAAAGTTCGGGTTGGCGCACTCATCCTTCTAGGTAAGGCTTATCTGGCTAAAGGTTTTCATGATTTAGCGTCTGAACAACTCACAACTGCGAAGTCTGAGATCCCTGGCATGACAGACCAAAAGAAAGACGTGCTCTATCAGCTAGGATCTGCCTATGAGCAGCAAGGCGACATGGATAAAGCAATGGTGGAATTTAAGGCACTTTACGGTGCGGATATTTCTTACCGTGATGTCTCCCAGAAGATTGATGATTTCTACGCTAATAATTAAGGCCATTTCAACCAAAAATACTAATTAGCAGACTTTGAACTTTATTAAGTAGAACGCTGTTTATTTTCGAAAGATAACGATTCGATTGCTGTTCGTACCGAGTGTGTTATTACGCACACCCCAACAGTTGGCAGTTTTGGCGAAGGTCTGCTTATTAATCAGAGTATATTCAACTTTAAGGCCAACTGCTTTCCCAGCGAGAATGATCTGCTCTTCTAGCTTGAGCTTACCCTTGCGCACTTCGCCCACTTCTAGGGCGATTCGACCTTCAGGCTTGAGCACGCGGCTCATTTCTTTGAGCGAAGCACTCATCTTATCTGTCCAGTCTTCCAGTTTGCGTACTTGCCAGAGCTTTCCTGGCTCGGGTTTACACTGGCAGAACCAGTTACGCAGCCAGTTGTCGCCAACATAGTTGACGATATTGAGGAAAGGGGGCGAGGTCACGATCAGATGTACGGACTCGTTTTGGATTTCAGGCGTGGCATCAGCTGAACGGCAAAGTAGTGTCGATGTGGTCGCGTTGTAATTCTTGGGCAGCTTCTGTCGCAGTAGGCTTTTCGACTTTTTTAGAATCAGTTCCTTCGTATTTCGATACTCTGGTTTTTGACTTCGTTTAGCATTAATCTTACGCTGAGCGTTGAGTGTGGTAGCTTGATTGGGAGGTAATGTGTAGACTGAGAAAAAGCCTTTTGAATGTCCCGTCAGGCGATTGCAGGCTGTCATTTGAAGCCAAGCGTCAACTTCGTCAAAGATACCTGTAGCTTGCCGACCTTTAAAATAAGTACGCCAACCATAGAGCTCAGCGAGTGTTTGATCTTCGAAAAAAACGAGTAGGTCCTTGTCCCCGATCTCCACCTCAGGGAGCGCGATTTGTTCGATTCGTTGAGCAATCTTTTCGACATTCTGTTCGCAAAGGCGCGGGGCTGTCAGAATTGTGCTGAGCGGATTGACGTCATTACCGATCACATTGCAACCGAGCAGCTTTGCTTCGATCAGTGTGGTTCCCCTTCCCATAAAAGGGTCGTAGATCAATTGACTGGGCTTCGCGTAGCGCTTTATGAAATAGGCAGGTAGCTGAGGCTTGTAGCATGCTCGGTAAGAAATTTCGTGGATAGGGTGCCCGTAGCGTTGTTTGGCAGTCCAAAATTCGCCTTGCTTGATCGGGGTCTTGCATGAACGAGTGTACTCTATTGTAGGCATGTTTTCTAAGATGGAACTCAATGCGTATAGTACAAGGATAAATTTCTAAGTTTTCATAGGTGCCCTAAAATAAATAACCAACAATTTAACTAATCAGAATGACTAGCCATGCGATTGCGAAGCCCAACTGGCTACTAGAGGGGCCTGGCACAAATTTGCAGAGGGTGAGTAATTCGGCATAAACATCGTCATTCAGCCATTGGTGACGGTTGACAAATTCATACCTAAATTAGCCCATGTGTGTGATAGGACCACCGAAGCAGAGAGAGCCCAAGGGTAGGTAAATGAGGAAGATCTCAATTAGGTCTTTGTTTTTGTTGGTTTCCGACATAAAGTAAACTTGCTGGCTAGAGGGGTTGGGCGAGGATGAATGGGCGCACGATCATAGCTTGAAAGCGGGTCTTTTCTTTTTCCCAGTGCTCAGCATGGAGTTCGCAGGGCTGGACGAGGTCGCCGCATTGTAGCCATTTCTGCACCTGTATCTGATTATCCTTTGTGAAGACCAGCCCGGCGACCTTTAAGTCTAGGCCAGGGTCCACATAGATTAGATTGCCAGCTTTGAAATGTGGTTTTAGATAGCTCCAGTTGACCTCCCCGGAATACTTCTCTAATTTTTCGGTCTGAGAGAGAGTATTACTAGCGGGGCTAAATTCTTCGTCAAACATATGTCTTACAATGAGATACAGATATATTTTTCCTGCAATATTTTTAGGCTTAAATTTTTCTATAATTTTTTCAGATTTATTGAACGTTAAGCAGGTTTACACGTCTGAGTATGTATAAGTTAGCGTTTATTTGTTGTTTGTCATTGATCGCTGCCCAAGCAATTGGGCGGCGTTTTTTGTATCCGCTAATCATTAGACAATGAGTGCAACGGCGCCAGCTTGGATGGAGCCACTGATATTGATTCCTGCAGATAATTAAATGCAGTCAATTGATCGCTGAGTGGCTAGATGTGTCGAAGCTCATTTATATTACAGTTGGCTTATCAAAGAGGTGTTGCTAGAATTGTGTCATTAAACACTTTAATAGCATGCCGCTGAATAAAGTATCTGTTTATAAGGCCCTTAGTAAAAAAAGTGCTTCTATCTTCTATGTGACCGATGAGACCTCCATTAAACAAGCAGTTTCTGAGATGGACCGGCAGCGCATAGTTTCCGTTCTCGTTAAAAAAGGTCGTTCTATTTTTGGTATTTTTACCAAGTGCGACGTTTTGACTCGTGTACTTTCCGCAGAACGAGATTTAAAGGTAACTCAGGTGCGTGAGGTCATGGCTGAGTGTATCCAGCGTAATTTGGTTTATTGCATTTTGGTATGAAGACGGATAAATTCCAGGCCTTAAAGTTGATATTCGCAGAGGGCGACCATGGCGAACAAGCTTAACGTGTAATTGAGGGCTTCGTAAAGATCTCGATACAAAGAGATGGGCAAAAGCTTATATTAGCTATATAGGGGCAGGCGAAACATTCGGAGAAATGGCGATGATTGAGAGTCGCCCCCGCTCTGCGACGGCACGGGCCTTAGAGCCCACTACAATCGAAGTCATCGAGCGCCAAGATTTTCAACAAATTTTGGATGAAGGGGGTGAGCAGCTAGTACCTTATTTAACTATGATCTTCGACCGGCTGAGGGTGACGAACGATCGCCTGCTAATCGCTTTGGATAAACTTAACGAACTCCAACCTGCTGTTAAGCATCGCCATCAAGGTATATTTGGCTCAAGGAGGACTGCGGTCCAAGTTCTGATTGAACCTGATTCAGAAGAAATGCACCAGCAAACCGCACTCAAAAAACGACTTCTTAGATTTTTTCCCTTTCATTTTTGCCGTCGAACTCAGACCACAGGAACAAAGGCGATACTCCAGAACCAGATCCTAATCTCAGATCGCTCGCCCTTTCGGGTGTCGCGTAAACACTGTATAATAGATACCGTTGGTGATTCTGTCTTTATCGAAGATAAGACCAGTCAACTTGGTACAGTTGTAAACGGCATTCCAATTGGTGGGAATAGCCAAGAAACGCGTGTAAAACTCATTCATGGCCCGAACACTCTAGTTTTGGGAGGTCAGGATAGCCACGTGCGCTTTCGACTCGATGCGAGCGTGCCTGATCAAGTGGTATAAATTGCAATCGGCTTGACTCAATGCGCTTAGTTTCTGGACACTACAAAATTCACAAATTCAACAAGCTATTAAATCAGGAAGACTAGACTATGGCAGGCGTCGGTAAATTACTCAAACAAGCACAAAAAATGCAAAGACAGATGGAGGCGGTGCAGACCGAGCTCTCCGGAACTATTTTAGAGGTTTCTAGCGGAGGTGGCGCCATCAACGTTAAGATCAACGGGCAAGGCGAGTTTCAAGGCTTCAAGATCGATCCCGAATTTTTAAAAGAAGACGCCGACTTCATAGAAGAGACGCTCCTATCAGCCGTCCAAGAAGCTGCAGCCAAGGCCAAGGAAACCAGCGAAGAAGCAATGGGTTCCGTGACTGGCGGGATGGGTGGCTTTCCTGGATTAATGTAGGCCCTTTGTCATCGCTTGGGCATATGTCTTCTCTTCTCTGGCCTCTGTCAATTGCCTCTTGATCTCTGGAAATGACACCTGCCTACGATTCCCTAATCCAGCAGCTTAAACGCCTACCGGGTTTGGGCTATCGCTCCGCTGAACGAGTAGCCATGCATTTGTTAGTTGAAAAACCTGACACAATGCCCGAGCTACTGAATTCAATGAAGCTAGCGCGTGAGTCCATCTGCCGCTGCAAAATTTGTGGTAACATGGCCGAGAGTGAAATTTGCGCTATTTGCGAAGATGCTAACCGCGACGCCAGTAAGATTTGTGTGGTCGAGCATGTTCCCGATTTGATCGCGATTGAGCGCTCTAGTGCTTGGAAAGCTCGCTACCACGTGCTGCACGGCAAACTTTCTCCAATTCATGGAGTTGACCCCGATAAGCTAAATTTAAAAAGCCTTCAAGCCCGTATCCAAACGGGCGAAGTTACTGAGTTAGTCCTCGCTCTCTCCAACGATATCGAAGGGCAGGCAACTTGTCATTTCATTCAAGAAGAGCTAGTCGAGGATCGGCCGATTAAACTCTCTCGTATCGGCTTCGGCCTGCCCAGCGGTGGCGGTGTGACCTACGCGGACTCGGTCACACTGCGCAGCGCGCTTGAAGGCCGCCGCACTTACGAATAGTCTCCATGATACAATTTTCTATTTTAGGCATTCCCGTTCGGGTGGAGCCATGGTTCTGGATCACGATGGCCTTTATCGGAGGTGGCCTCCATGCTGCCAATTCAACTGATATTTTGCTAGTGCTTGTCTTTGTCTTTGCGGGTTTTCTATCAATCATGATACATGAACTCGGGCACGCGCTTACCATTCGGAAATATGGCCTCCCCGCAGCGATCACCCTGCGAGCCTTCGGTGGTTATGCCTCCTTCCCTGCAGGTAAGCTGGATCGCAAACAGTCATTTGTTGTGACCGCCGCGGGTCCTGCACTGCAGTTCGTATTCGGAGTGCTACTCATTGTCCTTGCTCCCAGTATTTCGATACCGGAAGGTTCTCTTTTTCTTCCCTTCCTCAGAGATTTGATTTGGGTCAGTATCGCATGGTCGATCCTAAATTGTCTACCGGTCTATCCGATGGATGGTGGGCAAATGATGGCCGCGATTCTAGGTCCTAAGAAACAGCACAACGTCCATTTGATCAGTTCCATCGTTGCAGTCATTATCGGCGTCGCTGGATACCTCTATCTCGGTACAATCTTGTTACCCATTTTCATGGCACTCTTTGCATGGCAAAATTGGCAGTCTTACCAAGCTTCATCTCCTCAGTAGCAATCGATTTGTTGAATTGTATTCTTCCTATTTCCACTAGAAACGGTTTTATATATGCCATGAAAACTGCTAAAATTATCCTCAAAGAACTGGTTTTTTTTGCCCGACATGGGCTACTCGAAGAAGAAGCAAAGTTGGGGCAACGTTTCCACCTTGATGTAGTGGTCGAGCTCGATCCTTCACTCGATTTAGCAACAGATAGTCCAGAATCTACGGTGAATTACGTGGAACTCTTCGAAACGATCAAAAAGATTTTCACCGAGCAACGTTTTAATATGATTGAGGCGGCAGCCGATGCCATCGCAGTGGGCATACTTGAGCGTTTTGCCAAGCTTGTATCTGTTACTGTAGAGGTGAAAAAACCCTCCGTGCCTGTTGATTGCGTCTGCGACTACTTCGCTGCGGAGGTGACGCGATGCCGTTAGTGCGCGCCTACATCGCACTCGGTAGTAACCTTGGTGATCGACTAGGACAAATGCAGTCTGCGCTCAAGGCATTAGCGGCGGATGATCGGCTCAAAGTTTTACAAATTAGTCCTGTTTATGAGAACTGCGCTGTTGGTATGGGGGAGGCCAATGATTTCCTTAACGCCATGGTCGGGGTCGAGACCTCGATGGCGCCACTTGCCTTGCTGGACTACTGTCTCGAAGTGGAATCGCAACTCGGGCGAGTGAGCAAAGGCGAGTGGGCACCGCGTAGTATCGATCTAGACATCATCGCCTACGGAGATGAAATAATCGAGCACGAGCGCCTTAAAGTCCCACATCCACGCATAGCTGAACGCGACTTCGTCGTGCATCCACTCTGCGCTATCGCGCCGAATTTGGAGATTCTAGGTCAAAGCATAGCTCATTTGGCTGCGTCTTTGCCGATGGATAGGCTCAAGCTCTACGAATTGAAACTTGAAATTGTCTAGGGTCCTGATCTTAGCTTAGAGCATCACCGTCACAGGCAAATATTTTAGAAAATGAAACCACAAATTGAAATTGAATACTGCCCTGGTTGCCGTTGGCTTCTTCGCGCCGCTTGGACAGCGCAGGAACTTTTGACTACCTTCGAAGCAGAGCTTGGTGCGGTCACACTACGTCCTTCCGATACGGGTGGCACCTTTCGTGTAAGCTTAGATGGCGAATCGATTTGGGATCGAAAGACGGAGGCTCGTTTCCCTGAAATCAAAGAGTTGAAGCAATGCATACGCGACCATGTCGTGCCAGAGCGCGATCTTGGGCACAGTGATACTGGCGAGAGGCATAAAGTTGGCGGATAAACTTTTTCAAAAAGTAAAAGCCATACACCGAATAAATCACCCGCCAAGGTTTTTACTTAAGCCACTTTTTCCAGCTATCACGGTAGTCTTCGGCATTCCGCCAATCGACGATGCGAGGCTTGGTGCGGACGATGGTCACATCGGGTTCTAGCTTATTATGAAGCTTCTCAATCATGGTCTCGACGCTTTTATATCCCCAATCATAGTAAGGGTGGACAACGAGCGCATCGAGGTAGCCTTGATCGACATAGATGAAGGCAGAAGGTGAGGATTGAATGGCGACGATGGGTATTTTACCGGGCTTCCATGGGAGTGCGGGCAGACCGAGCAGCGGCCAATCTTCGAGGAAAACCCAGCCCTTGATTAGATCGTTGCGGTCGGCTTCTTCGGCGGCACGAATCGCTTCGATCGCAGAAAGATAGTCGGGCGCACAGGTGATCGTTGTCTCGATGCGGCGATAGCTAAGCACCTCGCGTAAACCAGTCATTCGCTGCTCCAACTCCGCACCTGGTGTAGCGCTTGTGAGTATTGCGACGCGAGCCTTCGTCGGAAGTTTGGCTAGAATCGCGCGCCCTGCTAGGCGGCCAGCTTCGACCTCGTCGGCCAAGACCGAAGTGAGTGACTCACGGTCGGAGAGCTGGCTTTCGAAAAAGACGACTTCTTGACCTTGTTGTAAGGCAAAGTCTATGGATGCTCGGACGGCTTCGGTATTTTCCGGACTGATGATTAAACCGTCCGCATTTTCAATGAAGAGTTCGGCCAGTGAAGTCATCTGACTACCTCCCTTAGTCTTATCTGGAGTGAAAATAACTAATTCAATGTCGATCGAATACTTTTCGTTGAGTTTGAGCGCCGCAGCTTGAGCCCCTTCGCGGGCAGCTTGGTAGATGGCGTCTTCTAGGTCGCGCCCGACGATGCCGATTTTGTATTCACCGAGCAGTTCTCGGTTTTGAGCTTCGAGGACGCTACACCATAACAGGAGAACTAGGAGAGTGAGTCGTTGCAACATTGGTATCTAATTAAGGAATCTTTAAGGAGCGTTGGCAACTTGCTTTGTTCGCTTTTTAGCTATGCATCCGAGCCAGACTATCTTTGAGGCCACCTTCACGGCTATGCCTTCGCCATTGCGTGGCGAAGTCCTTAGCCAATTGATCTTTGCTTTCGGAGGGAGTCTTATTGAGGCATCGCTCTAATCCTGCTCGATTTAAGCGTATAGAGAGGGCGATTTCGGGATCAAGCCCGTTAGTCCGGATCGCGTTCAATGCCTCCTCGCATTTTGCAAGCTCGGTCTGATTAGCCAGAGGTAGTAGGGTCTCGATTAGCTGTTTTTCGTTCGCGAAGAAGGCACTGTTTAGAAAACTATTCGGGGGTGAGGGCTGCGTGAGCAGACCGTCGATCTGACCTAGGGCGCAGATGCTCGTGCCCTGTCCTTTTGATTTATTCGGGTAAAAGAGGGTGTCGATTATTTCGGCTAGTTCGGTCTCGTCGAGACTTTGCCCATGACACTCTGCCGCTGCGATGATGAGGGCGGGATATAGGGTAAACCAAGGCTGATGATGCCCGTTATCACCCCATGCGGTGAGTAACAGGCCGCGCGCGCCGTTAGCGAGACCATGTTTGGCGGCTAAGCGGATATTAGCCTTGGCCACATCTAGGCGACCAGAGAAGGAATTCCAATTACCCGCACCAGGTGCGACGTAGAATTGATCGCGGAAGCCGGCTTCCGCCACTATGCGGCATTGCTCGGCAAATGGTGAGTCGGCCTCGTAGCCCCAGATGACTGGGATAACACCTTTGGGTAATTCCGACACCAGATCGGGGCGCTCCATAATAATGTCTGCCCAGAATTGAGCAGTTTGGCCGTGTTTCTCTGCCAGTGCGAAAAGTTGCTTCATGAAGTCCAAATAGACGCGGTGTTTACCTTCGCGTTGGACGCGCTCTGCGCTGCGGCCTTTACCCAGTTCCCATGGCTCGTCGCCTCCGATATGAAGCTGGCACGAGCTAAAATTGGGGAGTAGCTCGGCGTAAAGTTTATCCATAAAAGCGGCGCTGTCTGCATCGGGGTAGAGTGTGCTGCCAGTATCGCGCCAGCCAGCAAGAGGATGCTGAAAGCCTTCGGGGCATTCTGCGAGTGGCTTGTAGTCTGCGTGTTTTAGCCAGCGCTCCATGTGGCCAAAGGAATTTTGATTAGGCACCAATTTGATGCCACGATCTGCGCAATAGCCGTCGAGTTGGAGGATCTCCTTAGCTGTCATCGGCGAGGCGTTCTGCCAAACTGTTTTGTGCTCAGCGAAGGCGAAGGTGTGTTCGGTATAGAGTTGCAACTCATTATAGTTGAGCGCTTGTAGAGCATCAATCAAGCTATGGAGAGTTTCAACTGTTGGCACTCGGTTGCGACTAATATCGAGCATCAGACCACGACGAGCAAAGAGAGCGGTATTATTTAAAAACATTGGCAAAAAAAATGGCACGCTCTGGAGGAAGCGTGCCGTCATTCCCATGGTCGGGCCGACAGGATTTGAACCTGCGACCCCTTCACCCCCAGCGAAGTGCGCTACCAGACTGCGCTACGGCCCGAACGAGAAAGATTGCGAAAGATGGCGCAGCTGATGTATGGGTCAAGCCTTTATCGGATTCCTATGGCGTTTCGGAAATCTTGACGCGCAGGTAGGCTTGATTCATTTCTGCCACGGCTTGACTGCGGCGGTATGCGAGTGTCTCGGTGCCGTCGCCATTGTCGATTGGAGTAGGGTCGTTGTCGGCGATACCTGTAGAGTCACTCGGCCAGTTTGAAAGATCAGCCGTTGTTTGGGGCATGTAGGTCACTCCTTGAAGATTCTTTGGACGCGTGAGTGTGATTTCCAAGTATGTGCTGCCGTTGTCTTCGACCAGCCTATGGGTGGGCAGGATACTGATGCTGTTGACGTTAGGGTCTCCGCCAAATGCAAATTCATGTAGTTGACTGATGCCGTCGTTGTCCGTGTCGGCAGTATTGTCTGCGTCGGCTTCGTAGAGGCTGTGGTCCGTTTTCCAGCCTGCGTAGGTGCCAGTGTCGGGGATGGCGGCTTCGATGGCGGAGGTGTAACTGCTGATGCGCACGAAAAAATTGCGATCGCGCGAATTAAAAATGCCAAAGGTGGAGTTGTAAGGATTAGTTGGTTCTTGTTCTGTCGGACCGTTGATTGAGGTAATTGCAGTCGTTAGTCCCACAAGCTTCCAAGACCCATTCTGCTCTAAATAGAGTCCAGATCCTGAGTCGTATAGTGTTGCTGCAGCTTCATTAATTCCTGCATTTCGGTCTAAATAGGTAAACAAATAATCGTAGTTCGAGCCTGTGGTTACTTCGCCGCTGCCAGAGGCGGCGATAGTATTTGTGCCCCATCGTTTTTTCAGAGTTCCAGTGTTGCCCCATTGCCAAATATTCGTGGATCCTGCCCCTGAGTCATTCACTCCGGTGTCCCTGCCAACTCCCCATCCAATTAAAGTTGTTGTTACAGATGTATCACCAGAGTTGTCGGAAAATAGTTCGGTCGCAGGCAACCCGGGAGATTGCACCAGCTTAATTAACTTCATGTCGGTGGTGCCGATTCTAATAGGGATGAAGCTGGCGTCCCGCTCCAAGTATGTAATGCCATCGAATGTGATATGCGTCCGTAGTTGGACGTGATTCGCGGTGAGCATGTATTTCCCGCGAATATGGACGGCACTGCCTGCTGTATTTCCACCTCCATTGTTGCAAACACGTGCGACAGAATCGAACGGCGCTCCGCTCGAAGGTGTAGTTAAATTTCCTGAATCATCTCCGTCGTAGAGAATCACTGCTTGGGCAGTTGGCATAAGTAGCAAAATGCTAACGCCGATAAGAGATATTTTTATAAGCATTTAATGTGTAGACGGATAAAAAATTAATACATCTGAAAAAATGCTTCAACTTTTAAAATGTAAATGTGATGTAAACAAATTAAGGGTGTTGCTGTGTTGATGCATGCACAAAAACACCCCGGCGGTTTCGACGGGGTGTCAGGATGCGTCAGCTAATTGGCAGCTTAGTCGCGATTGCCGAGGAGCATGTAGAGCAACCAGCCGAGGCTGGAGACAAAGGCGGCGACATACGTGTAAGCGGCTGCGTCGAGTGTCTTGTTGACGCCAACCAATTCGTCTTGATCGATGATGCCGAGGCCGACGAGTTGTGCCTTCGCACGTTTACTGGCGTCGAATTCGACGGGCAGTGTGACGAGCTGGAAGACGGTTAGGATCAAATAGATTGCGATGCCGAGGTTGATCAGCATTGGGCTGTGGAACAGCATAAAGCCACCGAGCATAACAAAGGGTAGGGCCTGCGAGGCGATACTGGTGATGGGCACGAGTGCCATACGCAGGTTGAGCGGCGCATAGGCCTGCTTGTGTTGAATGGCGTGGCCGGCTTCGTGGGCGGCCACGCCCAGGGCTGCGAGGCTAGAGCCTTGGAAATTATCCTGACTCAGTGCGAGTCGCTTTTTGTTCGGATCATAGTGATCGGTCAAAGTCCCGTGGCATTCGACGATTTCGACGTCGTAGATGCCTGCGCTCTCCATGACTGCTTGGGCTGCTTCTCGCCCTGTAATACGTCCACGAGAAGATACTTGAACGTATTTACCGTAGGTGCTTTTGACCTTCATTTGCGCCCAGAGTCCAACAATGATAGGTATGATGATGAAAAAGATAATTGATGACATGATTAGTTGAGTTTTTTTGTAGGAACTTTATAAGCAACTATAGTTCCAAATAGTATAGAAAACTATACTGCAATAGTTCGAATAAGTCGAATTTTTTCGGTTTATTGAGAATACTCCCTCGCATGGGCGACCCTATCTGCTATTGATACAAAATAATCCTCAAAAATTTAATACTATGCAAAAACTACTCTCAATTTCTCTTTTCGGTATAATTGTTTTCCATACCTCTCTTATGGCAGGCGACGATTGGATGACTGACTTCGCGGCGGCTAAAATTAAAGCTGCCGCTGAACAAAAGCCGCTCCTTTTGGATTTCACGGGTTCTGACTGGTGCGGTTGGTGTATCAAGTTGGACAAGGAAGTTTTCAGCCAAAAGGTATTTAAGGAATTTGCGGCCGACAATTTAGTTTTGGTCGAGTTGGATTTTCCCCGCGGCAAGGAACAGTCCGAAGATTTAAAGGCCCAAAACAAGGCATTATCCGAAAAATACGGAATTCGTGGGTTTCCTACGATATTGGTGCTTTCTCCCGAAGGGGAATTGATTGAAAAGACCGGTTACCAGCGCGGGGGCGCGGAGGCTTATGTCGCACACATCAAAGAGATCCTGGTAGCAGACAAGTAGTTTAGGCATCCTGCTTGTCCGAATTAAAAAAATCCCCAAACTTAGGGTTGCTTTTCGTTTTCTCTCTTTTAACCTCCGCGGCTCTTTAGAATTAGACCGTTTTTTAGAACTGTAATTTAAGCAGATTTTTAGACATGCAACAGTATACACTTAACATCACAAATCGTGAAGGCACCGGCCGCGGTGTAGCTCGTCGCCTGCGCGCATCGGGCAAAATTCCTGCCTCCCTTTACGGTCAGGGCAATGCTCGCTCGATCACCGTCGCTGCGGTTGATTTTCGCGATCTAAACCGAGAGATTGGAGGCGGCGCTGCCCTAGTTGAGCTGACTGATGAAAAGGGTGACACTGCCCTGTGTCTAGTTCAAGATGTTCAGTATCATGCTGTTAAGAGTACCATTGATCATATTGATTTTCAGGAGGTAGAACGTGGTCAAGCCTTCAACACTAAGATTCCTGTCCAACTTGTCGGTGAAGCAGATTGCATTGGTGTCAAAAACGACGGCGGTGTGTTGGACCACAAGACACTCGAAATCGATATCCGCTGCCGTCCTTCCAAGCTCCCCGAACACGTTGAAGCTGACGTCTCTGCACTTGCTGTCGGCGATGCGCTCACAATTGCTGACTTACCGGTTATCGAGGATGTCGATTATATGGGTGAGCCAAAACAAGTCATTGTTTCCGTCCAGCACCCGACTGTGGCAGCCGAGCCTACTGAGGACGAAGTCGAGGAAGTTGCTGCCGACGAAGTTCCTGCGACCAAGGTCAGCGATGACGAGGGCGAGAGTGATGACGACTCCTCCGAAGGAGATAAGTAAATCTTTAATCCGGCCAATTTTCTCTACCGAATATTGACCGACAACGTTCTTTTACAGATGCCCATCGCGGCCATTGCAGGTCTTGGAAATCCAGGATCTAAATACCGTAACACCCGACACAACATCGGTTATACCCTTGTTGATCAAATAGCTACAAAACACGGTGCTACGTGGAAACATGAAGCTCGATTTGAAGCAGAAGTCGCAGTGATCGAATACGAAGAACGCAAGCTTATGCTGCTCAAACCGCAGACCTTTATGAATGCTAGTGGTCGCTCCCTCGGAACCGTGCTGCGCTACCGCAAGCTCCCCGCTGAATCAATGCTTGTCATTTATGACGACCTGACTCTCGATTTAGGACGGATTAAACTGAGTGTCAACTGCAGTGCTGGCGGGCATAACGGGATCGCTGACATACTAACTCAAGTCGGCACAGGTTTTGCCCGCTTCCGAGTGGGGATCGGAGCAAAACCACACAAAGAGATGGACCTCGCTGATTATGTTCTCAGTAAATTTTCAAAGGACGAACTAAGCATTTTGGCGGATCGAAGCCCGATTTTTCTCGATCAGATACACTTGATCTTGAATGAAGGCATCGAATCCTCCATGAAAACAATTAACCAACGCATAGCTACATCGCATGAGCACAACGACTAAAAATAAGTATAAAGCAACTTTCATTCTAGACCTCCGCGAATCCGAAGACGATTCCGCTAAAGTTATGGCTGACCTTAACGAAATATTGAAGTCCATTGGAGGCGAGCCATCCGATAGCGAGGACCTTGGTATGCTCGACTTCGCTCGTGCTGCAGATCGCCGCTACACTCAAGGCCACTACATTGAGATTTACTTTGAGGGTTCTGGCGATGTACCTTCTAACCTTAACGAGAAGCTCAAACTTGACAAGCGCATCAACCGCATCTTCGTCGAGTCCAAATAACACTACAAGTCCACGACTACTATGGCCTCATTCAATAAAGTCATTTTGATGGGAAACCTGACCCGCGACCCTGAGACTCGCGTGACGGCCACTGGTTTGACTATTTGCAAGCTCGGGCTTGCTGTATCTCGCTCATTCACTACTAAGGATGGCGAACGCCGCGAAGAGACCACTTTCGTCGATATTGACGCATTTGGTAAGCAGGCTGAGGTGATCACTAAGTATTTCCGCAAGGGTAAGCCTATCCTAATCGAAGGTCGCCTCAAGCTCGATCAATGGGAGTCTAGTGAAGGACAAAAGCGAAGTAAAATGGGCGTCGTGATGGAGACTTTTCAATTCGTTGGTAATCGCGACGACAGTGATTCTAACAACAACTCCGGAGCTTACGAACAGAGCTCACCCCCCAAGCGTCAGGCAGCCGCTGAGAAGCCCGCGGCAAGTGAAGACTTCTCCGCGGACGACGACACTCTCGATGAAGACGTGCCATTTTAGGCTTAGAACTTCCTTTTTTCAATTTACCAACAACTAATTTAACACACCGACAGCATCATGGCCAACAATCAGGTTCTCCTCCTTCAACCCATTAATGGACTCGGCGCCGAAGGCGACACAGTCACTGTAAAAGCTGGCTTTGCCCGCAACTTTTTGCTGCCTCGTAAATTAGCTCTACCTATCACGCAGGCTAACAAGAAGCACGTCGAGTCGCTCCTCAAAGCGCGTGAAGTGCGAGAGCAAAAGGAATTTGAGGATTCACGCGCACTCAGCGAACGCATCGAGAAGACAAGTATCGCGATCGCTGTGAAAACAGGCGAGGGTGGTAAAATGTTCGGCGCGGTTACTGCTAACGACGTATTGGAGCGCCTAAAGACAGAGGGGATCGAGCTGGTGAAGAAGCAACTTCAGATAGCTGCACCTATTAAGCAGCTCGGTTCACATACGGCTAATATTAAGCTACATGCGGACATAGAGACAGAACTCAAGTTTGAAGTCGTCTCCGAGAATCCAATTGAAGAAAGTGCGGATTCCGAAGAAGAAATTACCGAGGACGACGAATAATTGTTGGCAAGGCCTCGTTGTTTTCATTCAATAGGGGATGTCTTCTGATTCAGAACCAGCTTTCGGGCGAGCTAATAGCGATAGAAAGTTTTCCAGCAAAAAGGGAAATTCTCTGACTGAGGACTCAATACGTACTCAGCCTCACAACATCGAGGCGGAAGAAGGCTTACTAGCGGCTTGCCTCATTGATGGTGGTCACGACGTCATCACGACATGCATCGAGAGTCACATCTCTCCAGAATGTTTTTTTAAGACACAGCACCAGATTATCTTCTCTGCAATCATCTCGCTCTTCGAACAGGGTAATCCTGTCGATGAGATTATTTTGCACGAATACTTGGTTAAAGAGGGTATTTCTGAAGAGATCGGGGGTATTGCAGGGATCTACCATATTCAGGGTAGAATTGAAACACCCGCCCACGCAAAGTATTACGCAGGTATTGTTCACGAGAAATATTTATTGCGCAGGCTAATCCGCACATCACGAGAGGCGACCGAGGCATGTTATGAACAGCAAGAAGATATTTCTGTATTCATCGATCGAATAGAAGAGGAAATACATAATATTAGCAGTGGGCGCATTATTAAAGTAGCGACCGCGATTGATGAACCGCTTGAGCAAGCTGTTGCTGACATATACGCGATGTTAAACGGCAAAAGTGAGGCCGACGGCGTCATGTCTGGTTTCCGAGATCTCGATGGAATGACATATGGTTTTCATCCAGGTCAAATGATCGTTTTGGCAGCCCGCCCTTCAGTGGGAAAGACCAGTTTTGCTATGAATTTCGCGGAGCATGCGATTCTCCCAGACGGTGGTCGTCCTGCAACTGGTGTTCTGGTCTTCAGTCTTGAAATGACCGCTTCGCAGCTAGCTATGCGTTTGATCTGCTGCCGTGCTCGCGCTGATATGAGAAAGATTCGGGATCGTATAGCGTCCAAGAAGGACATGCAAGAAATTGCAAACACAGTTAAAGAACTCAAAGGCCAGCCCCTCTGGATCGATGACTCAGCAACATCCACGATTCTCGATATTCGCGCTAAAGCTAGACGAATTGATGCAAAGCACCGATTAGGCTTGATCGTCATTGACTACCTCCAGCTGATAAAAGGCACTGACTCACGGGCTCCACGTGAACAACAGATCGCCGATATTTCTCGCGGCGTTAAAGGCATGGCCAAAGAGCTCAATGTGCCAGTCGTCGTGCTGAGTCAGCTAAATCGCGAGTCCGAGAGAGAGAACCGCGATCCACGTCTCTCCGATCTTCGTGAATCTGGGTCGATTGAGCAAGATGCTGACGTTGTGATGCTACTTCATCGCCCAAAAAAGAGCGACGACGATGAGGCTGTCGATGGCGGGGGCGCTTATAATGAGCACGAGCATATTAAATTAATCATTGCCAAGCAGCGGAATGGCCCCGTTGGTGAAATCGACCTGACATTTGTTCGCCGCTACACAAGATACGAGAATTTTCTCCGCTAAACGCTTCGACTGACCACCTTTTAAAATGCGTATCCTACAGACACTCTCATTCTCCGTGGTCAGCTTGCTTGCTCCGGCTCTACCGAATCAATTTACTTTCGCTCAGGAGGTTGAAACCTATCCTATTATCAACCGAATTATCACTGAGTTCGATGGTTTTCGCTCAACCAGTGACCAATATGTCCTGGGTAATGTGCAGCTTCGGCCCGGTATGAATTATAATCCAGCGCTGCTCGACCAGTCGATTCGCGCCCTCTACAGCACTGGTTATTTTGAATTTGTTGAAGCACGTGTCGACAAGGCCCAAGATCAAACCATCGACCTAGTATTTGAGCTAGTTTCTAAGTACACTATCGAACGCATTCGCTTTCTTGGTAACGACAAATATACCGACTCACGTCTAGCCTCAAAAGCCGAGATCGAAACCGGCAGCTCTTTGGACGAATATCTAGTTAGCGTTGGCGCGGATAACATTGCCGCTTACTACATTGAAAAAGGCTTTCCTGATGTAGAGGTCGATTATCGTATAGAGCGAGATGAACAAACTGGCTACGCTGTGGTCAATTACGATGTCGACGAAGGTGGCAAAGTCCGTATCGATGAAATCTTTTTCGAAGGAAACGAATCATTTTCTGATAAGAAGCTGCTCAAGCAACTTGAAACAAACAAGCACGGTTGGCTCTCTTGGTTAACGGGTTCTGGAAGGTTCGACGAAAAGAAATTTAAAGAAGACCTCACCATTTTGCGTAAATTTTATAGTGACTCTGGTTATCTCGATTGTGAGATCAACGAAGAGAAGGTATCTATTGATTTCGTAGAGTCTGATGAAATCGTAATTACCATTCCAATAGTTGAGGGACAGCTTTATTATCTTGGAGATTTCTCTGTTGAAAATGCCACCGTCTATACAACGGACGAGCTGCTCAACGAGCTGCGCCTAGAAAAGGGTGATCCATTTTCTCCTCAAGGCGTGGATGATGCCGCTATCGCCATTCGTGATTACTACACCTCTAGTGGCTACCTTAATACTCGGGTCCGTGCCGAACGCGTACCGAATATGGAGACTCGTCAGATTGATGTCGTCTTCCGAGTGCGTGAGAGTGAGAAATTCTACGTGGAGTCGATCAACGTGGAGGGTAATACTAAGTCTAAATCACGAGTCATCATCCGTGAGTTAGCACTCACCCCTGGTGATATATTTGACCTTAGACGCATGGATGTTAGCGAGCGACGTCTCAAAAATATTGGTTTCTTTGATGATGTCCGTCTAAACCCTGAACCTACAAACATCCCGGGGCGTAAAGATTTAGGCATTACTGTGAGGGAAGGCCGCACGGGTAGCTTCACTTTTGGTGCGGGCTTCGGTTCAGTCGAAAGCTTCGTCATGTATTTCGAGGTATTACAAAGTAACTTTGACCTCTTCAATTGGCGTTCTGGATTTCAAGGTGATGGCCAAAAGTTCCGTTTCCGCGCCTCGGCCGGTACGACCAGTAACCAGGTGTTGATTGGTTTTGAGGAGCCTTGGTTATTCGAGCAACGCCTTGCTTTCGGGGTCGAGATCTACCGTACAGAATCCGATTACAATAGTACTGATTATAACGAGTTACGGACAGGCTTCGAGCTCTACCTCCGCCGCCGCCTCTTCGAGTTGGTCGAAGCACGTCTTTCTTACCGTTTAGAGCTGGTTGATATTTTTGACGTAGATCGCAATCCTACTGCTGCTGGTGCAGTTGACAATGGTGATGGCTCGATTACAAATGATGGTATTGCCGATGTTTTCCAGCGTGCAGAGGGTGAAGACTTGGTCTCTAAGGTCGGCCTCACTTTTCTCCGCGATACCAGAGAGACCCTTATCTTTACGCGCAAGGGCCAGCGTTCTTCACTCAAGTTTGAGTATGCGGGCATCGGTGGTGACATCAATTACCACAAAATGGAAGGGCGGACTGCCCAGTTCATTCCCACATTCGATGCCTACGAGCAGTCGCTCTCCATTATTGCACGCGTAGGTAATGTGTCACCTTTTGGCCAGAGTGACATCGTCCCTTTTTACGACCGCTTCTATCTAGGCGGGCCCGATACCCTCCGCGGCTTTGATTACCGGGAAGTGGGTAATCGTGATGAAGATGACCCCAATGAATCAGTGGGCGGCAACTCATACGCCTTGGTTTCTCTTGAGTATGGTTTCCGAATTGCGGAGCCTTTGGGGCTAGTCGTGTTCTATGACTGGGGATTTGTTAATGAAAATGATTTTGATTTTAGTATGTCTGAGTACGCCGACAATTGGGGCGTAGGGGCGCGTATTATGCTCATGGGCTCGCCGCTCAAGCTCGACCTAGGTATACCTATTACTTCCCCAGAAGGTGCTGGTGGAGGCTCGCAGTTCAATTTTTCCTTTGGCACACGCTTTTAGTCGTGCTTTAATCTAATAACTCAACTACATAAATACATACTCATGAAAAAATTCTCTATCCTTATTTTTGCTTCTCTCTTGCTCGTTACTGGGCTTTTGGCCCAAAAGGCTCCGATTGTTGGCGTCGTCGACGTGCAACGGGTCCTTGCTGACTTCACTGAATTTCAATCAGCTGTTGAAAAAGTCAGAGGCTCTGTAGCTCCGGTTGAAGAGGAAATGCAAAGAATGCAGACTAGCATTCAAGCCATCGTTACAGAGGGCCGCGAAATCGAAACCAAGGCAAGTAACCCAGCAGCGAGCGAAGAGGCGCGTGCAGAGGCTGCAGCTGCGCTCCCTGAACTCCAAGCAAAGCTTCAAGAGGCGCAGGCTAACTTAAATCAATTCCGTCAGCAAGCGCAGGCACTCGCACAGCAAGGCCAGGAAGAGGACCTCGCACCTCTCCAAGCGAAGGCTGTTGAGGCAGTCAAGACAGTCGCTGAAGACAAAGGAATTGATCTCGTTGTCCCCAAGAACAACCTTATTTACTCCTCCGACGCGCTCGAGATTTCTGACGCTGTAATTGCCGTTCTCAATTCCGGTGAATAATTTAGATTAATTTCAATTTTCAAAAACCCTGTTCTCGCATAGGACAGGGTTTTTTGTTTATATACACCATGGCTTTAAATTATTCTACTAAACGTATCCTCGAAATCCTAGGTAAGGATTGTCAAATTCTTGGTGCTTATGACGGCTCAATACGAGGTATTGCGTCACTGACTGAGGCCGAATCGGGCGACCTTTCGTTTCTAGGAAACCCTAAATACCGCTCAAAAGTGGCCGATTCGCAGGCTTCCGTCATACTTGTTCCTAATGACTACGAAGAGACGCCCAAGGCCGGTCAGCTTTATTTGAAACTCAAAAACCCCTCATTCGCCCTTGCATTGATTTGCCGCGATATTGAGGGCAAGTTATTGCCCAAACCATCTGCGGGTGTTCACCCTAGCTCAGTGATTGAGCCCGATGCGGAAGTTTCACCAGAAGCTAGTATCGGCGCATTTTGCTATATAGGATCTGGCGCAAAAGTTGGGGCATCTGTATTGGAGAGCCATGTTACGATAGGTCGTGCCGCTGTTATCGGTGACGGGGCGTATTTATTTCCACGTGTTTCGGTAGGTGACTATTGCGAGATCGGTGAGCGAAATCGAGTAATGTCTGGTAGCGTGATTGGCTCAGACGGCTACGGCTACGAATATCATAACGGCAGCCATCAGCGCGTTCCGCAGATCGGGAATGTAGTCACGGATGCCGATGTTGATATCGGCGCCAACTCGACGATCGACCGAGCCCGCTTCGGCTCGACTCAGATTGGCGCTGGCACGAAGGTCGATAATCAGGTGCAGATTGCGCATAATGTGCGAATTGGGCAGCACTGTTTAATTGTCGCTCAGGTCGGCATCAGTGGCAGTACGGTCTTAGGTGATGGTGTTATCGTTGGTGGGCAAGCTGGACTCGGAGGGCATTTAAAAATTGGCTCCGGTGCTATGATTGCTGGAGGCACCGCCGTACTCAGCGATGTAGAGGTGCAATCAAAGGTTCGTGGTTACCCTGCCATGCCGATGATGCTCTTCAACCGGGTGGCTGTTCTACAACGAAAATTGCCCGATCTTTTCAAAAGGTTTGATCAACTCGAAAAAAGGGTGAATTCTGCATCTAACGATCTCTAATAGTCCGTGTTAACAATGATGAAAGAAAGTCCTCTCAAAATATTCTGTGGTAATTCAAATCCCGCTCTTGCCAAGGAGATCTGCGAATATCTCAAGGTGCCGCTAGGCAAGGCCGATGTCGTCAGTTTCCCCGATGGTGAGAGCTTTGTCCGAATCAACGAAAATGTTCGTGGTGCGGATGTGTTCATCATTCAGTCCACTTGTAATCCAGCCAATCAAAACTTGATGGAGCTCTTTATCATGATCGATGCTGCTCGCCGCGCTTCAGCCAAACGTATTACTGCCGTCATTCCTTTCTATGGCTACGCTCGACAAGATCGAAAAGATCAACCTCGCGTACCAATAACTTCGAAACTAGTGGCCAATCTGTTGGTCTCCGCGGGCACAGACCGCGTTCTTACGGTCGATCTTCATGCGCAACAAATTCAAGGCTTCTTCGACATCCCGGTCGACCATCTCTACGCTTCGCCAGTCTTGTTCCAGTATTTAAAGGATATTGATACTAAAAACCTCACGCTCTTCTCACCTGATGTGGGAGGTATGAAAATGGCCTCTGCTTACGCAGGTATGCTCGATGTGCCTATTGGTTTTATTGCAAAGCGCCGCACCAGTGCCGAAACCGTTGAAGCGACTTCGCTAGTCGGTGAGACCGAGGGCCGCGATATTTTGCTGATCGATGATATGACAGAGACCGCAGCGACGCTATGTGCTGCTGCGAAATTACTCAAGGAAAGCGGTGCTAAGAGCGTGATGGCAGCTGTCAGCCACGGCGTGCTCAATGAAATGGGCTACAAGCGATTAGCTGAAAGTATGATCGATCAGCTCATCACCACCAACACAACGCCAGTGCAAGCGCGTCCAGGTTTACCGATTACCGTCCTCAGTGTCGCAGAATTACTTGGTGAGGGGATTAATCGCATTTATAATAATGCAAGTGTCACTGGTCTCTTTGACATCAAGGGCTTCTAGTTAAAGGGCGTGGTTGGGTTAAACGTGGATATTTTTTTCCTGCTCTATTTGGGGGCAGGATTCATTCTGCTCTTCGGTCTCTGGTTCTATTATGACTGGCGTGATGGTCACATCCATGACGCGCACCGCGCTAAAGTCATCTATCACTGCATCAAGTGCAGCCAGATCTATACGGGGCCGCATCTGAGCGAAGAATGCGATTGCCCCCAATGTGGCTTTACCAATGGTCGCTTACGTTTTTGAGCCATTTTTCTAATTCAAAATTTCTAAATCTTACAAAATGCCAGACATCATCGCAGTTCTAGACTTCGGCTCACAATACACACAAGTCATCGCCCGTCGCATCCGTGAGGCTCATGTCCTGTCTCGGATTTATCCTTACAATACGAAGGCGAGCGTCCTAAAGAAAGAAGGTATTAAAGGCATCATTCTTTCAGGTGGGCCATCCTCAGTTTTAATCAAAGCTTCGCCGCGGCCCGACAAAAAAGTTTTTGAACTAGGAGTCCCTGTGCTCGGTATCTGTTATGGAGAGCAGTTGATGGCACACATGCTTGGTGGCAAGGTAGGCAAAAGCTTACAACGCGAGTTTGGGCACGGCACACTGAGCATCTCAAAAAAAGGTAAGCTCTTCGCAGGTCTACCCAAAATTCTCCGCGTCTGGAACTCTCACGGCGATCGCCTCGAAAAACTGCCGAAGGGCTTCGAAGCCATCGCATCAACTGAAAACTCTCCCTTCGCAACTATCCAAGATCCAAAGCGTAATTTCTACGGTATGCAGTTTCACCCCGAAGTGGCGCACTCCGAGATGGGTATGGAAGTGCTCTCCAATTTCTTGATTAAGATTTGCAAATGTAAAGGGGAGTGGTCCATGGCCAACTACATCGAAGAGTCCATCCGCCAGATCCGTGACACTGTCGGCGAAAAACGTGTCATCCTTGGTTTGAGTGGCGGTGTCGATTCCTCCGTCGCCGCTGCATTGATTCACCGAGCCATCGGTAAGCAGTTAACCTGTGTCTTCGTCGATAACGGACTGCTCCGTCTTCATGAACGTGAACAGGTAGAGAAGCTTTATGGCGATCACTTCGACCTCGACGTGCGAGTTGCTAAAAAATCGAAACTCTTCCTTGATCGCCTCAAGGAAGTTGCCGACCCGGAGAAAAAGCGCAAGATCATAGGCAACAGCTTTGTCGAAGTTTTCGATCAAGAGGTCAAAAAACTTAAAAAAAAGGGCGACTACGCCTTCCTTGCTCAGGGCACACTCTATCCCGATGTGATTGAATCGGTCGCGATTGAAGGGAATCCAGCAGCACTGATTAAGAGCCACCACAACGTTGGCGGTTTGCCCAAGAAGATGAAACTTGGCCTCCTCGAGCCTTTGCGTGAGCTCTTTAAAGACGAAGTCCGTGAACTCGGCTCAGAGCTTGGTCTACCCAAGGAGGTCGTTTGGCGCCAGCCATTTCCAGGTCCCGGTCTTGGTGTCCGCGTGATGGGTCCCATCGTAAAAAAGGACCTCGACGTGCTCCGCAAGGCCGATGCGATTCTCCAAGAGGAGATGATGGCCGCGGATCTTTATTATAAGGTTTGGCAATCCTTTTGCGTCTTCCTTCCGGTTAAGACCGTTGGAGTGATGGGCGATGAGCGTACCTACGAAAATGTCGTCGCGCTACGCATCGTGGAGAGTGTCGACGCAATGACCGCCGACTGGGCCCGTGTGCCCTATGAGGTGCTCCGCACCATCTCCAGTCGCATCATCAACGAAGTCACTGGTTGCAACCGCGTCGTGCTGGATATCAGTTCCAAGCCTCCCAGCACCATCGAGTGGGAGTAGAGACGAACCTACTTTCTCCGTGACAGTCAAAGTGAACAAGCAACTCGCTACGGGAATATTCAGCATCCCAAAAGGCGATATTCAATAGACTATTTTTCACCAAGCGCACTTGCAGACAGTCCGCATAACTGTTTGCATGTTTAGAATCATGCAAAAGATCGAATTTTCCGAGTCGTCGAAATTTCAAAACGCCTTACTTAGATTTTGCGAGCAAGCAGTCGTTTCTGGTGATCTGACAGATGAAGTGACAAGCGTGCTTTCCGATGTGGGGAAGCGCGGTGACCATGCAGTCCTTGAATACACTGATAAATTTGATCATGCGAAGCTCACCGCTAAGACGATGAGGGTTACGCCCGAAGACCTCAAAGCTTCGGTCAAGAGCCTCAGTCCTGCCGACCGCAAGGCCATCCGCGAATCCATCGCGCTGGTCAAAGACTTTCATAAAAAGACGCTACCCAAAGACTGGAAGGCGAAAAATGCCCAAGGTGGCATCGTTGGAGAGCGATTTTACCCCATCCAGCGAGTCGGTCTCTATATACCTGGTGGGAATGTGCCGCTCGTCTCCACTGTCATCATGACGGCGGTACTTGCAAAGCTGGTCAAATGCCCGGAAATCGCTGTCTGCACCCCGCCCGATGCAGTTGGCAATGTCGCGCCAGGTATGTTGGCAGCGCTTTCCATCATAGGCATCGATGAGGTTTACAAAGTGGGCGGCATTCAAGCTATTGGTGCGATGGCCTACGGCACCAAAACGATTTCAGCAGTCGATAAAATCTACGGCCCCGGCAATGCCTTTGTGATGGAAGCCAAACGGCAGGTGCTGGGCACTGTTGGTATTGACCTGCTACCTGGACCGAGCGAATTGATGATCATAGCTGATGCTGGAGCCAATCCCCGTCATGTCGCCGCTGACCTCCTCGCACAAGCTGAGCACGGCAGTGGCAAAGAGATCATTTATTTCGCGACGACGAGTCAGTCGCTCCTGCGTAAAATCGAGAAGGCAATCGCTAAGCAATTACCTACCCTCCACCACGCTGATAAATGCGCTAAAATTCTCAATGGCCGCTGCCTGGCCGTGACCTGCAAGACACTAGCCCAAGCCGTCAAAGTGGCCAACTACATCGCGCCCGAGCACTTAGAGCTTCAAGTCGCGTCTAGCTCTATCGAGCCCCTTAGTCAGCAGATCACAACTGCTGGAGCGATACTGCAAGGCTATATGACACCGACCGTGCTTGGTGATTTCACCGCAGGTCCCAGTCACACCTTACCCACTGGCCGTGCGGGACGTTTCTTCAGTGGTCTACAAGCGACCGATTTTATGCGCCGCTCCAGCACAGTGCGCTACGATACCAAGAGCCTCGCAAAAGCCTCACCCGTTGTGGAGACATTCGCTCGACTCGAGCAACTCGATGCTCACGGAAAGTCGCTGACGATAAGATTATAGTCGTCGGCAGTCCGTAGCTACTTTGCTTCCTTCTACAGCGGGCACGCCAGTGTAGAGAGCTGGCTGCATTACTGAATGAGTCGAACCATGGGTTAGTGGATTTAAAGCGAGTAGACCCCCGCGTCGGTCAGCTTCTGAATACATTCGACGACCCGTGCTTTGTCTTCGGGGTAGGTCACGCCAAACCAAGGGCTCTCTGTCTGTAAGACAGAGCACTCGACCTCGCCTGCTTTAATCAAGCTATCAACAAGGCTGGGTAAGTAATATTCAGATTTTGGCTCCTGACCGCGTGTTTGCAGGAAGGCCTCGAAATGCACTTCGAGTGGTTCAAAAATCGCTGGCGTAAAGCCCCAGAAGTTCATCGAGACGACCGCCTCGGCGGAGAGCGGCACGCGCTCGTTCTGTAGATTTTCGCCGCTTAGCTGGCCGTCCGCATCCTTGCCGATGGCAGTGTATTCTTGCACGCTTTGCAGCTTGTCGCCTTTGAGCTCACAAATGCCGCGATTGACCATGCCGTGAGGGGAGAGGGTGTTGCGCAAGGTATATCCGACCATACAGGCACTGAGTTTCACCGTAGCCTCAGAGCTCGGATCGGGAGAATGAGCGCCACTTGCCTGGAGTTGCTCGGCCATCTGAGCGTAAGCTTCACGCCCGTAGAAATCGTCTGCGTTGATCACTGCAAATGGCTCAGTAATGCTATCGCGTGCGGCACGCACAGCGTGTGCCGTCCCCCAGGGCTTCGTGCGACCTTCGGGGGGTGTGTGATTGGCGGGCAGATCGTGCAGGTCTTGAAAGGCATAGCTTAGCTCGATTTTTCCTGCGTGTTTGTCACCGATTTGCTTGCGAAAGTCCTCTTCAAAATCTTTGCGAATGACGAAGACGACCTTAGCAAAACCGGCACGGCAGGCGTCTTCCACCGCATAGTCGATCATGGTCTGGCCAGACGGCCCCATGGCATCGAGTTGTTTAAGCCCGCCGTAGCGAGATCCCATGCCTGCAGCGAGTAGGAGGAGAGTGGGTTGCATGCCTAAGTTGATAGCTGTGTATTCTTTGGCTGACAATCTGTAAGTCTCTCTAAATTGCAGGAGATTGCTTTCGCAGTTGAATCGAAGGGACTTATCGTTCTTCTTGCAGTGATCCAATGAAGAAGACTTTCGATGCCAGCAGTCGTGCGCTTCCGCACATCCAAGACTTGCACGCCTACGTGCCGGGCGAACAACCGCAGGGTGAGGCTTGGGTCAAACTGAATACCAACGAAAACCCTTATCCACCCTCGCCCAAGGTGACCGAGGCAGTCGCCCTTGAAGTTGAGAACTTAAGCAAATACCCCGAACCGACTAGCGTGAAACTGCGTGCGTTAATCGGCGCGCGTTATGGTCTGGAGCAGAGCAATGTCATTATCGGTAACGGCTCCGATAATATTCTCGACCTGATCACACGCTGTTTTGTGTCTGATCCGGGCGCAGGACACACGGTGCCCAGTTATTCCCTCTACCCAGTGGTAGCGGGCATGTCGGGGCAGGGCCTGATCGACGTCAACTTCGACCGCTCCATACAGCTCGACGTCGAGGCACTGGTCGCGACGCAGGCAAAAGTCTTTTTCCTGACCAATCCAAATGCACCGACGGGCGTTGCCTTCCCACTTGAGCAGATTGAAGCGGCCTTGGAGGCGATCGACGGCCTGCTTGTGGTCGACGAGGCTTATGTCGATTTCGGCGCCGATTCGGCGGTCTCTTTGCTCAATGACTACGAAAACCTGATCGTCGTGCGCACTTTTTCTAAGTCCTACAGCCTTGCGGGTATGCGAGTAGGCTTTGCTATGGCTGCTGCGCCTATCATCCGCATGCTAGACCGTGTGCGAGACGCCTATAACCTCGACCGTGTCGCTCAAGTCGCAGCGCAGGCCGCATTTGAAGATGTCGAACACTTTGAAGCACAGCGCCAGAAGGTGATGGCTACTCGTGAGGCGACCCGCGCCCAGCTCGATGCACACGATTGGTTCACCTACCCCTCAGCCGCAAACTTTCTCTTTACCGAGCCAAAAAACGCGGCAGGCGAGTCTGGTTCGGAAGTCGCTGCGAGTCTTTTTGAGTATCTCAAATCGCAGCGCGTCCTCGTGCGCTATTTTTCCTCCCATCCTTTAACTTGCTCTTTCATCCGAGTCAGCGTAGGAACTGATGCTGAAATGAAGGTTTTTTTAACTGCCGTCGAATCATGGCTGAACAACGCATAGCAAAAATCACTCGTAATACGAAAGAGACTCAGATCCAAATGGAGCTGAATGTCGACGGCACAGGTGTGTCCGAGATCGAGACCGGCATTCCGTTTTTTGACCACATGCTCACGCTCTTTGCTAAGCATGGACTCTTCGACCTAAAGATCAAAGCTACGGGTGATACCGACGTCGATTATCACCACATGGTCGAAGACACAGGCATCGTGCTCGGTCAAGCGGTCAAAGAAGCGCTGTCTGATAAGCGCGGCATCCGTCGCTACGGCTTCTTTCTTTTGCCGATGGACGAGTCGCTAGCGCGCGTATCGCTCGACCTGTCGAACCGTCAGGCCTTCGTCTACAAGGTGGACTACCAGTTCCCAATGGTGCGCGACTTTAACATCGTGCTAGTGAAAGAGTTTTTCCAGGCCTTCGCCAATGAGGCCGCCTGCAATCTCCACATCAATTTGGAATATGGCGAAGAGCCGCACCACATTGCTGAGGCTATTTTCAAAGCTTTCGCGCGTGCCCTCGATGTAGCGACGACGATCGATCCTCGCATGGGCGACGCTTTGCCCAGCACCAAGGGCACCTTGTCGAGCTGAGCGATCATTCGTCGAAAGCAGGGGCGCTAGATTGCGCTAGGTATTGATCTTTAGCAGATCCTTTACTGTGGATCGATTATCCTCAAAAGTAGGCGAAAAATTATTGATCACTGACTTGACAGAGGAGGGTGCAGTCGCAGTATCCGCGATTCCGTCGGCGCACTTGTGCTGGCATACCTGCTGGATTAGCTCAATTGGTAGAGCAGTTGACTCTTAATCAATTGGTTCGGGGTTCGAGTCCCCGATCCAGTAGGACAGTTTATTACCAGGCCACCTTAGCTCAGTTGGTAGAGCAGTTGATTTGTAATCATCAGGTCGTCAGTTCGACTCTGACAGGTGGCTCCATTTTAAATCCCTTAAAAACAACTATTTAAGGGATTTTTTGTGAGTGTGTATCGGCTTTACCACTTAGTCACTTAGCCACTTCTTAGCCATTTATGAACTCCACAACTGGCCTCTTGCGGGCTTGGATGCTGCGGCTAGTGGGTTTATCCAGGCAGCTTTGTCTTAGAGCAGGCTAGGGGGCGGGGGTTCGCTTGGCTGACCTCTTGCTGATGTGTGTATATACATCAAGTGCCTGAGAAAATTTTTCCCCTTGATACCTTGGTCTCGAGTGCCACCTTAATAACATGATTAAACTACTTATAATCTTACTATTTACTAATTTAATCTTAGGGTGTTCGAAGCCAGACCCTTTAGCAGATTTTAAGCCGATCGTAGAAGAGTTTTATAGTCAAAAATTAGAACTGCCTGAAATGACAAATACAAAAGCTGGCACAATCTCTGATATACAATACAACATCGAAGTAACAAACTCGTTGATATCCCCATTTATCGGAACTTTAAGCTTTAATTTCGAATACCCAAGGTCTGACGAAGATATTAAGGCTCTACCAGGTCTTTCTGATATAATAGATACAGACGGGAAATGTGAGGTATCCTTCGCCTATCAAGACGAAGAGTGGATAGTAAAAAATGTTGATGTTAAGGCTATAAATAGAAAAAAGAGAGAGTTTTATCGAAGAAGAGCTATTTTTAAAAATCAGGATATGGAAACTAGAGAGAGATTCAAAGCTACTGATTCAGATCTCAATAGTTTAAAGTCATCGTATAGATTATATGAAATTGGTATTCAGTTAGAGATAGTCTCTACTGTATCTGAATTTTTAGCAAAAAAGGAGGGTATGAAATGAGAAACCAGACGACGAACGGCACTTGATCCGAGTTCAGAGTATCATTAAGCACTTTAAACTTACGATTGATGTCCTAGCCATTCGAGCTTGGGAGTAGGGCAACAAAGAATCGCACCTATTTCCCACCCTATCTCCTAAAACCATAACCCTTTTCAACCCCCTTAAATAGAAACGCAAAGGGCTTGTAGGGACTTCTAGGTTAGAATCCTTGTGCAAGGACGGGGGCAGGGGTTTCGCTTGGCTGGACTCTTGATGATGTGTGTATACATCAAGTGCCTTCGAAAAAATTAGACTGACATATTTTCACAATATGCAGAATACGATCTATGAAACTTACTCCTCTATTGATCCTACAATTATTTTTTGTTGGTTGTGCGAGCTTTGACTACGGCGTCAAGCAACCACAGTACGAAGGACAAGTGTTAAGCACCTCATCGATCGAAGGTAATTTACTTTATGATTCTCTAGTATCTGCAGTAAAGGCTGAACACCCGTGGAACTCTGGCGAATTAGAATCATACGGAAAACCAGACTATATTTTTAGTCAGGATATTTCTCATTGTTACCTATTATATAAAGATCCCGTAAAGGTAATTTTTATGGATGCACCAATAGTAGGAGACATTAAGTTTAGCAAACTAGATTATATCCCAGACAATTTTAAATCATACTTAACAGATACTGCCCCTGTCCTTTCTGTCCAAGAGAAGATAGATCAATTAGAAATGGGGATGAAACTCGAGGACTTCCTTATATTATTCCCAGACGCAACTTTGCTACAGCATAAAATAGATCTCTATGAAAATACTGAAGAGCCATATGAGAGAAAGGACTACTTATCAGATTCCTACTCATTCCTTTTTGCTGATGGTGTATTGAATAGCTATAAGCTGGGTCTTTAAAAAACCATAACCCTTTCCAACCCCCTTAATAGAAGAACTAAGGGCTTGTAGGGACTCCTAGGTCATAATCCTTGTGCAAGGACGGGGTATCTTGAGGGATGCTGGATACATTAAGTGCCTTCTGAAAAATACTTTCTTATGTGACCTTCCAAGAATCCTTGATTGTTGAAGACCTAGGATCAAAGGCTTTGACCTAAGATATTTACGTAATACGTCAGCAATGCGCTGCTAACATTAGAAGTACTCAAATAGTTTCCATCCAAGCCAAACTGTATGAGTAAATTTTGATTATTCTTTTTAAGAAAACAATAATATCTACCTCTGTGTGATTCAATTGCATAGAAGCTCCAGCCTGGGAAGGTATCTAACTTCACATTAACTCCGTCTTTCATTAACGGGGTATTTTCATCGTTAACATATAGATTATTAGACTCGTCGTAGACTAGCCTATCTCCATATGTATCCGTAGCGATCGTTGTTAGGACTACAGGCTCTGGCTCTGGTTCAATTTCAGGAACTACGCTGACCCGCATAAAGTTCTTATCCGAGGGCATTGTATATTCACGTCGAATGGTTTCCTCGTTATTCCAATCCTGGAGGTCGTTTGAGGACTGAATTGTGAAGTTCATAGACGCCTTATCGCCATTCGTGCTAATGCCTGGCTGGGATACCCGCATATCAAAGACACCTTCTGCACCCATTAGGTTATAGTCAGAGGGGGAACTTATTACGTCTTGTTGGCCTGCAGCTCTAGTACTTGATTGAGCTTCATTTAAATCAGAACTAGTGAATAACCCATACTGCGATGGGTTGCCTGTTACGTCTAGTTGGCCTGCTGATCTAGAGCTTGATTGAGCATCACTTAAATCGGAACTAGTAAATAGCCCATACTGCGATGGGTTACCAGTTACATCTTGTTGTCCGAGGGTCCTTGATGCAGTAACGGCACTTGAATACTCTTCCAAAGAGTAGTCACCTGTTGGAATATTAAAATCGGCAGAGTTGTTTGAGATGTAACTAATAATTTGGCTGTAATCATCATTGGGATTAATTCCTAGGCTGACAGCGGTTCCATCATTTAATCCGTCGGAATTAGAATCTCTATTGTTAATTGAAGTTTTATAAATTACTACTTCGTCATGATCACTTATCCCATCCAAATCAAAATCTGTCTGGATTAGTTGATTCTTATATACATCAATGCAACCATAACTAGTTGCAGATTGCCTTTGATTACCTACAAGCAATGTGGTTGCTTTGTAGTCTAGAGAGAGATCTGGAAAAGGTGTGTCATTATCTTCTATTATTTGAGTTAATATCCAGTTTGAATCATCATTCAGACTATAAATTCCTATGCCTAATGATGAAGCGGATGCTAAGATCTGACCATCACCACTTAGGCTAATCTTAGTTCCAATTTGTTGATTTTCGGCACCATATAAAGGCGTGCCAATTTCTTCCCACAGATTAGATGCATTGTTAAAAGTATACGTAGAAATTTTTCCAGAGTTGTTCAATGGCAGTGAACCTTCGGAAGATCTCCAATCATATCCGCTCGAGCCAATTACAATCAAGCTGCCGTCATAGGATATGTCGCAGATAAATGAATTATCACCATCGTATAGCCCGCTTAATTCTTGTCCTTTTTGCTCCCAAGAAAATTCGTATCCATTTTGGACTAATTTATAAACTCTAACTAAACCACGATCACTGCTTATGTCGCTGTAAACGTAAGTATTTCCATCGCCAGACAGTTTTGCGTTATAAGTCTTATTAGTACTACTCGATTGGCTGGGATTAGGGTAGATATCATTTCCAGTTTGATACCAATTGATTGATCTATAGTTGGTGTCAGGAATATACTTATTTATTTCAATCCAATTCTGATCAGTAATAGTATACTTTCTTATTGTGGCATAATTTTGAGCAGGATTGTGCCTCGGTAAATTAAATTGAGTTACCGAAGAACCTAACAGTAGTCTATCCCCATCGTCACTCAGTGAATTTACAATACCGTATGCATAATCACGAACACTTTGGGGGTCACCATAGTATGGGTCTTTATACTCGGCAGTTACATTATTTATTAAATTTAAGTTATTATCTGAATAATGCCAAAAAGTACAGATTCCGCTTCTGTGCAAGTTAACATTATCGGGTGCGTTGTATCTATAATTTGTAGCTATAAATTTTCCTTCTGATCCGATATCAACCTGCACATTAAATCTCGTTGATTGAAGATTTCCAAAATACTCGGTATTATCCTCACCTAAATTAACGAATTCATTTTGGGCATTAAGCTCTAATAGTACGAAACCTTTAGAAGTGCTAGAGAGAAAAAGTTTACCATCCGAGGAAACATCAACATCGTCTCCAAGATACGCACCTTCTTTGTCTCCGTAATAGGTTCCAACTAATCCCCAGGTATATGAGGCGTCGTCATCACTATTATTAATAGTTTCAACTACCGTGTAGCCTCCGTATGTGTCGCCATTTCCTGCAGCGAGATACAACTCTCGTGTGCCAATCGGCACTGTAAGTTCAGTTGTGCCGTTGTAAGATTGTGAAACTATTACATTACGATACAAGGTTGGTGGAATAGTTGCTAATGATTCAATAGATGTCGTTCCAGTATTTGTGAAAGCATCTTCCTCAATATCTGTTATACTATTTGGTATAACTATTCTAGTCAGGCTTAAGCATCTAAAAAAGGCTAATGTAGCTATTCTAGTAACTGGCAGACCTAAGTAAGTATTAGGGATTTCTAAGATACCTGTCGCTGATGTGTTACAGCTAGTTAGTTTGTACTCTGTATCATTATTAATGAGGGTAAAGGAGAGATCACTTGTAGAAGCAGCTTGTAAAGATGCTACAAGCAAGGGCAATGTGAGTAGGGTTTTAAGTCTCATACCCAGAGCTAATGAAATAGCTGTACAACGATCAACTAGAAACAGCAGGATCCGTAGTTATTCCCGTCCTCTTCTTATATATAGGGAAAGAATTTATTCTTTCTCTTATATATACATACACGGATCAACGGATCGGTGAACAAACGAAGCTGTGATAAGACTAAGCAACCTTTCCGTAGTCCCCACAAAAAAGAACTAAAGATTCTCCACTGTACTCATCGAAGCCTCCACCTGTACAATCAGATGAAAGTAAATCAGCCCAGTCGATTCCCTGCTGTGAGGGGACTCTAACAAAAACATCTTCTGCGTAGGGTTTAATTTCTCTGGCCCATCGACTAGCGGCATCTAATCCAGGTTCATCGTTCTGTGCGTAGATAGTAACTAAGCTACCTTTAGTAGCTTCAGCATAGTTCCCGAAGGATGCGGTAACTCCAGTCATACAAATGGGATTGTAATCCATTTCTGGATTAGCTGCACATACAGCCAGGGTATCTTTTTCCCCCTCCATCACTCGAATCTCGTTCAGATCGGACTGAAGTTTGCTGATGCCCAACGGCCCGTTGCAGTAACCTTTGGGGCAAACGCTCTTGGCGTTCAGGATTTTACTTCCATCAAGTTTACGTACCCGAGCTAGTGAAGCTGCTTCATCGTACAAAAAGAAGCAATCCTCCTCACCGTAGGTTCCCTTCAGGTAGACCTTCCCGACTCCAAGCATTTCAATACGTTCAAGCACATTAATGGCTTCTCGGCAGTCCTGACCCACAGACTTTGAGATCATTTCTGCATCCATTTCTTGGATGGGTCTAATCTTAAGGTGCCTCGGTCCAGAATGTTTGGATCCTGATCTAGGTTTAGGCTTCTGCCAGAGTCCGAGCTTTAAATGCTCGTCAATCTTTTCTGCTGCGCAGGCACAAGTAACCGAGAGTAACTCAGATAACAGATTAATCATACTTCCTGATTTACCTGTTCCGTGATCCTTGAAACGAACGTCTCCCTTCCTGCCTGTGTAAAAGGTAAAGGATGGATTCTTATCGTCTCTTAGGGGTGAGCAATAACTCTTACCCATCCTTGGTTCCTGAACTGAATTTCCCTTGCCGTCTGAGATGCTGACGCCAGCTATCCGTAATGGATCGGAGGTCGAGCAAGCAGCGGCAATTCTTCTGAATATTTCTTTATTATCCATCAGGCGGCATCCTTTAGTTCAGGTTCCGAATTAATTCCCGTGCATGATGCAAAATGATTTTTCTTCATTTTGGGGCTTAAAGCGATTTTGATTTCCCATCCCTTACCATCACCTAGTTCGATGAATTCAAAAGAATCTGTAGCAAGTTTGCTCAGAATCCTGGTTATTGATTCTTTAGCGTTCCTAGCGGAATCGAAGCTTCGGGTGAAACCGAAAGACGTTCCCGAAAGACACTGTCGCCAGGAAGACTTGGCATTCCAGTGTCTCTCTTGCATCAGATCGATGATTTCCTTTCGGTCTGTTTGTAGGACCCAAGGGCCTTGCTTGTGTAAGCGAGGATATAAGAAGGTTCCGTAATCCATTAAGCTGCCCTCCTTTCACTATCATCAATCATCGATTGAACGTCCTGATATTTATAGCGAAACGTCCTCGCATTGATCATCACCACGCCAAGCTTTCCTTCGTTTTTATATTTTAGCAGTGTCTTTTTGCTAATACCCAAAAGCCTGCAAACTTCATCAGGCTTCATTAATAGTTCTCCTGTATTTCTCATAATAATTTGCCCATGCAAATTAGGGTAACTGACGCAAAGTAGAATTACTCTGCTAAATTAAAATCAGCTCCTAATTGATAGGTCTGGGATTATTATATCATGGGGGGTTCACTTCTGGCGGGAACTTGCACCAATATACCCCAATAGCAGGTCAAGAGACTAGGAGACTAACTTAGGCCGAGGCCTCTCAGGTATAATATCAAATGATTTTTCACCTTCATGAATATAGCTCGAAATTGTAGTTCTAATATCTGAGTGACCTAGAAATCTTTGTGCTGCGTAAATGTCGTGATTCTCATACATTAATGAGCCAGCTAATTTTCTAACATCATGAAGGGGTTTCTTAGCTTCTAGACCCTTTGACCTAAGCCACTTGAGCAGCGGCTTCCAGGTAGCGTTTGCGCGGTAATAATCGTAAGAGCAGTTGGGCTTAGCAAGCCCTCCACTAAGGACAAAAATTTCGTCTGAAATACTCTTCCAATAATCAATGTTTTCAAAAAGAGACCTCGGTATTGGAATTTCACGAATAGCGTCTTCAGACTTAGGCTTAAAGTAATCCGTATTATCAATTCTTACTTTTTGTGTAGAAAAATCTACTTGGTCCCATGTTAAACAATCAGCCTCAGATCGACGTAAACCTAAAAATAAACATAAGGTTAGGGCCTTGTATTGCTCAAAGTAGTCCTTCTCAAGCTCATCTTTTGCTAAGAATAGAAGGGCAGAAGCATCTATTTGAGGTTTGAATCGCTTTGTAGTCTGCTTCCATTTCAAATCTTTAAATGGGTTAGGGAAGTCGCAGTATTTCCAAAGTGACCTAGCCTGATTGAGAGTGCTGTTGATGGTTGTCTGTCTTGATCTACGATCGCTGGGATTAAGCCCATCCAACTCTTGGTTGCGCCAGCTTATAATCAAATCAGATGTAATTGATTCTAGTTTTACCGAATCAATCTTAGCCTGCCACTTGTCGTTGCCATCGACGTCAGGTCGAAATCTTTTTTTGTCTTTAGAATTGAATCCTTTTGCTGAAGAAACAACTCGTCTTAACGCTCCCGCATACTGCCTAAACGTCATGGGGCTGACCGAGGACATCCTCTTGGCGCATTTGATCAAATCACCTACAGTAGATATTTCTGCAACTTGCTCTTCTGTGCCTTTGAATTTATCTAAGGTTAAATCCCAGCCATTTATGATTAGGTAATTATAAATGCGAGATGCTTCGTCTCCCGCAACCTTCTGGTTTGAGGTATGTAATGGGAATATTTCACGCCTCTTTTTATGAGCTATTCTGACTGAATAATCTCTTGCATAGACTTTCTTGCCAGTGCGTATGTCCTTGTAACCAAGTTTAGCTACACGGGTGCGCCAATAGTCCTTATGATTTTTTGATAATTTATTAGACTTAGCCATTACTTAGCCATTACTTAGCCACTTTTAAGTTCCTAAGTGATACTAAAATGCACCAATTGTCTACAAATATTAACCTTATTTGGCTAAAATTACTTAATAAAACCAAAAATAGGACAATTTAACAAATAACATACCTAATGATTTGTAATCATCAGGTCGTCAGTTCGACTCTGACAGGTGGCTCCATTTTAAATCCCTTAAAAACAACAATTTAAGGGATTTTTTGTGTCCTGATCAAAGGCAACTAAGTTGCAAGGAATCGCACTAAAATGCACCAATATGCTTGTATATTAGGCACTTTTGGGCACTTTTTATTTTGCTACTAATCGAAAATGTCCAAAAAAAAAGCTCCACGGATCACCCCTGTCTTCGATGAGAACAGAAATCGCTGGCGCTTATCCATTCCTAAAAAATACTCCCTTAGCGGGAAGCGAGAACGAAAATATTTCAAAACAAAAAGGCAGGCTGACATTGAAGCTGAAAGGCTGAAGGCCATGCTTGAGGAGTGGGGCGCTAAGAGTCGGAAGATTGATGCGGATTTGGCAACCGATGCACAAAAGGCACATGAGATTCTACTCTCTGCTGGGATCGAGGATAGCCTTTCTTCTATCGCCAATGCATTCGTCGAGCAGGCTAGGGTAAGAAGTGCATCCGTAAGCTTTGAGGCTGCTTTTGATGCGTATCGCCAAAGCCGGCAGGATCACCGAAAGACCTACCTATATTCAATTGAGCGCATTATTGGAAAAGTTGCTCAGGTGCTTGGGCAAACGAACCTGCGGGACATTACGGGTGAAAGGATTGAGAAAGTGCTCGAGCAGCATTTTCCGAATCCAAGTACATTTGATAATGCACTGCGCACGCTCTCGCCACTCTTTAGCATGGCACAGAAGCGTTCGCCTGCCTGGATCGACCACAACCCATGTAAAGGAATTGAAAAGCGTTCGCGTGGGCGCAAGGGACCGGTTGCTATACTGACCATTAGGGAATCACGCCAACTGATTGCTGCTTGTGCGGATTTAACTAGTGATACGTCTTTGCCCGATAACTTAAAGGTGAATTCTAGCGACGCACTAAGTGCCGTTTGCATTATGCTTTTTGCCGGTGTCAGGCCTGCTGAGATCAAACGACTCACATGGCGAAATCTTGATTTGGAAGAAGGCACGCTCTTTATTGCCAACACTGCTGCTAAAACCGACCGCAGCCGTGAAATCGCTATGCCGGAAACACTGATTGCATGGCTTAAATTTGCCGAAGCAGACAAAGGTGAATCCATGTCAATTTGCCCGCCCAATTGGGATCGAAAGATCAAAGCGATTCGGCACAAAGCGGGCATTTCAAAGAGCGGTAAAGACCAGCTCAGGAAGTCGTTCGCATCCTATCACCTGCAGGCTTTCGGTGATGTCAACGCCACTCGATCAATTATGGGACACGAGACAGATGAAGTGCTCTTTACCAACTACAGAAACGCAGTGCGTAAAAAAGACGCATTGGAGTTCTGGAAGATTCGACCGAATGAGCACAAGAAGCTACAAGGCGCAAATCAATTGATTTCGTTTTCCGAGGTCAGGCAAATTATTGGTGAATAAATAGTGAGCGATTGCGCAGAATAGGAAAAATTAATCGATTCAGAGAGAATTTTTTTAACAGTTTCCTATACGCCGTTTGCCATTAATCGATCCAAATGGTGGTATGTTGGCAACGAAATGCCTACCTCAAAGCATAGTTTCAGAAGCGTGCAGCATCGAACTCTTTCGAATGCTGCGCCAATCTATGCAACCCGAGCGCAAATAGCAGAGCGTTATTCGATTAGTAAAAGGCATTTAGACTATTTGATTAAAGATGGAGTCATACCAAGCGTTCGTTTAGGCAAACGCTGTCTGCGCATTCCTATTGTGCAGGCGGATGCCTATCTTGAATCACTACAAACAGGCGGCATAAAGATTAGGCGCTGAGTATGGAGTAGGCACCCCCGCCACCTTGGGTCCTTCCTGTAGTAAAAAAATGCAAGGCACATCCGCACCGAAGCGCTTTTATGAGACCCTCCATGAAAACTTTACTGATGAATTTTGAGTTGAAAACAGGATCTCTTATTTTCGGTTGGCTATTTCTCCATAATTACCAGCTCTGAGACGCTTGGTATCTTCTCTAGTTCCACCCATCAGAGTATCTCCTACAGGACGAACGTCATAGTGCCTTACCTCTTCATTAGGATTTCTACCAATTATCTTCTCAATTGTAGCCGCACCGTGTGTGGTAGGTTCTTTTGTTAGCGTTTCATCAGGCTCTTCATCTTTGTCGATGTGGTTATCTCTCTGGGGGTAATTATGACACTTAGGCCCATCATTTTCTTGGTTCAGCTTATCCTTTGCATTATTAACCTCCTCTATTGTCCGCATCTTTGCCTCACTTTCGGTCGACTTCCCTCTATTTTGTAATGCAATGTTAGATTTACTCTTGTCATAGTCACCTTCCAGACACCTTGGATCAGTGTAACGATCTTCCATGAGTCCGAGTTTCACAAGCCTTGAGCTTATAGCAACTGTCGTTCGCTGATGGATCTTTGCCATTTCTTGAATACTCACGTTTGAGCGATACTCCGAAGCTAGCTGATTATCTTCTACAGTCTGCCATCGCTTCCCAGCACTGTCAGGCAGTTTTCTCTTTTTTTTCATGACCTTTAGAGAATCGTACCCCAAAGAGAGCGCTTTCTTCACATTAGGTTGGAGCAGGACATCATTATTATCTAATTCCAAGCCGTTCTCTGGATTTTTACCATCAGCCAGAGATCTAAGAATGTTTGCTGCTTCTTTATTATCCATACGTCTTGATGGGTTAACTATTATTTTTTCTTTTGCCCGAGAAGGTCTGCTTTAGTCCTTTGTTCACAAAAAATCCGACTACTATGGCAATTATTAAACCGATGGCAGTTTCAACAACGTGAGGATTACCAACGATATTCATCCAAAAGCCGAATACGGCTAGAGCGCAGATAATGGATATAAGTTTTCTCATGATTTATTTTTGGTTATTATATTTTTTTACGAAATGCTTTCACCTCATCGGCAGCATATGCCATGCTTGCAATGACTGATTTGTGAACACTTGTTTCGGAGTCATCGAAGCCAAAGTTTTCGGCGTCTTCAGAGGATTCGAGATCCGAAGCTAGAAAAAGAAACTCCCATCCCTGTTTCTTTTGCTGATCAATAAGATCCTTAACGCGCTTGTAATCATAATCTTTGCTAGCGTTCTCTAGACCATCGGTAAGAACCACAACGATTACGCGCTTGGATGCGTCAGCCTTGGGGTTCTTTTGTAAGCCTTGCTTGAAATCATGGATACTACGACCCACTGCATCTAGAAGAGCAGTTGTTCCTCTAGGCTCGTAGTTTGTGTCATCTAGCTCGGGCACTGAATCCAGGGGCACACTTTGTATAACTGGCGTATATTCATGGTCAAAGAGCGTTAAAGAAAGACGAGCATCCCCTTCGCACTCCAGCTGGCTTTTAACAAAGCTATTAAAGCCAGATTTAGCCTCATCTGACATGCTAGCCATGGATCCACTTCTGTCCAAAATGAAAATGATCTCTGTGGATCCTTCTACGCTCTTGCTAGATCTTGATTTGAAAAATTCAGATACTGATTTCACACCTTTCAAAACCTTACTCGGCAGTATCCCCTTATTGTCCGAATAGTAGTCAAACCAAGGTAGACCTTCTTGGATATATTCTTTGGCGGAGAATGGTTTATGCGGAGGCTTTTCACCGGTAATTTGTTCCCATGATTCACTGTTGCAGAGATGAACCCAGCAACGCGTAGAGCAGGATAAATCCCAATCATTGGCATCAAATTTATCCTCGTAAATTTCCTGCTCAATTCGTCCGCCCTTAGCAATTCCCATTGATAAATCATCACAAAAAATCTCATTCCTTGGTAGCATACAACGAGAATAGAGGATTCTATGTTCAGCTTCATATTTTTCACGCGCAATCCGCTCCCTTTCCATCGCTTCCCATTTTTCTGGTCGCAAAGGAAACGCCTCAATTTGCATTCCTCCGAATTCAGATCCTGGATTGAGTTGTTCTTCTACTGTCATACCGCCCCCTAAAGGCATTGCTACAAACTGCCGAATAACTGCTTCTTCTGCGCAATATCCATCCAACCAAGGCTGCTCTGGGATCACTACATAATTCTGCTTTTCTTGATTTGCTTTTCCAGAATTTGCCTCGGATACCTGTCTAGGATGCTTTATCCCACTTGACCAAGATTCTCCACTAATTGCGTTAATCTTTCCCGTTCCAATCTTTACTGCGATTGGATAGCGTCCCGAAAAATCGATCCATAAAGCCTCAGACTGATACATTGGCATCAGAACACCTCCGCGTTTCACACTCTCGCTCGGGAGTTTGTCCGCATAATCCTCAATATGCCTTAAGTCAAATTGACCCATCCCTGGAGGCAACCTGTAGTTACTGTCATCATCTGGCACACGTAGGGTCCTTTGGAAATCAATAGTCGCTTTTGCGTCCGCATGGATCTCTGGAAAAGAGATGATTAGTTTATTATCTTTGAGTTCTATCATTTTTCTTGGATCTCCCAATCCCCATCTGTTACGTCCCTTGCAATGCGTAATATCGCATGGTCAGGCATCGATTTTAACTGCCGAAGCAGATTTGAAAAAAGTTTTGGCCGCTTACATATAATAGCTCTTAAATCGGAGCTAACTTTACCGGCCATGGCTAAAAGCACGTCTGCGTCTTCGTTTAAGGTATGTGCTAATCGTATTATGGTGTCTTCTCCAGGAGGCGGTTCTATTTCGCGTTCTATTTTGCTCAAATAGGAAGGTTCGAGTCCCACGAGTCCTGCCACAGTACGGAGGCTCCAATCCCTGGATTGTTCACCCAGCTTAAGCCTTACCTTTCGGATATGTGTCCCAAAACCTTTCATTAGTGTGTAGTAAATACTACACATATTTTTAGAGTCAAGAGTTTGTTGTATATTTATTCCTTTAGTTTATTAAGATGAGCCGGATGGCGTAGTTTTTTCAGCGCATTGGCTTCTATTTGACGAACTCTTTCGCGAGTCAGCCCCATGATCTTTCCAATTTCTTCAAGTGTGAGTTGTCGGCCTTTGCAATTTTCAGATACCCATTGATGCGCCGTAGCTAATCGGGTATCCGGGTTGTCTGCAGTGAATTCAGGCAATTTATATGCTACCATATTGTTTGTGAGGGTTAAGCTTACCTAGAGCCCTTGAGCACAGCGAAATTACAGTTTTTCCTGAACTCCAAATCGACTTTCCAATCGATTTAAACGGATATTGATCTTGTGAATCGTGATCTGTTTGTTGGCGAATTTTAGAATCGCAATGTATGCTGCGCATATTTGTTGAACTATCGAATTTATCTCTGGTTTACCAAAAAAGTTTTATAACATCCTTTTACCCTACATGTAAAAGTTGCTCAAATTTTGGATTAGACCCTATATTTGACAGGTAAAAACCCTATTTTATTCGAATCCGTTATTATCGATCGGCCAACAATCACAATTAAAAGTAACATTGGAGATAAACTAAACTCTTTCTCTTAGGACTTTCAGAATCTCATACAAGCATTCACAATCCGATCGGTTGTGCTCTAAGACTTCACGCCATTTCTTCTTGATTTCGGCTGGAGCTTCGGCCCATTTCTGACGTGAATCGCTGTAATTTCTAACATCCTTTAACCGACTAGTTACACCTCCTTCAGCCAGTTTTTCCGGGGCCGAAATCCCAAGGGTCTTAGTTATCTCCACAAGTGTATTTGGATTATCTGAGCTGCGTTTAGGAAAGGCTTCGGGCTTCTTATTAAAGCGTTCCTTGGAGATCCCTAACACATTTCTATAACGCTTTGTTATCTTGTGCTTTGCTTGGAACTCTATGATATCTTTCTCATATTCACTGAATGCAAATAAAGGTTTATTTGGTGATGTAGATTTAGCCAATTCTGACAAATACTCAGCTCGATCTGGGCAGTATTCAACTAAATGGCTCACACCTGGATCGAGTGCAGCACATCGATACTTCTCGGTGAAAACAATTTGTCTGAAGTTCCCACCCCTAAAGACACCTAATAGTATCGGCGGTCGAAATTTTTGATATTTGTTACCTGCGAATCCCTCAAAATCTATATAGCATCCAGCGTCTATTATATCTCTTTTAGGCAAGTTATTATTCGCACGTTTCTTTCTAGCCATTTCAATGAGTTTCAGACCTATTTTCTATTGGTTACACTAGTTGAAAGAAGTTCAAAGAGCTACTCGAAGGTAATCTTAGCTGGGCCTGAGGCACTTGGGCGAAAGCGTTCATCGCCTGATTCGATCACTAGGTGTTCTCCCCTAGTGAACATAATTTCCACAGGACCACTCTTATCGAGGGTCAAAGGGCTGTCGACTTCGATCGCGCCACGATAGATGCGCGCTCCATCGTTCTTCTGCGTCACAACAACATATATGCTACCACCATTGGCGGATAGAGTGATACTGTTCGAATCCGCTACTGCAGGCGCTGAATCGACTCGCTCCTCATTACTAAAATCCGGTGTGACAGCATTTTCCTCGTCCTTACCCCTATGACGAAGCTTTCTTAAATGATCTATAGCTAAAGAGTCACCTAAGTTGGCAGAGTTTAGAAGAAAAGCTGTAGCGTTGTAGGTAATAGATTCGTCCCATTCTTCATCTCCTTGGAGAGCTAGGCTATATAATGAATAGAAAGCACGAGGATGGTCCCTTAGCGCTGATCGCCAGATTAAATTGCACGCTTCATTCCATTGCTCATCGCTCGATTCCGAGTCTATTAAAATACTATGTGCTAAATTAAACTGTGCATCGCGATTACCCTTAGCTGCAGCTAAGCGCCAATACTTTTTCCCTTCTTCTTCATTAGTTGGAACACCATCTGCGCCTGCATATAATAAATTGCCTAATGCTTCCTCTGATAATGTGTGCCCCATATCAGCAGCTTTACGGAACAGTTCGACTGCTTTTATGATGTCCTTCTCTACATGAGTCCCTTCTTTATGGTAGACAGCTATGTTAAATATTGAAGGTACATATCCTTTTTCTGCTGCCTTTGAATAATACTCATAGGCTTTTTCAAAATCTATTAACCCTTCACGAATCTCGTCGTTAAGAATTTGGTCGGTCATGTCAGTAATACCTTCACCTCTACCACCCCTATATTTTGTACCCGTTTGATACATGTAGCCCAAATTGTGTAGGTGAAGCGCTTCATCAGTGAATGTTTGCTCAACTCCCTCAGAAAAATCCTTCTGAATATTTATAAGGCCATCTGAGACATAATGAGCAGCATGTTGGTCGTTTTTAATGCTAGCATTGAAATGGAACATAATCCCTAAAAAATTAGGGCCGACTGGTCTAAGAACTAATCCCTCCTCGCCGTAGAGTATGGTTCCATCGTCTTGAATGTTTAAAACATGTTCTGGATCATCAAATTCGATAGTTTTACCATTTATGTTCCAGTGCCCCATCTTACCCTTATCGTAGGACTCGATTGTAACGAAATCTTCAAAGCTAAAAAATTTATAGATGAATTGACCTAGCTCAATCGACACCATCCGGTCTTCATTGCTACCAATATAGTGCCCAACAAGGTCCTCGCGGCTGATAGCAATCTCCTCTTTGCTCTCTTCCCCAATTACTAGACTCAATGAGAGGAATGACAATAGGCAGAATATGGGGCAATGACGCTTTAACATGGAGTAACGCTTACTATGAGATAAAAGATCTATATATCCATAAAAATCACGATCGCGTTACATTTATTGGGATAATTTTTAAGCAAGATAAGTACAATTGGTTCCTATTAATATTTCCAGCCTAGTTTCATTTTTTGTGCTAAGCGCCCCCAAGATCACTAGCAATTTTTTCCAAGAATCGCTTTGCCCAGTCCTCCTTGGACTCATCGGGTCTTCTCTTTGGCGAAGAGCTTAAAAAGCATAGTTTCTTGCCGATCTTAGGTGTATTATTAGACACCTTACCCTCGTTGATTATGTCAGCTATCTCAGGACCAGTGTCGGTCCCAGCCGCTACTTCAGGTTGCCCAGCATCTCTAGTATCCTGATGATCTGTTCTTTTTTGCTTTCGCGTTCTAGACGATGCATAGGCTGAGGGATCTTGACTCGGCCTCTTGGAGAGTAGGTCTCGGATTGATCGCTTGTCGCCCTTTGGGAGTTTTTCTTTTTCATCTCTATATGGATGTTTGATTTTTTTGCATATCATTAGTTAGCGTATTGTATATTCATAGGGTGGTTAAGTTTTTCTAGGCGCCACTGAAGACAGCTAAGTGAGAGGTCGTCTGGTACGGTAACGAATAAGGAGTCGTTACCAGGGCAGGGACCATCCATAAACTCTACAGAACCTATCACTTCGGTATCATTGCCGTAACTGAGTGGGCCAATGTCCATAGCTTGTAGTGCATTATAGGCAATTGCTTCAGGCGATTCGTTGCGGTTCCAATACATTTCGCGGAATTGCCATTCGTCGATTTCATAATCGAGGTCTATATCAGACAAACCCACTGCATCTGCGAGTCCGCTTGGGTCCTCGCCGCAATAGTCTATATACCACTCGCGCCATGTGGGTATGCTTGCGGGCGGGGCGTATGGGTCGCCAAAGCAGAGAATGCCTCCTTCGCGGACGTAAAGAGTCTCCTTGAGCTTTGGGTAGACTTTAATCAATGGAGCGTTATTCCGCTCAAAGTAGCGCTCTGCACGGAGTAAGAAACTACTGGACATGCAGAGAGTAGTCGCACCTACGCTTAGAGACTTTAAGAAATACCGTCTGTTCATTTCCCGACCCCCCCGAATAAGTCCTTGAGTATGGTATCGCGTTGATGACGGGCGAGGGTAACGTCTCGCGTCTTCAGAGAGCGGCGTATCCGCTTACTCGTAGTTGGAGTTGGGTAGCTTGTATAGTGTAACCACCAGACTCCGTTGTTATTGAAGAGGTGGTGATCAGGGTTGCTCGAACCGATCCGTACCGAGGCGTGCTTATTTTTTAGTATTTCCATTATGTGCGTTTGTTTGGTTAAACGCACTCATCCAGACACAAAAAAAGATCGACTCTGCGAGACGATCTAGCGTGCAGGAGAGTGCTTGGGTTCGGTTGCGTCAGGCCGCACATCATTAGACCACCGTGGTGACTCTCCAGAAATGGAAAAACCCGGTTGGCGTTATCCCGCTAGGCGGGACACTTCAAGATGCATTAAAGACGCGAGAGATTTAAAGAACGATATAAATAGAGTAGGGTCACTCGACTGCAAGGGAAAGCACTTTTTGTGTCATAGAGATTATAATCTCATAGAATTTGATCCAGTCGTTCAGCAACCCGATCCCTGAATTCTGGGAAAGCTGTGTTAATAATTTGTTCTTTACCAGATGGACTAACAGATAAGTGTTTTTTGATGCGACTGGTATCCTGAGGGGGTTCTTCAGTGCTCAGTGCCGCAGCGTACAGAATGGATGAATCATAGGTGATTCCGCCGATAGTCTCAAAGCCGTAACATTCGGTGTCGGGGTTATTTAGGAAGTCGATCATGAAATAATGAATAATTATATCAACGCTGTCATTCCCATCGTAGGGCAAATGTAAGCGAAGGTGTGCCGATTCTACGCGGTGAATGAATTCCTCTGCCATTGGACAATACGTCTTGGTCCAAAGGCTCCAGTAAGGCCTACTCCTAGATGGGTGAGCCAATCGAATATCAGTATACGAGGTAACGCCTGGGTATTCCCACATGTATTCTCCTATACAGATATTCTTTGCTGGTAATCGACTCGCCTTAAATGGGATTTTCTGTGGGGCTTCTGTACGCTTTTTGAGTTCGGTATAGCTGAGCTTATTTTTCGTCATGTTTAGTCGTTTTAAAGTTTTACAGGCTCTTCAGGCTAGCAGCTAGGGCATCGTCGCTATCCATGTCCTCGAGGGTATCCTTTAGCAGGGAATCAATGTCATCAGGTAGGTTTTTACCGAGAGGAGTCTTTGATGGGGTAAATTCGATATAGGAATCACCAGTCACACCCATTTTGTAGAGGTTGAGCACTAACATTTTCAGTAAGTTCGCGCGGTTCTTTCTAAGCTTAACTTCGCCAACATCGTCTCCACGTATAAAAAGTATTAAGGTAAGGTCGTAACACTTTTTATAATTTAGGACGAATTCATCCAAGTCCCGTCCGTCTGTTTTAATGTATGCTATATAGACATTTGGGTAGTGTAAGTCTGTGAAGTAGATATCAGTTGAAACTTCGATCGGATACTGCATGAGCAGTTCATTAAATACATGGTCAATAGTGCCGACTTTTACGGCACGCCGAGATTCCGGTATGTCGGGAAGGGTAGTGTAAGAAGCCATCCAATCAGGCTGCGCATCGTAAGTGGATACGTAGTAGTGGTTGGGGATGATTTCAGGGGCGTAATTGTCCAAAAGATTATCCAAGGATTGGTCTTCGGGAAGGTCTTGATAACTGGCTTTACCCTTACCAAGGAGGTAATTGTGACCGCCGTAGCGGCTCATCATTTGTTGCATCATAATCGTATATTTACAGGTTTATTTAAGAGCTTTTTGCTTCTCAAATAATGCAAATTTACGGGGTTTTTAGCAACGTTTTTAGCGCGATAATTAATTTTAAATTTAAGAAATTTTTTATCATAAAATACTATATAGTAACTATTTATGTTATTAAATTACGGGCATCTTTTAAAATTATTTACGTAATTCTACTATCCTGTATTAGATTAAGAAAACATGAGAAATATTAATCATATAAGGCAATCACTGAATGGAATAGATGCACTCTTTGACGTGGACCCAATCAAGAAGAGATCAGGCAACGAGGATGGAGTAATTGTAAGGACAAACAATCCTATTGGTGCGGATGAACCATTTAATGACAATATTAGAGACATCTATACCGATAAGGACTACAATCCTCAAGACGGTGGTTTTAAAAGTTATGATGACGTCTATGATGACATAGATGGGGAAAATGATCATAGTGAAGGATTGGATGACTTTGATCCATTGATTGAACATGGCGCCAAGGCGGATGATAAGTTGCCACTTTTGGGTGATGACGAAGATGAGGAAATACGCCAGAATGTTGAAGAAAATGGAACTGATGCTTTAGGCTATTACCGCTCATTTCACATCACCGGAAAGCAGTGGGGGGTTTTTATTACCGCCAAAGGTTTATTTCATATGGCCAAACGTTTCGCGTCTTTGGGTTTGTCCAATGAGATAGCTTTTAAAAATGCATTTCAGCTAATATTAAGCCATGAATTATTTCATTTTTCAGTAGATTATGCTTTGAGCCAGTTAGAGATAATTTTAGGCGAACCGCTTTGGATACCTAAAACCAAATCCGAGCTAAGTAAGAACCCAGATTACCTAACTTCAGAGGAAAAAATGGCTAATGCTTATATGCAGTGCAGGGCTAGAACTGGGCGTGCTGATTTAGATATTAAAGGTAAGGCTAAACTACTAAAGGAGTTTATAAAAAGCCAACCAGCCGGCTACAGGGATTCATTAAACGTGAATCGTTCCAATTTTAATGAGAATCTCAGTCGACTAGGCCGTGATTTAATATCTGAAGCGATAAATGGTGGCGCCTCGTTGCGTTCTTATGGATTACTAAGCCGATCATTTGAATGGCCCGCTATGTTTCAATATCGGCCACAAGTTGATTGGAGATATTGCCCAATTTTTATTTTAGATGGTTCACACAAATCTATTGGTGAATTACCGGATGACCATGTCCGCGCATTTGCAGCTATTGATACTATCAAAGAGACTCCAAAATTCCTCAAGATGTTGGCTAAGCTGCCGAATAATATTCAGTCTAAATGGGTTAAGACAAAGTCTAGTCTCAGTATTGGAATTCGAACAGGTCATAATTTCAAGAAATGGCCAAAGCGCGGTACAGATTTCTTTTCGGTTAGAGTAGGCGATGCAATCAGAGCTCACCTCTTGTATGATCGACCTAATCAAGGATGGACTGCGATCGAGATAGGGAAACATAAAGAGATGGGGCACGGTTAACCAGCTGGGAGTAGCTAGCCATTAATTTTGGCCTGCCTCAAAGAGAATAATTTAATTGATCACGACGCATCCACAAGTCACCAGAAATTCGAATATGCCATCATAGAATGATGGGTTTCTTGTTTCATCTATTTGTGATTCATCACCATTGGGGATGTATATAACCATACCTTTCCGAGCCCTGGTTAATAGTACCCGGTATGAGTTTTCTCGGTATGCTTGCTCTTCCTTTTTGCTCTGTTTCTGCCACTTAGTCCCGCTAATGTTGTAAGCCTCCCATCCGGTTTTGGCTCGCCGGAAGTCAGCATCCCAGCATACAAGAGCGTAATCTAGCTCAAGCCCTTGTATTTGAAACTGATTTTGAGCAACATCGAGTGTATTTGATGATCGGATGTCTCCTGAAGGCGCTAACATCCAGTGTCCAATTTTTGAATCTGATTGAGGTAGAATATGGATGCCTTCGGCTATTAAACGACGAGCTTGGCTGCTGGCGATCATACCAAGTCTCTCCTCACCTACGCGGAGCCCATTAACCCAATTTTTGGCAGTTTTTAGTTCTCTAGTTAGATAGATGCGTATGCCCTCTTGGCCAAGACTCGTCGCGACTTCCATTGCTTTATCAGAGTCGCCGTGGACAACAGCGCTTGCCCATATTTCCACATCTCGGTTCTTCCAGAATCTTAGCGAATGATCTAAGTGTCCTTTTTCTAGTGACTTTCTCTTTGAGTGATTCGACCACATTTGTCTGCTCGATATATCATCAAATAGTCCGTTCAGGCTCAGGGTTTTTTCATCTATCTGATAAGACCAACCTTTTGCTTTGTTGACTGCTTTAAACCACGAAATGACTCCGCTTTCCCCTGTATTAATTGCCTGGTTATGTCCAAGTAGGCAAATTATCACTAAGCCTTTGCCTGGATTTTGTTTCTCAAGAGCTTCAAGAATTAGTTCAGCCTCGTCCCTTTCAAGTCGCTCGCTTACGACTGAGCGCCCTTTCAAGTAGGTTCTTTGTGCCTCGTCGAATATAACGAGCGTTTCGTCAGTCGGGGTTGATAAGGTTGATCGATCTTTCAGGAAGCGATGTGCCTTTTCTATGTTAAAAGTGGCTAAGTTGATGACTCTACTTATTTGTTCTTTCTTGTAACCGGATGGAATGTTGAGTTGGTTCGCAGCGTTTTTTTCTCTGTAGGAGTTTTTCAGGGCAAGCTGAAGAACGTCTACTAGTGGTGCGTTTCCTGTTACGAAGACGCTCTTCTCAGTCCCGAATAAAAGTTGAAGCCCCACGAGCGTTTTTCCAGCTCCTGGAGCGCCTGAAATGAAAATTACACGTTTCTCCTTTTTCTCCCGGACCTCTCGAACTATGCTTTCTAGCTCTTTCACACACTCTTTAATGATCTTTGTCGGAAGGGCATGTTCTTCAATCGCGCTAACACTGTGCTGCCCATAGAGCGAAACTGCAGCATCTATAATACTTGATGAGGGTTTGAATTTTGAGGACACCCATTCATTACAACTTATTGGATGAGTCCCTCGACGAAATGAAAGCACGCTAGCGAGCGTATCTGCTAGAGTTTCAGCGTCGCTCATTAAAGCCATGCTGAATATTGCGTCCCATGGTTTACTTTGAAAAGAGACATTATTGTCGCTCGTTACCTTAGTTCGCGTGCTTACGACAATTGGAGCAATTATGGCATCTCCTTTATGTATGCCCTTCTGGGTTACTTCATGAAATTCACATAAGTTTATTGCGTATGACATAGCTTGGTCGCGATCGGCTAAAGTAGGTTCGTGCCTTTTGAACTCCAAGATCACAATGATGCCGGGGGCCAGTAGGACACAATCCATACGTAACCCCCTCCGTCTAAAGTCATATTCCAAAATGATACTTTGGAATTCATGTAAGCGGGGGTCCGCGAGGGCACTCTGGAGTATCTCGCTTCTTCCCTCTTTTTTTTCAGAAAGTGTGGACTTTAGAATGTCCACACTTTTTGTCCATTCCTGTTCCTGCTCCGGGGTTGTTCCCCAGCCTTCACGAGCAGCAGACCTAGCTAACTGACCAACTACGCTGTCGGTTTTTGAATTAATAAAATTATTGCAGGGGGAATCATACCACGCGGTCATTTACTCATCACTTCACTTTTTTGTTAGCAACTCAATACATTCCTTGACCATGTTCACAGGTATAGTTTGGCCAAATTCTCATTTGAAGATATCGCAACTAAGTCGTTAATTACCCAGGTTATGTTTCTAGAGAAATAAAGTATAATTTATGTAGTAAAAATAGCATGCTATTTACTGCTAGATATCTAAGTGTTCACGATATCTCGTTATAATAGCTAG
>CACIKF010000004.1 GCA_902587165.1 Puniceicoccaceae bacterium | reverse complement strand
CTTTGTCCTATTGTCTTTTGTTGGCGAAGGGCTTCGAGGCGATCATTGACTTGGCTTGAAAGAAAACTACGCAGCGCTGTAATATCATCTGCTGTTTCTGCATCCTCCCAATTTGGATCGACTACTGGCCAGTCCGCTAGTGCGATCGCTTGGTCGCCAAAGTCGCTATCATTTTGGGCGAAGCTCCAAGCTTCGTCGGCTGTGAATGGCACAAGTGGCGCTATCAAGCGAGTGAAGACAGAGAAGATGATGTGGATTGCAGTCTGCGAGGATCGGCGGAGCGGGTCGTTTGGGCTGCGCGTATAGAGACGATCCTTGAGCACATCATGGTAGGTAGCTGAGAGTGTATTGGCTACGAAGGGATCAATGAAGTCTTTAAATGCACGGTGGAATTCGTAAAGATCATAGGCTTCGGTCACCTTACGAACAAGCTGCGCTAGCTCGTTGAGTGCCCATTTGTCGAGAGCGTTAAGCTCTTTGAGGGGAACGGCGTCGGTCGCGACATTGAAGTCGTGCAGGTTGCCGATCTGGAATCGAAGTGTATTGCGAAGATTACGGTAGTTGTTAGCCACATTCTTCACGATCTTGTCAGAGACGGGCACATCGCCTCGGTAATCCTGCGAGCAAATCCAAAGTCTGATAATGTCGGCACCGTAGCTACCAATCCACTCGTTGAGCGGACGAGCGGCGCCGTCACTCTTAGAAAGTTTAGTTCCATCTTCCTTCACGATGAATCCATGAGTGAGGAGGTTTTTATAGGGCGCTGCTTTATCGACAATTACCGATGTCCAGAGTGAACTTTGGAACCAACCACGATGTTGGTCAGATCCTTCAAGATAGAGGTCGGCTGGCCATTTTAGATTAGATCTTTTTTGTAAAACTGCACAGTGGCTCGATCCAGAGTCGATCCAAACATCGAGTGTGTCGTTACCGCATGTGAGTTTTTCGGCACTTGGCCAGTCGCTGGGGAGGGGGATACCGTCGAGGATTTCGGCGGCGGTCTTTTCGAACCAAAGGTCAGTTCCAGACACAGCGACTTTCTTAGAAATTGCCCGAATGACGTCGGCATCCATGTAGGCGCCGCCGTCTTCATCGTAGAATGCTGGAATAGGGACGCCCCATGTGCGCTGGCGACTGATGCACCAATCGGGACGATTCTCCACAGCTGCGCGAATACGATTTTCCCCCCAGTTGGGGATAAAATTGACATCTTTGAGAGATTCCAAGGCAACAGCTCGATCACCGTTCTTATCGAGAGCGATGAACCATTGGTCCATTGCACGAAAGACGACGGGCGTTTTGGAGCGCCAGCAATGCGGATAGCTGTGGACAAATTTCTTTTTGGCAATTAGCGAGCCATTGGCAGCAGTGATACGAAGTACTCCAAGATTGGCATCGGAGGGCTTTTTATCGGCATCTAGGACAGATAGACCTACGAGTTCGGTAGGCACTTGGCCGTCGGCTACATAGCAGCCATTGTCATCTAGTGGGCAATAAACTTCGAGCCCGTTGTTAATTCCTGTGATATAGTCATCCAGTCCATGACCTGGTGCGGTGTGCACACAACCTGTACCGCTCTCTGTCGTTACATAGTCAGCGAGAAGGAGAGGGGATGGACGATCGATAAAAGGATGTCGTGCATCAAGCTTTTCCAGTTGTGCACCGATGTAATTCGCGATGATTTCGTAGCTTTCAATCTTACACTCTTCGACTACAGACTCGATCAACGCAGTGGCCATGATGAGGGTGCCATTTTCGGATGTCTTGATGGCAGAGTATTCGATCTTTGGGTGGACCGACACGGCTAGGTTAGCGGGTAGTGTCCAAGGAGTGGTCGTCCAGATAAGAATCGAGCTGTCTTCGTCGGGTAGGTCTAGCTGGATACGAGCTTCGTCACTCAATCGTAATTTTACAAAGATTGAGATACTAGTGTGGTCATTATATTCAATCTCGGCCTCAGCGAGTGCAGTGGCACAAGGAATCGACCAGTAGACTGGCTTTTTGCTACGGTAAACGAGGCCTTGCTCGACAAAATTGGCAAAAGTTTCCAATTCGGCCGCTTCGTATTCGGGATGAATGGTCCAGTATTCGTTTGCCCAGTCAGCTGTCACGCCAAGACGTTCAAATTGCTCGCTTTGTATAATACGGTATTTGTTAGCAAATTTGGCGCAGGCCTTGCGCACTTCGAGAGGCGTGTAATCGGTGCGCCCAGAGTCTTGTAATTCGCGTGAGACCTTGTGTTCAATTGGCAGCCCATGGCTATCCCAACCAGGGATGTAGGGCGCGTCGTAACCAGACATCCACTTGTAACGTAAGATCGTGTCTTTCAATGTCTTATTGAGTGCGTGCCCAAGATGTAGATCGCCGTTTGTGAAGGGAGGACCGTCGTGTAGAGTAAAGCTTTTCCCATAGCTATTTTTGGCCTGAATCTTCTCGTAGAGACCGATTTTTTTCCAGTGATCAATACGCTCTGGTTCGCGCTCCACCAGATTGCCTCGCATGGGGAAATTCGTCTGTGGGAGATTGAGCGTATCTTTGAGGTCTTGAGCCATAATAAGAGACCAGAGGCCGATGAAAAGCGGCGCAGTGTGGATTTTTGATTTACCAAGTCAAGCACTCAGAATTTTCTCGCGGAAGATTCCTGAAAAGACTTTCCTGCGAGCTTTTAAACAATGCTACTTGCACTCATCCAACTCCCTTTTGTAGAGCTGCACCTATTTTGGCTGCTGTTCTTGCTTGCGGTCGGTTTTCTCGCATTAGCTTACGGTGGAGATCTTTTAACGAGGGGCGCAGCGGCTGTCTCAGTTAATCTCAAGATTGCGCCGATCGTGGTCGGTTTGACCGTGGTTTCGATTGCCACATCGATGCCTGAGATGGCGACCTCCTTGCTGGCAGCCAAGGATAATCCAGGTATTGCACTTGGCAACATCCTAGGGAGTAATCTCGCTAATATCGCTTTGATACTCGGTATTAGCGCGGTGATTGTGCCCCTGAAGGTCGAGCGCAGACTGATAAGTCGTGAGGTGCCGATTCTAATCGGCATGACTACAATCTTCTTCTTATTAGCTATGGGAGGTGGCTTTGATCGAGCAGAGGGTTTGTTTCTGCTTTCCTTGACGGTCCTTTATCTGATTGACGTAGTCCGAGGCGCTAAGGCAGAGGACACTGTAGACCAATTTACAGAAGGTAATGAAGAGATCGCCAGAAAAACGACTAAAGCCGCGGTATTTTTTATTCTATTCGGCGGCTTATTGCTTGCGCTCGGTGCTGAGGTGCTGATTGGTGCCTCTGTCGAAATGGCCATGCGGATGGGGGCGAGTGAGCTCTTTGTTGGACTGACCATTGTAGCCATTGGCACTAGCCTACCCGAACTCGCGGCCTCGGTCGCGGCTGTTCGAGCCGGACATGGTGATTTGTGCGCAGGCAATATCGTTGGTTCAAGTATTTTTAATATGTTACTGATCGGCGGCGGCGTCTCCGCATACGTGGGGATGGACGTTAGGGATGAGCTTTTGCTGGTTGAATTCCCAGCCTTGCTACTACTTTCATGTCTGCTCCTATGGTTCTTCAGAAGTGGACATGTTGTCTCTCGCCGTGAGGGAATCTGCTTGCTGTTCCTTTATGCTGGGATCCTCTCACTTTCCGCACTCTCGCAGTTTGGATACTTGTTTTGAAATCTAATTTCCGATCTATTATACCTAAATTGAATCACTTATGTCTGTAAAGCAAAAGCCAGTCGTCCTTATCATACGTGATGGTTGGGGAGCCAACCATGATGCGTCCTACGATGCTTACAATGCCGTCAAGCTGGCCAATACACCAGTTGCAGATCGACTGAGTGCTGAGTATCCGCGCACCGAAATTGCAGCCTGTGGACTGGAAGTCGGATTACCTGAGGGCATCATGGGGAACTCCGAGGTTGGCCACCAAAACATTGGAGCGGGTCGCGTGGTTGATCAAGAACTCGTTCGCATCAACAAGGGTATCAAAACGGGCACGGTTAAAGAAAGCACTGCACTAAAGTCTGCCTTCGAGAATGTCCGTGTAAATGGTTCCGCACTTCATTTCATGGGGCTCGTTTCCGACGCTGGGGTTCACTCAATGCTGGATCACCTCTATGGCTTGCTACACATTGCAAAGGAGCAGGGTATCGAGAAGGTTTACCTTCATGCCTTTACCGACGGACGTGATACAGGGCCCTTTTCGGGAAAAACATTCCTCGCTGAAGCTGAAGCGCAGATGACTAAGATCGGTGTTGGCCAGATCGCTTCAATCGCCGGGCGCTATTGGGCGATGGATCGTGATAATCGCTGGGATCGCGTCGAACGCGCCTATAATTGCTTGACCGGTTCGAAGATTGAACGCCGCGCCACCACTGCCGCTGATGCGATCCAGTTACAATACGATTCGCCCGAAACTGAAGGCACTAAGGGCGATGAATTTTGCCCACCTACGACGATTATCGGCCCTGACGGATCTCCTTTGGCTAGTATCCAAGATGGCGACTCCGTGCTCTTCTTCAACTTCCGTGGTGACCGTCCCCGGGAACTGACCCGGGCTTTCATCGAAGACAAATTTGAGGGCTTCGATCGCGGAACCAAGCTGGATGTATTCTTCGCTACGCTGAGCGAATATCAAAAAGGTCTCTGTCCGAATATTGTTTTCCAAAAGCCACCGAAAATGCAAGATATTCTTGGGGCTTACATTGCGAATAGGGGTATCGGCCAGTTCCGTTGCGCAGAAACAGAAAAATTTCCACACGTTACGTTCTTTTTTAATGATTATCGTGAAGAACCGTTTGCAGGGGAAGACCGAGAGCTTGTTCCCAGTCGTAAAGACTGCGTGACTTATGATGAAAAACCTGAAATGTCCGCTTACGGAATCCGTGACGCGTCGGTCGCTGCCATCAAGTCCGGAAAGTACGGCCTCATCGTGATCAATTTTGCCAACCCCGACATGGTAGGGCACACGGGTGTGCTTGAATCATGTATTGAAGCCTGTGAAATCGTCGATGATTGTGTTGGTGATCTTTTAGCTGCAATCGACGAAGTTGGAGGATCAGCCGTGATCACAGCAGACCACGGAAACTCTGACCAGCTATGGAACCACGAGAACAATGGCCCCCATACAGCGCATACACTCAATCCTGTTGAACTCGTCGTTTACAGTGAGACATACAAGAACGCCCAGCTTATCGAATCAGGTGCGCTTGGCGACGTTGCGCCCACGCTACTCAAGCTGATGGACTTGCCACAGCCTGAAGCGATGAGCGGGCATTGCTTGATTCGATGAAAATCACCTCTGCCAGTTATGCCGGTTGTGCTATCGATCTAGAGGCTTGCCCCGTCTCGAATTTGCCAGAGTTTGCCTTTGTCGGGCGTTCCAACGTGGGTAAATCCTCGCTGGTCAACATGCTGGCAGAGGTCAAAGGCCTTGCCAAAATTTCGGGCACACCTGGCAAGACGAAGCTGATTAATTTTTTTCGTATTAATGATCGTTGGACGTTAGTCGACTTGCCTGGATATGGCTTCGCCAAGGTTTCTAAGGCACAGCAAGCTACATTCAATGAGCAGGTTAGCGGCTACCTAACTGGACGTGAAAACCTCAAACAAGTCTTTGCATTAATAGATTCGCAGTTGGAGCCGCTCGATACAGACCTAGCCTTTGTTGATTGGCTGCAGCAGTGCAAGATTCCCTATTCGATTATCTTCACGAAGACCGATCGTAGTGCAGATATTAAAGTGATCAGCCATGAAGTTCAACTCATGCGAGCGCTTGATGATTACGGCCTCAAACCAAATGAGGTCTTCAAATGTAGTGCGAAAACCAAGCGCGGGCGTGGTGCCATTCTCAAATGGATCGAAGGCCAACTGCCGAAAAAACCTAAAAAGAAACAGGGTAAAGCCATTCAGCTTGCTTGGATGAAGAAGTAGGGTGGCTTTCATCCAAAGCTTCTACTTTAAAGAGGATATACGCTTTCAAAATACTATCGCCACCTTCGATGCGCTCAATGGACAAGACCCTCATACTGACTTGTCATTCAGGTGAATATCCGATGCGCTCAATCTACAAATTAAAACTATTATGAGTGAAACACCGCACATTGATATCGACTACGTAGCCAAGCTAGCTCGGCTGGATATGACGGAAGAGGAAAAATCCAAGCTCGGTGCTCAACTCGATGACATTCTCGGCTACTTTGATAAGCTCAATTCCGTCGACGTTGAAGGAGTTGAGCCCATGGCTCACGCCCACCGTGTCACCAATGTTTGGCGCGAAGGTGACCAGCCCGACGAAACCTATGCCCCCGAAATCCTCACTGGCATGGCTCCTGATCAGCGCGACAACCAGGTTGTTGTACCCAAGGTTGTGGAATAATACCTGTTATTTTATCAACAATGTCCGACCTTCATTTCAAAACTATCACCGAACTCGCTGCTATGCTTGCTGCTGGCGAAACCACCTCGGTCTCCATCACTCATGCAGTCATTGAGCGCACTGCCGCCGTCGACGCTCAGGTGAAGGCTTTCCTCTCCTCCGATCCTGAAGATGCGCTTGCTCAAGCCGAAGCCTCCGACGAAAGGCGCGCATTGGGTAGGGCAATTGGGTCGCTAGATGGCATCCCTATCGGGATCAAAGATACGCTCGCGGTGAAAGACCAACACCTACGCTGTGCTTCTAAGATGTTAGAGAATTATGTCTCTCCCTTTGACGCCACTTGCATCACAAAACTCCGCGAGGCGGGCGCCATTATCTGGGGACGTCTTAATATGGACGAATTTGCCATGGGCTCCTCGACTGAGAACTCGGCCTTTCAGACTACCTGCAATCCTTGGAACCTTGAAACTATTCCTGGGGGCTCCTCTGGGGGTAGCGCCGCTGCAATGTCAGCAGGGGAGGCGATTGCTACCTTGGGCACCGACACGGGCGGTTCCATTCGCCAGCCAGCTGCACTCTGTGGTGTGGTAGGGATGAAGCCAACTTACGGTCTTATTTCCCGTTATGGCCTCGTAGCCTTTGCATCCTCTCTAGACCAAGTAGGCCCCTTTGCTCGGACAGTCGAGGATGCTGCACTCCTCATGGAAGCGATGCTGGGTAAAGACCCTCTCGATTCTACATCCATTGCCCCTGAGGGCGAAACTAATTACGCTGCTGCACTGAAAGTAAAGAAGGGCCCATGGAAGCTTGGCGTTCCTCAGGAATTCTTCGGTGAAGGCATCGACCCAGAGGTAAAGGTCAACATCGAAAAAGCCATCGACTGGTATAAGGAACAAGGCTGTGAAATCGTGGATATTTCTCTACCGCACTCCGAACTGGCTGTACCTGTTTATTACATAGTAGCCACCGCTGAGGCCTCTTCTAATCTAGCTCGATTCGACGGTGTGCGCTACGGCCACCGAAGCGAAGAGGCCAAGGACGCCCTTACTCTATTCACTAAAAGTAGAGGTGAAGGATTCGGCGACGAAGTCAAACGCCGTATCATTCTCGGTACCTACGTGCTCAGTTCCGGTTATTACGACGCCTATTACCTTCGGGCGCAGAAAGTCCGTCGTCGCATTCTTGGGGACTTCGAGAAAGCATTCGAACAGGTCGATGCCATCTTGACGCCAACCTCACCCACGCCGGCCTTCAACCGGGGTGAGCGTGCCAACGATCCACTTGCCATGTATTTGAGTGATGTTTATACGATCTCTGTCAACTTGGCAGGCCTACCTGCAATTTCTATCCCCAGCGGCTTCACTGAAAGAGGACTGCCCATCGGTCTGCAAGTGATTGGCAAGGCCTTCGGTGAAGCCGATATGTTTGCGATAGCGAATGCCTTCGAACAGGGTCATGATTACTATAAGGCGGTGCCCGCCTTGTAGATTGCGGAGCTCTCTATTCTCAGTTCCTTACTCATATATATTTTAACTCATCACTCAAATGCCCTACGAAGCTGTTGTCGGATTAGAAATCCACGTGCAGATTAAAACATGCACAAAGATGTTTACCGCAGCTCCTTACCAATATGGAGCGGCCCCCAACACCTTGACTGACGCCGTTGTGTTAGGCTTGCCCGGCACTTTGCCTGTACTTAACTACGCCGCGATTGAGAAATGTGCAAAGCTGGGTCTCATGCTCGGTTGTGAGATTGCCGAGGTCTGCAAGTGGGATCGCAAAAATTATTTTTACCCTGATTCACCTAAGAATTACCAACTCACCCAAAATGAAGAGCCGCTTTGCGTAGGAGGTAAGGTCGAGATTGAGCTGCCGGGTCCTTCCCGTAACGTCGAAGGTGATCACCGATGGGTCACCCTAAATCGTATCCACCTTGAAGAAGATCCGGGCAAGCTGACCCACGAGGCTTTTGAAACGGTCATCGATTTCAATCGCGCAGGTGTGCCCCTCGCTGAGATAGTGACCGAACCAGATATGAGTTCGTCGACTGAAGCAGTCGCTTTTCTCAATTGCCTGCGCAATATGATCATCTATGCAGGGGTCTCTGACTGCGATATGGAAAAGGGGCAGCTACGTTGCGACGCCAATGTCTCGCTGCGTCCAGTCGGGACCAAGAAACTTGGTACCCGCACTGAAATAAAGAATCTCAATTCTATCTCCAACGTCAAAGCCGCGATCGAATACGAGATTGAGCGTCAGACCTCGGTCCTAGAGGGGGGTGGTAGTATTGCCCAAGAAACTCGCCGTTGGGATGTCGAGAGCGGCAGTAGCTTTTCGCTCCGTAGTAAAGAGGAAGCGCACGACTACCGCTATTTTCCCGACCCCGATCTCATGCCTGTGCAGATGGATCGAAGCCGGATCAATGAGCTTGAAGCCGAACTGCCTGAGCGTCCGCTCGATAAGCAACGACGATATCAGGAGGCGTTTAAATTACCATTCACCCTTACCAGCGTACTCTGCGTCAACCGTGAGTTATGCGAATTCTTTGAAGATGCTCTTCAGACGTATGAGGCACCCAAGCAGATAGCCAACTACATCACCAACGATTTACTGCGTGAACTCTCTGCCGCCTCTGAGCACGGCGACAGCGCACTCGACGTCGGAAAGTGTAAACTGACACCCGCTCACATAGGAATTCTTTCCAAGATCATCGACGAAGGTATCATCTCTAAACAGATAGGCAAAGAGGTGTTTTCCGAGATGTTCGTCACTGGCGAGATGCCCGACGCTATAGTCGAGAAAAAAGGACTCAAGCAAAGCGACGATACCGACGAAATTGAAGCCCTCTGTCTTGAAGCGATTGCGTGCAACGCTAAAGCCGTTGGCCAATACAAGGAGGGTAACACTAAAGCACTCAATGCTTTGAAGGGACCCGTTATGAAAGCGACGAAAGGTAAAGCGAATCCAGCGATGCTGGATGACCTACTGAAGAGGCTCATTAATAAAGGCTAGAGCTCTCCATTAAACCAAACTGGTGGGTCAATAGAGATAATTACTGCAATCCTCTGTTAATCCGCTGGCTGCAATGAACTGGCTGAAATACTTCGGCTCCAGAGCTCCTTACCTTCAATGCTCATAATGCGAATGGTCAAACTGCGCTCCTCTTCGGGGCCGGTAAACTCGATTATTGCGAAGTGGCGTTCAAAAGTACTGCTGCCAGGCTGGCGGAAGAAGTTCAGTTCATCTTCATTGTTGCCAGGATTAGCAGTGAGCGGGCCAAGCGTGAGGTCATATAGATTGTAACTATTAGCGTGAACAAGGCGAGTGAGTTCGCCGTAGCTCTTACCGCCACTGATGAAGAATAGACCAGCGATTCGAGCATCGCGGAGCATTTGAAGCAGATCGGTGTGCTCGCGCTCAGCGTAACTGAGATTACTGCGTGAATGAGCTGGGTTGAGGATAGGCGCACCTGCGATGATAATTTTGAAGGTGGCCTCACTTTGGACGAGCGCTTGGCGTAGCCATTCAATTTGTTCTTTGCCCAAGATCTGCGGAAGAGATGAACTTGTTGGCGTGTCGTTACGATAGCTACACACATCGAGGATAAAGAAATCAGCATCCACATAACGAAACTGTGTGGCCACACCTTCAAGTTGACTGACGACTACTGGGCGTGGCCAGTAGCATTTAAAGCTGGATTCCGCAATTTCACGATAGGCGCTGTTCATTCCGCCGTTGGGTGCGCCAAAGTCCTGCCCGCCCCAAGTCGCGTAGTGGGGAATGCTTTGTAGCAGTGGCTGGAGATCGGGTATGGAGCGTGCCATGGCGTATCGTTTGAGGTAGCCGCTTTGCGTAGTCCAGTCACTCTTGCGAAGGTGTGCGGTGTTACCTGCCCAAATCATGAGATTGGGCTGAGTCTCGGCGATGGCACTGAAGATACTGTAACCGTCACCAAGTATCTGGTAGGGGGGCTCAAAGCCTTCTTCTATTACGTAGTGTGCGCCACCAACTGCTACTTTGAAATTAGGAGGCGTGGTGCGGCCATGGTAATTAGCAGGACTGGTAAATCTTGCGGGGTTAGTAACGATTTCACCGTTTAGCTCAACTCGGTAGCTATAGCTAAGACCTGGTTCAACCTTGTCGAGTGTGAGCACTGCAGTGTTGGCTTGGCTGCTATTAGTTTCGACAGGGGGCGTCCAATGGAGGGAATCAGAATCGCCTGCTACTGAGTAGGCGACGCGAACAAGAGACGGTGTATCGACCTGTATCCAGATTTTGGCCTCGCGCATGTCGATATGGGAGATCATAGGACCACTGACCAGTGCAGCTTGTGCCGAGATAGTGAATAGGCCTGGAAGAAGTAGGAAGTAAGCGATAGCGCGTTGCATGAAAAAGGGGAAAGTGGAAAACCACTGGAGGCATCTTGTTAGCAGATTAAGAGACCTTGATCTTGGCGTGGCGTGCGAAATGCACGGTATTGACAACTCGGTCGACAAATGGGGGCTGATTCATCGGCGCAATTTTGACGGCTTGTAGGATGTTCCCAAGCACTTGTTCACGCTTGGCCGTCTCTAGTAGGTAGCGGTGACGGACTTCTACAAGCTCAGGGCGAAGCTCTAACCAAAGTGCTTTAATCTGGCTGACTCGTGGATAGGATGCTACCCGACGACTAAGGGATTTGTTGGTGCGGATATTTGGAGATTTATCCATCGCTGCGCTAATTGTTTCGAGGCATTCACGCTCCTCTTTAGCTAAAGATTCCCAGCTTATGCCGCAGAGTTCGCAGCGGGCTTCTGAGAGTAAGCTATGTAGGGAGTGCGCACGAATACGCAGGAGAAGCGCTACCCAGTGAAGCGGCCAGTTTTCAAACTCATAAGCGATCAATGCGAGACGGTTTTTCGGAGCGAGAAGGCGAAGCTTAATAACAAGGGCTTCGGGTGATGAGATGCCACCTGATTTTGGGGTATTTTCTAGCAGTGCACTGGCCAGCATATATTCGAAGTCTGATAGACGCTCCGCAAAAGGAAGATGTTGCCAAAGCGCGATAAAGACCTGCTCAACGCGTGCGTGCCGCAAATGGAAGTCCTCATGGGTAGAAGTACCAAAATAGACCATAGGGAGGTCAATGTAATTGGCCACGAGCACTAGATAGGACTCTACATGGCCACTTTTAGCTCTCTTTAGAAGCGAGCGGTTTGCTTTGCGCTCAGGATTGGCGTGCGTTATACGAAAGAAAAAGCGACGAAAAGAGTTCATTAGCAATTTGAGGGCAAATGACGAACCTGCGGCTAATCTTGCTCACCAGCGCGACGCTGGCATTCATGGCGACAATCGCCTAGCACACGGATCCAAAGCTCACGGAGGTCGAAAATACGTATCCGTGCTTCATCACGGAACCCATCGAGGAGGGCAGCATTGGAATGTGTGACTTGATCAAGAATATGTAGCGTTTGATTGAGCGCACTCAAGCTGTTCTTAAGATGGCAAATAGACAGACCGAAATCCCCTAGATCTAATGCCTGAATAGAGAGTAAAACATTCATTTCAGCAAGATGCAGGCTATTCGCATAATCCCAGCTGAGTTTGGGAGAAATGGCGTATTGACTGTGAAGCATGAAATGCTCCCAGCTCTTGTGTAAATAGCGGTAAAGCGAGCGTGTGACAATAAAGACAGGATGGCGGTGAAGGGTGTAGGGAGCACCATCATTCATGTCACCGAGTTCGTTTGAGTGATTGGTATCAATGGAATCACTTTGACTATCCTCATTGCTTTCGGTGTTTTCCATGAAACTGAGATCTTCAGTCATAGACATGTCCTCAGAATCCCAGCCCATAAGGGATGCGACCTCGTCAAGATGGTTTGGCTTGTCTTTGACGCTGTTATAAAACGACAGGAAGCGCGCAGTATCCTTGTCGGAACCTTTTAAATAGTTTCGCCACTGGGATTCACTCCAGTAGGGTTCACTGGAAAACTCTTCCCAGTCACCTTCAGAATGGTCGAAATTTGGATCGCTCATAAACTGCGCTTACTGCGCATGTGAAAAAAATGTGGGCTTTGATTCTAAAAATCAACCCCATTTGCTCTTGTCACTGCATTTAATCGTTCGTGGCGACTGGAAAATAAAAAAGCCGCTGAAAATTAGCGGCTTTTTGGGGAAACACTGCAGATTGATTACTCTGTCGGTTAACTCTGGAAAGCCCTCTGCTTTCAAAGAGAAAAGTAATTTTCTCACGACAGATATATCAACAATGAGATGTGGACAGTATAATTAGGAAATCTGAAAGAAAACTTCTAAAAATAAAAACGACAAAGTAATTGAAACTTCACAAGTTTCATCTATCCCACCAAAGATAAACGATTAGAGGGGATTCATTCGTTAGAATTATTATAAGATAAGGAATATGTAGATGATTTCGAAAAACTATTTTTTATACGGAGCATTTTTATTCACTACAGCTTTGTGCGCTAAGAATCCCAATATTATTTTTCTACTCGCGGATGATCTTGGTTTAAGAGATCTTGGCTGTTATGGCGGTCCCATTCAAACACCGGCGATTGATACACTAGCGGAAAAAGGGACTCGATTTACGACTTTTTATTCCGGATCTGCCGTTTGTTCCCCCTCCAGAGCCACCATGTTGACGGGTAGGCAACACATAAGGACAGGTATTTACAGTTGGGTGCATGAACCCAGCCAAAAAAGTCATTTGCTCGAGAGAGAAGTCACTATCCCCGAAGTTTTAAAAGAACAAGGATACTCCACAGCACATTTTGGCAAATGGCACCTAGGGCTGCCATATGGAAAGCATAAAAATAAACCAACTCCCGACAAGCACGGCTTTGATTACTGGTTCCTCACGGAAAACAATGCATCCCCAAATCATAAAAACCCTTACAATTTCATCAAGAATGGCACTCCAATAGGAAAAACTGAAGGTTACTCCAGCCACATCGTAATTAATGATGCTCTCGACTGGCTTAAAAAAAAGCAAATGCAGATGCAAGAATCCCCTTTCTTTTTAAATATTTGGTTTCATGAACCACACAGAAAAATGGCAGCTCCTGACGAATGTATATCCCCATATCTAAAAGATGGAGACACTGGGGTTGGCAGAGACAGTGCAGCCCTTTATTCAGGAACAATTGACAATACTGATCGTGCTATCAAAAAATTGTTCCACTACTTAGAAGAGCATAATCTCATGGAGGACACCTTGATTGTCTATTCCTCTGATAATGGTAGTTTTAGGTCAGACCGAGTTGGTGTTTTAAGAGGTAAAAAAGGTTCTAATTATCAGGGTGGATTAAGGGTTCCAGGTATCTTTTGTTGGCCAGCTAAAATCAAATCAGGAATCGAAATTGAGGAGCCTGCGGGTCTAGTAGATCTGATGGCTACTATTTGCGATTTCGTAGGATATGAAATGCCAGAAGAAATTCATTTGGATGGAAGTAGTTTACAGCCCCTGCTTACAGGAGCCCCTCAAAATTTTAAACGACACCAACCCTTTTTTTGGCATTTTGCAGAGTCCAAGCAAATCGTTGGGATAAGGGACGGGAACTATAGCTTATTGGCTTATCCGGATTATGAGTTCTCTAAAGGTGAAAAATTTAATGAAGCCTGGATACCAACTATCAAAGAGGGAGGGTATCGAGACTTTGAACTGTATGATCTCGACAACGACCCCATGCAAAAGGACGATTTGGCAAAACATAGACCCGAATTGTTATTAAGCCTTAAAAATAAATTACTGAAAATCAATGCCAGTGTTATGGCAGACGGCTCAGATTGGCACCTAGATTCACAATAAAGACAATTACAGAAGAACAAAATCAGACTGTTTAATTTATTTTTAAATATCTTTTACGCGTAGTATCGCAAAAAGTGTGCAATTTGGACACTCTAACTTAATCCTTCTTTGGTTCGGGCAGTGACTTATCAGCTATTTTTTGCAGTAACTCACCCATAAACTCAGCAGGTGTTTTTAAGCCTTCCAGTGAAGCATTGGTGCGTGAGTTGACTTTGACCAGACCCTGTTCTGCTTCTTGTCGCCCTAGGACGAGGAAGGTAGGTACCTTGTCAACATGACACTTGCGAATTTTAGCACCTAGCTTGTCAGCAATGTCGTCGACCGTGACTCGGATCTTGGCGGCTTTTAGCAGTTTTTCGATCTCGCGAGCTTGGGGCACGAGTTCGTCATTCATTGGTAGGATACGCACTTGCTCAGGCGCAAGCCAGATGGGGAAGTTGCCTGCAAAGTGCTCGATCAGCACCCCGCAGAAACGCTCCATCGAACCAAATGGCGCGCGATGGATCATAACGGGGCGATGCTTCTCATTGTCCGCACCGATGTAGCTGAGGTCAAAGCGTTCAGGCAGATTATAGTCCACCTGAACGGTGCCAAGTTGCCACTCGCGACCGATTACATCCTTGACCACAAAATCGATCTTAGGGCCGTAGAAGGCAGCTTCACCGGGCTCTTCAATGTAGTCGACATCGAGAGTTTGCGCCGCTTGGCGGAGTGCCTCCTCGGCCTTATCCCATTTTTCGGGCTCGCCCACATATTTTGTCGAATCAGGATCGCGTAGGCCGATGCGCACGCGGTAGTCGGACATGCCGAGAGTGTTGAAGACGAGCTTAACAAGGTCGAGACAGCCTTTGATTTCCTGACCAATCTGCTCTTCAGTGCAGAATAAGTGCGCATCATCTTGCGTAAAGCCACGGACACGAGTCATGCCATTGAGCTCGCCAGATTGTTCCCAGCGATATACAGTGCCAAATTCGGCGAGGCGGACAGGGAGGTCGCGATAGGAGTGGGGCTGACTATCGAAGACTTTGATATGCATCGGGCAGTTCATTGGTTTGAGCAGGTAGCCGTCGATCTCGCCACTATCCAGTTTGTTGGAAAGATCGCCGCAAGAGCAGCCCTCCTGCGCAAGACGATCCACAGTGCCTGGCTCGATGATTGGTGGGAACTGCGAGTCTTTGTAATAGGGGAAGTGACCGGAGGTGCGGTAAAGACCTAGCTTACCGATGTGCGGGGTAAAGACTTGATCGTAGTCAGCCATGCTCAGCTCTTCAGCGATGAAGTTTTGTAGCTCTTGGCGAATGACCGCTCCATTGGGTGTCCAAAGAACCATGCCAGCACCGACTGCCTCGTCGACATGAAAGAGTTTAAGCTCCTTGCCCAACTTTCGATGATCGCGGGCTTTGGCTTGCTCGAGACGCTCAAGGTAACCTGCAAGTTCATCTTTACTGGCGAAAGCGGTTCCGTAGATGCGCTGCAGTTGTTTATTCTTCTCGTCACCACGGTGATAGGCACCTGCAATAGAGAGTAGCTTGTAAGCTTTGATTTTTTTAGTGTAGCCCACATGGGATCCAGCACAGAGGTCGATAAATTCACCGTTTTGATAAAAGCTCACTTGCTCGCCTTCGGGAATATCATCAAGACGACCCAGTTTGTAGCGCTCCTGACCAATCTCTTTGATCTTAGCCACCGCTTCTTCACGGGAGCATTCAATGCGGGTGAACTTCTGGTTTTCTTTGATCACCTTCTTCATCTCAAGCTCGATCGCTTCGAGGTCCGTAGCGTCGAGCTTCTTATCTAGATCAATGTCATAGTAGAAGCCGCTTTCTGTGGGAGGACCGATGTCGAGTTGTGTATCCGGGAAGAGGCGCAGAATTGCGGTGGCGAGCACGTGCGAGCAAGAGTGTCGGATTTGCTCAAGTGGGGACATATCTTTCATAATTGGTCAGAAACTAAAAAATAGAAGAGAGGAGGCTGTCATACCTGAGTCAATCCCGGATTCTTGTGCACGAGATAGAACAAAGCTACTTCATCTTTTGATTCAATATTGAAGATATATGGATTAACCAAATATACACTCAAATTTATTTCACCGTAACGGATTGGGTTTGTGTGAATACTTTCATCTTAATATTTCACCCCTGTTAGGGTTAATATATTTTGTCCATCCACCGCTTTTTTTGTCTAACTTATCATTAACGAAGGGTGTATAAATTGAGTATCAAAAATATGTTCTTCTTAATTTACAAATAGAGCGATCATGAATCCGACTATTTAGTAGGTAGATCTGCATCTAGAGAGAGTCGTTCATATTGATTGTAGAGAAAGAGGATGCAGACCCCGAAGAAAACAGCACCTACGATGAGCGAAATATTCAGTAGTCCTGTCGCGCTAAAAGAGAGCTTTAACATAACGGTTGAAATAATGAAACCAGAGTTTCTAATAACTTTTGCAAAGCTTTGGCGGTGGATAAAAGAGAAGAGCAAGAGCAGGACATCTGCTAAAATTAATACGGTAAAAAAGTCGTCAAAAAAGACATTATTTAAATTACCCCCAGGTGCGCTCAACTCATTATCAAATTGAACCATGTCCATAAACCATGTGCCGAAACTAAAGAGAGCTAGGATCAAGAAGATTGGCACAAGCAGAACACTTAGATGCTTCTTGATAGCGATAAATTGGGATAGGGCAGCATCAGGCGCTTTAATTTGTGGGCGCAAAGCCTTTTTCATCAGCAAATAAAATACGAAGAGCAAGGCGAAGAGCAGAAGCGTAGTAAAAATATCGTAGGTAAATTGTAGGTTCTCCTTATTTTGAAACCAATTAGCGGTAAGTTCTAAATCAGAAATATCTTTAAATATACGCCGAATGACGATCAGGGTAATTATTTCATACTGCTTAGCTATATACTGTGTGATCGAAGCCGGTAGAAAATAAATTAGAAGATAAACTTCATAAACTAATATAAAGGAAAAGGGGGTGTAAATGGCTACGATTGGATCGGACAGCAGATCGATACTATTATTCCCGAATATGCCTAGATAATTCAGGCCAATTAAAGCGAGGTGCACAAAGAAGCTAGTTAGCGCGATAAAAAATACCCATCGCTCAGATCGTTTACGTGCCGATTCTGAAAGAGTCTTTTCTTGGGACCAATCAGATAAACGGGAAAAAGCGCATGCCAGTCGTGTTAACATAATCTAATAGGAGAGGTTTAGGCTTTTGTAACTACCCAAGGAGAGGGAGTCGAATAAATGGTCTGCGATGACTGGCAATTGTTTACTAATATCGCAAACAAAAAGACTTCAATTGGAGCTGGTGGCGTTTATGCCATCGCTTCTCCCGATTAATTTCTTGGTAATTATACGAGCGCCTTGCCGCCAGGCTAGATAGGACCAAGCCCAATTAAGGAAAACACTAATGCGGTTACGCATACCCATTAGAAAAACAAGATGTACGCCGAGCCATGCGACCCAAGCAAAATATCCATTAATTGAAATCTTTCGATAATTAGCCACTGCACTGCTACGTCCGATAGTGGCCATATTGCCCTTATCGAAATAAATAAAAGGCTTCAGTTGGCGCCCGGCTAAATCACGCGCTATTTGTTTCGCAGCGTGGCGACCCATCTGAGTAGCCGCTGGGGCAAGACAAGGTACTTGCTTGCCTTTAAAATCCGACATTTTTGCCAAGTCCCCAGCAACAAATACATTATCAAAATTAGGTAGCTTCAAATCAGGATTCACTTCTAGACGACCAGCGCGATCTCGTGGAACTTGACCAAGATTGTTAGCGACAGAGTTTCCTTCTACACCAGCAGCCCAAAGGATCGTACCTGATGATATCGCTGATTGGGAAAGGGTGACTTCATCAGCAGAGACACTTTTAACCGGTTCATTTAGGTGAACCCTCACGCCCATTTTTGTTAAACGTTTATGCGCATAACTGGACTGACCCTTAGGAAACGCGCTCAATAGTCTTGGACCAGCTTCGATTAAATGAACTTCCGCCTTGGTTGAATCGATGTGTCGGAAATCCTTTGCCATAACGTGCTGGGCAAGTTCAGCAATTGCTCCGGCCAGCTCTACACCAGTTGGACCTCCACCGACGACAACAAAAGTTAACCACTGCGAAGCTTCATTTGAATCGTTGGCTAGTTCGGCGCGTTCAAAAGCTGTAAGAACCCTACGGCGAAGTTCAGTTGCCTCATCAAGTGTCTTGAGACCAGGCGCGAATTGAGCCCACTGTTGATTTCCGAAATATCCTGTAGTGACACCTAGTGCAATGACCATGTAATCATAGCTAAGAGTCTTAGATCTTAAATGGACCTTGGAAGCATCTAGATCAAAATCAACTACCTCATCCATCAATGTAGTTAAATTAGACTGACCAGAAAAGATAAGCCGTAAAGGTTGCGCAATGTCGGCGGCAGAAAGTCCAGCCGTGGCAACCTGATAAAGAAGCGGTTGGAAAAGGTGATGATTCTCTTTGTCAATCAAGGTGATTTTGACTGGGTATTTAGCGAGTGCTTTGCCAGCTGCCAATCCAGCGAATCCGCCACCCAATATCACTACGTGAGGCAGACTGGATGGTCTATTTGGGCTGACTTGTTTGTCGAGGTTTAGAGGAGGCATAAAACAGTAATTAAAGTAAGGTATATTTTGTGTGAGCTTGTATGAACAAGGTGTAATTACATTATATTTTTCTATAAATGAGGAATGATCACACTGTTGATGATTTTGAATCGATAGAGATTTAAAAATATAAAACTGAGAAAGTGCTCGTTACTTACTGGGTATTTTAAACAGGCAAGTATTGTGCAACTAGTCTTATTTACTTTTAAGCGATTTATTAAGCCCACCAAGGGGATATTTATGTCGTGTAGCTGGCGCTGTGGATAATAGCTAGTAAACGCCAGTCCTCACATGGACTCTGTGCTACCAGTAGATAGAGCAAGGGTAGTGTAAAAGGCATGCCCGCGGGCCCGATTGAGCATTCCAAGGCTACTCCTTCTACATGCCCGCATAGGCAGAACCTAATATCGCAATTTAATGCAATTAGCTATGTTTGTTAGAAAATTTAACCCTTTTTTTACTTATGCTACATTATTCACTTGTAACTTTATGTACAATTTGTTACTATTAAATTAGGATAATTCTTTTTTGTCTTTTTAACCCCCTAATTATATGAATATACCCTCTGTAATAAAGCTTGCCACTGCTTTCGTGGTAATTGCCGTTTCTTCGCATGCTAACTGGTTGTCAGAAGAAATTTTTTCGGTAAAAACTGTAAGCAATTCTTATCCGGTAATGTCCGCTACTACATTCAACGGTAGTGGTTATGATGTTTACCCCGATGCACCTGATGATATCGGAGATGGGTCAGGCTGGAACAGTGGATGGACCACTAACTTTGACCCATCTAATGATTCTGTAGTTTATGGTGAACAGAAGGGAAACAATTCTGGTACTAAATTAACAACATATGTTGGACCAAAGGTTTATATGGGTATAACCCGTGATAGTTCTCAAGCCACACTTGGTATTCATAACGAATGGGGTAATGGTTATCGTATTCGTATGATTGATGTAGATGCAGACGATATTGGTACAGCAGCACAAGCTCAAGTCGGAGTAGAAGGTGCAGATGGCTATGTGGCCGCTCAGCCTGCTACAGGCAATGGGGGGAATGATATTTTGGCACGAGGTTTATTTATGTTTGATGTAGGGGCACAAACCGGTGTAGCCGCATCTGGCGCCCTAGGAGACCCTGATTATGTAGCCGCTAATACTCCAAATTACGTAGCACCTTTAACTCTCGCAGCGGGTGAGAGCTGGGAATTTCGTAGAAACAACAATATTTACGCTCGGCTTGCGGTTCCTGCTTTCATGGGTTCTGCTGGAAATGGCGATCAAAACATAGCATCGCTTGCCAATTATAGGCCTATAGTAAAGGCAAATGGTGAATATTATGCGGGTACCCTTCACACTGTAGATCTAGGTAGCTTTGCTACGGATGGTAATGGCAATGGAACGAGAATTTTCGACTTAACTGTAGATGCTTCGCGCACCATTTGGACAAAAATGGAGAACATAGTATCACCATCAAGAGCATTCCATAGCGCTAGCGACGGTCCTACCAACTTGATTGTGGATGTCTCTGGGTCGGTGTCTGCCGTAGATGACACTACATCTACACCTGGCATTACAAAATCATTTACAACCGGAGCTACAACTGTAGCTGGATCGGATCTTACTAACATAGAGCAAGTCGGTTTTTTATTGGAGACAAGCTCAAGGCAACAATCAAGAGGCTACAACTATGGAGTAAGAGAGTTCCGTGCTAATGCGACACGAACCAGCGCAACGGAAACAGGCATAGGCATCAGCCCTTGGTCTGAAGACTTCGACCCTGCTGTAACCCTTCACGCCGACAGTACTGGCTTAGGCTGGGGCGATTGGTATGTTGGTGGTTTAGGAATAACAGACCCTAATGCGGTTAATTCCTCAATTACAACTCACCCGACGCTTAATTATCCCGTGTTACAATCGGAAAAAAGTGGCAACCCTGCTACTACATCCGGAGGTTCTGTTACACTCACTGCGCTTGGTTTTGGATCAGTTGAGCCTAGGCTTACTAATCCTGACGATTATGAAGCTACATATGTTTTTGATTTGATTGATTTCAGGGATGGCGAAGCTGACTTAATGATAAGATCCAGGGGAAGTGATGGATATGTTCAAATCACAATTTCTCCTGGAGGTAGGATTAAATTTTCACACTGGTGGGCTGACTACCGGCACACTACCTTCGACGATTTCAATGGCCCGTCCAAGTTTAGAAGTCCCAACGATGTGACTAGTTCAAGTAATGGAATAATCATAACTTCTGGCGGCACATTTGATCCTGCAAGTGACGTTCCTGTGACCATTACAATTTCTCCTCCAGGGACTTCGACTGAGAATGGTGGAGTCACTGCTACGGCTATTGTCAAAAATATGAATGCAGACAATACTGCAGTCTTAAATGTTGAAATTACAAATGATGGATATGGTTATGTCGATGAACCAACAGTAACATTCGCTGGGGGTGGAATGACTGTTGCCCCTGAATACACATTCAATTTTCAGACTGGCGACAGCAATAAATTAGCACCTGGTGTAAGTGGTAATAACGGCACCAATTCAAGTAACGTCATCAATACGCTTCTTCCAGATAGTGGCAATGTATTCAATGATGAAAATGAGACACTAACGGTCGTACAATCATACGACAGTGCGACTGATACGATCACATACTATTATCGTACTGGTAGCGACCCTGTGAACAATGTGATGTTTGTCGCAAATCCTGCTCAACATTCAGCTGGTGGTTATGGTTTTCATGATGTTATAAGTGGAAACCCCAATAGTACAGTTCCAAATGTCCAGGCTGTTGTTCTTACATTTCAACAGTGGGGAAGTCATTCAGAAAATACTCCTGAATCTGGGACACCCGGAGATGTTGATTACCAAGCAGCAGTTACGGATAATTATGCTACAATCGGCTTCAAAAGTTATGCACTTGAATTTGGAGCAGCCATCGACGCAGATGGAGACGGTTATCCTGATGGTCTAGACCTCTTCCCCTCCAACTCAACAGAATGGGTTGACACAGATGGTGATAATGTCGGCGACAACTCTGACGAACACAATGGTCTTAATGACAGTGTTATAAATAGTTCACTAAGTCTTAGTTCGGCAGACGGGAAAATCAACCTAAGCGGATGGCTAGCAGAAAACAGTTATACCGTTGACGATGGAGGACCCTCGTTGGCTGACCATACCGCTGTTGTAACTGAAAGAGACAACGCGCTTTCTGCTCAAGCTATCGCGGAGGCAGCACGAGACACAGCTATAGCTAATCTCGCTGCGGCTCCAACACTATCAGACCTTCAGGACTTAAGAGCAGGTTCTACTATGATAGCAGTATCTGAGGGTTCAGCTACAGTAAGTCTACAAATGGAAGAAAGTAGTGACCTAAGCTCATGGTCAGATCTGGGAGATGAAGTAGACTTTACTGTGACTCTTGATCCTAGCGATGATACTCAGTTCTTCCGTGTGAAGCTAGCAGACTAATATAGTTTAGCCCAACTAACACGTAGTGAGTAGCTCGCTACTCAGGATCCAATCCGCATCCGCGGGTTGGATCTTTGTGTTTGTAGGCATGTTATAGGCTTCTTTTACGTGGATTTCGATCTTACAAAGCTCATTTTCGATTGGGCAAACGACCGACATATAAATCGACCTTTATATCATGAAACCAAAGATTATACTTTTTTTCCTATTTTGTTTATTTAAGACTTATTTATTCTCAGAAAATATTATAGAGGTATCACCAAGCGGTGAATTTAAGGATCTAGAATCAGCGCGAGACCATATTCGAAAACTTCGAAAAACATATTCTCAAAAGCCTTACATTATTGAAATTCGAGAGGGTGTTTATAAACTAGAGGCAGGAATTGTTTTTGGTAGATTTGATACAAACCTCACGATCCGCCCTGCCCATGGGGAACACGTCGAGTTCCTTGGAGCTATCCAACTAGATGAAAATAAATTTCTTTCTGTAGAAGATGAGGAATTCCTTAGCCATTTAGTCGATGAATCAGTTACGCAAAGACTAAGAGTTTATGATTTATATACGAATGGTGGGATTGATTTAGGAGAGCATGCAAGGCATGCCTGGGGGCCTAATTTAGAGCCCCCTGGTAGAATCCCTCCGCCTCGCCTTTATAAGAAACGTGAGAGACAGACATTAGCGCGATGGCCCAACTATAATGAAGCGAGTCCGTATATGTTATATAAACATTATACTTCTGAGCCAAGACCGTTACGAGGTTATGAAATAAAGGTTCAATCTATATTAGATAAGACATCCATTTTAGGGGAAGTTACCTTGGAAAAAGTGATCGATCCAGGTGATGCATTCAAAAATGTAAAAGATGGGCGTGGAGGCACCTTTCAAGTTGCTTTTGATCGTATGAAATATTGGCACGATGTCGAAAATATCTGGCTCGATGGCGTCTTAAGTTCCACTTGGGAATGGACTTACAATCGTATCGAATCGGTAGATCTAGAAAATCGCCACATTACTTTAGCATACCCGGAACTGTCAGGCATATGTCAGGGCGATTCGATACGCTTGCCGCATTTCTATTTCGAAAATATCCCTGAAGAAATAGATCATATTGGAGAATACTGGATCGATCGAAAAAATGCTCTAATCTATTTTTTTGGTGATGAGGATTTATCTGGGCTGATGCTCACTAGCTTGGAGACGCCAATGATTGAGGTAAAAAATACTTCAAATATTACTTTTGAGGACCTTAATTTTTCGTTTGGTAGAAACCATGGAATAGTCATCAATAAGTGCCAAGAGATTACTGTTAATAGATGCCAATTATCAAACTTCTCTAAGGGAGGAATTGATGCTTCTGGGAAGTCTATACAAATTTTGAACTCTCACGTGCATGGTGTAGGCGCATTTGGCATCCGATTAAAGGGAGGAAATCTATCAAGCTTAGAGCCAGCTGATAATGAGGTTATAAATTGCCATATACACGATTTTGGCTGGGAACAAAAATCCCAAATGGCAGCTGTGAGCATTTATGGAGTTGGGCACCGTGTTGCTCATAATGAGATACACGACGCTACTCATTTTGGCATCTTAATCAGGAAATCAAATGATGTTACGGTCGAATTTAATGAGATATACGATCTACCTAAATACCACAAACTCGATGGCGGCGCATTATACATCGGAACTGGTGCTACTCCGCAGTGTAGGGGATTGAGAATCATCAACAATTACTTCCACGACATTCCTACGATTGGAGTTTATCCCGATAATTTTTCTTGGGGTGTTGAGATCTCAGGAAATGTTTTTCGTAATGTAGGAGTGGCCACAGATAGGTCAGCAATTGATGTCAACGGTGGGGGAGAGTGCCGCACTTTCAATAATCTGATGATCGATTGTGTTCAGATGTATCGGCAGGGCACTAGACCAAAGGATGAGATGTGGATTGAACGATGGAGCCCAGTATTAGAAGCCTATGGCAATGGTAAGATAGAAAATACGCCTCATAGAAAATATAAAGATTTTGAGGCGTGGTTATCCAAAAAAGAAAAGGACGATTTTTTTCGTCCCGTGAGTTACGTATATAACAACGTGTTATTGCATCCTAATAATGATATCCTAATGGAACGCAATGTAGATACTAACACTGGTATCAAAGATAACTCTAAGGTTTTAATTGCTAAAAATAATTGGGCGACAAAAGAGGACCCAGGATTGTGTGATTATCGCGGCGGAAATTACGGATTTAATGCTGATGCCCTAGTTTACAAAAAGATTAGAGGCTTTAAGCCTATACTGTTCGAACAAATGGGACGCCTAAAGTAGGCGTGTCTATACATATTGTTGAAGTAGATAGACGCCCCTTTACGTTACTTGCATAAGCTTATGTATGGGCAATCTAATTTATGCCACCTGCGCCTCTTACTAGTTAGAAACAGTGGAAATAACCCAGCAGATTAAGCCTAAGGTAAGTTTTAGAATGACCACTGGTCTTTCCTCAATCCGATTGAGATACCGAAACACGAACGAAAAGACTAGTAGGCATAGTCCCGGTAATATTTGCTGTCACAGTATTTAACAATATCTGTAGGTTCTCCGAAGATGTGAATGTTACTTTTGTGCCTTCGACCGTCGCGCCATTTACATGGAAAGTCTGCAAATCAGTAGACCACTCGTAAGTAACGCTGATATCTTCAGCTATAACTGGATTAAGCGGGTGCGTAAAGCTTGTGGTGTTTCCGACAACAGCTAACTGAGAGATGCCAGAGGTGTCTCTCACCAATGGGTCGGTAGAGAAGGCATGCTCCAGACCATTCTCCTTACCGTCTCCATCCGCATCTTCATTAAAAGCAGTATTTGTTCCTGTAGTGTAATCGCTTATCCAGTCAGCAAAGAGATAAGGCACGGCAGCAGAGAGTCGCTCTACTGTAATGTAGTCTAATAGAATAAACTCACCGGCTTCCCACTCGGCAGCACTTCCGTCGAGGACTAATTTAACCGTATCCAGTTTATTAAAGCCGGTGCCATCAGTAACTAAATCACGCCAGGTGTTGTTGGAATCTTCAATCTTGGTCCTCGAGGACCAAATCCCCGTATCCAAATTTGCAGTCAACTGCACAATAACTGCGTTGTCCCCATCAAGATCTTCTTGATCACCGAGCTGATTTTGTTTGTTTGAACCATCCAATGTGCCGTTTGTGCTACCATCCGAGCGGACCCGAATATCATCATACAATCCAGTAATATTATTCAATTGAGCTGTTTCGAAGTTCAAATTTGCGAGGCCATCATTACTACCAAACTGTATGAATATACCATTACCAGTAGTGCCTTGGCCATCATTGTTACCATCCATATCCCAATCAGCCACACGAAATTCCAAACGATAGGTTCCCGTAGTCAGGGGTCGATTGAAGTAGGTTGCACGATACGTAGTTTTATTTGTATAGGTCGTACCTTCAGTCCCATCATTTTCATTCCATTTATAGTATTCTGTATCACCTATATTTAACACACCATTGAATGTCCTTGGACCATTCTGGGTCCAAACAGCACGATCACCACCAGTGTTGGTAGTATTCGGGAAAGTAGTGCCGTTGGCATCGTCAAACTGCCAGTTTTGGATAAAGTTACCCACTTCACGAACTGTAAGATAATCAAGCGTGGCAAACTCACCCGCCTGCCATTGGCTCGATGATCCGTCAGCTACAATTCGAAGTGTATCCAGAGAAGTGAAACCCGTACCATCTTGTACTAGATCAATCCAGTTTGCGCTATCAACGTCTAACTTTGCGCGTGTATTCCAAACGCCAGTATCCAGATTTGCCAAAAGTTGCACAACGACCGAAGAGCCTGTCGCGACTGAATCCAAAAAAAGTAGATCTCCCAATTGGCTTTGTGTATCGGTTCCCGTTAAGCTACCGGAATCACTGCCCTGCGATCGAACACGGACGTGGTCATTGTTATTTGAAACTTCAAACTCAATGGTAACGAGACTGGGTGCATCACCAGCCACGATTTTAATCCCATTACCCGTCACACCAGAACCATTACCATCTGCGTCAAACTCCCATTCATTGATACGAAACTCCATTAAATACGTACCCGAGTCACGAGCTTGATTGAAATCAGCCGTACGAGTTACGGTCGCGTCTAGACTTGCAGAACCTGTGGAGTCAGGGTTTCCAAAGAGAAGAGATCCATCCGACCTAGTACTGAATTGATACGTTGATGAGTCACTGAAGCTGGCATCATCTGCTCCAGCATTTTCCACCGAAGAGAGTTCCACACCCTCGTTGTTGAATTGCCAGTCGTGTACAACATTAGCTTCAAGAGGTTTGATTGAAATATAGTCGAGTTTCACAAAATGACCGGCTTCCCAGCCCGAGCCGTTTACACCTTCAGCAACGAGCTTAACTTGATCAATACTATGAAAGCCCGTGCCGTTTGTAACCAAGTCGGACCATGCTGTTCCATTACTATCAACTCTAGCGCGCGTGCTCCACTCACCAGTATACAAATTAGCCGTTAGTTGTACAATTACACCTTTCGTACCAACTAGTCCCTGAGTGCCCGCCCCGTATTCAACATCCGTGCCAGACAAACTTCCGTTATTACTACCGGCAGATCGGACACGCACGTCTGAGCCGCTGCCATTCGGCTCAAATTCAAGTGAAGCCATTCCAGTACTGCTTCCTATCTGAATCTTGATACCGTTATTCGTCGTGCCTTGACCATCTGGATTCGTGCCATCAAAATCCCAGTCCGCTACACGAAACTCCATACGATAAATACCACGTTCTAGAGCATCTCCGAAAGCCGCAGTCTTGGTAATGGTACTGTCTATGTAACTACCACCATTGACACCAGGCGTCTGCCACTTGAAACCAGGTGTATCTCCAATGTTTAAGTTTCCACTCTGCAAACGTGGCCCATCAGAATCCCAGAGTGCACCGTCAAATCCACTGTTAGTCGTTGCAGTCAAACTACTTCCATTGGCGTCTTCAAAATCCCATTTCTGAGTATAGCTGTATGAAAGCTTCTCAACGGTTATGTAATCCAAGCGAACGAAGTTACCAGCCTTCCATCCTGTATCGCCATCTACATTAGCGTTCGAGCCATCTAAAACCAATTCAACTCTATCCAACTCAGTAAAACCCAATCCGTCTGTAACCAAGGGATACCAAGTCTCTCCCGCGCCTTCCACTTTAGCACGCGAACTCCAGATACCCGTATACAAGTCAGTTGTTACTTCAACTATGACCCCACTGCCGGCACTAATTAAACCCGTATCACCGAGCCCAGTTTGTTTGTCACCTATAGCTGAATACAATTCTTCGTGATTACTCGCTGCAGATTGTACGCGAATGTCGGTGTTGTTATTACTCACCTCAAAATCGACGCGCATCAAGCCGTTAGCACTACCAAATTGTACGCCAACGCCATTATTTTTGCCCGCACCTGTTAGATTCCATTCATCAACCCGGAAAGACAAACGGTATATGCCCGAATCAATAATTGCAGTTGTGGAGATTGCCTTTCTTGTTACTTTTGTATTAAGGGTTCCTGAAGTAGGATATTTGTATGCATTAGTTTGACCGATATTTAACAAACCATTTTGCACTTTGGGTCCGCCATATTGGAAAGGTATAGCAGAGGTGCCTGAATTCGCTGCATCTTTAAGATTTGTATTATTAGAGTCTGCGAATTGCCAGTTATGAAGGTAGTTCTGTGCTGATGATTGACTTACAAATGAAAACACGCAAAGACATGCAGAAGTAACAAGAAGAATGCTTCTAATCATTATTAGTTGGGGTTAATGGGATATATTTAAAAATAATATTATATGAAATTTTTGGTCGCTCCAACAATTGATATATTTGAATTATAAGTACTTAATAATGGAACTTTAAGTATGCAGCTTTTCATCCGCACATTAAATAAAACGGGGTCCAATTAGGCCGTTACAGGTTGATAAGCGACTCCCCCGTCTTTTAAAACTGGTCACCCTCTTTAAATGTATCAACTGATCAGCTTCTCGCTAAACAGAAGTAAGGTCACCTTGTAGGGCTGTCTACTTTATGCTACTTGCGCCCTTGGTGGCGAGAAACAGAGCACATACTCCACTACCCAAGAATGGGAGGAGGAGCCTAGGATCCACTACACCAGATATAACTCTCACTAGAGTGTAATAAAACTAAAGTGAGTCGTCGTAAAACGCATAATCCTTAGGTAAGGATAGAGTCATTCTTTTACGCCTATCATTATCAAAGTGTGCTTTAGCCTTCTTCATTTCCTCTCTTTCCCAAATGATGTCAGAAAAACTCTCTGGTAAGACAGAAGGTAAGAGTGCTTTCAAACGTTCAAATTCACCCTTAATTTTAAGGTAATCATCACTTAAGGCTAAATTCTCATATCCCTTCCCGTCGAAAGAACCATTTGTTTTATATAGTTTCCCGCTGGGTTGGTCATAGAGTGGACTGACCGCTTCCAATAAGTGTGTTTTGGTTCTTATCAATCTTGCTGGCCCAGGAAATGAATAGATCACAGGTTTAGTAACATTGCTGCTTCCTCTTAGGAAAGGAGCTAAACTTATCCCGTCATACTTTGCATCACTCAGGTCAACCCCTGCCCATTCAGCAAAGGTAGGTAGAATATCTGTAAAATCCATGAGTTCATCGGTCGGTCCCGCTCTGTTTATTTGGGGCCCTAATAAGACAAATGGGACGTGAACACCATATTCAACTGCCTTTCCTTTGGCAGATGACGTCGTCCCATTATCTGATGTATAGATAATTATCGTATCCTGGCTTATGCCCTGCGCTACAACTGTGTCTATAATTCGTCCAACTAATGCATCCATGTAACGGACCTGGCTTTTAAATATCTTTGTACCTTCAGGAGTTCCTTTTCTTATGTGCGTATTATCTGGAGAGGCTCCTGCGACTACTTCATAGGGTGTTACGCAGTGGGCACTATGTGCTAGATTCATTGTATACATAAGAAAGAACGGCTGGCCATCTGGGCGTTCTTTTTTAATTTCCTCACATAAAAAATTAGTGAGAATATCTGGACCATAATCATCCATATCGGTCTCCATCATTTCACCATCTTTAATGAATCCTGGTTTCCAATAGCGTGAGATAATTGGTTCGCCACCAATGGCTGATCTTTCCCATGTGTCATCGGGTATCAATTTTTTACCAATAAGATTTTCATACATCTTAGGGCTAGAACTATATTCTATGTAGCTGTCTATTCCTATTTCCTTAGATATCTCATGCACGTGACCACCCGCTATTGTAGAGTGATGCCATTTGCCTGCCCAGCCAACAGAATAGCCGCCATCTTTCATTATTTTTGTTAAGCATGGTAAGGATTGGTAATGATTACGATATTCACTTCTCCTCTCACGAACAATTTCAGCATCTGATTTGAGGTATTTTAGTTTGTTGTCGTATTGACCTGTGTGTACTGCGTAATTGCCCGTATAAAGCATTGCGCGTGAAGGCCCACAAATTGCTTGTGCATAACAAGTATTAAAGCGGACTCCTTTTTCTGCTAGGGAGTCAATGTTTGGAGTGATCGATTCTCTATCGATTACGCCATAACATCCGATTTCCTCAAAGCCTACATCGTCCGAAATGATGAAAACTATATTTGGCTTTTTTTGAGCAAAAATACTGACTGAGTTAATGCAGCAGACTATTAAGCATGCAAGCAGAGTTAAACTGTTAGGGATCAATTTATTCGTGATTATTTTCTCTCTCATTAAACAAGAATTACTCCACCGTGACCGAATGTGTAATCATGAATAAGTTTATCAAAATAGTTCTCTCTATTAGAGTTAATGTAAACAAGATTAACTTACCTGTTTAGCTCTAGCTAGAAAGTCGCTGATCTTGTTGGGATTATTTTTTCGATAATCAAATAGATTCCCTTTGTAATCATAAATTTCATAATCAAAACCCTCAAGCAGCTTAAATATGGAGTTAGGATTTTTTCCTAAAGTTTTCAACAATGAATGAGAATGTTCAAAAATTACACATCTAATGGTCTTATTTTTAAGTAAATTTTCTGAACCTTGTAAGACTTCAAGCTCAAATCCTTCGGTGTCTATTTTAAGGAGGCCTATTTTTTCATTATCATAAAAATTATCCTGATAAAAATCATCTAGCTTAACCGCTTTTATTTTAGATGTATTTATAATCTTACCCTTGGGGTGCTTTCCTAAGCTATGTATACCGTGAGATTCTCGATTGTAAAATGTTAGATCTGAATTTTGGTTTGATACGGCTAGATTATAAGGTTCTACATTACCAATCCTATTTAGATAAATTATATCCGTTAAATTATTAAAATTCTCTTGATTCGGTTCAAATGCATATACCCTTTTAGCATTTTTAGAAAATAGTCTCGAGGTGTCACCTACCGCAGCCCCTACGTCAAAAACTAAGGCCCCGTCATAGGACAATAGATCTTTAAAACTAGTCCAATCATTTGTAACAGACTTAGTTGGCTGATCATCTTTTTAAGGTAGGTATCTTGGAAACCAAAGAAATGGATGAATTTCTTTTTTATTCCTATCAAAAAGAAAGATCGAGTAATCAGAGCCCTCAAAATAGTACTGCAATATCTTTAACGCTATCCCAGTAATACGCTTTTTTAATTTATTCATTACTGATCAGAAAGCTTATTAATTACAGCGCAAGGTGGCGTATTTGGGTGAATATTTTTATAGTAGCTAGTCCTACTACGGTAAATGTTCTAATTCGTAACATGCCTTTGACTCCTAGGAATTTAAAGGTCGTACACTAATGGATGGGCGATGTATACCTATTGCGAGTGTTTTATCCTACTTTAAATTTTTAAATCATTTAGTTTTTTCCTTAAAAAATCTTTCAATATTTCTTATTTTTACTCTCCAATACCTTTTCCGACTTACTTTCTTTTTTTCTTTATCACTAATCTCTTTTAATTCCTTAGATATCGTAAAATCAACTTGTTTACTTCTTTTTACAGCAAACCAACTTGGATATTTAGAAAATCCTGCATACTCAGTATTGTCGGTTATGAATAATTTTAGATTACTTTGTTTAATGAAATCATTTACAGCCCATTTAACTAAGGGCCAATCATCATGGTAGTCGTCTCCTGCGATTATGCCTCCAACTTTACATTTTTTATACCACTTTAAAATGGTTTCACCGCCTTCTTCACCTGTATGTGCATATCCATCGATATAAATAAAATCAAAGTATTCGTCGTCGAACAGATCATAGGCCTCATTAAAGGTCATACGTAATAAGTTATAATTTTCTTCAATACCAACATTCCTTAATGCAAACTTATATTCATTTGTATCATGTGTGTCGTTGTACATATCCACCCCATAAAATTTTCTGAATTTATTAGTTTGAATCATCTTTTTAGAAAAATCCCCCTTAGCTACTCCCAGCTCAATACCAATATTATTTGTACCATCTAAACTACTAACCACATCGTATCTGTATGAATTAATTATCTTCTCAGGAATTATTTCCTGGTGCATGTTTGCTCTTCGATGATTGATTTTATTATTCATGATTAGTATTTATTCCACCGTCACTGACTTTGCTAGGTTACGCGGTTTATCCACGTCACAGCCTCGCTCGAGGGCTACGTGATAGCTTAAAAGCTGAATTGGGATACTCATCAAGATCGGCTTCACGATTTCGTGGCACTCGGGAACAAGAATCAAATCATCGACGAGACCATCAGGGATATCGCAGCCTTTGGTTGCAATGCAGATAACCTTACCTTTGCGGGCTTTGACTTCCTGCATGTTGGCTAGGCTTTTGCTGAATATCTCGCCACTGGCAGCGAGGAAGACGCTGGGGCAGTCTTCAGAAATCAATGCGATGGGACCGTGTTTCATCTCGGCCGCAGGGTAACCTTCAGCGTGAATGTAGGAAATCTCTTTCAGCTTGAGCGCACCTTCCAGTGCGATGGGAAACATTAGCTGGCGACCAAGAAAGAGACAGTCCTCGTATTTGGCATACTTCCTAGCGATGGATGCGATTTTATCGTTTTGCTTAAGTAACTCTTCAACTTGCTCGGGCACAGTCCTGAGAGCTTTCACTATCTCAACGCCATCCCCATAACTCAGATCGCGGAGGCGACCGAGGTAGAGTGCCAGCAGGGCAGAGATCATGATCTGCGAAGTAAATGCCTTGGTCGATGCCACTCCAATCTCGGGCCCGGCGTGTTGGTATATGCCGCCATCGCTCTCGCGGGCAATAGCCGAGCCTACGCTGTTATTAATCGCCAGCGTCCGATAGCCCTTGCGCTTTGCCTCGCGGAGCGCACCTAGGGTGTCAATGGTTTCTCCGGACTGGCTGATCGCGATTACGAGCGTGTTTTTGTCGAGTGGAGCGTCACGGTAGCGAAACTCGGAAGCATACTCCACCTCAACGGGAATACGGGCAAAGCGCTCGATCAAATGCTCAGCCACTAGGCATGCATGCCATGCGGTGCCACATGCGATAAAAAGGATACGATCAATCTGGCGCAGTTCTTGCGCATTTAAATTTAGACCTCCGAAAACTGCAGTGCTGTCGTCATCCGAAAAGCGTCCACGCATACCGTTCTTCAATGAATTTGGTTGCTCGAATATCTCCTTTTGCATGAAGTTATCAAATTCGCCTAGCTCGGCCTCGGACGTGTCCCAATCGACTTTGTGGATGACCGCTTCAACGCTTTTACTGGAAACTGTGGTAATGGAAAAGTCGTCGTTTTTGAGATGCACGACTTCGTTATCATCTAGGTAGACGACGTTTTGTGTGCAATGTGTGATGGCGTTCACGTCGGATGCGAGTAGATTTTCGCCATTGCCGATCCCGATAATAAGAGGGGAGCCTTTACGAGCCCCAATCAACTCCTTGGGAAAATCTGAACAGATTACAGCGATCCCATAAGTGCCATTGACGTGCCGAAGGCTTTTGCGAACCGCTTCGAGAAAGGGGTTCTTTTCGCCATCTTTTGGCTCTTTATTGTAGTGATAAGCAATTAGATTACAAAGTGCCTCTGAGTCCGTTTCTGACCGAAAAGTGTAGCCTTTTTCCGCGAGAAACTTTTTCATGTTAGCATGGTTTTCAATCACACCATTATGAACCATAGAGATCTTGCCGTCGCTACTCGTATGCGGGTGAGCGTTGGCCTCGGTCACATCTCCGTGGGTCGCCCAACGTGTGTGGCTAATGCCCAGATTACCCCCAAGCTGGGGCTCTTCGAGAGCCTCTTCTAGGTTGACTACTCGTCCGGTGCTTTTGATTTGTTCAAATCCTTTACCATCAGAGACAACCATGCCTGATGAGTCATAACCTCGGTATTCCAAGCGTTTGAGGCCATCCAGCATTATACTTCCCGCCCGATTGCGGCCGATATATCCAACAATTCCACACATAAAGCTTCAAATAAGCTTTGAGATTCTGTAAGTTTCAAGCTAATTGCATCTTTCCTTACTGCAGTGCGACCTATGAAAAAACGAAAAATAATCTGTATTATAATGGGCGGTGGTCGCGGCTCTCGACTCAGTCCTTTGACCAGAGACCGCTGTAAGCCTGCTGTACCGCTTGCTGGTAAGTATCGTTTAGTTGATATCCCAATTAGCAACTGCCTCAATTCTGGCTTTAATCAGATCTTCGTTCTCTCTCAATTTAATACCGCTTCACTCCACCGACATATCCAGGAATCCTACAAGTTTGATCCTTATGCTGGGGGCTTCGTCGATATTCTCTCCGCTGAACAAACAGACAAGAGCGACAATTGGTATCAAGGTACGGCTGATGCGGTTCGCCAAAACATGCACCATTTCCAAGGGAACAGTGAAGGCGATCTCTACGTAATACTTTCGGGCGATCAACTCTTTCGTATGAATCTAGAGGATGTCGTCCGTGAGCATGATGCTTCTGGCGCAGAGGTCACGATCACTGCGAAGCCACTAGGTTTAGATGAAGCTGAGGGGCTTGGCTTGATGCGGGTGAACGATAATTTAGAGGTCACTGAGTTCGTCGAGAAGCCTAGTGACTCAAAGGTGATTCGAGGTCTCGCTGTTGGTGATAGCGTTAAAAACAAAATGAAGGATCCCGGCGATAAAGATTACTGTTTAGCCTCCATGGGCATCTATATCTTTAATGCGAAAACTCTAATTGAAGCATTAAAAACGGATGCTACCGATTTCGGTAAAGAGATCATACCTGGTATGCTTGGTCAGTCAAAGATGTGTAGTTACGTCTTTGACGACTACTGGGAGGACATCGGAACGGTTAAAGCCTTTTTCGATTCTAATATCCGCCTGACAGACCCAGTACCACCATTTAACTTTTTTGACGAAGACGCACGCATCTTTACTCGTGCACGCTTTCTTCCTGCATCGAAGATCAACTCATGTGTTATCAATCGTGCGACTCTCGCCGACGGCTGTATTGTCACAGACGCAAAGATCAATCACTCCACGCTAGGGGTGCGCTCAGTCGTCCGCAATCAATCTTCGCTTGAGAACGTTGTTATGATGGGTGCAGATAACTTTGAAACGCTTGAGGACCTAAAGGAGAATAAGGCGCTGCAACGCCCCGATTATGGCGTTGGGCAAAATTGCATCGTGAAAAATGCAATCCTAGACAAAAATGTCCGTATTGGAAATAATGTCGTGCTAGACCCGACAGGCTTGCCCGATAATTTTGGGTCGGATGTGGATGTTGCCATCCGCGACGGCGTTCTCGTCGTCTGCAAGGACACAATTGTGCCTAATGGATTTGTGCTTAAAGCTTAGCTATTTCCCTACACGATGGCGATAGGTATTCTCAGCGGTGAGAATATTTCCCCTGCCGTTTCACGATCCAGATTGTAATTGCTCCGGCGAGAATCATAAAAATCGAGTAAAACTGTCCACGACTTAAGCCAAGTATTAGATCGGCATCTGGCTCGCGAAACATTTCACCTAGGATCCGCATGATCCCGTATCCTATCAAAAACTCGCCGCCCAATTGCCCAGCACTCGGACGTTTACACCAGAAGCGCCACTGCACATAAGCCAAGATGAGCCCGCCCTCCAAGACGGCTTCGTAGAGTTGAGAAGGGTGCCTGGGCTCTGCGCCATATTTTTGTAATGCCACATTATAGTTCTTGGGACTGTCAGGAAAGATGACTGCCCAGCTTACAGTTGTCACACGCCCCCACAGCTCACCATTGATAAAGTTAGCGATACGCCCTAGCATCAGGCCGAGTGGCGCAAGCGTGACCACGACGTCACCGAGCTCTAGAAAATCGCACTTCTGCTTTCGTGCATACCAGAGTAGAGCGATTGATACGCCCACAAAGCCACCATGGCTTGCCATGCCACCTTGATCGACGCGGAAGACAAGTAGGGGATTAGCCAAAAAGGCCTCTAGGTCGTAAAGTAACATATAGCCAAGCCGTCCTCCTGCCAACACACCAATGATGATCGCAGTCATCAAGCTCGACCGAGCATCCGCATCTATGGCAAACTTTCCCTTGTTGTTATACAGCTTGAGCAGGAGCCAAGCCCCAAGGAAGCCAAGTAAGTAGGCCAGCCCGTAATAACGAATTCCGTCCAGTCCGAGGGGATTCTCTGGAAATCGAAACAGTAAAGGGCTCAAATCATGCACCCAGTAGTGATTTTGTTGAATCATTTATTGAAGATCATAGATAATACGCCCATCCACCAACTCTTTTCTTTGACATTTCAAGCTGTGCCGAAAATCTTATCTACATGTCTAAGTTTTTCTTTGGGGCGCTACTAAACTTTACTGGTGTCTTTATGCTCTTCAGTCCTGTTGCTGCTCAGGACAGTCTCCGCGTTAACGTGGCTAATCTAAGCCAAGACGTCAATCTACTCGAGCAGAGCCTCAAAACGATGCGCCTTGAAATTGAAGAGTTGCGCCGTGAAAATGCCCGTATCCGTGCTCAAGTGGCAGCCGCAAATTCTAAAAGCGCTACCAGTGCACAAATTTCTAATCTTTCAGTAGCCATTGAAACCTTACGCCGCGAGTATGGCTTTGCCGATACGCAACAAAAACAGCAGATCCTCGCAGAGCTCAACCGTCAAATCAGCGCGCTGGCCAAAGAAACCCAATCTGCCATCAACTCCATCGCCAAAGCCGCTTACACTCCGCCTCAAGTCGCGACACCTATACATTTCTCCGACGATTTCCCTAAGACTGGTAAGACTTATGTCGTACGCTCAGGTGATACACTTAGTAAAATCGCTCGCGATCACGGCTCGACAATCAAGCACATTCAAAATGCCAATAAGATCGTTAACCCATCGAAAGACCTTCAAGTCGGAGAAACTATATTCATCCCCATTTCTCAATAGAAGTTACCTTAAATATGTCCAATTCTAAAACCAGACTCGGCCGCGGACTAGGTGGCCTCATCTCCGGCACCAATAGTTCAAAGCCAAAAGCCGATGCCAAGGTAGTGACCAAAACTACAACATCCGTAAAAAATACATCCGCAAAGAAGCAGGCGGTAACAGCCAAACCAGCCACCGTCAGCACGATTGCACCAAACGCCCTTGGCTTCCGCGAGATCGAACTTGAGCGCATCGCTGCTAATCCTTACCAACCACGGCGCGAAATCCATCCTGAGCACGTCGAAGAACTCGCAAAGAGTATCCAGTCCGAAGGTCTACTACAGCCCATCGTAGTCCGCGAAAAAAATGGCAAATTCGAACTCATTGCCGGCGAACGTCGCCTACATGCATTCAGACACCTAAAGCTTAATCACATTCCAGCACGTATCATTGAAGCCAGCGATGCCTCTTCGGCCTCAATTGCACTGATAGAAAATTTACAGCGCGAGAATCTAAACCCCATTGACGAGGCCCTTGGCTATGCTAGTCTAGTACGTGATTTCGACCTGACACAAGAGGCTGCAGCCGAGCGCGTAGGTAAAGGTCGTGCCACTGTGGCGAACGCACTGCGTTTATTGAGTCTAGGTTCCGAAATCCAAGGCTTTCTCAGTCGTCGACTCATTTCAACAGGTCATGCTAAGGTTCTCCTTGGCCTCGAAAGCGCCGAACACCGCAAGTTACTCGCTCGCCGCATTATTGAAACAGGCATGAGCGTTCGTGAAGCCGAAGCACAGGTTCGCCGGCTCAAAGAGGGCAGCGGCGGTTCGAGCGAAAAGGTCAAAGGCAAGCCGCTAGAAGCCGAACAAACAGCGATTCACGATCTTCAAAAACGTATGAGCGATCATTTTAATACGCGCGTTGCCTTAAAGCACACGCCAAAGAAAGGACGCATCACAATCGATTATTTTGGTAATGACGACCTCGATCGCATCCTAGAGAAATTAGGCTTACAGTAGGCATTGCTTACTTATCCTTTAACCCAAAGCCTATTTTTTCTAGGTCAGCGCCGCTGGGCGATTGGTAGGCGCTGAGTCCGAACTCGGGGAGTACAGATAATAGGTGGTCGAAAATGTCTCCTTGGATGTCTTCGTAGGATGCCCAAGCGGTGTCATTGGTAAATGCATATATTTCCAGAGGCAGCCCACCGGAACTTGGAGACAGTTGCCGCACGAGTAGAGTCATGTCCTTGTGAACTTTAGGATGCTCACGCAAGTATGCTACGCAGTAAGCGCGGAAAGTGCCTACATTGGTCAAGCGGCGACCGTTGATCAACTCAGAGAACTCTTCGCCCACGCCTTCGTTATATTTTTGAATCTCCTCAAGCCTTGATTCGAGATAAGGTCGTAACAGGCGCATACGCTTACATCGTTCGAGTAGTGCCTCGTCGGCAAACTGAATTGTTCGCATATCGAGGTGCAGAGCACGTTTAATTCGGCGACCGCCCGCTTCACTCATGCCGCGCCAGTTTTTGAATGAGTCGGAGATGAGTGCGTAGGTGGGAATCGTGGTGATCGTCTTGTCCCAATTCTGAACTTTAACCGTGGTCAGCGAAACATCAATCACATCACCATCTGCACCACGTCCAGGCATCTCGATCCAATCGCCCACCATGACCATATTGTTAACCGACAGTTGAAAACCAGCAACAAGACCGAGTATGGCGTCCTTAAAAATCAAAAGAAGAATTGCTGTCACCGCCCCGAGACCAGAGAAGAACACAAGTGGAGATTTCCCTAGAATCGCCGAAAGGATGAATATCAGACCGATCAAGTTAATCACTAACTTCGCTGCCTGAATGAAGCTCTTCGCAGGGTAGCGTTTGCCAATGGGGCTTCGTTCCCAGACGGCACGTGTAAAATTTAATACACAATTGACCACGAGGAGAATGATGACGACCAAGTAGGTATTCACCAGTGTCTGAAAGAGCTCAACAATCTCGGGCGAATTAGCGAAGAGTGCAGGTGCGAAAAAGTGGATAATCGCTGCTGGCACAATATGCGAAAAATGGACGATCACCTTGTGCTCGATTAAAAGATCATCCCATTGAACCGAAGTTTTTCCGATGATCGGATGGATCAAATAGGTAATTAACCGCTTGGATAGAAAATTGGCCAAAAGGACCAAGATAAAGAGGGAAATACCAGCCCCTAACATTCCTAGCACACCAGCAATAGCTGCATTTAATTTATACTGTTGTAGCCATTCACTTATGATTTCTGGAGTCATATCACAAATTATTGGCAAAACTTTATGCTTCTGACAATGTTTCCTTCGCGTCTTCAATGTTTTGTCCTCGGTCAAATAAGCACGCCCCAGCTCTATCCGTCATGATCCAGACGATTGGCTTGCTATTATCATTCAGTCATCCGAACTATCAGTATGCTCGCTAAGTTAATTTTAGTATGTTTGCTATACTTGCTTCCAATCCATGGCTTTGCGCAGGAAGACGCCTTTACGCTAGAAAGTGTTTTGCAGCGCTTCACAAAGGCTTACGGTGGTTTCCGTGATGCTGACGCGCTTTCATCACTCAGTGTCGAGGGTACTATTTTACAAAATGGACAAACTTTCGACTTTCTAATGCGCAAAAAGCGGCCGCATTCCATGCGCTACCGCCTCTCTAACGAGTCCAATAGTATTATTACTGGCTACGATGGCTCTCAGGGCTGGATACGAACAAAAAACAATCAAGAAGTGTCGATTGACTTACTTGATCAGGAGGCGCGTCGTAAAATACGCGATCAAAGCCGATTCGATAGTCCACTTTTCTATCACCTGCAAAAGCGTGAATACCAAATCGAATTAATTGAGCGTACAAGTTTAGATGAGCGCAGTGTTTTAGTGCTGGAAGTAATCGAATACGATTCTGAGGCTAGCCGCTATTATTTAGACCTCGAGACCGCTCATATTGTCCGAGTGGATCATCTCGGTGCAGACGGTGAACTTAGTATCCAGACTCTTTACCGTGACTACCGAGAAGTCGAGGGCTTCCCCTTCGCATTTGAAATCGAGACACGAGTCAATGGTGAAACGAAATCCTTGGCTAAGGTTAACAGCATTGATGTCAATCCAGGTATCTTCAGCGTTTATTTCGCTAAGCCGAAACGCTAATTGTTGCCAATACCGTCCTCATCTAATCCGCCTTTGAGTTTACGATCTAGTTTCAGACGATCGACTTGAGAGCGTAAAAATCGTTCAAATTTGCCAAAGCGAGCTAAAATACCCCGGGTTTCAAGTAGGTCCTGCTTAAAACTTCCCGAAGGGCATAGGGTATAAATCGCAAGATCGAGCACACTCTCCGGCTCTTTGAGGTTAGATAGAAACTGCAAGACCTCTTGAGGGATCTCAGCTCCCAGGCGCATTTGTATTTGAACTAAGGCCAGTAGAGTGGGTTGGATCGAGCCGAGTGTTTCTTCGCTGCCGTCGGACTCACTTATTCGCTGTTGGATGCGCGCACGGCGGTAGGGTTCCTCGCAGACAAAGTTTTCAAACTGTACTCGAGCGAGACCTTGTAGGATTAAATTTGAAGTTCCATCTGGGTTTTGTTTACAAGCGCGCACGACCCCGACCCCAGCAATGGAGTAGGGTGTCTCCAATACCTCTGCATCCTCATCTCGTTCATCCAGAGCCGCCACAGCGAAGATTCGATCACCTTCCAATACGGCGCTGAGCATTTCACGATAGCGTGGCTCAAAAATAAAGAGCGGCATCATGGCCTGAGGAAAGAGCACCGTCTGGCTCAAGGTCATTACTGGCACCTCGCGCGGAATTTCAATTTCTTGAGAGATCATATTAACTTAGGTGTTTGAGCGCAATAACTAGTTCCATTCGCTTGGATGCAGTTTGGATGCTTCGGGCTTTTCACACTCAGCATAATATACGGCCATTCGAAAAAAGCGAATCTGGTCGAGTGGAATTTCTTCATTCTTCTGTTGAGCCTCCTCAAATAGAATCTCTGGGGCCCTACCTTTCAGCTCGTAGACTTCGCGGACTCCAATATTAATCAAACTACGTGCCGCTGCCACTTCCATGCGAGGGATACGCATCAGTGACGAGTTAAGCGCCTCGTAATCGACCTTCTTTTTCTTCTTTTGTGGAAACATCATGAATTGAACGATACGCTATCAGGTAATTGAACTAGATTAGACGTTAAGTTATGACTGTTCGGTCTGCTCGACACAAGCAGTGATCGCTTCGGTTAAAGCTAATTCAATGAAATTAGCTTTAATATTGACGAAGCTATCTACCGAGGCATTTTCCGATGCTTCCATTAGGGGGCATTAGCTCAGTTGGTAGAGCGCTTGCATGGCATGCAAGAGGTCAGGAGTTCGACTCTCCTATGCTCCACCAAACATTTTTGGTAGTTGGTTGCTATTTTTAAGTTCTAGCAAAACCAAAATTTGAGATTATTGCATAATTATGCACATTTATGGTTGCATAAAATTGCACTGGGGTGTTATTTTACAAATTACACCCTCAATTAACCCCTATATTCATTACCCTCTACTGGCAGCTTTTCTGTGAAGCAGTCTCAAAATTATTCAGCCGTAAGGCATTTTTGGGAATAATTTATTCTTAGAATTAACTAACGTAGTTAACAATTACTTCGTATCACAAAGCAAAATCATGAGCAAAAACTACCTATACACCATAATCACTTGCCTGATTATATTCACAATATCCCTATGTGCCAAAGATCAAATACTCGGATGGTATGATTTTGACACTGCTGTTGCCGCAGATAATGAGTCTGGCATCAGTGATATTACGCCAGACACAAACACATCTTTTGACCCAACACCTACTCTGAATGCTCACAATGAATTCCTCTATCTCACAGGTGCCATTGGACCAGCTGCAAGTGATGCTGGCTCATCTGGTGTTGGTCTAAAAATAGACAGCAACATACTAAATGACGCGACATACGGTAACAATAACAACATAGTTGATTACGCGCAACCAACCAACGAGAGTGGAGATCTACCTGTTTATAATTACAGCTGGAAGTTTAGTTATGAAGGAGCAAATGGCGATTTTGCTATCGTCAATCATAGTATTTACGCCTTCAGGTTGGATGAAATATTATTTGATGCTAAGGTTGGCAGTGGAAATTCCCCGTATATTGTAGAGGTTACCTACTTAGCGGGTGCTGGCAATAACGCGGAACTAAAAAATACAAAGACCAGAACGGAAGTATCTGACGGGAAAGTATTTTTTAAGTATGATTTTAGCCAGATTGGAGTCGAAGGCTACTATGATGCTGCTTGGCCACAGGATTCTGACGGAGTGAATTATGCATCAGACACCTTGTTCAACATTACAAAGGATATTGAGCTAGATGGAACTCCACAGGTGGGAACAGCACAAGTTGGGACTCCTGCTGTTGGTCAGCCTGGTGATAATGATTATGTTCCAGCATCAGAGGATTATGTTCCAGCATCAGAGGATTATGTTGCAGCCACAGGTAATGGGGGAACACCTACGGGAGCCGCATCAATAGGTGTTGAAAGTAAATTGAAATATTGGGTGGGAACAGATGTTGATGAAACTGATTTAGTTATTTATCCAAACCAAAAAGCCGCATTTAGAATTATTTGGTCTGGCTATGATCAGGGTTCAGGTTTAGGGGAAAGTTACATAGACAACCTTGCTTTCAAGGGTGTTTTTTGCGCTCCATATGCTAAAAGGCCCACAGTTGATCCTGCAAACGTAGGAGCAATAGTAGGAATTTCTAATCCATATAAAAATCCTAATACAAACAGAGTACAATCCAGAATTTTTACAAACCTTGAAGATGGCACCGCTACTGTTGATGTTTACAAAACTACTGATTTAACAAACGCGGATGCTTGGACTTTATTACTAGATGATCAAACACTAGTGACGGGTGCTGCTACTATTTTAGAAGATAGTGCCACAGACGCAAAGTCATTTTATAAGGTAGTTGCTGAGGGCAAAGATCCAGGAACCTATCAATCAATACAAGTCTCCAACAGTGGCGATTTTACTAATAACAATTTTATTCCTTACAGTGATTTGTTGCAAGAAAACAGTAAGCTAGCTCAGCGGTTTGAACTTGTTATTTCGAATCTAGTTATGAGCACTGGGGATGATCCCACAACAACAGCTGTGGAACCAGCGGATCATACATACTCTCTTGCTACTGGTTTTATCAACCGCTCAAGGACAATTAACGGCGCTACTGACTATGTGCAAGATCCTGCGAAGAAACTTTTTGTGGGTAAAAATATTTTCAATGTAGGAGCGAGCACATATACCAGAAAAGTTAATTTGAATTTAAGTGTAGGTGACATGTCTATTACCTCGCTAAAGCATTTTACTATAAACCCGGATGGTGCGAAGGTTGAAACTTATGATAACGCTGAGAAACTAACTTTTGCAGAATCGGATGGTTCCGGAGACGATGACGGCACCGAAGAACCTACTACGCCATCTATTAAGGTTGAGTTTGCTTCCATATTTGACAGCACAAATACGTTCATACCATTTGCTCAGAATAATACAGATACAGATAGCTATGGACAAATTACATTTGTAATAGAGGTAGTAGAACTACCGGAAGGTGGAGGTAGCTACAGTATTATTAAGAAGCAGGCCGATGGAACACTAATAACTGCAAGCTCACCCTACGTATTAGATGTTGGTACAAACACATTTGTTGTACCTGCTAGTGATAATACCAATTTCCGTCAAGTTAACCTGCAAATAGATCCTGGCACAGTAAAAATATCGTCTCTAACGGTGAACGGTGTTGAATACCTAAACATTGATGAAGATGGTATTGAGCAATTAGCTTGGGATGGAACAATAAGAACATTACCTAACACGAGACCAGGTGACACTTACAGCACTATTAAAGTATTCGAATCGACTGATGATGACGGTTCCGTAAGAGATACTGATGGAGTTACCACTTCACTTACTGGCAGTAAGGGTCAGCATGTGGTCGAAATTAACGTAACGTCATCCATTGATGACGATGACACTTCAATCAGTCCTAGCTTTAGATTTTCTTCAGGAACAAAAAATGGCACTGGCATGGTTTTCCCAACTAGCGCAGAGGCAAATCCAAGACTAAGAACAGGCGCCAACAAACTGACGCTACCGGCAGTTGATGCGACTACTTGGGCGACTAACACGAATCCTGGCAGACAGATTTCACTTCAATTTAATAATGATGCGATCGATTTTGCTATCAACTATTTAAAGATCAATGACGTTGTTGTGCATGGCACAAAACCAGCAGATTTTGATAGCCAAATTGATGCGATCGAAAATCCTGGAGCCACTACTGGTGTCATACCATTCTCCGATATAACAGGAGTAGATCCTCTGACTGCCTCGCCCTGGTTTTCTAAATATGAAGTATTTTCTGACAGGTCAGATCCTGCTAGTAGCGAAGAGCAAAGATATGTATTAGTTGTCGATTCACTTCCTGCAGGTGGTTCAATCATGCAGCTAGTGTATACTGGTACAGGAACTGGTCAATTGATCTACCCTAATTCAGAACCGTATAAAATTACACTTACTACGGGCGCAAATGTGATCACATTACCCGCATCTGATTTGGCTCATGATACTAGAAACAGAAAAATAATTCTGCGATTAACAGACCCGTCGGTTACTGTATCTGGCTTCGCCGTAATTAGCGGAGACCCCTCCAATGCTGCGAATGTGACCAAAATACATGGCGAGGTGGCTTCTGAATTAATTGATCCAGGTGACATTGTTGCCCCAGTAATTACAGTAACTGGAGACAATCCATTAAGTCTAACAGTTGATGATACATTCTCAGATCCTGGAGCAAGTGCTTCTGACGATGTAGACGGTGATATTACTAGCCTAATCACATCAACTAGCGACGTTGATACATCAGTAGCTGGCAATTACTCTGTAGTCTATAGTGTTACTGACGCTAATGGTAATACAACCACTGCGACCAGAACGGTTACTGTAGCAGAAGAAGGTGCTGCTCCGACTGTTATAAAAATTAGCGCTCTAACTGATGCCGTAGCTGGTGCTGATTATACTTCAATAGCATATTTCCCTCTTGTTAACGATATTGGATCGGTCACAAATTCAGAAGGTAATCCTACGCAAATGAGCGGAAGTAAAAATGCTCAACGCATTGACTTCAACGTTGTCACATTAGAGACAGGCTCACAGGCAAGGTTCTTCCGCACCTATGCAAATGGAGCACCCAATTACTTGTCTCCAGTTAACATAACATCAGGATTCAATAAATTAGAATTAGCTGGTGTATCTGGTGCCAATTGGGACGCCGTTAATGGTCGTAAACTGTCGATCCAGTTTAACAACGGTAGCGGAGCTGAGTGCGTAATCGACTACATGAAAATCAATGGAGTAGTCTTATTTGGAACTGTTCCCGCCGACCCAACCCCTCCAGTTATAAGCCTAACAGGTGATAGCACAGTTAATGTGCCGCTTAATGGCACCTACAACGATAATGGAGCAACTGCAATTGACGATAGGGATGGCAACATAACGGGCAACATTTCAACTGCTGGACTACCCATAGATACTTCAACTCCTGGAACGTATACAATAACTTACTCCGTAACTGATGTAGGTGGTAACACTGTGAGTGTATCGAGGACAGTGGTCGTTGAAGATGCTGTTGAGGAGGCTCGGACCGGAACTCATTACATTGGATTCTCAGATTTTGTGACCGCAGATGTAAACACAATTTCTGGACGTAATGCATCCTTAGCGGAGAGCACTCCCGATGTAGGAGCAGACTCAGGAATAAGCATCAGTATCACTGGTGGTTACGGCTGTAAAAATGAAACTACTACAGATTTAACTTATGGTGATCTTGTGGGTGACGATTCACCTTACCCAGCAGCTATTCAGGGAACTAAGCACATAGCGAAGTTTGTTAGTGGTCAAAATAAGACTATATCAATGGTTATAGAGAATACCACTGGCACTGATTTCGTTCTAGAGAAAATCCATTATGATTGGCATACATTAAACGCTGCTAACTCTGGTAAAACATTCACTGTAAGTAATTCCGGTAGCGAGGTCTTTACCCATACGGTAGCAGGTGCAGCCATCCATGGCATAAGCAAGGATATTGCTAACATAGATATTCCTGCTAATAGTTCGGTGACTTTGACAGGTGTAGTTAGTGCATTCGCAGGTAACAGCGGTCCACAATCAAGACTGGACAACCTTCTTTTTGAAGGGACCTACGGTGTTGTCGTGGAAGACCTTGTTGCCCCAACAATTACAGTCATTGGAGATGATCCATTGAGCCTAACGGTTGGAGATACATTCTCAGATCCAGGAGCAAGCGCTGCTGACGATGTAGACGGTGACCTTACTGGCCAAATCACATCGACGAACGATGTGGATACTTCAGTAGCTGGCAGCTACACTGTGACCTATAGTGTTAGTGACGCTGCTGGTAATGCGGCGACCGCGACAAGAACAGTTACTGTCGCTGAAGCCAGCAGTCCAAGCTACACAGGCACACACTACATCGGTTTTGCTGATTTCGTAACTGCAGACATGAATAGCGGTGCAGGAAGAAATGCTTCTATTGCTGAATCAACTCCGGATGTTGGTGCCGACTCTGGCATTAGTATATCAATTTCCGGTGGGTATGGTGTGAACAACAATGTCACATCAGACAACACCTATGGTTCCTTAACAGCACCTGCTATCAGTACAAGTAATAAATACGCATTAAAATTCGTTAATAACCAACCTAAGACATTTACTGTAACAATACAAAATACAACAGGAACTGATTTCGTTCTGGAGAAAATCTATTACGATTGGGGTCTACCAAATGCAAATGCTGGTGAAACGCTGACGCTCAGAACAGCCGATGACACAGTCGTATCAGCTCACACAGTTGCAACAGCGGTTGGAACCTACGATGTCGACAAAGATATCGGGGACTTAACTATTGCAGCAAACAGCACAGTAACCTTAACCGGAACAGTCACTGGCTTTGCGGCTACAGGGCCACAATCTAGGTTGGATAACCTGCTCTTCGAAGGGACATACGCTGCTGCTCCTGACCTTGTTTCCCCAACAATTACAGTCATTGGAGACGATCCATTGAGTCTAACGGTTGGAGATACATTCTCAGACCCAGGAGCAAGCGCTGCTGACGATGTAGACGGTGACCTTACTGGCCAAATCACATCGACGAACGATGTGGATACTTCAGTAGCTGGCAGCTACACTGTGACCTACAGCGCTACAGATGCTGCTGGTAATACGGCGACTGCGACAAGAACAGTTACTGTCGCTGAAGCCAGCAGTCCAAGCTACACAGGCACACACTACATCGGTTTTGCTGATTTCGTAACCGCAGACATGAATAGCACTGCAGGAAGAAATGCTTCTATTGCTGAATCAACTCCGGATGTTGGTGCCGACTCTGGCATTAGTATATCAATTTCCGGTGGGTATGGTGTGAACAACAATGTCACATCAGACAACACCTATGGTTCCTTAACAGCACCTGCTATCAGTACAAGTAATAAATACGCATTAAAATTCGTTAATAACCAACCTAAGACATTTACTGTAACAATACAAAATACAACAGGAACTGATTTCGTTCTGGAGAAAATCTATTACGATTGGGGTCTACCAAATGCAAATGCTGGTGAAACGCTGACGCTCAGAACAGCCGATGACACAGTCGTATCAGCTCACACAGTTGCAACAGCGGTTGGAACCTACGATGTCGACAAAGATATCGGGGACTTAACTATTGCAGCAAACAGCACAGTAACCTTAACCGGAACAGTCACTGGCTTTGCGGCTACAGGGCCACAATCTAGGTTGGATAACCTGCTCTTCGAAGGGACATACGCTGCTGATGGCGGCAGTGACAACACACCACCATCTTACGCGCTCAGCACTGCCTCCTATTTAGGTAGTGTTGCTAGTAGTAATGCAGTTGCACTACAAATCGATTCGCAAGCAGCGCAGGAGGTTGCCGTCAACGTGACTACTGCTGGTAGCAACAACAAAAGGGGCGCGGCTATGGGTGCAGGACAATCGGACACATGGGATACATTTCTCAATGCGCTTGAACCAGCTTGGCACTATTCCTGGAACTGGGAAGTGCTCTCGAGTCATCCAGATGATGTAGAGTTTGTTCCTCAACTCTTTGGAGCAGGTTCAGTAACTGCATCTAATCTACAAAATATCACAGACGGTATTAGTGCTGGCGATGTGGGTTACATTATCGGCTTCAACGAACCGGATCTATCTTCGCAAGGAAACACAACCGTCGATGAGGCACTGACGGCCTGGGGGGTGATGGAACAAGCTCTTAAGGATGCTTCTGTTTTCGATCAAGTAGAATTAGTCAGCCCTGTTGTCGCTTCTCAGTATGATGACTGGTTACTTCAATTCCTTGCTAAAGCCACTGTTGCTGGTTATACTATTGATCATGTTTGCATGCATAAATACGTCTCAAATACGAATGCAGAAACCTTTTACAGTAGCTTAAAGGAAAGATATCATAGAGAGGTCACAACTATCCTTAACACAACAGTCAGTGCAGACCCTGCATTTACAGATAATAAGTTTATTCCCTTCGCTACCAATCAAGTGGCAGGGAGTGAGCAGCAACAAACTTTTGAGTTTGTAGTTGTAGGTGCGGTCCCTGAAGGAGCTACCTACCAAATCAAAAAGAACACTAATGCAGCTGGAACCGGTTGGAATTCTGCAACTTTTGATATAGTTGCCGGTACTAATACACGAGTAATAGATGCACCCGGGGGTGGTTTTACCAGAAAGGTTAATGTTGTTTTCAGTACTGGTGAAATTGAGCTGAGCTCATTTAAGCATAACGGTGTTGAGCAATTAACAACAACCTCGCAAATCACTCACAGTCTTAGTGATTACGGCCCAATATGGCTCAAGGAGTTTGCTGTTAAACGCACACAAACAATGATCGACAACGGCGAAAATTTTCCAGCCGCTGATGTCAGTGCTTTCATGGAAAACCTGCTTCGCAAGCTGAATGCGGATCCTGAAGTATTTAGATATGCCTGGTTTAACTCAAATGATCCTACTAGTGAGTATTATCCAAGGCAGGTAGACTCACTAATCTTTGACATCGACACCCTTCAAACCACAGCACTTGGCGACTACTACAAGACTGTAAATGGTCCCAACTATGAAGTAAAAGAATCAGCCACTGTAGCCGCTCTCGCGGCCAGTTCCAATGTCTCTGCTGTTGCGACAAACAGTAACGCTACATGGACACATAAAGTGAGTGTTGCTTCTGGCACTGGTAGTGGAGCTGAACAAACTATTGAGTTGAACGTTGCGACACTACCTACAGGTGGTGCCAATTACCGCATAGTGAAAACAAATCAGGGGGGTAACAATGTATTTGGTACTCTAAAGGCATTAACAACTGGTCTGAATACAATCACGGTAACAGGCACTGCATTTGAAAGAACCGTAATGCTCCAGCTCAATTCCGGGGACATTACCATTAGCAGTTGTTCAATCAACGGTGTAGATCTCATGAACGGAGCCTTCGGTTATATCAATGATGGACCTTTAACGATTAGCATCCCTGATTCAGATTATGCCCGTTCTCTTAATGTTGAATTCAGTTCCTCCAGCATTGAGGTTGATTCTTTCAAGCTCAATAACAACGAGTTGACTGCAATAGCAGTAGATGGTTACTACCCGCTCTACGATACCGAAACAGCTGCTAACTTCGTTGGAGACGGATCATCCCACACGCAAACTCTTGGCGGAGTTACCTACTATATGCCTGGTGGATTGACTTTGGGAGTGACTATGTTTCACGGTAATTATACCGGAGAATAGGATCGTTTCATACTAAAAGCGTTCAACTTTCCAATCCTGCAGTGCGTTGCATACGTGCTGCAGGATTTTTTTGTATACTGCTCCTCTGACCTACGGACTTAACAATGGCAGGGTAGTTGTGATATTATGGGATATCGGTGCTTTAGGGGTGAAATGTCTAGCTCTGTGTCGGCGGCTTAAGTATTTTTGTATTCTTTTCAGAAAGCGTATAACAATCAGATTTAAGTAAAAAATATCCATCTTTTGTTGGTAAGTTGTCCCTATTTGAGTCATTAAATGTGTATGCTTAAGTCATCAGTTAGCCCCAAAGTTCCGGAATTCATCTCCAATAAGGTGATTTATGGCAAGTATTACATCCTCGATCCCGATGCGCCGACTGAGCAGGATTTGTCTATTATTTGTGCGGGTAAAGAGACCTGCTCCGAGGCGTATCATATTGACCGTCGAAAGTTTGAGTTTTTTGCGATCGAGTTTGTCGCCAGTGGTTCCTGTGAGCTCACGCTAAATGGTAAAAAGAGCGAGCTGCCAGCGGGTAGCTTTTTTATCTATGGCCCGAATTCACCGCATAAGATTCGCCGTATCGGGGATGCACCATTGGTGAAGTATTTTGTCGATTTTGCAGGGCAAGAAGCACTTTCACATATGAAAGAGTTTGATTTGGGTGAGGGCTCTCAGTTTTATGCCGGCAACCGCCGCTGGATTCAGGATATCTTTGAGCAATTGCTGGAGTGCTCTGAGTTAGACCGCGCTGAAGCGCGCCGCCTAGGTGAGCAGCTGTTAAAGTTGTTATTCGTGCGCTTATCGACCGATCGCCAACCAGTCGGTTCGGTTCAGCCGCCTTCGAACGAGACATTTAACCGTTGTTTCCAATATATTACCGGGAATTTCCTTAAGATTAACACCATCAATGAGGTCTCGGCTGCGTGTAGTGTGAATGGTGTGTATGTCTCACGCCTTTTTAAGCGCTATTCGAAGGAGACGCCCTATCAGATGCTCACGCGACTGAAGGTGGCTTATGCCGCAAATTTAATTTTGAGAGAAAACTTATCAGTCAAGCAAGTGGGTGCGCAAGTGGGGTTTGATGATCCCTACCATTTTTCGCGAGTCTTCAAGCGAGTAAACGGACTCTCACCTAAGCGCTACGCTACTTTTATCAAGCGTGGCTCTTTACCGTCGCATAAGGCGGTATCAGTCTAAGTTTGATAGCGTGCAGGTGATACAGGCAGCTTTAGCTGCCGAGTATCTGAAGAATGTGACGCTCCCAAATGTTTTCGGTGACGTTTTTGGCGATGATCGCTTCATTTTTTTTGAGCGCGTCCGTGTAGCGATCTGTCATCTCTGCGGCGACTTTGAAGCCAACGTGGATGAGTTGACGAAAGTTCTGATTATAGTCAGCATGGCTCTGCACGTGGCGTAGTGTGTTAATGTATTTGTTGGAGTCCCAGCCATTGACTTCTTCAGGAGTCGGTAGTGCGGATTTATCGATATCGATCACGGTCGCATATGGACCTGTCAATTCGTCGAACCGACCATATGCGCCCGCATAGACTTCTTTAGCGATGGTGAGTGCTTCGCCGCCAGCTTCAGCCAGCCCGATGACTTCTTCCAGCCATGTCGTGCCGGCAGTTTTCACGTGCACTCCTGCATCGTGCTTGGCGATGAGATTTTTGATGATCGGGTAAATCGAGAATTTGTCTGAGCCCGAGTGTACGCTAAGTTTCAAGCTTCCAGGCAGGCCAAACTCTTTAATCGCAAATTTGATGACATAGAGATCTTGATCGAACTCTTTTTCAAATTGCACAAGATCACCGACATAGTCCACGCCCTTGTTGAAGCGACCAGTAAACTTCGGCGCGATGGTCTGCGCGGGAATGCCTTCGGCTGCGATCATCGAAAGGATTAGAAAGAGATCGATCGGTGTTTGCGGTAAGTCGGTTTCGTCAACTGATACTTCGGTGATGAAGTTCTCGGCGCCCTTGGCGGCGGCGATGTAATTGTAGATGTCCTTCGCACCTTTGATGGCGACGAGGAACTTACCCGCGACTTGGCGTAGGTCGGCTTCGGTGACCTCGAAAGCGCTTGCGATCCCTGGGATCTGTAGCGAACCAGTGTATTTTTGATTGGCTGCAACAAAGGCATCCACGTCCTCGGCATTAGCTGTCTCACCTACGAAGTCGGCCACGTCGAGCGTGTAGAAGTTACTACCAGTAATGAAACTATCGACGGTCTTTAGACCGATGTGGTCCGCATCAACATAATACGCTTTGTCCCATCCGAGTGCTGCGACTGCATCGTCGGCTTCAGCACGCAGGTCTTGTGGCTGGCTTTTGACGATGCTGTGCTCGCGGAAGGACTTATTCCAAGTCGGGTAGATATCTAGGCCAGCGTCCTGAGCCTTGATGACTGCCTGAAGTTGAGCTTTGCCTTGATGAGCGAAACGATCGCCCATACCCATGGTGAATTTTTTGATGATCATTTGTATGTGGGGTAATTGATAAATTCAGAAATTAATCGAGCCTGACGTGGATTTTTGTGATCTCGCTTGGGTTCTCACTCCAGGCTACCAGCGCGGCTGGGGCGTCTTCAAGCGGGACGGTTTTACTAATGACTTCCTCGGTCGGAAAGGCATCACTTTCAAGGTGCGCGATCACGGCTTCGAAATCTTCCGGCATGGCGTTGCGGGAGCCACGGATATCGAGCTCTTTCATAACGAATAGCTTGGTTTCGTAGGCGACGGGAGCTTTTGCGTAGCCGATGTAGACGACGCGTCCCGCAAAGCAGACTTCTTCGACGCAGGCTTTGAAAGTAGCTGGCAGACCTACAGCTTCGATCATGAGACTTGGGCCTTCGCCGTCGGTCATTTCTTGAAGACGATCGTGTAGCGATTCTGTCATGGAGTTGATCGAGTCAGTCGCTCCACAACGTTTCGCAAGCGCGAGTTTTTCGTCGTCGATATCCACTGCGATGACACGTGCTTTGCGAGCGTATGCGCCTGCGATTACTCCAAGGCCGATTGCGCCGCAACCGAATACCACAACGGTATCTTCGGGGGTGGTTTCGCCACGGGAGACTGCATGGAAGCCGACCGTGAGTGGTTCAACCAATGCCATTTCAGCGAGGTTGAGTTTGTCGGAAGTGAAGAGCTTCTCGTGTGGAATGTTGACGTATTCAGTCAATGCCCCATCGCGTTGCACCCCCATGGTTTCATTGTAACGACAAGCGTTAAACCGACCAGCCTTACAAGCAGAACATTGACCGCAACTGGTGTAAGGGGAGACCAGTACGTTTTGTCCAACTTTCCATTGCGCGGGCACATCAGAGCCAACAGATTCAATCGTTGCGCCAATTTCGTGGCCAGGGATGCGCGGGTAAGTGACCATTGGGTTGAGCCCACGAAAGGAGGTTAGGTCAGAGCCACAGAAGCCAACTTGACGCACTTTGAGGCGCACTTCGCCTGCACTAGGAGGAGTTGGTTCCGGGATGTCGACGAGTACACATCGATTGGCTTCAATGATGCTGATGGCTTTCATAGGTAAATAGAATTAAAGTTTGTAAGCACGCATGGCCGTGTCGCCCATGATCGCTGCTTGTTCGTCGCTTGAAAGTGGCTGGATGTATTCGCGGATTAAATCGTGCCAGCGCTTATAAGCAGAAGCAACCAGGCAGACAGGCCAGTCCGATCCAAACATGAGACGTTCGGGCCCGAATGTTGCCAGCACGGTGTCGAGGTAGGGGCGAAGCTGCTTTTCTGTCCAATTCTCAAAATCCGCTTCAGTCACCATGCCAGATAGTTTACAAGTCACGTTCTCCCGCTTGGCGAGTTCGCGGATGTTTGTCTGCCATGGATCAAGTTGGTCGATCTTAATTTGTGGCTTGGCAATGTGATCAAGAACGAAGACTAGGTTTGGATGGCGATCGATAAAACGGATAGCCTCTTCGAGCTGACGTTCGAAGATCAGCACGTCATAAACTAGGCCGTGCGCTTGGAGTGCTTGAATGCCGCGATTAAATGCTTCGCCGTCGAGGAAGCCATCGGGCTCTCCTTGCACGACGTGACGCACGGCTTTGAGCTTGTCTGCGCTCTTATAGCGATCGAGCACTTCAGTGATATTTGCGTCTGCGAGTGGCACCCAGCCGACTACACCTTTGATGAAGTCGTTCGCGTTGGCTTGTTCGAGTAAAAAGTCTGTCTCTTCCAGTATCTGGCGTGCTTGCACACTGATCACACCATCGATGCCGACTTGACCGATCTCGGCTTGCAAATCCTTTGGAAGAAAACTGCGCCGAATCGTGCGCATGCTATCGTCGATCCAGTCGAATTCGACGGGATCATAGTTCCAAAAATGATGGTGTGAATCAATAGCCATATTCTTAGTGGAATTTGTAGCTAGCGCTGAGGAGTTTGTTTGCCTTCAGGGCTTCCCAGAAGGTGCCAGGCACAAGATCATTCACAAGCGCCACATTATCTTCCACGCGCTCTGGCTTGCTTGTATTGAGCGAGAGTGCTGCAACGCCTGGAGGTGAGAGTGCAAACTGGCAGCAAGCCAGCGCTGGCGAGACCTTGTGTAAGGCGCACTGCTCGTTAAAGCGTTCACGCCATTCAAAGAGTTCAGGGTGGCTATGGAGTGTCACCACTTCGTAGTCGAAATATTTACCGCCGACCAGGAAGCCTGCGTTGAACACTGCGGAGTTGATAATCGTGATGCCTTCCGCATGCAGTGTGGCAATAAAGTCCATGACTTCCGCTGGATGGGTGAGAATAGTAAAGCTGTTAGCGAGCATTACCCAGTCGAATTTGACGCCATCGCCATGCAGACGTTGGATGATCTTCAAGTCTTTGGAGCCGACTCCGATGCCGAGCGCTTTACCAGATTCGCGCAGCTCGGCAAGTGCCCGGTAGGCATCTAAAATGTCTTGATAGCGCCTCGCTTTGTCGGTTTCGGTTGTGGCGGCGTTAAGATATTCGTCTGGATCGTGGACGGAGAGGAGCTGAGCATTGTAGTCGCTTAGAAGCTCGTTGCCTTGATGGTAACATTCCAGTATGCCTTCGTAGCTGATGCATTGCTCAGCGTCATGCTCCATACCGAACCATGCACCTTTCTCAAAAGTGGGTTCTTCAGTGGTGAGGGGTATACGCTTCCAACCTAGCTTATTGCTGATCAATACGTCCGCAGGATCCACATTCAGTTCCTTCAGGCAGCGACCGATGTTTTCAAGTGCAAGTCCAGCGCCATATTTACCTGCCGAGTCGATGACGGGTTTGGGCTGGTGTTGGATCCAATTTTCAACAATCCTTAGCTTCGTCTCATCGGGCACGATGCCATAGAGGTTGCCCAATGCGCTGGAGCCGAAAATGATTTTTGGTAGTTCGAGTGGCATATGGTGAGTGATGGCTAAAAAACGCGCACCGTTAAGGACAGTGCGCGTTGTAAATGAGGATGCTCAGAATTAATTAAGCAGAAGGCGTGACCCCCTTTTTTAGGATGATGTTACCATATTTAGCAGTCTCTCCTGTCATCACTACGGCAGCAGCTTTTTCGGCACGATCATAGAACTCGAAACGTCCGATGCGTATCACCTCGGGTGCATCGGATACGTGCTTTTGGATTTCATCACGATAGGAGGATTCGACGGAGGGGTCGAGTGAATCGCCTTTAACAGCCTGCATCATAACAAGCGGGTCGTCGTAGCTGTCCAATTCGAATAATGGCAAGATTCCATCCAATAAGGTCGTGATCTCGACGCCATCGGCACGCAGCACTCGATCGTTGAACGAGTGTCCAGGAAAGTGAGCATCAGCGAGAACGATTTCGTCGCCATGGCCCATTTCTGCTAGAACTTTCAGAAGTTCTGGACCGATTGCTGGGTGTATACCTTTTAACATAATAGTGTGTTGTTAGTAACTAGCATAGGTGACTATGCGGCAGCGTCGCTAAGACTATTGTCGTGTGCGAGATAGCAACGTAGACCGTAAAGTGCGATCATGACGAAGCAGCCCGCTGGCAACCAGAAAGAGGTGCGCACGCCGTAGTCAGTGATCATGCCGCCCTGTAATTTAGTGAGCACTGCGCCGCCAACAATTGACATGATGAGGAAGGCTGAGCCTAGCTTGGCTTCTTCAAGCTTTAAGCCGTTCAGTGCGATACCGTAAATGGTAGGAAACATGAGTGACATACATGCGGATATCATCACCAGTGAGATCAAACCTGATTCGCCTGGTAGGTAGATCGCTCCAAGAGTGAAGCCGAAGCCACCGATTGCGAACATTAACAGCATGATACTCGGGCGTAGATAACGCATAAGGAATGTGCAAATAAAGCGACTGCTTAGGAAAATTACCATCGCTACAATGTTGTAACCTTGAGCCTCGGAGAGACTCAGACCGACTTGCTCCATCCCGTAATGGATGATGAAAGTCCAACACATGATTTGAGCGCCGACATAAAAGAGCTGGGCAAATACGCCTTCAACGAATCGTGGGCGGCTAAATAGGCGTTTAGTAATTTCGAGGAACGGCGCATCTTTTTGCTCCTGTTTAAAGCTTGGCATCTTGGTGAATGCGAAGATAAGAAAAAAAGTGGATACTACGACAGCGATTACCATGTAGGGACCACGCACGTTCGCTAGGTCAGTCTCTTGTAGCGTATTAAAGGTGTCAGGCTCGTTGGCGCGCATTACTTTCATTACGTTGGGTACTGCTCCTCCGAGTGCACCGGATACAGTTTTGAAGTCAGGGATTCCATCGCTATAAATAGTGACGGATTCACCATCTTTTAGGGTGGCAGTTTCGCCGCCATCATCGATCACTGCGCCCTCTGGTAGTGTCTCTGCGCCAGTTACGAGGTATTGAATTTGCGCGGGTGCTTGCTCTTCGATTTGCGAGCGAAGTTTGGTCACTTCGAGGCTGGGAGCCAAGATGAGTGAGGCCACAGTCATTCCTGTGAGTGAACCGATTGGGTTGAAGGATTGTGCGAGGTTGAGCCGTTGAGTCGCAGTTTCTGTTGGACCCATCGCGAGGATATAGGGATTACAAGCAGTCTCAAGAAAGGCGAGTCCGTAGGTGATCACGTAGGATGCCAAACAGAAGAGCGCGAACTGTGCGGTCAAACTCGCAGGGATCGTGATCAATGCGCCGCCCGCATAGAGAGCGAGCCCGAGCATAATCGCTGACTTGTAGGAAAACTTGCGGATGAACATGACCGCCGGTATCGCCATACAGAAGTAGCCAGTGTAGAAGGCGAACTGCAACCAGGATGCTTGTGAGGTGGTAATGATGAAGACTTGCTCAAACACCTTGACCAAAGGATTGGTGAAGTCATTGGCGAATCCCCACAGGGAGAAACAGCAAGTGGTCAGGATAAACGAAAGCAGATACTGCTCGGGTATAATTGCTGGTTTTTTAGTGTGGTTCATAATCATATATTGTTGGACTTTGGGGTAAATATAATGTGGGATTAGGTATAGGAACTCTCCGCGTGGTGAAGTTAAGTGGAGGTGTTATTTCTTAAAAGTGATCTTTAAAGCGTATGCGTAGTCGCATGGTTTTTCCTTAGGAAAGGTGACATGCAGACCGTCTCCGTGGTTTTCCCATTTGAGTTCACCGGCATGTCCGAGGAGCTGAACTGAGGCGACTTTAGAAATACGGGTATTCATTTTGACTAGGTTAGGAAAGACTACTGGATTCCTACCGTATCTAGGCCAATCGAGCACGAATGCATAGAGCACGTCGCCCTTAGTGGTGTAGCGAAAGTCCTTAGCTGTCATTTCGGACTCAAGGTCGTGGTGGCCGATCTCGTTTCTTCCTTCGCCATACATATACCATGGACGTGTTCCGTAGATCGCCTCACCATTAACCGCAAACCACTTGCCGACGTCTTGTAGCAATGTTGTCGCTTCAGCATCTAGCGTGCCGTCTGCTTTGATAGGAATGTTGAGCAACATATTTCCGTTTTTAGAAACAATATCGATGAGCTTATCGACTACAAGGTCTGGAGTCATGTAAGGCTTGCTCGGATTGTAGCCCCAAGAGCCGATGGAGTCATCGGTTTGCCATGGCTCTTCAAGAATGCTCGCAGCTTTGCCGCGCTCGAAGTCGAGTGTTGTGATGCCGTCAGCGTACAGACCCTGCCATGGGCGTTCTTTAATACACATCACGCCTTCGGGGCGATTGTTGTAAAAGTGGGCGATCACATCCATACCTGCTTGACCCTCGTCGCTACCGCGAAATGGCACCGCACAGTCGAAGTAAAGGTGGTCAGGTTCGTAGTCCTCGACAAGTTGCTGCACACGCTTGACCCAATTGTTGCGCCACGCTTTAGGTGGATCAAACGGAGCGCGTGGATGCGTGCTTTGTCCGTCATTGCTTGGATAGAGACCTTTGCCTTCGCCAGCTGCGCCATCATAAGGCACCCCAGCCATGGGGCCTTTGGTGTCCGATTGATTGGCGGTATTGAGCCAACTGTAAGAGCGAGAGAGGTGAGTGGTGACGCCAAATCGTAAACCAACTTTATGTGTGGCTTCTTTCCACATACCGATGAGATCCTTCTTCGGCCCCATGTTCACTGAGTTCCATTTTTGATATTTTGAATCCCACAGATCGAAATTGTCGTGGTGGACCGCGCAAGGCGTGAAATATTTGGCACCGGCTTGTTTAAATAGTGCGAGTAGGGCATCGGGATCGAAGTTCTCCGCGGTCCACATTGGGATGAAGTCTTTGTAGCCAAACTCAGATGGGTGTCCGTAAGTTTCGACGTGGTGCTTATACTCTGGTCTGTTCTCGTCATAGAGTCTACGCGCATACCATTCGCCTTGTTCGGCGACCGAGTAGGCACCCCAATGGAGGTAGATGCCAAATTTAGCATCTCGAAACCAATCAGGACAATCATACTGCTGGAGCGACTCTACAGTGGCTTCGTATTTTACGTCATTGCTACCTGAAACTGCATTGCAACCAATGTTTGAGAGGGCTATCATTAAGGCAAGGAGGAGTGCTTTGGGGGAATACATAACTTTATGTTAACTTATTTTAAGCGATGTGGAAATATTGATTTTAGTCCATTTGATGGATATTTTAAACCAATAGGGTGTCAGGCGTATCTGCTAGGACAATGAGGCCAGTAATTATGGGGCGTATACAACGCAATTTACAATTACTACCCAGATTATCGAGTTTTGTGTATTCACTTTGTGGAAAACCACCTAAACTCTGCCAAAATGAATCGATTCAAGCTTATTCTACTCAACTTATTTGTTTTAATCATTCTGGTGGACGGGGACACGCAACGACCCAATGTTATTGTGGTGATGACGGACGATCAGGGCTACGGTGATCTCGGTTGTAATGGCAACAGCATCATTCAAACTCCGAATATCGATAAGCTGCGTGGGCAGGGTTTGCAACTCGACAACTTCCACGTGGATCCAACTTGCGCGCCAACGCGTGCGGCTTGGATGACGGGGCGCTACTCCAATCGCGTTGGGGTATGGCACACTGTTCAGGGACGTAATTTGCTACGCAGTCGCGAAGTGACGATGGCGGATATTTTTAGCGATAATGGTTACGCTACTGGAATCTTTGGAAAATGGCACCTAGGTGATACTTATCCATTTCGTCCCGAGGATCGCGGCTTTCAACACAGCGTCTATCATAGCGCGGGCGGTGTAGGCCAAACGCCAGACTATTGGGGCAATGATTATTTCGACGATACTTATTGGGTGAATGGCAAGTTGAAACAATTTGAGGGGTTTTGCACGGACAACTGGTTTGATGAGGGCATCAAATTTATTAAAGCCAACAAGGATAAGCCGTTCTTTGCCTACATCGTGCCGAATGCGCCACATGGACCGTTCTATTGTCCGGAGGAATACACCACACCCTACGAGGGCAATCCGGATGTCTCTCGTATAGAGTTCTACGGCATGGTAACGAACATTGACGATAACATGGCTAAGCTGATGCAGATGCTTGATGACGAAGGATTGGCCGAAAACACAATTTTAATCTACACCACCGACAATGGCACGGCAGGCGGCCTGTATAAAGGGCGTGGGTTTACAGCTGGTATGCGTGGGCAGAAGGGCAGCCAATATGATGGCGGCCACCGTGTGCCAATGATTATGCGCTGGCCTGGGGGGAATGTTGAGGCCGGTAAGAGCGTGCCGACTCTAACCGCGCATGTCGATATGCTGCCGACCTTTATTGAGCTCTGTGACCTCAAAACAGCCAAGATTGCATTCGACGGCACGAGTATCCGCGACCTAATTTACGGCGATGGCGATACATGGAAAGACCGCAGTCTCGTAGTGGAATCGCAGCGTATTGTGTATCCAGAAAAGTGGCGTAAATGTGCTGTGATGACGAATCAATGGCGTCTCATTGATGGTAAAGAACTCTATGATATGTCTGCCGATTCCGGACAAGCAAAGGACGTGGCTGCGCAACATCCAGAAGTCGTCCAGCGCTTGCGTAGTGATTATGAAGACTTCTGGAGCGATGTCTCCAGCGAGCATGACATGACAAGCCATAGTATCATCGGATCCAATGAAGTATCCGTGGTCACGTTGACCTCGCACGATTGGCTGGTCGAAAATATCCCGTGGTATCAACCACATGTTATGCAAGGTGCGTTTGCTAAACCTGGGCATTGGGCGGTAGAAGTCGCTGAGGCAGGAGACTATGAAATATCGCTGCGTCGCTGGCCAGTTGAAGCCGATGCCGCTATCAATTCTGGAAAATATGGCAAAGCTTTTAACTTCACTGAAGCTCGACTACGCGTTGCCGACATTGATACACGCATGCCGATTCCTGAAGGTGCGAAGGAAGTGACCTTCAAAGTGAAACTTGCGGCGGGTATCACTACCTTGGCACCACTATTTATTAGTGATGAGATAGAGACCGCTCCCTTTTATGCCTATGTCGCTCGTTCGCCAAGGCAGGGCTGGAACACCGCCCAGGCAATGGGTATTCCGCTTTATGATCCTACCCACGGGGCTGTGCCACCGCAGATTAAAGATCAAGACCGAGTGAACTACAACCGCCAGAAGAAAAAGAACTAGTCGTGCAGCGGTTCTTTTTAGCTAATGATATTACTTTTTCTTGGACGTAGATTGTCCCTTTAAGAATGCATCGGATTTATCTGCCCACTCTACGTTGCGGTCAAAGGCCGTGCTGTAGCTTTGGTATTCATTATAGCTCACCGCTTCTTTAGTCCAATTCGCTAGTTGTTCATCATAGTGTTGGCGCATCTGCTTTATAGCGGCGGCGTATTCGGGGTTATCCGCTTGGTTCACGAGTTCGTGGGGATCTTTACTGAGATGGTAAAGTTCATCGCTGGCTTCGAAGCCTTCGGCGGCATAGGGCCAATGGATGTATTTCATGTCTTTCGTGACGACGGCGAGCGCGTGGGTGGCGGGGTGCCCCCAGACGTTAATCAAGGCAATCGTTTCATGGATATCGGCCGTTGGGTCTTCGTAGAGTGCCATCAGATCAGTGCCATCTATATTCTCAGATACGGGCAATCCAGCAAGGCTCAGTATAGTGGGTGCGAAGTCGATGTTGGCAGTGAGCGCGTCAGAGCGCAGTCGCTTACCCGAGTTTGTATGGCGCGGATCGTAAATGATGAGCGGAACCTTAGTGGATTCTTGGTAAGGCAAAACCTTGGATCCATAACCGTGGGAGCCGCAAAAGAAGCCGTTATCGGAGGTATAGATGATCACGGTATTGTCGGCAATGCCATGCGAGTTGAGCGCTTCGCGGATCATGCCGACAGCGACATCGATGGCGTAAATTTGTTGGTGGTAAATTGCCATGACTTCATCGTATCTGTCGGCATAACCCCAGCTTTCGAAGCGTTCGTATTGGCGATCTTGTCGGCTTTGCTTTGAGAAGTGTTTACCGTTTTCGCGTCCGTAGTTGGCAGGCTTGATGAAGGTCTTTCCAGCGTAGATAGCATCAAACCGTGAATCAGGTGTGGCTGGTTTGTGTGGTGCTTTAAAACTGATGGATAGGCAAAAGGGCTGATCAGTTTGCGAGGCTTGGGCGATAAAGTCGCTGCCAAAGGCTCCATAGGAGAGAGTGGAGTGCGGGTATTCGTCCGCATATTTCTTCATCGAGTCATTGGCCATGGTTTTGTATTTAGTTTGGCCCTCGCCGCCGCCCCAAAGATCAAAGTCGTGCTCGGGCATCGGTAAGCGTTTGCCATCAGGACCATCGATAATGTCGAAGCCAAACTTACCGGCAAAAGCAGTCAGATAACCTGCTTCACGGAGTAATACGGGGTAGGACATTAGCCATTTGTCTTGTGTTAGGTCGCCGTGCTGAAAATTGCAGCCAGTTTTATATTCATACATGCCCGTCATTACGCTTGCGCGTGAAGCCATACAGATTGCGGTGCTGACATAGTGATTATCAAAGGTGATGCCGTCGGCTGAGAGGCGATCGAGGTTTGGGGTTTGCACATCGATATTACCGTAGCAGCCCATTGAGTAAGTACTCTGGTCGTCAGACATCAGGTAAATTATGTTTGGAAGTTTCGCTTGTGCAATGAGCGCTGTAATTGCAGTCAATAGGGGGGCAAGGATGAGTCGGGTGAAGGGCTGCATTTAAGAGTCTATTGTGATTGACTGGAAATTGACCGACGATGACCTACTTGTCACGACGCCATTCATAGCCTTGAACAAGATCTCACTTTGCTACAAGATTGAAACCATAGCGCCCAGAGCGAATTAGTCGCCTGTTTAATTTATGAATACCCCCTTATCCCTAGTCTTTTCAATTTCACTAACTGTTGCTTCGCTACTACAGGCTACGATCCAGTCGAAACCGAACATCATTTTCATCATGTCGGATGACCATACCTCACAGGCCGTGGGTGCTTATGGTGGGCGCTTGGCTGAGCTAAATCCGACGCCGACGATTGATGCACTCGCCGCCGAGGGCGTGGTGCTGGAAAATGCCTTTGCACATAATGCGATCTGCACGCCCAGTCGCGCCTGTATTATGACCGGTCAATACAGTGCAATCAACGGCTGCCTAACGCTGAATGAAAAGCTTCCAGCCGAGCGCCAGTATCTCTCGATGGAGATGAAGAAAGCTGGCTACCAGACAGCAGTGGTGGGAAAGTGGCACCTAAAAGAGCGTCCAAGCACCTTTGATTATTTCAAAGTTCTGCCGGGGCAGGGCTTCTATTTTGATCCAGTCTTTTTTGAGTCAGGGGTGAAGGGAAAAATCGAGCGCCCGAATCCTTATAAGCCAAACCGCGCCCTAAAATTCGGGCCAGATGCAGTTGAAATGACCGGACACTCGACTGATTGTATCGCAGACTCTGCGCTCGAATGGCTTCAAGATAAGCGCGATCCAAGTAAACCCTTCTTCTTGAAACTACATTTTAAAGCGCCACACGATTACTTCGAATATGCGCCGCGTTATGAGTCTCACCTTGCCGATGTGGATATCCCTGAACCTGAGAATATGTGGGATATTCAGAATAACGGCTCAATCGCTACACGCGGTCACAATGACGAGTTAATGCCTTATATAGGCACGTCGGTCGGGCGCCGTAACCTACGTCGCAACTATGCCGAAGATCTCAAAACACCATGGTCTGCACAGGTGGATCATTCACTCGACGATGCAGATATCAAGCGTCAGACATACCAACTCTACCTAAAGGCATACCTTCGCTGTGTGAAGGGTGTGGATGACAATGTCGCGCGTGTGATTGCTTACCTAAAAGCAGAAGGACTCTACAATAATACCGTGATTATCTACACCGGCGACCAAGGCTTTTATCTTGGAGAGCACGACTACATTGACAAGCGCTGGGCCTACGAACAATCTATGCGCATGCCCCTGATTGTTCGCTATCCCCCGTGTATTGAAGCCAAGACTCGTAGCGATGCAATCGTTGAGAATGTCGACTTTGCACCGACCATGCTCGACTTTGCCGGAGTGGCGACGCCCAATTACATGCAGGGCCGCAGTTTTAAGTCCATCATCGAGAGTGGCGTGGAACCAGCGAGTTGGAAGAAGGCCGCCTACTATCACTATGCCATGCACATGGCGCACCACGATAATCCCGCGCACATAGCGATCCGCACAAAGCGCCACAAATTAATCATGTTTTACGGCACTGGTTGGCAAGGTGAAGTCAGCCCTGATACTCCGCCGGCATGGGAACTTTACGATTTGAAGAATGATCCCGGCGAGGATAACAATGTGTATGATAATCCTGAATACGCATCGGTCGTAGCCGAGCTGAAGGGGCAACTCAGAGGCTTGCGCAGCGAATATAAAGTTGATGGCCCCGAGTTCGCATACAACAAAGCGATTGAAGATTTTTGGGAATACGACGAGGACGATCGTGCTCGTGCGATGGAGCTCTCTTATGAAGTCTTAGAAAAACACAAGAACGGAACCTGGACTCACAACGTAAAGAACTCCGCCAAGAAAAATTAAAGATAATTACCTCAAGGAATCGAAACATTATGAAAAAACTCACATTAGCCCTAATCAGCGTTGCCGTCGCCACGACTTGTCCTGCTAAGGATGTTACATACGAAGCAACTTGGGAGTCACTGGATTCCCGTGAAACTCCTGATTGGTTTCCCGATGCGAAGTTCGGCATCTTCATCCACTGGGGTCTTTATTCGGTGCCAGCATATGCGCCGCGTGGCACATACGCGGAGTGGTATTGGCACGCCAAAGATGGTGATCAAACCGGCAAACATCAGGCAGCAGTGGGGCGCGCCACCGCCACGCAGGAATTTCACAATCGTATCTATGGTGAGGATTTCGAATATTCGGATTTTCGTTCACAATTCACTGCCAACATGTTTGAGCCGACCGAGTGGGCGAAGGTTTTCAAGCGCAGTGGTGCCAAGTATGTGGTGTTAACCTCTAAGCACCATGACGGCTATTGCCTGTGGCCGAGCAAAGAAGCTTCCGAGAGCTTTGGCATGCCATGGAACTCTGTGGACTCTGGCCCATCGCGTGATTTGGTGGGCGATTTGACCGATGCGGTTCGCGAAGAAGGTATTAAGATGGGGCTCTACTATTCGATCTGGGATTGGTTCAATCCGTATTGGCCAGAGGAAGACCAACCGACTCGGCGCAATAAACCCTGTAACGACGTGACTCTCGCAAAGTATATTCATGAGGTGATGTATCCGCAGTTTAAAGAAATCGTGGAAAAGTACGAGCCATCTCTGATCTTCTCCGATGGTGACTGGTGGATGGATGACGAGCGCTGGGAGACCAAGCCCTTGCTCGCATGGCTGTTTAACAATGCGCCGAATAAAGACGAAGTCGTGATTAACGACCGCTGGGGCAAAGTGCGCAAAGAGCATGGCGGTTACTACACTACCGAGTATGGTTCTGGTTTCGCAGATCCCAGCATCTTATGGGAAGAGAATCGTGGTATCGGCAAGTCCTTTGGCTATAGCCGTGTCGAAACTTACGATGACTACAATACAGGTGAGCTGTTGATCTTCATGTTGTGCGACATCGTATCGCGCGGGGGCAACTTTCTTCTCGATATCGGCCCAACCGCTGATGGTCGTATCCCAGTGGTGATGGAAGACCGCTTAATTCAGATCGGCGAGTGGCTCGAAGTGAATGGCGAAGCGATTTACGGCAGTCGTCGTTGGACGAAAGATTGCCAATGGAGCACAGGTGAGATTCGCGAATATACTAAGCAAGAGTTCCATAAAGGTATTCCAGATCCCATTGTTGAAATGGCAAAATACCCTCGCGACGGCCAAGCACGAAAAGAGTGCTATTTCACCGCTAAGGACAATACGGTCTATGCCATGATCACTAGGCTTCCTGATTCTGGTATATTCACTATCAAGGATATCGCACTGGGCGCTGATTCCGCTGTAACAATGCTAGGTTTTGACGGCGAACTGAAGACCACAGCGGTCGATGGCGGGCTCGCCGTAGAGTTGCCGCACTTTAATCCAAGCACTTTACCGTGTCAGCATGTTTTCACTTTAAAGCTTACTTCAGTTCAATAGCTTAGGCGGTTATCGACCTGATTATTGTTTATTATCATATGAAGATTTTGTCCCTTTTAAAAGTCGCTCTTCTAGGTTCAATTTGTGGCTTATCCGTATTGTCTGCCGCAAAAACAGAGCAGCCCAATATCCTATTCATTTTTGCAGATGATTTGAGCTATGAAACCATCCGCGCACAAGGCCACCTCGATATAGATACGCCGAATCTGGACCGTCTGGTCGCGGAGGGCACAACCTTCACCCATGCCTATAACATGGGATCATGGACTGGGGCGGTTTGCATGGCGAGTCGTTCGATGATCAATACAGGGCAATTCGTCTGGCGCACGCCGCGCAAGGGTCCAGATTTTAAGCCTACTGTTGCTGCAAGGGAGACTTGGTCACAGTTGCTCAAGTCGGCGGGCTATCGCACCTATATGACTGGTAAATGGCACGTGCCAATGGATGCGGCTAGAATCTTCGATGTCGCTGTAGATATTCGTCCCGGCATGCCGATGGATGTAAAGGAAGGCTATAATCGGCCAGTCGACGAGGCTGCTTATGAGGCGGGCTGGAAGCCTTGGGAAACTAAATACGGTGGCTTTTGGGAGGGTGGCACGCACTGGAGTGAGGTGATTGCCCAGCACGCCGAAAGTTTCCTTAGCGAAACAAAAGACGACGACGCGCCTTTCTTCATGTATCTTGCTTTTAACGCGCCGCACGATCCGCGTCAGGCTCCTAAGGAATACGTCGATATGTATCCACTGGATCGGATTGAGCTGCCTGAAAACTTCCTAGCAAAGTATCCTCATCAAGATGAGATTGGCTGCGGTGAAGGTTTGCGCGATGCGCGTTTGGCTCCATTTCCGCGCACCGAGTATTCAATTAAGGTGAACCGCCAAGAATACTTTGCCATCATTACACACATGGATGTGCAAATCGGTCGTATTCTAGATGCCCTCGAGAAGAGCGGTCAGCGTGAGAATACCTACATCTTCTTTACCGCTGACCATGGCCTAGCGGTCGGCCGTCATGGTTTGATCGGCAAACAAAATATGTATGAGCACAGCTTGCGTCCCCCCTTCATGGTCCTTGGCCCTGATGTCGAAGCTGGTGCGCAAATCGACACTCCTATTTACTTGCAAGATGTGATGCCGACATCACTGGAACTCGCAGGCGTTGATCTTCCGGAGCAGGTCGAGTTTAAGAGCCTAATACCATTATTAGAAGACGAGACTGTCGAACACTACGATGCGATTTACGGCGCTTACAAAAAGAATCTTCAGCGGGCAATTATTAAGGATGGCTACAAACTGGTCATCTATCCAACTATCGACGTGCTGCGCCTCTATAATTTAAAAGAAGATCCGCAGGAAATGCAGGATCTAGCTAACAACCCCGAATACGCGCCGAAGTTGCAAAGCCTGATGGCAGACTTCAAGACGCTGCAAACTGAGCTCGACGATCCGCTTGATCTGGAAAATCCAGGTCCAGCTGACTTTACGGTGAAGCCACAGCGGCACTAATACTTTTTTAGTCGGTGACCTGCTTTAACTGGTCGCTCTGTAGGGCGTCTATGTGGGTAGTCGTCGAGTTCTTATTTTTGTCGAAAGTGGCATCTGGTTACTTATAGCCTACTTTGAAATTCCGGGCTCAATTGCATAAAATAGGACAGGGTTTCGACTTTACTATGCACCACCATTTTCAATCTGTCTTTGGGATGATTGAAATCGATGCTAATCGACTTGAGATTATTAATCTACTGTGCCCATAGAATTTCACCCATTTGGGATGAAAATTGAAGCCAGCGATAAGCGATGCAACCTGTTTAAAGCATTGAAGGGTATATATTTAGTTAATTTAGATTATTTACAGTTACTTGATTATTTTCACTTTTTTGTATTTTGTATGATTTCGTGTTGCAAAATGTTGAAGCGTATATACTTTACAAAATCCTTACTTGTGGGTCTATTGTCTACACACCACATCCCAATAATTATTATGAATAAATACCTCTTATATACACTTGCGGCTGGATTTATATCTTCAGTCATGCATGCTGGAATTCCAGTAATTACATTAAATGGAGCCGATCCCATAAATCTAACTGTTGGAGCTACATTCTCAGACAATGGGGCTACCGCTGAAGACGATGAAGATGGTTCCATTACTGTTACGACAACGCACGCTGTTGATACCTTTACAGTTGGCTCATACACTGTAAACTACAGCGTTACAGATGCTGATGGTAATACGGTCACTGCGACAAGAACAGTTATTGTCTCTGAACCCGAAACTGTTGATCCAGTAATTTCACTAAATGGAGCCAACCCATTAAAAATAACTACTTCTAGAGCTTTCTCGGACCCTTTAGCAACTGCTACTGACACTGTAGATGGTGTTACTTTTGACATTACTGACAATATCGTCACATCGGGCGCTGTTGATAGAGCACCTGGCACATACACTGTAACCTACACTGTTACAGATGCTGCTGGTAACACTGCCGAATCGACAAGAACAGTTATTGTATTAAGTCCCGTCGCACTAGAGCTTTGGGAATTCAACGATGCCGCTGGTCTCTCATTTGAAAACAACGCAGCTGGAAGCACCCCTGGCTTTGTTAACACGGGTAAAATTGGGAGCAAGTGGAATAACGGTGGTTTTGCTACACCTAACAAGGCACTAACAGACGGTTCCGGTAATCTCGTTATTACTGGCCTAGATGGATCCATAACCCGGAAGACGCGTTTGAAATACGGAAGCACAGATGAGAACGGTAATCCCACCAGCAGCCCTGAAATAACGTCTGGTACGTATCGCCTAGTCTTAAACATCTCCTCAAGGGGGTTAGATGCTGACAACGATCTAGCTGGTGGCAGCTTACTTTTTGATGCTTACAGTGGTAATGGTAATAATAGTGACCGTGTTGTGGCGTTAAAGCTCGAAAGACACAGTACACAAGGAGTTCGGTTCCAGTCTACAATCAGAACTGGAACTGCTGCTAATGGTAATCCCGTATGGACCTACCGAAATAAAGTAATGAACAATGAATTTGTAGATCCAAATCTTCCGACAACCGCTATGGTTGAATTTGATTTTGATAACGACACCGCAGGATTTTATGTTACAAAGACTGAAAATAATTTTCCTACCATCAGAGGCGGTTTAATTGAAGGTTTTAGCGCCACCTCACTCAACGAGATTGTATTCAAAACACAATCCGGCTGGGTTGCTAGTAATAATGTAAAGATTGATTCCATGGGTCTGTATGAAATGGCTGACCTAGAAACAGACACAGACGGTGATGGAGTGGTAGACTACTACGAAACTAACACTGGAACATGGGTCTCTGCCACAGATACGGGCACTGATCCTAATGATGATGACTCTGATGATGATGGCTTACTCGATGGTGTTGAAAAGAACACCAGCACCTTCGTGGATGCTTCAAACACTGGCACAGATCCAAATTCAGCCGACAGTGATAGTGATGGCTTACTCGATGGTGTTGAAAGCGGAACTGGTGTTTTCGTGTCTGCCAATGATACAGGCTTTGATCCAAATATAGCCGACACTGATAGTGATGGCTTATTTGATGGCGATGCCACTATTATAGCTGGCATCAATACATCACTTTACAACTACATTATTTCGCTTCAGGCACAGATTGACACTATTGAGTTAACTCCTGGTCCTCGCGGTCTCCCTGGTGCTGATGGTGCTGATGGCGCTGATGGTGCTCCCGGCGCTGATGGTGCTCCTGGTCCTCGCGGTTTCCCTGGTGCTGATGGCGCAGATGGACAGGATGGGCTAGACTCCACTGCTATTCAAAACCTTCGCTCCAGTGCCCACATTGAACGCTCACCTAGTGACGCTACGTTTAATGTGAACTACAGCATTGAATCCTCGTCGGATTTAGAGAACTGGAACTCAGAAGTGAGTAACTCAGTATCTGTAGATCCAACGAGCGCTGATAAATTGTTCCTGCGCCTTAGCACGAACTAAGAAGACTTAGTTTTTTTTACAAAGACCTCGTTGTAGTTTTTCTGCAGCGGGGCCTTTTTTTGTATGCTCAATAATAAGGCTACCGCGATATAACTTATGGACACAAATCGCTAATTTCTTCCGAGTTCAGGCCCATGTGCTTCAAGCAAAAGTCTATGATGTCTGCCTGCAGAGGCGCGGTGAAACTGACCTTGCCTTCATAGAATTTAAAGTCGTAGCGGTAGCAGTGGAGCGCTTGTCGCTGTGTGGGGAGGGCGGTAGCGAGTCGCTCTGTCCAGCCCTTCTCAATGAACTCGATGTAGAGCGTCTCATCTGGACCGTAGATTTTATCGCCGACCACTGGGTGTTGAAGGTGTTCGGCATGCACACGGATCTGATGTTTGCGGCCAGTCTTGGGCTCTACGCGGCAAAGGGTAAATCCATTTTTGGATACTAGGGGTATGTAGTCGGTTACGGCGTCTTGAGCGCTGCGGTCGTCACTGACTTCGGATTTTACGATCACGGGGCCACCTCCTTTACGTCGGCGAGCGATAGGAAGGTCGACGTGGATAGGTTCGCTGAATTCACCCTCAAGGAGAGCAATGTAGGACTTCTTGACGATGCGGTTCTGGATCGCCATCTGAAATTTGCGTGCGACCGAGGGACGTTTTGCGAAGATGACAAGGCCACTTGTCTCACGGTCCAGGCGGGCGACTAAATGTAGCTTCTCTACTCCAGTATATTCTCGCACAACGCCGACTAGACTCGACATGGGACCATTCTTGGAAGGATGGCAGACTAACCAACCGGGCTTGTTAATGATCAGTAGATTCTCATCCTCTTGCACGATCCAGCTCGGCAAATCTGCAAGGTCAACCAGTGGGGCTTCTTCGTCGTAAGGATTTTTCATATATGGTGGCAAAACGTGAAATAAATTACTTCGCAGCTTTGTGTTTTTCGAGGCGCATCTTTCGAAGAATAATCGCACCGACTCGCGTCACAGCGACGAGGGGTAGTTGACTGCCGAAAAAGCTGATTAGGCGATTTTTCCAACCAGTTACGACGAGGGATCGCTCTTTGGCAATGGCGCGAAGGGTGTAAGCAGCCACTTGATCTGATGTCATATTGAGGCCCTGATTGGCGCCTTGATCCATGGGAGGGGTCTCAAATCCAGCTGCTTTGAAGAAATTAGAGCGGGTGGGACCTGGGCAGACCGCGAGTGTGCGTACTTTAGTCCCGCGGAGGTCTTCGCCAAGCGCGAGTGACCAGTTCCGGACAAAAGCTTTCGTCGCGCCATAGGTGGCTAAATAAGGTGTCGGCTGGAAGGCTGCGGTGGATGCAATCGTCACGATAGTACCGCCTCTAGGCAGTATTACGGGTAATAGTCGCGCGCTTAAATCGACCACAGCCCTTACATTCAAATCAATCATTGATAGTTGTTTACGTATTTCTAAATCGGGCAATCTGCCGTAGTCACCAAAGCCGCTGTTGTTCACTAGCAAGATCTCTCCCTCGGGGGCGAACTCGATTTTAGCCTTAAGCACCTCAGCGACCTCAGCAAGTGCCTGCGCATCACTTAAATCGACGGGGAAGTGTTGCCCCTTTTCCCTTAGAGAAATGTCCGGTTTCGAGCGAGAAAGGTTGCACAGCTGGGCGTCAGGGACTATATTTAAAATTGCTTTGATAATTGAGCAGCCAATCCCGGAGGAACCACCCGTGATAATGATTACGGAGAATCGTTTGAAGTATTCGAATTGCTTCATGTTTTTAGCATGTGTTCACGGATTGGCTTTTTTTATGCTCACTTTTAGAGGAGCAGCGGGGTCAATCGGCTCCGTTAATTGGAACCACTAAAAAAGGAAAAACATATATGAAGCAACATGACATTATCATCTCTGGTTTGAACATGGAATTAACCGAGGCGATCAAAAATATGGTTCACGAAAAAGCGGATAAACTCTTCGAGCACGACGATCACATCATACGGATGCGCGTAGAGCTAGAATATGACCACCATCAGTCCACCCACCAGAGAGAATTTATTGCTAAAGGACAACTCGAGGTCAGGGGAAACGACCACTTTGCATCCGCAGACACCGACGATCTTTACAAATCAATCGATGACCTAGTGCAAAAGCTCGACCGCATGTTGCGCCGTCGCTCTCGCTTGAATAAGGTCAGACGTAAGGATACTCATTTAATTGATATACCCGCGCAAATACCAAAGGCGGTCTAGCTTCTTGATCTGTGATCATTTTAAAGCCCGGCAGATATCTGTCGGGCTTTTTCTTTACGGGAATCGTTGATAGTCTTTGATGACCTTGCTAAAGCAATGCACGCTAACAAAAAGAGACTTCCATTTTCTAAACTTTGGTTTAACTTGTAAATATGGACCCTAATTTCTACCAAGTTCTTCATATTGTCGGCATTTCTATGGTTTTCCTCGGTTATGGTGCTTTACTCGCTCGCAGCATGATAGCACCAGAAAATGTCTCGGTGCGCAAGCTTGGTTCTATAACGAGTGGCATTGGCCTATTATTGATTCTGGTAGCTGGCTTTGGTCTAGTCGCAAAGTTAGGCTACAATTATACCGAAACTTGGATTCTGGTTAAATTCGTAATATGGCTACTATTGGGCGGGCTCATCGTTCTCATCAATCGTAAGCCACAGCTTGCCATGCTACTCTGGTGCCTGCTCATTGCACTGAGTGCGATTGCAGCGATTATGGTTTATGTCGTGCGCTTCTCGGCAGCTTGACGAGAAAGCTTACTTTTTTGAAACTTCTGCTTGAATTGCGTGCCTAGCTTTGTCTTTATCCCGCATTTCTCAAATGCACCTGTAGCTCAATTGGATAGAGCGCCTGACTACGAATCAGGAGGTTAGGGGTTCAAGTCCCTTCAGGTGTACCAGCATTTTAGCGCTTCGCTCTACATCTCTATGTTTGCGAGGCGTTTTTTTGTTACTTACATCCTACCGCTAGGCATAGACCATACAGGCGCACTGATCGCAAAAATGTGGTTCGCCCGCAACAGGGGCGCTACTGTTGACCTCATTCGAGACACGTAAGTGGCAACTCTCGCATTTGTGTGCTTCGACCTTGGCTACATAGGGCGGACGCTTAGAAAGTTTCTTCACGCGGTCGTAGTGACTCACGTATTGCTCTTCAACGACGGATCGCGCGTCTTTGAGTAATGCCTTGGCCTCATCAATCGAAGCTATTAGATTTTCTTCCCTTTCGCTGAGCAAGGTAATCTGCTTTCTCTCTTCCACGATCCTGGCTTCTATCGTGCTTTTTTCGTCTTGAAAAGTTTCAGAGCTTTCATCGATTTCGATCAACAGTTCGATTCCGCGCTCTTCGAGATCAGAGATCTCTTGCTTAGTTTGCTCGATCTGGTGGGTGAGGGCGCGATACTCGTCGTTCTTTTTAACCTCTAGTTGCTGTGTACGAAAACGCGCTATAGTTTCCTCCTTTTTCTTGATCTCAGTATCAAGTTCGCTGCGCTCGACCTCTTTCTCTTTGAGTGCATGGCTAGCCGCTTCAATGTTGGCCTCTTCGGCAGTAATGTGCCCCTCGAGCGCGCTCCTCTCCTGGGGAATACGAGCGAGCTCTTGCTCTATCTTTTGGAGCACGACGTCGCGGTCTTGAACAATTAGGAGTTTTTCGATTTGCGGGTCAGGCATAAGTAGGATATCTCTTAAAGCACACAAAGCAGGCTTACTAACAGAGCAACACAAAAGCGACTATGAGCGACACTTCTCTTCAGGACCAGATCGACGATGCCACTCTCGACTTCACCCTCGGTGAGAGTGGGGCGGCTATCGCAAAACTTTCTCAACTCAAAGAAACTCATCCCGAGTCCTTCGGTGTTTTACATGCTTTGACCGAAATCTATTTTTCAGAGGGTGATTATGACGCCGCACTCCAAACAGGCGAGCGGGCACTCGAGCTTTGCCCTAGCGACATTCATATTAATACTAGCCTTTCCCGTATCTGGGTCGAGCGTGGTGACAAGGATAAGGCAGAATATTTTGGCGCACAGGCACGTATGCTAGGCTGGAAAGATGAACTCAAGTCACCCCCACAAAATGACGGCATTTAGTGGCATTGACAGCCCCGAATCTAGCCACCTAAATCCATAATTACATGGAAGATGTCACCTACACGCTGGAATTTGAAAAGCCCTTACGTGAGCTTGAGAAACAATTAATTACATTAAACCAAGTCTCGCAGGAGTCGAAGGTGGACGTGTCGAGTGAAATTGTGGCGATCGAAACCAAGATCGAAAAAATTAAAGAGGATATTTACTCCAATTTGACCGCTTGGCAGCGAGTGCAGCTCTCGAGGCACCCAAAACGCCCTTATTCTCTTGATTACATCAATCTGATTTTTACCGATTTCGAGGAGCTCCATGGTGACCGTCGCTTCCGAGAGGATGCTGCCATTGTGGGTGGCCCTGCTTTCCTCGACGGACAACCTGTAATGGTGCTCGGCCAGCAGAAAGGTCGCAACACTCGTGATAATTTGAAGCGTAATTTTGGCTGTCCACACCCTGAAGGCTACCGCAAGGCGATGCGCTTGATGGAAATGGCAGAAAAGTTTGCTATGCCTGTGGTCACTTTGATCGATACACCCGGTGCCTACCCAGGAATCGGAGCTGAAGAGCGCCATGTGGCTGAAGCCATCGCGGTGAATATCCGTGATATGAGTGCTATCAAAGTCCCCATCGTGTCCATCGTGATCGGTGAGGGCGGTAGTGGCGGTGCGCTTGGCATGGCCGTAGCCGACGAGGTCATGATTTTGGAAAACGGCTACTATTCAGTAATTTCACCTGAGGGTTGCGCGGCGATCCTCTGGAAAGATCGTGCGGCGGCACCTCAGGCAGCCGATGCACTCAAGTTTAGCCCTGAGTATTTACAGAAGTTTGGTGTCGTCGATCGTGTGATCTCTGAACCGATGGGAGGCGCACATCGCGATTTCGATTTAGCAGCTAAGGCGCTGAAAGATGCTATCGTTGACTCACTGGCTAAGCTTAAAAAGAAGAGCACCAAGAAGCTGTTGGAAGATCGATATACAAAATTTCGTCATCTCGGAGAGTTTGCCGAAACTGAAAAAAGTGCTAAAGCCTAGGCATCTAAATCACACGATCTAGCTTAGTCTAAAGGTGAAATTCGGTGCGACAATTATCCGTCTAGCTTTTCTGCTGTCTCTTGCTCGAGCCGTTGGATGTATTCAGATACGTTACAAGTGAGCATTCGGGTGCTACCAGGGGACACTTCGAGCACTTTATTCACTACGCCGTCAAGGAAGGCACGGTCGTGACTCACTAGAATTACGGTGCCTTCATAGAGATTAATCGCCTCCTGGAGGACTTCCTTTGATTTTATGTCCAAATGATTAGTTGGTTCGTCCAAAACCATACAGTTGGCTGGGTGCATGAGCATTTTAGCTAGTGCGACGCGGTTCTTCTCGCCACCAGAGAGGACTGAAGTCTTCTTGAGGGCTTCATCCCCAGAGAAGAGGAGAGCACCGAGTGCGCCGCGTGGATTAGCATCATCATTGCCAACGGCAGCTTTTTCGACCTCCTCAAGAACGCTGTTGTTAGGGTCGAGTTCGTCAGCCTGTGACTGGGCGAAGTAGCCGAGTACCGTGTTGATGCCTTTTTCGACTTCGCCGCTTTGGTAGGGTTCGGTGCCTGCCATAATACGGGCTAAGGTGGACTTACCCGCGCCATTGACACCGACTACCGCGATACGGTCGCCTTTGTCGATGCGTAGGTCAAGACCATCAAAGATGACATTGTCCCCATAGGCTTTATGCAGATCACTAATCGTGATTACTTTTGCACTAGCAGGAGGAGATTTTGGGAAACGAAAAAACATCTTCTTCTCGTCGCGCGGAATGGAAATCAATTCCATCTTTTCGAGGGCCTTGATCCGGCTCTGGACCATACTGGCCTTTTTCACATTAGAACGGAAACGGTTGATCCAGTCCTTGACTTCCTTGATCTCCTTTTGCTGATTTGCATAGGCTTTACGTAGAGTTTCAAGGCGCTTGTCACTCTCGTCTACGTAGTAGCTGTAGTTACCTTTAAAAGTGGTTAAGTTGCCGAGCTTGAGCTCCAGAGTGCGGTTAGTCACCTCATCGAGGAAGGCCCGATCGTGGGAGATCACGATGAGTGCGCCTTGGTAGTGTTTGAGGTATTGCTCGACCCAGTGCTGAGAGACGATGTCCAAATGATTGGTCGGCTCGTCGAGTATGATCAGCGATGGATTCTGCAAGAGAAGTTTGGCTAATGCGATACGCATCTGCCAGCCGCCTGAAAACTCTCCAGTGTCTCGCTCAAAGTCGCTCTCGTTAAAGCCCATGCCGAGAAGAATGCGTTCGATCCGAGACTTCATTTTGGTAGGCTCATGATCTTCGAGTTGCTGCTCCCATTCTCCCATTAAATCTATCAGGTCGTAGTATTCATCCGCTGAGGTATCCATTTCGAGCATCTCCTCTTCGGCTTTCTCAAGATTTTTCTGTAGCTCTAGAATATCGCCAAATGCACTTTCTGCTTCCGCAAAAAGAGTTTTTCCTGAAACTGAGATACCGTCTTGAGGCAGGTAACCAACACTAACATAGCCAGCTTTATCGATAGAGCCACCATCGCTATCGAGCTCACCCATGAGCATGCGGAGCAGGGTAGTTTTACCCGATCCGTTTGAGCCTACGAGAGCGATGCGATCATGCGCGTTAATGACACAGTTGATCTTGTTGAAAAGAACCTTCTTGCCGAAGTTATGGGTGACTTGATTAATTGTGATCATTTTGAAAGGTATGCCGGATATCAGTTTTCGAGATAACTAATAGAAGATGCGCAGCTATATCGAACATAGCTCTAAGAGATAAGCATAATACGAAATAGGGTCTTAGCTGACTTGCAAAGAAAAAGCCCGAGCATTTCTGTTCGGGCCGATAAGAGGTTTCTTCAAAAAACCTGTTAATTACTTCGACTTGTGCTTCTTGCTGAGATTCTTCAATTCTTTCTTGGTAATTTCACCGTCACCGTCGCTATCGATCTTGTCGAAATGCTCGATGAGTTTATTGAGTCTAGCTTCATTGGCTTCGTTGTTAGAAATAGCTCCATTGCCGTCGGCGTCAGCAGCTTTTATTCTTTCACGCATTTCTATACCGCGCACGAAGCGCTTAGCTCGTGATGCTTTGAGCTCTGCACCAGTAATCTCGCCATTACCATCTGTATCAATCTGGTCGAAATGTCCTTCTAGCGGGCCTTCGGCTTCATCTACAGATATACCGCCACTCGCATTGGCATCTAGACGCGCAAAAACCTGTTCAATGCTAGGAAGCTGCCTGGCATTGTCTCCATCGCGCTGAGCGCCGTCAGGCTTTGCTTGAATTAGCAAAGGGAGTATAGCTGCGGATAAGACGAAAAGGAGTAGAGATTGAGCATTCATGTTATTATATATTTATGGATTGTATTCACAGCGGGAAATACTGCTTGAACTTAAATCGCTGTAGAAAGCATAAAGTTTCACCTGCTTACAGGAAGGTAACAGGATGTCGATGCTGGCATGCAAAAGCTGAAAAACTTTGGCTATCTGGAAATCGCAATGGTGATCGCAAGCTATTACAATTTCATGATCAGCGTGCAATGTCGTCTTGCCCAATCACGTTTAGCTGGCTGCGCCTTAAGGTATCAGCAGCGAGTTCGTTATCCTCTAGACTGATGGCCAGCGCGTAGCGTCCATTAGGACGAATAAGGAATGGGTAGATGTAGTGTATATTGATTTCTGCCTGCACGAGGGCACAAGTAATAATCTTAATCTGATCTTCGCTATCCAGTTCGACTGCGGTGAGTTCACTTTGAACGTAGGAAAACTGGTGCTCAATCAAGAGTTTTTGCGCCTCTTCAGGGTAATCGACGATCAGCCGAATAATTGAGCTATCAGTCGTATCGAGAATCGAGAGAGCCATGATGTGGACTTCGTGCACCGAGAACAGGCCAATAATCTCGTTTAGCCGCCCAACCTTATTGTCAGCATGAATCGAAAATTGAATGACAGGCTTAAAGCCTCCTGGATTACGCAATATATCTGCTGACATCTTATCATAAATGGTAGATATCTCTGCGTAACTTGCACGCGTTTTTTTATGCAATGAAGACCTTGTCGGGTAGTCGCATTAGGCAAAATAAGTTAGAGCCGATTAATTGGATTTAATTTGTTATTGATTAGTTACTTAAGAAATAATTACTGGAGCACAAACAGTTGATCTTCCGATAGTAGTTCCAATCTCATACCTGCTAATTGCTCTTTTTAGCTTTGAGCTTTCAAGAGCGACCAAATATAAATACGACAAAAGACCATTTCATCCTTTTTCTACAGGACTTCCTATGTTTGAGACTTTTGAATTTATTAACGAGGACTTTCCTTGGTTTTTTGCTAGTTTAGCAGCGGTTTTTGGTGCGGTGACAGGCAGTTTTCTAAATGTGTGTATTTATCGTATCCCTGTGGGCCGATCGATCATATTCCCAGGATCAAGTTGTGCATGCGGCCGACCGATCCCGTTTTATCATAACATTCCGATTTTCACGTGGATTATTCTTCGTGGAAGAGCGAATTGTTGTGAAGAGAGGTTTAGCATACGCTACCCAGCGATTGAGTTACTCACCGCAATACTTTTCTTTTGGGTATGGACGATCTACTCGCCCATCGTGGCAATCATTGGAATGCTATTTGTGGCTTTCTTGATCTGCGCAACTTTCATTGATCTGGATCATATGATTATACCTGATCGATTCTCGATTGGAGGCATGGTTATCGGCGTGATTCTATCCTTTATTTTTCCTTCACTTCATGGGCTAGAGGGCTTGCCCTTAGTTTCAAATATCCATTCAGGTGTGAGCGCCATTATCGGCGCACTGATCGGTGCAGGCTTGGTTTATTGGATCGCGGTGCTCGGTGAGATTATCTTTCGTAAACCTGCAATGGGAGAGGGCGACGTGAAGTTTGTTGGCTTTATTGGTGCTTTTTGCGGCTGGCAAGGTGCTGTTTTCTCAATGTTTGGGGGTGCGTTAATGGGCACTGTCGTGTTGTTGCCTATTTTACTCATAAGTCGATTGTGTAGCAGAAATAAGTCGGCTAAGAAAAAGACTGAAGAGGAGAATTTACCTAAGGTGGATGGTGCGGAGGAAGAAGATGTTCCCTTTGGAACGCATGTTCCTTTCGGCCCCATGCTTGCCGTTGCCGGCTTAATATACTTTCTGGGTTTCCACCTTTATGTGGACGCCTATTTTGCAGATTTCGTGTTTAATTTTTTGACGCCATAATCACACCTAAGGACGTAGTCTTTTGTAGATTTAGTTTTAGGACACAGAAGTTGTTCTCATAAGCACTCAACGAAACAATTTGCTTAGTCTGAAAGGATCACGGTCCTTGGTGGCTTTTGGGCATAGCCAAAAGCTGTGCAGCGAGTATGTAGCCAAGTATTTTCGACAAAAGGCACCCCGAGTGATACAGAATAATATTCAAAAAACTACTTGGCATCGTGCGATTGGGACCTACAGTCCACGACTTCTCAACTTTTTGGTGAGATATGCAAGTGGCTAAAGCACGCAGACTGTAAATCTGTTCTCTATGAGTTCGCTGGTTCGAATCCGGCTCTCACCACCATTTTAGGGTCGTCCGTAAGGGCGGCCTTTTTTTGTTGCACAGCCTCAAACCGAACTCACATTTTGCCCTTAACGAAGGCGATTAGCTGTTTGGCAATGGGGATGCGACGGTAGACAATATCGGTGGGATCCCAGTAGTCTTGATGGAAGATGACCATTCCATCCGAGTTGAAGCGCATGTGGGTCATACCGATGGACTCTTCCCAAGTGCCAGTAGGGGTCTTTTTAAAATCTAAGCGCATTGTCCAGTCTAAGTAGTAATCGCTGCCGCTTCTAGCTGTACGGTTAAAGACGAATTCAGCACCCTCGAGTGGCTTTAGCCCGTCGAGCATGTATTCGCGGATGGCTTCAGCACTTTCGAACTGCTTAAAGGCGTCCCGGAAATAGGTCTTCTCTGCGTAAACTTTCGTCAAGTTTTCTGAGAGATTCTCGTAAGTGTAGTCGCTGTATAGCGAATTCACTCGTTCAAGCATAGCAGTCTCTGCTTGCGAACCAGGTTGGGGCGACCCGAGAAGGTTTGACTCAGATTGAGTGAGGGCTTGCAAGTAGCGTGTGTCAGGAATGGTCTGTGTGTGCATAAAGGGTGGGGTCGAACAAATGTTAGGCTGAAAGCGATGAAAGTGATGGTCTAAGTTTGAAGTTAGCAAATTGTGAACACTAAAACAACCGTGAGATGATTGAAAACCTTACACACGCGAGTAAGGATCGCTTCTAGTATGGCGTTTAAATTATACAACTTAATGATGAGTATTGGAATTCAACTAGCAGAACGTGGCTTTGCCACAGATACAATAATACGGTATGGCATACGCAAGCTCCTGCAAGATCGTCTAGATCAAATACAACTTGAATCGATGACACAATACGAGTGGATTGCCGAACTCGAATCGAGCTCATTAGCGGTTGATACCCGTGCTGCCAATGAGCAGCACTACGAGATCCCTACAGCCTATTTCCAGACTGTTTTGGGTAAACATTTGAAATATAGCAGCGGTCTTTGGCCAATAGGATCAGAGAGTCTTGACGAGTCGGAGGCCGCCATGCTGGAGCGCACTTGTCAGCGCGCTGAGCTGATTGACGGGCAAAGAATCTTAGAAATTGGTTGTGGCTGGGGTTCACTGTCCCTTTGGATGGCAACCAATTATCCAAGCAGTCAGATCGTCGCAGTTAGTAATTCAAACAGCCAGCGTGAGTACATAAAGTCTCAAGCGGTGAAACGTCAGCTGACGAATATTGAGGTCGTGACTTGCGACATTAACGATTTCGAACCCGCAGGATGCTTCGATAGAGTCGTATCGGTTGAAATGTTTGAGCATGTTCGTAATCACCGCGCATTATTAGGGCTGATCGCTGACTGGTTGAACCCGAGTGGTAAGCTATTCGTCCATATCTTTACTCACAAAGAGCACAGCTATTTATTTGAAGCCAAGAGTGCGAAGGACTGGATGTCGCAATATTTTTTCACGGGTGGCATCATGCCTTCAGCTGACTTGCTACCGACCGCTGCAGAGACATTGGTAGAAGAGGCTCGCTGGACGGTGAACGGCAAGCACTACAGTCGCACTCTAGAAGCATGGTTGAAAAAGCAGGATCAGAATGCAGATGCTGTGTTAGAAATCTTCCATAAGTGCTATGGTAAAAAAGATGCGAAAATATGGGTGCAACGTTGGCGCATTTTTTACATGGCCTGCTCGGAGCTCTTCGCATTCAATGATGGTGAAGAATGGCCTGTAATGCATTACCTCTTCGCCAAGCCGTAATAAGCAATGTCTGGATATGATAAACCTCTGAAGATAGCTGTTGTCGGCTGCGGCGTAGCTGGACTGACGGCTGCCTGGTTGCTCGGGCGTAAACACGATGTGCACCTATTTGAGAAAAACGACTACGCTGGCGGGCACACGCGCACTCTCAAAGTCCCAAACGGTGCGGATTCGGGGACATTCGTTGATACTGGATTCATAGTAATGAATCATCGTAACTATCCTCTATTTACCAAGGTATTAGAGCAGCTCGGCGTAGTGGTCGAAGATAGCTCGATGACGTTTAGCTTTTACGATCATCAAACAGATTATAGCTACGCGGGCAATAGTCTGAAGACACTCTTTCCGTCAGTTAGCTATTACTTTAAGCAGAAGCACATAAGCTTTGTCTGGGATCTTATGCGTTTCGCGCGAATCGGATATAGAGATCTGAATAGTGGCTATCTCGAAGGCAAGAGCCTAGGTATTTACTGTAAGAAACGACGCTTTGGCCAGGCCTTCTTGAATAATTACCTTTATCCAATGGGTGCAGCCATATGGTCTTCACCAATCGAAGAGATGCATCGTTTTCCTGCGCAACCCTACTTACACTTTTTGGAAAACCATGGTTTGCTGCGCCTAACAAATCGTCCTCAATGGAAGTTTATTAAGGGAGGTAGCCGCAGCTATGTAACAGCAATGCTCAGCCAGTTTGAAAACGCGCCGAGTCTGAATGCCGCGCCTGCAGGCATACGCCGACACGACGATGGTGTTACATTAGTCACGCACGAGGGTAAATCACTGGAATTCGATCATGTGGTAATCGGTGCTCATGCAGATGAGGCGCTCAAGTTACTGATAGACCCCTGCGAGAATGAAGAAAAGCTGCTCTCCCCATGGCGCTACCAGCCGAATGAAATAGTTCTACACACGAGTCCAACGCATCTACCGCCTGATCGTAAACTCTGGGCATCGTGGAACTTTATAAGAGAACCAGGTCAATCGGACGCACGTCCAGTTTCAGTGAGTTATTATATGAACCGCTTGCAGAACCTCCAGACACAGAGTGATTACATCGTGACACTCAACCCAGGCATTGAGATACCTGAGGCGAGTGTGATCAACCGAACGACACTAACGCATCCGCTCTACTCCTTTGAATCGATGGATACGCAAGACAAACTTCGCCTTAATAACGGAAGACAGAACACTTGGTTTTGCGGAAGCTATTTTGGCTATGGCTTTCACGAAGATGCCGTTCGCTCTGCAGTCGAAGTTGCCCGAGGATTTGGAATCGAACTGTGATATTAAAGAGGAATTAAGCAGTCATGGTTTGTCACGTAATTTTGGAGCATCTAGCGATACAACACTTTTTCATCGCATGATTTTAAATTCGCAAATATTTCGCGGTGTTGTCGTGCACGAGAGGTTTAGCCCGAAGTCACACAAATTCAGCTACCCAATGAGCTTCTTCGGATTTGACCTGGCTGAACTAAAGGATATCGATGCGCAGGCATCTATTTTCGGCTACAACGAAGCAAAGCCTTTACGTTTAAATGATAGTGACTATTTACATGGCAGCTCTGAGCCAATCATTGAGCAACTGGATCGATTACTGCCCATTAAAGAACCTGGGCAGAGCACAATACTAGTTAGCTCGCCTAAATATTTCGGCTATGCTTTTAATCCTGTGAACTTCCATTTGCGTATGGAGGGGGAGCGATTACTTTGTGCCGTAGCAGAGGTCAATAATACCTTTGGGGATCGGCATGTTTATCCGCTTAAAGAGCTGGAACAAATAAACAATAAAACTTGGAGGGCGCGCTGTATGAAAGACTTCCACGTATCCCCCTTCAACGACATGTCTGGAGAGTATCGATTTACCTTTAACATCGATGAAAATAAAATCTTTCTAGGCATTGACCTCTATCAGAATGACACCTGTATCATGAAAACTTGGATACAGGGACAAGGGCAATCCGTAACGAATAGAAGTATTTTTCGATATGTATTACTACATCCCTTTGATACTGCACTAAACAGTATGCCAAGGATCATTTGGCAAGCCGCAGTGCTCTATTATAAAAAAAAGATGGAGGTATTTAAGCGACCATCACCTGTATCAAACAATACGCTCGTAGATCGAGATGAGGGGCGCGATGACTCTCCTGTCGTATAATTTACAAGAGCTATTGATGCGACTGCATAGGAACAGCTGAAGGATCTCGCCCGCATAACATCTGGAATCCAAACTTATACCGAAGGCGTGTATTCGGGAATATGTTTTTTTATGGTGTCTTTTATGGCTGCTACATCCGCATCGAACATCGCAGATTCTAAATCTTGAGAGATTAGGCTCATATTGATTTGCGAATCATTCAAGGCGACAAAGCGCATGACGCTAGGATGCTCTGTGGCTTGTAATGTTTCACTGAGATGCTGCACTTCTTCAAATAATTTTTCACCGGCCTGAAGGCCTGTAAGCTCAATGTCTATATCAGTGCCCTCTCGAAGACCGCTCAAGGCGATCATTTGACGTGCTATATCGATGATTTTAACAGGATCTCCCATGTCTAGCACAAGAATGTCGCCGCCATCACCTTCCGTGGCTGACTGCAAGACGAGGCCAACGGCTTCTTCAACCGTCATAAAAAAGCGAGTGACATTAGGGTCAGTCACCGTCACTGGTCCACCTGATGCGATTTGGTGACGAAAGATGGTAACAACACTTCCAGATGAACCAAGTACGTTACCAAAGCGAACAGCCATGAACTTCGTGGTGTTGGCATCTGCATTCTGTTGCGCAATCAGTGAAAGTTCAGCCAGCCGTTTGCTCGCGCCCATCACACTGGACGGGTTAATTGCCTTATCAGTAGAAATTAAGATGAAACGCTCGACTTTGCACTGGCTGGCAATGCGCGCGAGTTGCTGGGTGGCAAAGAAATTATTACTCAGTGCCTCGGCAGGCTGAGTTTCCATTAAATTAACGTGTTTATGTGCAGCTGCGTGAAAGACGATTTCTGTTTTATCTTTAGCAAAGGTATTTTCTAGTTGCTCGGCATTAAGAATGTCGAGCACTTGAGTGGTGACTCGCGTCTTAGTCGTAGCTTTTACTTTTAAAACATTCTGCTGGAGATTGAAAATAGCAATTTCCGCTTGATCAATACAAAGCAAACTTTCGGGCGAATAGTCGAGTATTTGAGCGACCAATTCACCACCGATACTGCCACCTGCTCCTGTAACCATGACACGTTTACCGTGAAGCATAGTATGGATACTTTCTGAGTTAAGGTTGACCGCGTCACGACCTAGGAGGTCTTCGAGCTGGATTGGACGAAGTTGAGAGAACTCAGCACGTCCACTAACGAGATCAGTCAGGGCCGGCACAGTCTCGACAGAAAGCCCTGCGTCACGGGCGAGATTGGCGACATGGCGCACACGTTTAGTCGATGCTGATGGAAATGCTATGACTACCTTGGATGTATTATAGCGCTCGGCTACTGAGGCTAATTCATCGACTTTGGCGGCAACTAAAACGCCGTGAACATAGCGACCGATCTTATTAGCGTCATCATCAAGAAAGGCGACTGGACGCATACCAAGACGAGTCTTATTGATCAAGTCAGAGCAAAGACCGGCACCGACTTCACCTGCACCAATGATGATCACGCTCTCAGAGGCGTCCATCACGAACCAATCTTCGATGTCCCTGCTGGATTTAATGCGCATCAGGACTCGAAAGGATGCGATAGACATGAAGCTGATTAAGAAGTAGCTTAGGATGACGGCGCGAGGGGGAACGTTTATTCCTTTATAAACATACCACATTAACAGCAGGATGAGTGCGTTTGAAGAAAGGCCAGCTAACAAGCGAAACACGTCTGGTAAACGGAAATAAGATAGGACCGAGTCAAACTGTCCACTGGCTAAAAGCAGCATCAACTGAAGGCCAACCACCCAGCCTACCATATTGATACGATCGACCGCATGATGCTCTGGAATGTTGAAATCGAAGCGTAATTCGTAGGCAATCCAGTAGCTTGCAAGTGAAACAATGGCATAAAGAACAAACAGAGAGAGCGTCCTAAGATTGAGATATTTAACTGTAATATTGCCACTCATTATTGCGATCGACCTAGAGACAAAGTATCTTTGATTGTCTTAATCACTGCTTCGCGTTCGGATTGATGCATACCAGAGCCACTAGGTAAGCAAAGGCCGTTTTTGAAGAGTCCTGCCGCCAGTTCGCCGCCATAGCATATTTTGTCTTTGAATACAGGCTGAAGATGCAGCGGCTTCCAGAGTGGACGAGCTTCGATATCGGCTACTTCCAACGCAGCTATTAGCGCCTCACGTGAACTACCGCTAGTTTCGCTGTCTACAGTCAGGCAGGTGAGCCAATAGTTTGCGGCATCAGGATCCACGACAGGCATAAACTCGATCCCTGGCAGCGATCCGAGCTCGTCGTAATAGGCCTCAAAGTGTGCGCGGCGAGTGTCAATACGACGCTGAAGATCCGCTAATTGGCTGTTTCCAAGCCCTGCGAGTAAATTACTCATACGATAATTATAGCCAACTGCTTTGTGCTCGTAGTGGACTACGGCTTCACGAGCTTGAGTGGCCAAGTAGCGGGCCTGCTCGATGCCCTCACCATCGTTCGAAAGTAGCATGCCACCGCCAGAAGTGGTGATAATTTTGTTGCCATTAAAAGAGAAGAAGGAATAGGCACCCATTGAACCCGCCGGGATTCCGCAGTAGTTTGCACCGAGTGCTTCGGCTGCGTCTTCAACTACAGGTATATTGTATTGCTCACAAATTGAGAGAATCGCTCTCATTTCGGCGCATTGTCCGTATAAATGTACGACGATGACAGCTTTGATATTGTTGCCTTGCTCGAGAGCCTGCTGCAGGAGAACCGGATCCATGTTCCATGTGCGTGGCTCACTATCGACAAAAATCGGCTCTGCGCCAAGATAACAGATTGGGTTGGCACTCGCAGCAAAAGTAAGGGTGGGGCAAATGACAGCATCGCCTGGACCAACGCCTAGTATTTGCAGGGCGAGATGAAGAGCGGCCGTACCTGAGTTAAGTGCAACTGCGTGCTGGCGATTGGCGTGATCCGCGACTGCCGACTCGAATAAATTGAGTGCGGGGCCAGCCGGAGCAACCCAATTAGAAGTCAATACAGCATCTACGCTCGCATGATCGTGAGGGCTAATATCGGGCGGTGACAAGTAAATGCGAGGCATGGTAATAGCAAGTTCAACTATATAACTGCTTATTTCCAACTTTAATTATGGTAATTATACACACAACATATCCTAGTCCTGAAACCGAGACTAAATAAAAATTGAGGAGAACACTCTGCCTGCACAGATCACTACTAGAGTCTCTGCGGACCGGCAAGCGTGGTTTCCTTCATACTCATTCTAAAGCCTAGAAATTAGCAACTCTCGCTGAAAGATCATTTCCTTGGGTAGATTACTATGTAACTTCAGAAAAAGTTCTTCATGGGGTAGCGTCTGCATACGAGCACGTTGACGGTCGATATGCATGATGTCGTTGAAATCCTCTTCACTTATGTCGAGACCGCGCCAGTCAAGATCACCATAACGAGGCATCCAACCTATAGCCGTTTCTATCGCTCCGGCACGACCTGTAGCGCGTTCAACAATCCAGCGTAGTGGTCGCATGTTATCGCTAAAACCAGGCCACATAAACTTTCCATCTGAATCCTTACGGAACCAGTTCACATTAAAAATAAGTGGGGTCTCGCTAAGCGTTCGCTGCATTTTAATCCAGTGACTAAAGTAGTCGCCCATATGGTAGCCACAAAAAGGAAGCATCGCCATAGGATCACGGCGTATTTGGCCAAGATTACCTTCAGATGCCGCTGTGATCTCTGAGCCAGTAGTGGCACCCAGATAAACGCCGTGACCCCAATTAAATGACTGCGTAACGAGTGGCACGTCCTTCATGCGGCGACCCCCAAAAATCATTGCATGGACGCGCACTCCCTCGGGCTTCTCCCAGTCAAGGTCCATTACAGGGCAATTCGCGGCGGGTGCAGTAAAGCGACTGTTCGGGTGCGCAGCGGGAGTTTCGCTACTAGGCGACCAGTCCTTGCCTTTCCAGTCGATCAAATGTGAGGGTACGTCGTCGGTCATACCCTCCCACCAGATGTCACCGTCGTCAGTGAGCGCGACATTGGTAAAAATAGTATCTTTTGAGCAAGAAGCTATTGCACTGGGATTCGTACCCTCGGATGTTCCTGGTGCAACACCAAAGAAACCAGCCTCAGGATTGATCGCATAAAGACAGCCATCCTTGCCTGGCTTGATCCAAGCGATATCGTCGCCTACGCAGGTGACCTTATAGCCCTTCATTTCTCGGGGCGGAATAAGCATGGCAAAGTTCGTCTTCCCGCAAGCACTGGGAAAAGCCGCCGTCACATAAGTCTTGGTGCCATCCGGCTCTTCCACTCCAAGAATGAGCATATGTTCGGCCATCCATCCCTCATCGCGGGCGAGAGTGGATGCGATGCGCAGTGCGAGGCACTTTTTGCCGAGCAGGGCGTTGCCTCCGTAGCCAGAACCGTAGGAGACAATGGTGCGCTCTTCTGGAAAGTGAACGATATAAGTATCCTTGGGGTTACAAGGCCAAGCAACATCTTCAACACCCTCATCCAAGGGGCATCCCACTGAGTGTAAGCAAGGCACGAAGAATCCATCCGAACCGAGCACGTCGAGCACAGGAGTGCCTATCCGTGCCATAATCCGCATATTGACGACCACATAGGGCGAATCCGTCAATTCGACGCCAATCTTAGAGATCGGACCACCGATTGGGCCCATACTAAATGGAATGACATACATTGTGCGTCCATGCATGCAGCCTTTGAATAGTTGCTTCAGTTTGCGTCGCATGACACGCGGTTCCTCCCAATTATTAGTCGGCCCTGCAGTATCTTTGCTCTGCGAACAGATAAATGTCTTAGATTCAACCCTAGCCACGTCGGCAGGATTCGATCGGAACAGGTAGCTATTCGGCCGCTTTGCCTCGTTGAGCTTGATACACATATTCCGCTCGACCATCATCTCGAAAATTAAATCAGCCTCTTCTTGAGAACCATCGCACCAATGAACAGCCTCTGGTTCGCACATGGAGACCATCTTTTTGACCCATTTAAGTAGTGCTTTATGGGAAGTATGTGATGAAGGTAACTTTGACATTTATATAGTTTAGCACTGGGCATGCCAATGATAAGAAAAAAGCCTCTGTCATCCGAAAATATATTCTTCAACGAATCTCCTTGAGTCAGACCCGCTATTCTACCTTTTTCATTTTTCTAATTATATTGAATTTTCAAATGTGAATTTTCACTTTTCAGACCTTAGAAACGCTCCATGCCACGTAAAAAGACGCCCCAGAAAGACAACTTTGAACTCGAGTTCGACGAAGCTTCCCAGTCTGGCCAGACAAAGCCTCTCTCAAACGATGACATTTTTGCGCTTAAGACGGACTCTGGACATGTCGACGAGATGTTCAGCGACTGGTTCCTAGATTACGCAAGCTATGTCATTCTAGAACGTGCAGTACCCCATGCGAATGACGGCCTTAAGCCCGTTCAACGCCGAATCCTCCACTCTATGCATGAGTTGGAAGATGGTCGTTACAATAAGGTGGCCAATGTGATCGGAAACACAATGAAGTATCACCCTCACGGTGATGCCTCAATTGCCGACGCCATGGTACAGCTAGGCCAAAAAGAATTACTGATCGATATGCAGGGTAACTGGGGTAACACCTTAACAGGTGACTCTGCTGCTGCCTCTCGCTACATTGAAGCCCGCCTTTCTAAGTTTGCTTTGGATGTAGTATTTAATCCTAAGACGACAAATTGGTTGTCCTCATATGACGGTCGTAATAAAGAGCCCGACACACTCCCTGTTAAATTCCCACTCCTCCTCGCTCAAGGTGCTGAAGGCATCGCAGTGGGGCTTTCCTGTAAGATTTTACCTCACAATTTCATCGAGCTACTCGATGGCTGCATCGCGCTACTTCGAAAAAAGAAACCCGAACTTGTGCCTGACTTTCCTAGTGGCGGTATCGCTGACATCTCCGAATATAATAACGGCAGACGTGGTGGTCGCGTAAAAGTTCGCGCAAGGATCATAGCTCGCAAGAAAAACGTACTCGCTATCACCGAGTTGCCCTTTGGCAAAACTACGACCAGCCTGATCGACTCAATCATCTCGGCCAACGAAAAGGGTAAAATCAAGATTCAGCGCGTAGAGGATAACACCGCTGACCTCGTAGAAATCCTCGTTTATCTGCCGTCCGGATCCGATCCTAATACGGTGGAGCAAGCTCTCTACGCCTTTACCGATTGTGAACTCTCAGTCTCGACTAACATCTGCGTAATCGAAAATGAGAAGCCGCATTTCTTTTCTGCGCAAGATTTGCTCTATCTAGCAACTGAGAAAACGCGTGACCTTCTCCAGCTCGAACTCGAAATCCAACTCAAGGAACTTGAGGAGAAGTGGCACTTCAGTTCTCTCGAGAAGATCTTCATCGAGAAACGCATCTACCGCAGGATCGAAGAAGAAGAGACTTGGGAAGCCGTTATTGCCACGGTAGATGAAGGTCTCAAGCCCTACAAAAAGATTTTTAAGCGTCAAATAACTAGAGATGACCTACTTCGCTTGCTCGAAATCAAGATTAAGCGCATCTCTAAGTTCGATACCTTTCGTGCCGATGAACAAATCAATAGCCTTGAAGAAGACATCGAGGCGACCCAAAAGAATCTCAAATACCTAACAAAGTATGCCATCAAATGGTTTACCGATCTTAAAAAGCAATACGGTAAGGGTCGCGAGCGTAAGACCGAACTGTCATCCTTCAAAAAAGTGGTCGCTCAAGACGTTGTCATCGCCAACGAGACCCTTTACGTGGATAAAAAGGAAGGCTTTGCAGGCACAAGCATGAAGAAGGACGAAGCCGTCTGTAAGTGCTCGAACCTCGACGACGTCCTAGCGATTAACCAAGAGGGCAAACTCATCGTCAGTAAGGTTAGCGATAAAGCGTTCTTCGGTAAGAATATTTTACACATCGATGTCTTCAATCGCGCTGAAGCCAACGCATTGACCTATTGCATGGTATATCGCGACGGAAGAACGGGCCCGACTCTAGCCAAGCACTTCACTATTGGAGGCGTCACGCGCGATAAAGAATACGATTTGACCAAAGGTAAGCCCGGCTCACGTGTTTTCTATATCTCATGCTATCCAACTGAAAATGGCGAACCTGACGCGGTGAAGGTCAATCTCAAACCGGCACCGAGACTTCGCAAAATTGAAGAAGTAGTGCGCTTTGTGGACTTTTCCGTGCGGGGTCGCGGCACAGGTGGTAACATTGTCACTAAAAATGCAATTCGTAACGTTGTACGATTGCCGAAGGCTGCGCGTGAAGAGAGTGTTTAATGACTCAAAGACCGTATATTAGAGAAATTAGCGTTAGCTGAGTCCAAAGAACAATGACTAGTTTTTAGGTCAGAAAGGAACTTTAATTAAACCCTTTATCCATTTTTTCGGCACGCCATTGGCCGCACCAAGTAATGCGCCAACCACTGCACCGCGATGGCAATTATCGCCGCCACAATGTGCATTCGCTATGATACCTGCGCTAAAGTCTTCCGCGTATTTCCAACACAAATAGAGACTCGCAGTGAATGATTCAGGCAAGTAGCAAGCCATCGTGAGCTGGCGCCCGATGACAGTCCTATCTGAAAAATGGGTCCATGTGTCAAACTGCCCTGCAGACGCCCAAGGTTTCGCATGGCTGTCCAGTGCCTTTCGCAGGTCAAGGCCTTCTCTAAGAGAATAAAGGATATGAGTCATTGCTGCGGCGGCATCGCTCACATGTTGGTTACGATGCGTCAATCGAACGTGCTTTTCCACCTGCAATAATTGCTCATCGAGATCGACCACGCCTATTTCAGTAAGTCCTGATAAAAGACAGGGTACATGACTGAGTCCACCTATATGAAGATCGTCAATCCCACAATCTATAGGAGCTAAGCCTTTGGCATAGTTATCAAAAAAAGCCCTGTGATATTCTTCTAGATAGGTGTCCTTATGCCATCCGCCATCGAGCATGCGCTTAATATAGCGCTCCAGCCATTTGTCAGAATCGTAGACACCATATTCAAGTATAGTCAGGTAAAGTTCTTTGCCTAATTGATAGTTAATCGTGTTTTCTCCCGCAGCCAAGAACTGATGATAGTGGATTTCGCGTTGGCCCCAATATTTGATTTGGTCGTGCAGTATGTTACCCCGCGCGTTGCGAGGGATGTAGCGTGAGCGCCAAAGGATGCTGTCGCTATGTGGATTTTGAGGCGCCACGTAGCCAGTCAGTCGGCCATAGTCACGATCTAGCTTTTGAGTGTCGTAATACCAGTGTACTGGCATGGATAGTGCATCGGCAGCAAGTGAACCTAGCATAGAATTTTTGTAAATTTCTTTCATAGAATAGCTCATGTTTGCTTAAGTTTAGCAAGCGCTGAAGGTATCGATTTTTTGAAATTAAAAAACCCCGCACGCGCCGCTGGATAAAAATGAGTATCCCACCAATGACGTCGTTTGATAATTTTAATCTCATATGGGGCGAGCGAAGACTCCAAATCTGAAATTACATCTTTACAGATACCAACGGGGACTTCAGCCATTAGGACTGCATCTAAGTTTTGAATATGAGCCCATTCGGCGAATTTGTTAGGGCAAATAAATATTTCTGCTTTTTTTGGTAACGCAGAACGCATGCAGTCAGAGCGGAATTTTATCACTCTTTCTTCAATACCATATTTCCGATAGGCAGCAGATGAAAGCAGACCTGCGACTGCAACTAATTCACATCCATCGGACAGCCAATTTACTGCCGACAGGTCCTCTTCGTGTACAAGTAGGCCGATGCGGCAATTGGGGATTGCCTTATCATAGCTTGGTAATCTTTTGGGTGTAACGACTCTGTGACTAGTCTCAACCAGCGCCGACTCAGTTGCTAAAGGTATATTAACTTCAAGACGTCCCGCTGTGAATTTACAAATGTTTGATTTTTGCGCTAGGTAAAATTTACCTAAAGTGTGAAGCCCTGCCACCCAGCGCCAGCTTAGTGTATTAGAGGCGACATCACCATCGAGTAAGTGTCTTAAAAAAAATTCCGCGCCTAGCGTCCAAGGTAACTTGAGTGTGTGAACCCAGATACTAGCATACCACATACGAGCGTGGTTATGTAGGTATCCAGTCTCGATCAACTCACTAGTCCAAGCATCCATTGCGGGTATACCGCTACGTGCCTCAATCATCTGAATGTAGCCTATATTTTTTTCGCAGCGTTCTCGATCCTTAGCTAATTCTACTAGATAATCCTCCCAAACCGAGGGCCTTAACTCTAGCCAGCCTTTCCAATAAGTACGCCAACAAACCTCGTCGATGAACTTAGACGCAGATGACTTTGAGTGAAACTGTAAAACGGCATTTATAATTTCCCATTCCGAAAGTAAGCGAAGTCGTATCCATGGGGACAACATAGACACGTTTTCACGCTGCATGGATCCATAGTCATAGTTTCTAGTCCTAGCATATTCGCCGCCGGCACGTGGCAAAAAAGTATGAAGAGCATTGTGTGCGGCCTCTAGGTTTGAATTAAACACACTTATGAAACGGGTTTACGGAAACTTCCTTATAAAAATACGTAAGAGCTGCCTAAAATAATTAATCCTCAGTTTGGTTCGACCCACTTACCGTGTTGCTTAATTAGATCGATTAGCCGATCTAGGCTTTCCGCGGATGGGACATTGTATTTGACGCACTTTTTGCCCACGTATAGATTTATCTTATCGGGCGCACCGCCAACATAGCCAAAGTCTGCATCAGCCATTTCACCAGGGCCGTTGACGATGCAACCCATGATCGCGATGGTCACCCCTTTGAGATGATCTGTACGACTTCTAATATTTTGAGTGACACTCTGCAGGTCGAAAAGAGTCCGACCGCAACTAGGGCATGCGACAAATTCGGTCTTTGTAATGCGTGCCCGTGCGCCTTGCAATACCTGATAAGCGAGGCTTGTAGCCTTATCAAGCAGCGGCTCGGTCTCTACGCTAATAAGGTCACCGATTCCATCGCACAGTATCGCGCCACTTAGCATGCTAGCCTCAAGTAGGCGGTCAGAAAAGTAGTCTTTGGGTTCAAGTGTGTTACAAGCTGTATTACGTATCCAGATGGGGACGTCGGGAAGAAAGTTTCGGGTAGTCTCGGCAAGTGCGCGATAAGTACCAATGGGGTGCTTACCATGACTAATACTACCGTCATAAGTAATACCACTGCATAAAATGAGGCCCTCTGTACCCATAGGCGAGAGTTGCGCACCGATCTCTTCACGCAGGTCAACTGCGGTACAATCGATGGCGCAGGTAAATTTCTTTTCGCGGCAAAATTGTAAGAATGCCGCTGCATAATAGGCATCCTCTTTGGGAATATGCTGAAGTAATGTAATACCCGCTAAGCCATTTTCTGGCCAAATAAAAGTTTCAAGTTCAGACACATCGACTGCGCAGCCGAGCTCGAGGACAAAGAATTCTACAACTGTATTGAGGGCTTCGTAAAGTAGGGTGAATTGATCCAGATCATTGGTGGCATTAACGACGATGTGGAGGCCCTCTATTTTAATCTCTTTGAGCTTCATCTGAGTCGCGCAAACATCCTTAATAATCGCCTGCATGTTAGTGATCGCATGATGCGTTTTGATTATAACGGCGGGAGTGTTCTCGCCTCCTATAGCACATTTCGAACTAAGCTGGACAACACGCGTCGATCGTTTGTTGTAATCAAAAGGGTTGATACTATCGTGCGTGGTCTCAGATAAAGGCGTTTCAAGCTGTTGCTTCCAAAGGGTCATTGCTTTATCCGCTAGCTCACGAGCAACGGGCACCTCATAGATAGGGTCCTCAGTCAAGGAGACACGGATTGTGTCGCCGAGGCCATCGTTGAGTAGGGTGCCGATACCGATAGCACTTTTAACCCGGGCGTCCTCGCCGTCACCAGCTTCGGTCACTCCAAGGTGGAGGGGGTAGTTCATACCTTCTTGATCCATACGAGCCACCGCCAAGCGGTAGGCTTCGATCATGACCTTCGGGTTACTGGCTTTCATAGAGAGGCAGATTTCTTGGTAATTGTGGCTCTCGGCAATACGGATAAATTCAAGCGCGCACTCGACCATGCCTAAGGGACTGTCGCCGTAGCGATTCATGATACGGTCTGAGAGTGAGCCGTGATTGGTGCCAATTCGCATCGCGCGACCTAGTTCTTTACAGCGAAGAACAATAGGGGAAAAGGCTTCATGTAGGCGCTCTAATTCTTCGTTGTAAGCGGCATCGCTATATTCGAGTATGGCGAATTTTTTCTTGTCAGCGTAATTACCAGGATTGATGCGGATTTTCTCGACATGTTTGGCGGCTTCCATCGCTGCAGATGGAAGGAAGTGGATATCGGCGACGAGCGGTACCTCGCATTTTGCGGCGCGGACTTTTTTGGAGATTTCTCCCAAAGCTGTGGCAGCAGCCCTATTTGGCGCAGTAATACGAACGATCTCACATCCCGCCTCGGCCAGTGCTAGAGTTTGAGCAACTGTAGCATCAATGTCTTGCGTCTTCGTAGTCGTCATCGACTGGATGCGGATTGGATTGTCTCCGCCCATGTAGATGCCACCGACATTAATCGCTCGAGAGGCGCGGCGACGGGTTTGAAATCGAGAATCGCAGTAAAGCAAATTGGATGTGCTGGAGCTTATCATCACTATAATAATTTAAAATTGTATCGAACCAGTTACCCAGAAGAGGGTGACTTGTAAGCAACCTATAACAAAGCCTAGGAGGGCACCGAGGCGTTCGATAGTACGAAACTCGCTGCTGGCGACTTGCTTAACGATAGCCTCGAGACGGTCTAGATCGAATGCAGCAATGTTATCCTCAATCATTTGCTTTAAATTGACCGAATCTTCAAATTGGGTGGCCACTTTTTCCATCAGTGGACCAGCTTCTTCCTTCATCGATGCTGCGGCAATAACTTCGAATTTCGCAAGGGTGCCGTCGTTAATAAAGCCACCAAGTAGCGGGATGGCGCGAAGTTGGGGACCAATGCGCTCCCAGACAATTGTTTTGGCGGTATCTTCTAAGTAAGGACCGAGCTCTATTTTCTTTATTTCATGCAGAATCATGTGTTGCTGGAGAATTTCTCGCTCAATTATTTCCGCTGATTCTGCAGCCAACTGCTTCTGGCGACGCGGAATGAGCCCTTGCCAATGCCAAAAGAATACACAAATCGATTTGCGTGGATGGAAAAGCATTTGTATGGCCACCCAATTCGTTAGCCAGCCGATGCCAGCTGTAATGAATGGAGTGAGAATGAGTATGAGAGTCGTATTCATTAAATTAGAGGCCTTTGCTTAGGATGGTCTCCTAGGAAAAGATTCTGGATCAGTGAGCGATGCGTCAATATCAAGCCGCCAATACTTCACTAGATCTTTGCGAGCAATATGAGATAAATTATTAAATACTATCCTTGACGAGAGGGTCTCCTTTTCTACTCTCCCGATCTTCATTAGGCTCATGGTGTAATGGTAGCACTTCGGTTTTTGGTACCGTCAGTCGGGGTTCAAATCCCTGTGAGCCTGCCACTATTAAGGACGTTTCGTTTTCTACGGAGCGTCTTTTTCTTTGAAAAATCTTCAGCTACTTGGCTATTTAATTTATTAAAGGATTTGACTGTCCTATTGGAGACTTTCCTGGAAATACTCAACGGTTTTGAGAGTAGTAGACTTTTTGTTTGCGCCCGTCACTGCTAGACATTGTCTTTCATCCGCCATTCCAATTTTACGATCATTATGACAGAATCCATTAAAATCTATGACACGACCTTACGCGACGGCACGCAAGGCGAGGGAGTCTCATTCACTGTCGCAGGAAAGATACGAGTTGCGGAGAAATTGGATCAATTTGGTGTTGATTATATTGAAGGTGGCTGGCCTGGTTCGAATCCACGCGACATGGCCTTTTTTGAAGAAGCGAAAAAGTTAGACCTTAAACACGCAAAAATCGCCGCCTTCGGTTCGACTCGTCGTGCCAGCCTCAGTGCCAAGGATGACCCGCAACTCAGACTTTTGCTCGATGCAAACACTCCTGTCGTTACTATCTTCGGCAAAACTTGGCTGTTGCACGTCACTGAGATCCTTCGCACGAGTGCAGAGGAAAACTTAAAAATGATTGAAGATTCCGTCCTTTTCCTGACCGACAATGGACGCGATGTCATCTACGATGCAGAACATTTTTTCGACGGCTTTTGCGATAACCCAGAGTATGCTCTGCAAACACTCGAATCGGCTAAGCGTGGTGGCGCGATCAATCTCACACTTTGTGACACTAATGGCGGCAAGCTTGTTCGTGAGGTCAACGAAATCGTTGCTAAAGTCGTCGCGCACTTCCCTGATACACCCATCGGTGTACACTGTCACAATGACTCCGGGCTTGGTGTGGCTGTATCGCTAGCGGGAGTCGAATCTGGCGCAAGCCTTGTGCAAGGCACGATCAACGGTGTTGGTGAACGTAACGGTAATGCCAACCTCATTACGATCATTCCCAATTTGATCCTCAAGATGAACAAGGAATTAAACTGTGCTGCCAATCTAAATCAAATTCGTGACCTTTCGCTCTTTATTGATGAAATGGCAAATCGCTCCTCGGATAATTCGGCTCCTTTTGTTGGACCTGCTGCTTTTGCTCACAAAGGCGGAGTGCATGCCGATGCTGCTGCAAAAGTTAAAAATAGCTATGAGCACATCGAACCCGGACTTGTTGGCAATCGTACTCGTGTATTAGTTTCCGACATGTCGGGTCGAAGTAGCGTCATGATGAAAGCCAAAGAAATCGGAGTCGATCTCGATGCTCGTTCTCCTGAACTGAAAGATTTTCTCGCTGAACTAAAGGAGTTAGAGTTCCGCGGATATGGCTACGAGGCCGCAGATGCTTCTTTTAAACTTCTACTTAATCGATTCCTCAAAGGTAAGAAGAATGATTTTGAACTAATCGATTATCGCGTCATGGTCGGTCACCAGTCAGCACTCAAACGCACCGTTTCAGAGGCGACTGTGCAAGTTAAGATCGGCGACCAAATTCATCATACGGTAGCTGAGGCCAACGGCCCTGTCGGTGCACTTGATGATGCTCTGCGCAGAGCAATCGCTCCAGTTTTTCCTGAGATTATGGACGTTGAACTGATTGATTTTAAGGTACGCATATTGGAAAGCCAACACGGCGCGGACGCTATTATCCGTGTCCAAATCGAGTCCACGGATGGTAATGAAATTTGGGGCACCGTCGGTGCGAGTGATAACATTATTGAAGCGACCTGGGAAGCCCTCGTTGATTCAGTAGAATACAAAATCCTTCTCGAATCTGAGAAGTAATATCGCGTATCCTTACACGCACATCGGTCTTCCTTTAATGTTAGGTTGTTATGTTCCGTCTTTAGTCTCGATAGTTTTCTATGCAATTAGGTTCTGACATACTGCCAATAGAAAATCGTTTAGCGCAGCGGGACTTACCGAAACTGCCAACTGTCATGCATCAGCGATGGGAAGAGTTGCTCTTCCTTCACTGGACATTTGAGCCTCAAATTATAGCGAAGGTTTTACCACCTAGCTTACGAGTAGACACTTTTGAGGGCAAGGCCTGGATAGGGGTAGTGCCTTTTTCTATGCGAAATGTTCGCCCTCGGTTCTTGCCTTCCGTTCCTGGCATATCTAACTTCCCTGAGCTCAATCTCCGTACTTACGTAGTCGATGAGCATGGAAGACCAGGGGTTTGGTTTTACTCTCTAGACACACCTAAGCGTCTACCCAACTGGATCGCGCGCACTTTCTTTCATCTGAATTACCGGCTTGCACGAATCCAGATCGAAGAAAAAGGAAGTCTCCGTTTCTATCGGTCTGAGCTTAGGATGGAGACAGAATGGGATACGTCACAGGAATACAAATGGGAAAGAGTGGGCGAACCTTTTACCGCTGAGCCAGGTAGTTTAGATTTCTTCCTCGCCGAGCGGTATCGTCTCTTTGCTTACAATAAAAAAAAGGAACAATTAATGTCGGGACAAGTTCATCACGATCCTTACCTCCTTCAGAAGGTAAATCTCGAGTGTAATTCTAAGCGACTCTTTGCCCTCAACGGACTGCCTGAACCAGAAAATTCGCCAGTTTCAGTTCTAGCCTCGGCTGGAGTTGATGTACAAATATCACCAATGCTTAAAGTCGACTAGAAGTTTTGTCGCAACACTTTTAATCGTCAACTTATTCCATTTTAGCTAGCTAGGGAACGCTTCTTTTAATGATAGAAGCTTTTGTGAATCTGTATCCCATACTTTCAAACTGAGGCAGCGCAGTATTTCCTTTGGGCGCAAGCTTGTGACACGAGCCGTCTGCAACTCTGGCAGCTTATCGTAAGCTTCAGGCAGACGGTAGAATGGTATTTTTGCGTTTAAATGGTGAATGTGATGATAGCCGATATTACCAGTTATATAATTCATTAAAGCTCCCATTTGGCAGTAACTTGATGAATCAAGCGCGGCACCCTCGTAGGACCATCCGTCTTTATCTTTAAAGATGACCTGAGGAAAATTGTGCTGTGCATAGAAGAGGTAGGAGCCCATCGCACTTGCAACGAAGAAAGGAATGAATATTACAAAAAATGCAGCTATCACTCCGATATTGATAATGACAGTAGCGTAGAGAAGCCCATGCAAAAACAACGCAATCAGTGAGTCTTTATTCGCTTTAATATTTTCCAACATCGGGACGATACACATGCCCGTGATAAATACTGTGAAGTAACCAAAGAGAATCGTTATCGGATGGCGCATAAATAAATACTTCGTCCGTTCACCTTTGGATGAATTCTTATAGCGCTCCTTAGTCATCACTGGATAAGAGCCGATATGCGAGCTGCGCAGTTTTGAGTTGTGGTTGTGGTGATGGTTATGCGAGTGCTGCCAAATGCAGCTCGGGGTCAAAGCAAATATTCCCCAAAGGCGCATAAGAAGTTTAGCCACCTTAGATTTGGGTAAGATAGCATGATGTTGGTGATCATGATAGATGACAAACATCCGCACCATAACCATGCCCAGTAGGAACGCCGCTGGAAGTTTGAGAAACCAATAGGGTAGAAGTGCAACGACCAGTGCCAATACAAGTAAAAGTAAGGCCGTGGAAGCAACGGCAGCCCAGCTTTGTGCACTATCGTCTTTAGCGTATTCACGTGTCGCTAATATTAGTTCTTTACCTGTTTTCATGTTTTTTTGTATTACTTTGTGCAGTCAAAAAAAAAATTCTACCAATTCCAGTCGTGCCCTATGTAATTTTGAATTCAAATTATAGTTTTGTGTATAATTTAATGCCGTATTAGTGTTCGAGGATCTCAACTTCATAACCGTCTGGATCGGTAATGAAGGCCATTTTCCTCCCTTCTACGAATTTTTCGCGCCAGTTGCTTGGCCAAAGATCGATTGCTAGATTGAGGCTCTCCAGCATTTCGCAGTAGGCGACAATATCATCAACACGGATACATGTGTGGACCAAGTCTTCAGGCACCTTAAGCTCATAATCAGGCGAATGTGTGAGCTCCAAATTATGAGTACTTCCAGGGATTTGAAGGTGCGCTAACTGGTTTCCACTAGGAGATTTTTCCGTACGCTTGAGCACTTGAAAGCCACAAGTCTTACTATACCAATCGATGGATGATTCAATGTTAGATACCCGAATACGTGTGTGATCAAAGGTGACAGCCATGGTTTTAGTTAGCGAATTTTTGTAACACTATGTAGCGATTGCCGTGAAATACTAACATTACATTGTATCGTATCGACCAACTTTCAACAACAACTCACAACTTTCCATTAACAAGCATTTACACAACTACCTCACAAACTTCTCACGACGGCTTTTGCGACCCCTTGTACGGTCAATTCATTGATCGGATAGAGTTCAGGGTAAAATTTGTTTTCCGCCTTTAGGTAGGGCGGTTCGTTGCCTTTTTTCATGTAGCGCTTAAGTGTGGTCTCACCGTCGATGAGCGCGGCTACGATGTCGCCATCGTAAGGATCACGAGGCTCAATAATAACCATGTCCCCTTCGTAAATTTCTGCGTCGACCATACTATCACCTCGCACCTGAAGAGCGAAACTGCGGCGCCTGCTGGAGTATCCTGCGTTGGCAATGTCTACCTGAAGGCGGCCAATCTCGCCTGCAGGTTCGACGCGATCCGGATAACCTGCAGCAATATCTCCCATCACTGGGATGTCGACGACTTCAGTGGCGTCCTCAGGAATCTCATTCATCTCTGGAGCATCGGGGTGGTTAATGCGAAAAGTGCGGGCTTGCCCAGGTATCCGCTCAATCACTTCTTTACGCTCTAGCGCACGGAGATGACCCATCACGGCATTCGTGCTTTTAAAATTAAACCTTTCTTGGATCTCACGAATGCTGGGCCAGTAGCCGTTTCTCCATTCGTAGTGTTCAATAAAAGTAAGGATTTCTTGCTGGCGAGTAGTCAGATCTTTCATAGTGTTCACTTGTTTAGGTGAACAAGTGTCCATTGTCAAGACGAGAGCCACGATTTTTTAATAATGGCATATACTAATACTCTATAAATTTCAATAGGTATGAGCGCACACTCAGAACCAGTGTCCTTCGCCAATTGCATATTTCCACAAACCTCTGCAAGGCTTATAGAAAGAACAGAACATCCAACATTATTCGCAGTTTCAGCCGCCACTGTTTCGGGGAATTACCTTGTCAGGGTCCTATGATGCTATCACTTATTCGAGCATGAAAATTTGTTGCATAGGAGCAGGATACGTCGGTGGACCCACCATGGCTATGATTGCCCACAAGTGTAAAGACCACACTGTTACTGTGGTGGACATTAACCAAGAGCGCATCAATGCGTGGAATTCGGATAAGCTACCCGTATTCGAGCCTGGTCTCAATGATATCGTGCAAGGCGCCCGTGGCAAAAACCTCTTCTTCTCTACCGGCATTGACGCCGCTATTCGCGAAGCGGAAATGATCTTCCTCAGTGTCAATACACCAACCAAGACCTACGGTGTTGGGGCAGGCCGTGCTGCCGACCTTCGCTACATTGAAAAATGTGCACGCAAGATAGCAGAAGTCGCTGAAGACGATAAGATTGTGGTTGAGAAGTCTACCTTACCCGTGCGCACTGCAGAGTCAGTCAAGAGAATCCTTGATTCGAATTCTAAGGGGCGCAAATTCCAGATTCTTTCAAATCCGGAGTTCCTCGCTGAAGGCACCGCGATGGAGGACCTCGACGCACCCGACCGCGTGCTCATTGGTGGCGCCCAAACTACCGAGGGCAAAGCCGCCATTCAAAAACTGGTCGACATCTATGCGACTTGGGTTCCTCGAGACCGCGTTCTCACGACAAATCTTTGGTCTTCCGAACTCTCCAAGCTAATTGCAAACGCCTTCCTCGCCCAACGCATTTCTTCAATCAACGCTGTCTCTGCGCTTTGCGAGGCGACCGAGGCCGACGTCGACGAAGTCGCTCATGCCATTGGTACTGATAGCCGGATCGGCCCCAAGTTTCTCAAAGCCTCTGTTGGCTTTGGGGGTTCCTGCTTTCAGAAAGACATATTTAATCTCGTCTACCTAAGCGAACACTTTGGCCTGCCCGAAGTCGCCGCCTACTGGAACAGTGTGATCGAAATGAACGACTACCAGAAGCGGCGCTTTAGTCGCCGAGTCATCTCTTCGATGTTTAACACAGTCTCGGATAAAAAGATCGCCGTTCTAGGCTTCGCCTTCAAAAAGGATACCAATGATACCCGCGAATCCGCCGCCATCTATATATGTAAAGACCTTATCGAAGAGCTGGCTAAGATCGCGATCTATGACCCAAAGGTGGAGATTGATCAAATTCAGAAAGATCTCGGTATCTGCGCCGACAACGGGTTCGTCAGCTATTGCGAAAGCGCTTATGAAGCAACCAAAGATGCGCACGCCATTCTCATTCTGACCGACTGGGATGAGTTCAAGGCCCTCGACTTTAAAAAGATCTACGACGAGATGCACCAACCCGCCTTCCTCTTTGATGGCCGCAACTTACTCGACCTTGAGGCTCTTCGTGAGATTGGCTTCGAAGCCAGTGGTGTCGGTAAAGGGTAGTCTAGTTGACAAGATATTGTTGCGAGCTTAGAGTTCTTATTCGATTGGCTGAGCCTTCACAAAGGCCTAAGGGTCTATGCCCAACGAATTACCGGTTGCCAGACGCCAAAACGCTCTCTTTTCTGGGTGATTTAATGTCCAAAACACCTACTGAGAACGTATATGATTATTAAGCCACGCATCCGAGGATTTGTCTGTATCACCTCGCACCCAAAGGGTTGCGCTGCCAAAGTTCGACAAGAAATTGACGTCGCACAAGCTGCCAAAAAGGATGGCGGCCCAAAGAAAGTCCTCGTGCTCGGTAGCTCTACTGGCTACGGCCTTTCTAGCCGTATTGCCACTGCATTCTGTCATGATGCCGCCACTCTCGGCGTCTTTTTCGAGCGCCCCTCAATGAAAGGTAAGCCCGCTAGCGCTGGTTGGTATAATTCTGTTGCCTTCGAGAAGGCAGCCCACGAAGCAGGCCTTTACGCCAAAAGCATTAACGGCGATGCTTTTTCCGACGAGATCAAGGCGCAAACAATCGAAACGATTAAAGCCGACCTTGGCCAAGTCGATCTTGTTGTCTATAGCCTCGCATCTCCTCGTCGCACAGATCCCAAAACCGGCGAGACCTACAAATCTGTACTCAAACCTATCGGTGAACCTTTTACTAACCGGACCCTAGATACCGATAAGGATCTCGTTACCGAAATGACTATCGAGCCTGCTGAAGGTGACGACGTAGCAGACACTGTAAACGTTATGGGCGGCCAAGACTGGGAACTCTGGATGGACGCGCTCGACGAAGCCGGCGTCCTCGCACCCAGCGCCAAAAGCGTGGCATATTCCTACATTGGCCCCGAGATCACTTGGCCCGTTTATACCAACGGCACTATCGGCCAAGCTAAGAAGGACGTAGAGCGCGCTGCTACCGCTATTACTGAAAAGCACGACTGCGCCGCTTACGTCGCAGTGAACAAGGCCGTCGTCACTCAAGCCAGCTCAGCTATTCCCGTGGTACCTCTCTACATTTCCATCCTCATCAAAGTAATGAAAGCCAAAGGCACGCACGAAGATTGCATCGAGCAAATGGTGCGCCTCTTCAACGACCGTCTCTACAGCGACGATCTCCAGCTAGACAGCGCAGGCCGCATCCGCGTCGACGACTGGGAGATGGAGCCTGACGTGCAGCAAGCCGTTGCCGACATTTGGCCAAACATTAGCACTGATACTCTCTGCACCCAGTCCGACTACGCCGGTTACCAGAAAAACTTCCTCAATCTCTTTGGTTTTGAACTCCCTGGCGTCGATTATGATGAAGATGTTGAAGTCGAACTCGATCTTCCCAGTGCAGGCTAGGAGTAAACTAAGTCCACTAGGCTACGTTAGGATCGCTATTCAATTCTAACTCGTATAAATTACTCTCATATATGCCTAATTTAAGAACTGTTCAGTAGGTTTTCGACCCCCATCAAGCACATTATATAAACTATAAAAAAGTGATAGCTACACCAGTAAAATAAATAGTTATGAAAACAATTAAGTTTTTACTGATAACTTCATCAATATTTTTTAGTCATTTAGGAATAGCACAGAAAATCTGTAAGGGAACAGGCTATGATATCAAGTTTACCTGGCGAGACTCAAAATTGTGTAAAGGCACTGGGCATGATGTTCTTATTACAATAAGAGATTCAAAGGTATGCAATGGGACTGGATACAGCGTCTTATATACTATAAGGGATTCGAAAGTATGTAAGGGGACGGGATATGATGTCATCTATACAATTAGAGATAGCAAAGTGTTCAAGGGGACGGGATATGATGTTATATATACAATTAGAGATGGCAAAGTATGTAAGGGGACGGGATATGATGTTCTTTATACTATAAGAGACGGATACTTAGATAGAGCTAAATTAGCGACTACAATTCATGCTTTAAATTATATTTACTAAATATAAAAGCCTTTGCCTCATTTTAATTGATTTAATTCACAAACCCTTATCCATAACATTAAAACTTTATTCACAATCTTCTCGTTCATCGCCCTTACATCTATGGCTAGAGCGCAGTTTGAAGAGAAGCTTCTCTTCGAAGAGAGGCCAATACTTGTTAGTGGTGTTGTCAGCTTAGAAGTATTTCCGGGACCGCCAAAGTACGAGAGCATCAAAAGTGGCGATGTGCGCGAGGAAGCATGGATTTTGACGTCGGCAAAGGCGGAACGCTTTCATTTGGTTATTCTCGATGACGAAGTAGAAAAGTTCGCGACTTTGAGTCGCTGCCTAGGAAAGATGGTTCAGGTCAAAGGTATGGCTTGGGAAGCTCACACAGGACACCACCGCACGCCGTTTTTGATTACCGTTTATTCGATCGAAGCGGAGCACAAAAAGGCGCCTTAGTTACTTGCTGATACTGTCAAAATGAGTATCTTCATCTCAAACATTTAGTTACGTATACTCCGCGCATGGAGAGTGCCTGTGATGATCCTAACCTGCTCTTCACTTCTGCGATAGAAATGAAAGTTGCCTAGTAATTTTCTTTACATTAAATGTAGTACTCTAATTGCGCTGATACGATACGTTACCGAGTTAATCTGTTGGCAGGAGGACTCAAGCAATCAGTCTAGGAGTTCTACGGAAGTAGAACTATGATCAAGAAGTGCGCTCATGGGCACTCCTCAAACCACTTCGTATCACCTTGCGACCATCTCTCTCCTAGAGTGAGTTGCAGATGTCGACCAAAGTGGGTAGCCTTAGATGTTTCCGCGAGTTCATCGCTGATTACATAGAGTGCGCGTTTGGCTCTGGTCAGTGCTACATAGGCGCTGCACAACTCGTTTGTTCTAGATTCGGCCTTGAGGCGCTCGGTCTGTTGGCGGAGGACGGCTTCGGCTTCGGCGATATCTTTTCTTGGAAGTAATACGCCCCATCGCGGTTTTTTTTCGTCGGGGCCCAATACGAGCTCGTCCGCGGTACGACTAGGCGAGGTTTTATCGAGTCCGCTTACGATGACCATGTCGAAGCCGAGACCTTTGGCTTGGTGTATCGTCATGATGCGGATGGCCTCAGTCGCTTCGGCTTCCTGCACTTCAGTGCTTTCTACGGCAGCGATGAAAGCGTCTATACCTGCGCTAGCATTGTTTGCGGCATCAAAATTTTCTGCAGCTGCGAGAATTGCTTCGGATCGATTTTTAAGGAAAGACTCATCGGCATGGGGTTTTTGGGACGTATTGATACCTGTATCGTTATTGGCTACTGCGACAGACGAGCTTGGGCTTGTAATTTCACTAGCTTTATTGAATCCAGCTAGTTCAATCCAAGTCTTTAGGGTATTGGCATAGCCGTACTCGGCGATGGATTGTAAAGTTTGCTTACGAAAATTATCCAGGTCATTCAGTCCCCATGCAGTGGCGCAGGGTAGGCCGCGTGCGATGGCGGATGAGAGGCTATCGCTAGGATAGGCGACTGCACGAAGCGCGGCGAGCGCGGCACTACCAAAGGGATTGTCAGTGCAGGGGTTCGACTTGCCTTCGAGTGCAACAGCGATACCCGATGATTGCAAATAAGTAGCGAGTTCAGCGGCGTCTTTATTCTGCCGCAATAGCACGGCACATTCGATACCGCGAGTCAGTGGGTCGACCTCTTCGATGATACGACGCACCTTGGCGTGCTGAGGTAATATATCTTCTTCTAGATCTTCGGAAGCAAGGTATAATGAGGCATAGCCGGAGACCTCACGGATTGCTGTTGCTACTTCATGCTTATTCCATCCTGTTCTCCAGCGATCCAGTGTCGCTTCTGGTAATTTGAGTACATCGGCGATAGCGTCCATGGAACCGAAGACGCTATTGACCATGTTAATCACTGGTTTGGTGGAACGCCATGAGTCGGTTAAGGCATCGCCTTTCTGAATATTTTCATAATAATCAAAAATTTCACTGAAGAGCTCAGCATTACCACCCCGCCAGCTATAAATTGCTTGTTTGGTATCGCCAACGTAAAAGAAAGAACGCCGTAACTCGTCATCCATCAAAACTTCATCGATAAAGGTGCGAAGGATTGTCCATTGCGCGCGGCTGGTATCTTGAAACTCGTCGAGTAGCCAGTGGTCGAAGTTCTGGTCGATTCGGTAGGCGACTTGGCTGCGCCAGTCTAGCGCATCGACTTGGTCGCCATCGCTTGCTCGTTCCGCGAGTAGAGTCGTGATGTCGGCAAAGCTGATCAGTCCCGCGCTTCGTACTAGCTCGGCGTAAGCGCTTTCGTATAGTTGAACGAAAGCGTAAAGGCCTTTGGCGCGTGCGAGAATCTGCTGAAGGGCATCTGCGAAAAGCGTATCGGTAAGAACTTTCCTACTTGAGCGCAGCGTTGGAGTTAGTTCAACCCAGCCACCTAATTTTTTCGAGGCGAAACGGATGTGATTATCCTTCGGTTCGCTGATCAGTTTTTGATCAACAAATTTTTGTATATCTTTACTCCAAGCTTGGCCTGGCTTGAGCTCCCGCATGGCTTCTAGTCCTGATTCCAAATTTGCAAGAGCTTCTGAAGAAAGCATCGGATTGGATATGCTTACTTCCTGAGCAAAATTATCGATGGCCGAACCGATTTCGATAGCTCCTTGAAATGGAGGCTCTTGCTTATTCCAAATGGCAGCGGCATCCCCCCAGGTGCAGTCCACAGGTGTTTCAAGGTATCGTTGGTGGAGTGTGCTAATCTGATCAAGCAACATGGCGAAGACATTACGCTCGCCGCGTTGACGACTGATCTGTTGGCATTGCTCGATCATGGAGGTAAGTCCCTGATCTCCCTTCGCTCCAAGTGCAAAGCTCATGGCTAGGGCACGTTCGCGAGCACTTGCTAAGCTTGCTCTATCAGCGATGACGAATTCTTCGGGCAAGCCTAACTCGAGAGGAAACTGTCGCGCGATACGGGCGAAGAAGCTGTCAATGGTGCTTAGTCCGAGTCGACCGAAATGGTCGATGATATGGCGCAGTAATTCACAACAGTCTGTGGCAGAGAGTTCAGGCTTATCGCATGCTTCAGCTAAAGCCGCTAACTTTTTTCTATCGCTCGCAGCTTCGGCTAGGCGAACGAGTAATTCATCGAGAAATTCGCCCGCTGATTTACGGGTGAAAGTCAGTGCGGCGATACGGTCCATACTCACACCAGCTAGGAGCAGACGAATAATACGCGTGGTCAGAGCAAAGGTTTTCCCGCTACCCGCATTAGCAACCAGCATTTCGTGATTAAAAGAAACCGGCAGGCTCACGAGAGGCCTCCTTTCAGCTTTTCGATAGTCTCGGGAGCAATACAATTTTCGGGCGCGCCATTAACGAAGAGCGGCGCGAATGGATCATCCCACGATCCCCGGAAAGCTTGCGGCGGCCAGAAATGACCCTCAGTAATTTTTTGACTAATCGCTTCTGCGCAATCGATTGCTTCCACATAAAGCTCTTCGCTTAATTCATTAAAGGTGTAGATACCGCTCTCGTTTGGATCGGATGGTAATACAAAGTAGGCAGTTTCGGGTGGATGCTTGGCGCACTCTTTGGGATAACAGTGTTCTAGGATTTTACGATAGAGCGGAAGTTGAAGGTTTTTCCATGTCTTCTTGGCAATGCCTCGGTTAGTCAATACTTCGACTTGTGCAGCTGAAAACCAGTTGTGAGAAACTGGGGCGAAATGAGTCTGAGCTGGTTTTTTTGCGGAGCTGAAAGTTTTATAGTCGATCACTCTAAGCACCCCTGTTGTCGCATTTTGTTCAATGCGATCGATGGTCCCAGTAAGCTGAAGTGAGCCGATAGCGAGTGGGGTATCGACGTCTACATCAAGTTTACGCTCCACATCGCGTATGATCCAGCCCTCGGCAAAACACTGTGCTTGAATGCGGGCAAAGGCATGAAGTCGGACGACGGCGCTAGCTAATTGAACCTGCACGGCGGGTGTTGGTTGCGTGCCAAATTGCAAGCGAGTCTGTTGTTCTAATAATTGTTGCACTCGTTGACGAATAGTTGACTCGTCGAGATCAAGCATGGCCTTATACATGGGAATGATCTCACGGCCGAAATTTTCCAGAGTATGGTGTATTAAGTTTCCGAACGCGGCAGCATCCATCTCGTAAGTGGCTTTAGGAGAGCTTGTGTATTTAAGCACTTTTTCGAGGCAAAAGCGAAAGGGACAGGAGAGATAGGACTCGAACTGAGTGGGGCTGATTTTGGTAACAGGTGGTATCTCGTCGGGTAATTGCCATCGCCACTCGGTCTGACGGCGTGGACGAGTGCGAGACGATGCACTGGGCTGGGTCAGCTGTTGAACCCGCAAGGGCAGTTCTTCTAGCTTAGTGCGAAAAAGGAGGCGCGATGGCTTATTGGGGTCGCCGTTTTTATTATATTTACTGAAAGATAGGCAGAGGCCATCGGCCGAATGGGTGGCAAGCAAAGCATCGAGCAGGTAGGCATCACGAGCTAGGCGCTGCTCGTTGTGATTTAAACCCAGCGCGGGGCAGATGGAGTCAGGGAGAAAGGGGTCCCCATCAAGCGATTGCGGTAGTTGCCCATCTGTTAGGCCACAAAGCATGAGTTTTGCTTCGGGTAGCCAAGGGGCTTCGAGCCAACCGTTGAGAGTAATGACTTCGTCGATGGCAGGTATTTGTAATTGCTCACGGCTGATGGCTTGAGTGAAAATCTGCACAGGTAGCTTAGTGCCAGCGCTTCCTCCAAGCCAGTTTATGAGAGCAGGTGATTTTTCTAGCTTGCGACCGATTTCTAAAACGCGTTTTGCGGATTTTGGTCGCGTGCTTTCGTCCGGAAAAGCGGCTTCAATCATTTCTAGTGCACTCACGCCAAGCCGCCCACGAATGGAACCGAGCAAGCGGCGAGTTTTTCCACGTATTTGCCTATCTTTCTCGTGGGTAGCTTCGGTTATGCTGGGTGACGCCTTCCAAGCCTCATCGAGAGTGGATGTAATGGTCTTACCAAGTAAATGATCGATAGCAATCAGCGCGTCGCTTTGTGATAGGGGATGATCGGTGTCGATTGCGCTGCAGAATGAGGGCAACTCAAGTAAACGACGCAAGCAGCGTAAATCTTTTCCTTGGCGAAAGTCTTCCCAGCCGAGTGCCATTTTGGCAGCCTCGCAGTTGATTAGGCTTTCGCCTTCGGGCAGGTAGGGTCTATGGCCTTGAGTCAAAATTTCACTAGTTAGAAGTGAATGTAATTTTGGGTCGACAGCAACGAGCTTTGTATTGTTTTGAATGCAGACCTGAACGGCATTGCGGGCTTCATCTTGGGCGGATGCGCTTACGTGAATTTGTTCTTTGCTAAGGTCAATCTGCCGTGTATTCCAGAATTCGGTAATAGGCCGACCCCAATCATCAAAACTGCTTTCGGGTACATTACGCGGGTTCCAGATTAGCACGTCGACAGTTGTATCGTGCTTTTCGATTTGATCGGCATACAACTGAAAGGCGAGGGGCAAGTCGGATACGCCTGCAATGATAATGCGGGAGGGGACAGTCGTAGGCTCTTTGATTTGATTCAGACGCAGATCGTTGGGGTCACGCAGACTCCAACTAGCCAGACACTTGATGTAGTTTAGATAAAGTGCAGCAATGGCTGACCACCGACCTTGATCGAAGCTGCAGCTTGCTTGCGCTGGCAATTTAAAAGTTAAAGGTGATAAGCCGGCCTCAGCCAGTCGATCACAGAGACCGTTAAAATTACGCCCAGCTTTGAGCAGCTCTGCAGTACTTTGCGGACTCTCTTTCCAGAAGAGTGAACTTAATTTCGATACTGGTAGATTCCGTAAGGCATTTGCCCAAGCGAGGCATCGCTCGATGGGCGTAGCGATATCTTCGCGCTCAGGCAGAAGCGCTTGCATCGGTTGACAAGTAACAAGTGACCGTGACTTAGGACTATCGAGACAATTAACGACGTTACGTGCTGCACCCGCAGTTGGCGTAATCAAAAGAGTCCCAGGCTCTTCTGCAATCGATAGAAATTGCGCCACTTGCTGGCACAATGGGCTAGCTGCGGTGAGATGATTGAGTTTGGGCACTGCAGTCTGGTTATCTTGAGCGAACTCAGGCGCTTCATTTGCCAATACGACTATGCTTTCAGCGCTTGATCGAGGTCGGCCAGGAGGTCTTCGATATCTTCAATGCCAACGGAGAGTCGAACAAAGTCAGGCGTGACACCAGCGGCTAACTGATCGGCTTCATCCAGCTGGGAGTGTGTAGTCGTGGCTGGATGAATCGCTAACGATTTGGCATCACCGATATTGGCTAGGTGACTGAAGAGCTGGAGCTTGTCGATAAACTTACTGCCTCCCGCGAGACCGCCCTTGACTCCAAAACCTACCAGTGCGCCGTATTTATCCGTGTCAAAGTATTGCTTTGCAGATGCGTGGTGTATGTTGCTTTTTAGGCCAGGGTAGTTGACCCAAGTCACTGAGTCGTGCGCTTCAAGAAAATCGGCGACCTTGTGTGCGTTTTCACAATGACGCTCCATTCGTAGGTGTAGTGTTTCGAGGCCTTGCAGCTGCTGGAATGAATTGAAGGGTGCTGCGCAATTACCTATATCTCGTAGCCATTGTAGGCGCATTTTCATGATATAGGCGATGTTGGCGCCACCTGCAGGCTCGAAGGCTTTGAAGGCATCCCAATGGACGAGGCCATGATAACTGTGGTCAGGCTGGGTGAACTCGTTGAAGCGTCCGCTGCCCCAATCAAAGTTGCCCGCGTCGACGACGATGCCGCCGATACTAGTGCCATGCCCGCCAATAAATTTGGTCAAGCTATGTATGACTACGTTGGCACCGTGTTCGATTGGGCGGCAGACTGCGGGCGAGGCTACAGTACTATCGATGACAAGCGGTAGCTTGGCTTCTTTGGCGACCTTGGAGACTTCGACAAAGGGAAAAACATTGAGCTTAGGATTACCGACCGTATCGCCGTAGATGGCTTTAGTCTTATCGTCAATTAGAGGCTCGAAGCTTGCAGGATCCTCCGCGTCAGCAAAGCGCACCTCGATACCAAGCTTGGGCAGAGTGTATTTAAAGAGAGTATACGTGCCGCCATAGAGTTGTGAAGCAGAGACAATATTATCACCAGCTGATGCAAGGTTGAGGATAGCGCTAGTGATTGCCGCTTGGCCACTGGAATGAGCGAGTGCACCAACACCGCCTTCGAGTGCAGCGACGCGTTTTTCTAGCACATCGGTAGTGGGATTCATGATGCGCGTGTATATATTACCCAACTCTTCAAGGCCAAAGAGGCGTGCGGCGTGCGCTGTATCGTTGAATATGAAACTAGTGGTCTGATAGATAGGCACAGCACGCGAGCCAGTTTCTTTATCAGGCGTATGTCCTGCGTGAAGTGAGAGTGTGCCTATGCCGGGATTTTTGGGTGTAGTCATAATATTATAGTTGGGTGAGTTTATTGTATAATGCGATCTCGTGCGTTTTTGGCGTCCCAAGAAAGGCCTTGTCGATCGTAAAATTCAGCAGCCTCAAGAAGAAATTCATCATTGGGTTCTGAGCTGCGTAGGATGCGTTTGTATTGACGTAGTGCGTTTGAATTTTGTCCCTCCTTGCGGTAGATGTCGATTAACTTCTCGCGTAATTCTATGCGTTCAGGTTGTTGATCTAAAATATTATTAAGCATATTGATCATTTCATTATTTGTCAAAAGATCACTCTCCTTACCACTTTTTTCAATGATTTCAATAAGGGCGTATTTGGGTAGCCAAGCGTTTGGCCATTGCTCGGATAGATGATACCACATCTGGGTGCGGTCACTTAGACTGTAAGCGTAAGATGCGGTTAAGAATATTTGAATAGCAGTAAATATGCTAAAAACTAGGCGCGAAAGTACTATACCTCTTAATCCCATGATGCGTGTGATGCCATCTAGTGAGCATATGAACATAGCGATAATGATAGGCAACGCGACATATTGTAAATGATCCTCTAGAGCGAGACTACCGTCAATAAAGATACCCACCTGACTAATTCCGTAAAATATGAGCAGTAAATAGGCAGTGAGGCCTAGCAGGAGGCCCCTTGCCCATGTCTTGCGTAGATTCATCGCAATCAATATGTAGAACGGAATTAAGAGTAGGATTGGAAGAAAGCTATTTTGCACACCCAAGCTAAATCCCTTAGACTGATAGAAAGGATAAAAGAGAGCCTTCTCGAATGGAAATAGCGCTTGCTTTAGATAAAAGAAAAAGTTTTGTGCGCTGATCCCAAGACGTTCGCCAAATTCAAGCTCAACAATTGTGCTACCGCCCTGAGTCCACACACCAATAAACAATGCGAGGCAAAGTAAAGGAAGCAAGCGATTGTAGTCTTTGAAGCTGGATGATCCATTTTTATAAAAAATACAAAGACCAAGCAGCAGAGGGATAACTAGTGTGGCAGGATGTGAGATATAAGCAATGACACAAATCATTGTATGCATAAAGAAGTCCCTCATATTTCGGTTCTGAATACCAAAATACAAAGCAGCGAGAATCAATATGAGACCGATTATTTCTTCACGGTAGCCTGACCAAAAAATCGTTTGCAATGCAGTCGGATGAAGCGCGAAGATAAGTGCGACTGGAAAGGCTGCGGACAGTTTAAGTGCTTCTAAATTTTTTAGTAAAAGTATTGCAGCTGTGATATGAAGCAAAAGATTGATTGCGTGATGAACGTCAGATGGCTCAAACGGAATTTTCTGCTCTATAAAATAAGAACTTAGTGTGATGGGGTCTTCTGCGCGAATCATCTCTAGGGTCCAGGCTTCTGTCCATGCGTCCATTGACTGATAGGGACTTCGCTCGACTTGGTCGTATTCTGACCATGCGAGACTTGATAGAAAAATGGGTGAGTAGCTGATAACCGTTAGTAAGACCAAGACAATATAAGCGAGCCATCCTACGGGTTTAAACGGAGGGACTTTGAATCGCCTGCGGCGAACAAGTTCAGCATCACTCGCATCCGCAGGCGGTATGATTAGGTTGCGCTGGCGGAGCAGGTCCTGAGGTGTAGCTTCAGCTTCAGCCATTATGGTTTGATCGAGGTGTTGTTATAATTGAGACCTTCGAGCGCAAAGGCGAGTGAACTCATATCGATTCGGTCACCGACTTGGATACTATTAGCGGCATACCATCCTCGATTTGTTTCGACCGCGATCAATACCTCGCGGCTGCGGGAATTGACTACAGTTTCATCAAAGGGAAAGAGCTTATGGATTTCAAGAAGTTGGCCACTCGAGTCGAAGTAGCCAATATCGAGAGGTATACGTGTATTCCTCATCCAGAAGCCGCGCTTGTCGGGACGATCAAAGATAAACAACATGCCATGGTCATTATCTAAGCTTTCACGGAACATAAGCCCTTTTTGTTGCTCTGCGGGTTTGAGCGCGAGCTGCAGCTGAAGTTCGCTCCCACCAATGGAAATCGGAAAATAGGTCTGACTACCTACCGGTTCTACTGGTGCATCTACGGGCTGGCAAGCGACACCAGAAAGCCACATTACGGCTATGAATATGTTTAATTGTAGCTTCAATGCAGTAATTGTTAGGTTCAAGGCGTGACAGTTTGTATCCTTTTAATATTTTGATAAGACATTTTATACTAATGAAAAGTAAATCCTCCACAATCCGCTTTCTTTATGCTGCATCTGATACCTCAGCGGACGCACTTTATTTATCTGGTGTTTTTGTTCCCGATCCGTTTCTGGCGATCATTACCCATAAAAAGAGCTACGCCGTCGTCAGTCAGTTAGAGTATAATCGCGTAGCCAAACAGTCAAAATTCGACGAGGTCATGCTGCTGGAGACGATTCGTGAAAAAGCAGCCGAGAACCTCCGGATTTCCATCGGTGAGGTCGGCGCGGGGGAATTAATGGTTTATTTCGCGCAGCGCTTCGTAGCGAAAAAAATCGAAGTGCCTTCTGACTTCCCAGCTGTTTATTACGCAATACTTTTCAAAGCAGGTTACCGCATACGCATCGTCGAGGGCGCATTTTTTCCAAAACGTTTGAAAAAGACTGATACTGAAGCGTGGATGATCAGGCAGGGAAATGCGGCCTCCGCTGCGGGTATCCGCGCTGCCGAGGCGGTGCTGCGTGCAGCAACAATCGATGGAGATCGTATCATCTACGAAGGTAGCGCGCTCACTTCCAAACGACTACGAAGCATTATCGATCAAGCATGCCTGAAAAAAGGCGCGATTGCTAGCCACACGATCGCTGCTGGTGGCCGGCAAGCTTGCGACCCACACGAAACTGGACGAGGCTTACTTCGTGCCAATGAGTTGATCATCATCGATGTCTTTCCGCGCGTTCAAAAGACGGGCTATCATGGGGACATGACTCGTACCTTTCTAAAAGGTCGTGCCACGCCAGCCCAACGCGCTCTAGTCAAAGCCGTTTTAGCTTCACAGCGTGCTGCAATGGAAACAGTCAGAGCTGGGATCAAAGGCGGTGCCGTGCATGCGGCCGCTGAGTCCGCCTTCGAGAAACAAGGCTTTGTCTCGGAGCGTCGCAATAAGGACTTTGTTGGCTTCGTCCATTCAACAGGGCATGGTCTCGGTCTAGAGGTGCATGAAGCGCCAAGAGTTTCCAAAGGTGCGCCCAAGCTAAAAGCAGGTCACGTCATCACAATCGAGCCGGGTCTCTATTATCCTGAGATCGGTGCATGCCGTATCGAGGATGTTGTTCGTGTGACAAAAGATGGTTATGAAAAGCTTTCGAACCTGCACTATCGCTGGGAGATTCGCTAAAATGATTCTCTTAGTAGATAAGCTAGTTGAGAAGACTGCTAAAATGTAAACTCATACTTAGCCAAGCGCTGAGCAATCTCATCAACGATCTCTTTTTCCTTTGCTTTGCCCTTGGCATCGAAGGTCACTGAGAATCGGACAAAGTTGCCGCAGTCATCCCAAGGAACGGTGCTGATCAGTTCGTTAGTGATGAGCCATTGGCTGAATGCTTCGCCTGAATCAAACTCAGTGCTCAAGCCATCAGAGGTGGCTGACTTAGGCGCGGTCACGTAGAGAAAGAAACTTCCCTTGGGCTTTTTCGCGCTGAAGCCATTTTGCTCTAGCGCAGATATAAGCAGATCCATACGGCGAGAATACTTCTCTGCTATCTCATCTGTGATTTGCGGGTTGGCTAGTGCGACTGCACCCGCTTTTTGAATGGCGAGGAACTGACCGGAGTCAGAGTTATCCTTCATGTCGGCGTATGCTTGCACAATGAGCGAATTACCTACGACGAACCCAATGCGCCAGCCTGTCATGTTGTAGCTTTTGGATAACGAGTGTAGTTCGACGGCGACATCCTTCGCGCCAGGCACTTGGAAAATGGAGACAGGTTTTCCTTCAAAAATGAGCGAGGCGTAAGCTGCATCTTGGAGTATGATCAGACTGTTGGCTTTGGCAAAAGCCACAGCTTTAGCGAAAAAATCAAGTGTAGCTGAGGCGCCGGTGGGGTTATTCGGGTAGTTAAGCACTAGGATCTTAGCCTTAGCCACAATCTCAGCAGGGACAGCATCAAGTTCAGGAAGGAAATCACTATCCTCTTCGAGCTTCATGTTGTGCACATGACCGCCAAGGTATTTAGCATGAGTGCCAAGCACAGGATAGCCGGGCACCGTCATCAAGACGTAGTCACCGGGGTTAATAAAGCATGCGGGCACCATTGAGAGCGCAGTCTTAGAGCCTATGGAATGAACGACCTCTGTGCGCGGATCAATGTCGCATACACCAAAGACCTCTCCCATGTATTTGGCCGCTGCTTCTTTAAACTCCTCGCCACCGTTGTCTGCGTAGCCCCGGTTTTCTGGTTTGGCTGATTCTTCTTGTAGCGACTGAATCACGATTGGGAAAGCCATTTCGTCTGGCTCTCCCACGCCCATGTCGATCAAGTCAACATTAGGCTTAGCTTCTTTAGCCGCCTTTTTCGCGCGCTTAATTTTCTCAAACTTATAGATGGCAGTTGATTTGCCATATTGATTACCGCCAATGCGTTCTGCAAAGAGTTCTTGGATGTAAGGATCGCTCATGTTTGTCGTGTCGTCGTTATGCTTGTAAATTGCTATTTTTTATTGTGGATGTCTGGATAAGCTAGGTAATCTGTGCGAAATTAAAACTATGCATACTATCCAATTGATCAACGAAATGCAATCTCACGCCACTGCTTTACGCTCGAGTGGTCACTTGATTGGACTTGTGCCTACAATGGGCTCTCTGCACGAAGGGCATCTGTCATTAATTGATATTGCTAAAGAAAAGACTGATAAGGTCATCGTTTCGATCTTTGTCAACCCCACCCAGTTCGGTCCCAACGAAGATTTTGATAAATACCCACGTATGCTAGAGGAGGATGTCGAGAAATGCCGTGAACGAGGGGCCGACATTGTCTTCAATCCCACAATAAAGGAAATGTATCCAAATGGCTACTCAACCTACGTTGCGGAGGAGCAAATTAGCTCCGGTCTTTGCGGAGTATCTCGTCCGCACCATTTACGCGGAGTGACCACAGTGTGTCTGAAACTTTTTAATATCACTCGACCTGACATTGCAGTTTTTGGTCAGAAGGATGCACAGCAATGCGCGGTCATCCGCAAAATGGTAGTCGACCTGAACATATCCACTGAGATCGTAGTCGGACCAACCCAACGGGACGATGACGGCATGGCCACAAGTTCGCGTAATGTATACCTGTCTGATAAGCAGAGAAAAGAAGCACTCAATATTTCCATGTCGCTTCAAATCGCGAAAGATATGGTCAATTCAGGTACCAAAAGCGTGGACCGTATAGTAGCGGAAGTCATTCACCATCTATCGCTCTCCCGCCGTATCCGTGTGATTTACGTGCAAGTTGTGGATCGCAACACGATGGAACCTGCTCGCGAAATTTCGCTAGGTACTCAGCGACTGTGCGTTGCTGCATGGGTAGACCAAACCCGCTTGATCGACAACATCGAACTCTAAACGTATGTCGAAATTTTACGATGTTATCGTTGTCGGCAGCGGAATTGCTGGACTCAGCTTCGCACTAAAAGTATCTGAAGCAGGTTATCGCGTGGCGATCATCACAAAGAAAAACTCAGCTGAATCGAATACAAATTATGCACAAGGTGGCATCGCGGCCGTCACCTCACAGACCGACGATGTCGAGATGCACGTAGCCGATACTTTAGATGCTGGAGATGGTCTCTGTGATGAACAAGCAGTGCGCGAAATTCTTAAAGACGGCTCCTCCAGCATTGATGAGTTGATTAAACGGGGCGTCGACTTTTCACAACTCGGCGATGGGCGTGTATCTCTGGGCAAAGAGGGCGGACATTCAAAGCGCCGCATTTTACATGTAAGAGATATCACCGGTAAAGCCATAGAACAGGCGCTTGTGAACTCTATCGAAATCTCAGAGAAAATTGACACACTGGAACATTATTTTGCAGTCGAGTTAATCACCTCGCAGAAAATAGGAGGAAAAGGACTATCCTTACCCCAAACGAACCGTGTCTTAGGACTTTATGCGCTCGACACTCAGCGCGGTATGGTGGAAACATTTCGAGCGGGTGCAGTGCTGATGGCTACAGGCGGAATTGGTCAAATTTACCAATACACCACTAATCCTTTCATCGCGACTGGTGACGGAATCGCAATGGCCTATCGTGCGGGGGTCGAAGTGCAGAACATGGAATTTATTCAATTCCATCCGACTGCCTTTTATTCAAAAAACTCCTCGGATCGATTTCTCATATCTGAAGCAGTTCGAGGGGAGGGTGCTATCTTGCGCAATCTTAATGGTGAGGCATTCATGTTTAAATACGACGAGCGTAAAGACCTCGCTCCACGTGACATAGTTGCCCGTGCTATCGACTACGAGATGAAGCAAACAGGTGCGCGGCACGTATGGCTTGATACTCGAGAGATTGGCCGCAAAGAACTCTTCAGCCGCTTTCCTAATATCTACGCTTACTGCGGGTCACATGGTATTGACCTGGAAAAAGATATGATCCCTGTAGTGCCAGCAGCGCACTATTTGTGTGGGGGCGTTAAAACAAATCTGAACAGTGAGACTTCACTGTCTGGCCTCTATGCTTGCGGTGAGGTCGCTTGCACTGGCTTACATGGAGCCAACCGCCTGGCAAGTAATTCACTATTAGAAGCCGTGGTCATGGCAAACCGTGGAGCGGGCGCGGTAAGCAAATATCTTGAGGAGAATACAAGCGACCTAGGCGAGTTACCTGCGTGGCAAGATGGAGACGTCCGCGACTCTGACGAAAGAGTCGTCCTACTACATAATTGGGACGAGGTGAAACGCACAATGTGGGACTATGTCGGCATCGTCCGGACAACGAAGCGCTTGGAGCGTGCCCGTAATCGCATCCAAACATTGGACCGAGAAATTAATGAGTATTACTGGAATTTTAAGGTAGATGAAAGCCTACTCGAATTACGAAACATGATCTCAGTGGCGGGACTTGTCATCGACTGCGCTCTACAACGTAAAGAAAGCCGAGGCCTGCATTATGTGCTCGATCACGTAGACAAACTTGACGAAGCGATCAATACAATGGCTCGTAGATTATAGTCTGTGTAGCTCGAGTATACTTCTAGTATTTGCCCATCTAAGAATATGCCTAGGATGCTTTTTTTAAATATCTAATAAGATGAAAACATCAGATCTCGCTAAGTGGACATTAGTTGGGCCCGGAGCAGTCGGCCTCTATTATTGTGGTCGTATCGCGTATTCTGGGCGGTATCTATGTGTGCTTGCCCGTAGCGACGCGACGGAACTTCAGGCGAATGGTATTTGCGTCGAGATGATCAATCCCGAAACCAGTCAGTTGAAAGAGAGGTTTACCGCACCGATTGAATGCGTGAGGCGTAAAGCAGATGAAATAGCGGCGACTGACTGTGTCGTCATCGCTGCGAAATCAACCGTTAATCATGAATTAATCGAGTCGCTTAAATCAATCGTTGAACCAGGACATACCGCCCTCCTTTCCCTACAAAATGGATTGGGTAACGCAGAATTTTTCGCTCAACATTTTCCAGAAAATCCGATTTTAGCAGGCTTATGTTTTGTTTGCGTCAACCGCACAAAACCTGGGGTAGTCGAGAACTATCATGCAGGACGTGTGGAAATCGGGTCGCTTGGCGACCGCTGGCCAGGAGCGTCCAAAGCCGCAGTCGAAGTATTTAAAGAGTCGGGCGTGGTGACTTCGCACGCGGATAAACTCGATTCAGCCCTGTGGAGAAAGCTCTGTTGGAACATTCCATTTAATGGTTTGTCAATCGTGGCTGGTGGTATCGCGACAGACAAAATTGTTGCTCAGTCCGAACTAGTAACTCGTGCTCAAACTCTGATGGAAGAAGTTCGCACGGTAGCAACATTGGCAGGTCACTCCATTTCCGATAGATTTATCGCAGGTCAGTTCGCA
>CACIKF010000003.1 GCA_902587165.1 Puniceicoccaceae bacterium | reverse complement strand
GATGCAGACAACCTTTCCGAAGGTAAAGTAATGATTATAAGGATATGCGAGAAGATATAGCAATCGGTTGGAACGGATTACCTGCGTATGGCGCACGTCTCATTAAGGCAGCGCAGGATGATGTTGGCGCATTCCCCGTCCTTGCAACTCGGCCGGCAGTGCCGATTGAAGGGATGGAAGCGATACTTGGGCGACCAGTGCATTGGATGGATGAGGATGCAAGACCCCGTTGGTCTGATTTCGGTCTAAAAATCCCGAAAATATACTTTCAAACAGGTTGGGGGCATGTCCCGTTCAACGCGCTTGGGGCAGAGGTGCGTGCAAATGGCGGTAAGGTGGTAGCTATGGTGGATAATCCGTGGAAGCGGACATTGCGGCAGATGATCGGGGCATTGGTGTTTCGGCTTAAGTATCGAAACCATTTTTCTGCGATCATGGTGCCTGGCAAACGCGCTCGTCAGCTCTGTCGTATATTTGGGGTGCCTCATGAGCGTATTTACGAAGGGATGTATGGTGGGGATCCTGAAATATTTAAGGCATCAACAGCCCTCAATGAGCGGAGTAAGCGCTTTATTTTTGTCGGTCAATTCATTGAGCGCAAAGGCGTGCTGGAATTGGCAGAGGCTTTTCGCCAATTGGGTAATGCCGCGCGGGACTGGTCATTGCTGATGGTCGGGAGTGGTCCGTTGGAGGCGCAATTACGTAACTATTCATCGGTTGAGGTTCGCCCCTTTGCGCAGCCAGATCAAATCGCGACGCTTCTCGCAGATTCGCGCTGCTTGGTTCTGCCTAGTCTAGAGGAACACTGGGGCTTAGTTGTCCATGAGGCGGCACTTTCGGGTTGTCAGCTTGTTCTAAGTCATGCAGTCGGGGCTGGCTCCGACTTACTTGAGCACGGTTTAAATGGCTTTGGCTTTAAGGCAGTAACTGCAGACGAGATCGCTGAGGCACTAAAGTGTGTAATTGCTCAAAATGACTCAGATTACTCATGCGGCTCGGAATATTCCCTTGAGTGTGCTAAAGCGTATGGCCCCGCTCGATGGGCTGATGAGTTTAATCGTATTTTGGATTCTTTGGAAATGAAGTTCTGATATATATAATATTTAGATAATGTGAAAACTACAAATATATGCCTAGATTACTCGCCCGTGTATGGAGGTGTTGTTCAAGCAATACGTGATTTTCAAACAGCACTCGGGGGGCGAATTCTTAGTTTCGACGATGGTCTTGAAGAGCGCTCAGATGAAGCGGCGGTTCACTACATTGATGAGAACTCTCGTTTTATGGGGAAGCGGCATCAGTTTTTATCACGTCATTCACGGCGTAAGGCTGAACAGTTTATATGTGATCAAAATCCAGAGTTGTTGGTAACTCATTCATTGTTTCGCGGGCAGTGTAATTGGACGCGTCAACAGGCAAAGCGCGAAGATATTCCTTATTGGGCAGTCCCGCACGGGAGTTTAGATCCATGGGTCTTTTCTTATGGAGGGAAGTTTAAGCATTGGTGGATGCGTCTAGTGGGGGAGCGTTATTTGCGAGACGCCAGTGCGGTAGTCTTTGCGACCGAGCGAGAGCGCACGAAAGCAGCTCACATTTATTCAGGTGACAATACAAAGGTTGTGCACTGGCCAGTGGAAATGCTGGACATAAGTTTGCGCGCTGAGGCACGTCTTGATTTTCGTAAAAAATGGGGCATATCCGAAGATGAGCGCATTTTGATGTATTTGGGTCGTTATGACGGCATGAAAAGGCCCTTGGAGACGATCGAGGCGTTTGCACGAGCTAAAGCAGATGGCGTTCGGTTGGTGCTTGTTGGCGGAGACTCAGGTCTAAGGAAAAGTGATTTGGAGGCCTATGTAGCGGACAGGTCGCTTTCGGATTCAGTGCTGCTCACTGGGCCCATTTATGGGGCTGCCCGTGATTCTGCCTTCCTTGCGGCGGATGGATTTATTTCGCTCTCGCACCGGGAGAATTTTGGATACACGACCGCCGAAGCCTTATCTGCGAGCCTCCCCGTTATTTTATCACCAGGCAATGATCTGTCGTTCGACCTTGTCAATCAGGACTGTGGATGGTGCTTGAGTTCGAACGATCTGGAGGAGGCTGTTGATGCGATTCAGGGATTTAGTGTTACTGAACCGAGTGCCCTAGAGGCCATGGGACAAAAGGGGCGTTTGTGGTGCGAATCGCACTTAAGTATGACTCAATTCGTTAGTAATTTAAACTCATTGTATGTGATCTAGCGTGTTTTATTGAATGAGCTCACTTAATTCAAATATTGACTGCTTACGCTTTGACAACGCGGTTACTGGGAACTCTAGTATTGTTCTTTATCTTCTGTTTGATTATCGTGACTGTGCGTAAATCTAAGGTAGCTTCTTTGGTAGTTCTTGGAGAGGGGAGCTCGGATTAAGCATTATTCTTATGTCTGACATTACTATAGTCCTCCCCGTCAAAAACGAGGCGAAGAACTTGGCTCCTTGTATTGCTGCTGTCACAGCTCTTGGGCCCATCGTTGTTGTTGATTCGGGAAGTTCCGATGATACTAAGGCCATTGCGGAAGTAGCTGGAGCAGAAGTTCTGTATTTTGAGTGGGATGGCCAATTTCCTAAAAAACGGAACTGGACGTTACGGAATTACAAGTTCACGACTAAATGGGTTTTATTTTTGGATGCGGATGAGTTTGTATCACCTGAGTTTATAGCAGAAGTGCAGTCTGCTATTCGAAGTACGGAGTATGTCGGGTTTTGGCTGAATTTCACCAATTACTTTATGGGACAAGCATTGCGCGGTGGGGATGCCTTCAGGAAGCTTGCGTTGTTTCGTATCGGTGTAGGTGAGTATGAAAAGATTGAGGAAGATAGTTGGAGCCATCTTGATATGGAAGTGCATGAGCACCCTGTCCTCGAAGGAACAGTGGGTGAGATAAAAACTCCTATTGAGCACAATGATTTTCGTGGACTGAAACATTACATCGCAAAGCATAATGAGTATTCCTCATGGGAAGCGGCGCGATACTTGCGCCTAATGAAGCAACAGGGTCCAGGGTGGAACGGACTTACAGAGCGCCAGAAGAAGAAGTATCAAAATCTGGCGAAGTGGTGGTTCGCTCCCGCTTATTTTGTCGTCTCTTATGTGCTCAAAAAAGGCTTCCTTGACGGAGCGGTAGGATTTCACTTTGCGCTGATGAAGGCGATCTATTTCTACCAAATAAGATTGAAGATCAAGGTGCAACCTTAAGAGTTAAGAATCGAGCCAGCTGTTTAGAACTGACTGATAAGGATAAATCATCTCATTCAAGTAGTTGTTTGATATCAATGCCAAAGGATCAGTTAAATCTGCTGATGCGTGCAGGTGGCTTTTATTGGCATTGAGCACACCGGGCAGTAAGCCAATAAAACTTTCAAGCTGTTCGATGGATTCGGACAGCTTTTTTGTTTCTAAGATTAAGAGGCGCTCGGGCGGAATCGTTTTGATTGCTAGTTGGTTACTAGTTTGCCAGTAATTTAACAGGCCCTTTAGCGGGTAAAGCTTTTGCTCCTCGAGAGAAGATTCTTCGTCTGGGAAAAGTGGATGGATAGGACGAGTCATCGCTGTAGCTTTGTTTGTCATAAAGCATGGCCCTTCAGCTAGAAAGGTATTGTTTGCCCCCTGCTTACTCATTTCTGTTTGCTTGTTAAACCAGTGTTGCAGGACGGGTTCCCAATAGTGAAAGCCAAGCTTGTGGCGGTTTTTAAGGATATGTCGAAGCATAGATCGGCACCAAGACTTGGGGTCGCGGATGGTCAGAACGAATTTTGTCTGAGGGAAGAGTTTGGCCATCCGCGAAGCTTCGGTAGTCAGAAAACCGGAGCACTCGTAATCAAGCTTTAAGGCGTTATTTCGGTGGATCATAAAATTGATCCATTCTTCGTCGGTGATGTAGCCTTCGGTATGCTTTAGCCAAGTGCGGGAAAATAAGTAAGCGTTTGGTTCGTGTTCGCCTCGAAATTGTTGCCCAAGAAGTCCATGGAGCGATGCAGTACCCGTCTTAAAATTGCCTAAACAGATCACCTTAGGTTGGTGCTCTGGTATATTTATTTGTCGTTGATAGGTAATTTCCTGAAAGTAAGCAGCAGTAGCAAGGCTAGGTCTATGGAGGGGTCCGCTAGCCAGAGTTCGGCGCAATCGTTGTATGAGATTAGGCACCTTCAGTGATAAATTGAATTAGATTACGATAGCTTTTGTCTCGGTTAAAAAGTTTTGTTGCCATTATACGAGCGCTAGTCGAATGCTGCGCTAAACGATTAAGATCTGAATTATAGTATTCGAAGGCATTATAGAGTGAGTCGATGCACGATTCCTTGTAAGTGATGCCGACGCCCCACTCCTCTAGCAACTTTTCTAGTTCTCCGGATAGGCAACTGATTATAGGTAGGCTGGCGGCGGCGTACTCACATGCCTTATTAGGACAAGCAACAAGACTGTTAGGCCTATTGGGGACGATGCCGAGGTCTGCCTCCTCTAAGAGTTGTTTAATAGCGGAATTTTTGAGATAGCCATGAAAGAAAACTCGTTCATTGAGAAGTCCTCGCTTTTGGCTGGTATCTTTGAGTGCCTTCAACTGGGAACCCGCGCCTGCGAAGTGAATCTGCCAAGGCAAGATTTCCTCCTTCTTCCATCGATTCGCCACCTCAATCAAGGTCTCCAGGTCATAGCCAGATCCCATAGATCCCATATAGATAGCTTTGAGAGGTCGCTTATTGGTTACTGTATTTTGTTGTTTTTCTTTTTCGGTGCACAGAGTGCGATGGCTTTGAAAGCGATGAAGGTCTGCACCCAAATAGCATAAATGAGTCGGGGGTATCTTGCCTTTTAGCCGGGGCGCAAAATACTTTTTTGCTAAATCAACATACGTCTGGCCAACGGCGGTGATTTTGTCAGCACCTCTATATGCGCGACTTGCTTTGCGATGCAATGAGTAGAGTAAAAGTGGGCCTAAAGTTTGTCGCAGAGGTTTTGGCAGGACTTGATAAAAAGCTTCCGGCCAAGCGTCCTGCACATCGACGATTACTTGGCAATTTAAGTTTGGTGTATTCTGATTGAGATCATCTCTAATGCGGAAAGCATATTCTGCAACATCTAGCGGGGGAAGGGACAAAACAATACAATCCGGGACTTTTAGCCCTTCTCCTTTCAGACCGATCATGACTTCTCGGAAAAAACTAATAGCAAAAGCTTTGTGATTTCGGAGGCGTGCGAAGCCTATGTTTTTATGGTAAGGTGGGGTTTCGATAAGGCGCACGGAGAATCCATCGGTTGGGGGACAAGGCTGGCGCTTTTTTTTGCTTAAGTGCGAGAAGTCGGACGACCACCAAATGACTTCGTTGCCCTGTTCGGCGAGCATGCGACAGAGTGTCCAGTAGCGAAGCGGGACATCCGTCTCGTTGGGCAGTTGGTCGAAGGGGTTTATGATCCAAATATTCATTGTGTAAGTCGAGGTTCGCAAAGTATCATATCTAGATATTGCCTCACCAGTTGTTCGCGGCTAAACTTTTCTGTAGCAATTTTTTGAGCATGTTGGCCTATGGCAACGCGCTCTTTTTCTGTCTGGGTCGCGGCGACTCGGAGTGCCGCGACTACACCATCTAAGTCGCCATGTCTGATCGACCAACCGACTTCATTGTCGCCAGTGATATCGCTCAGGTAGCTTTCGTTAGGCCCCAGTGTAAGCACAGGTCGGCCGATGCTGAGGATACCATAGATTTTACAGGGGTGGACGATACCGCTCATTTCATTGCCCAGCGAGACGATATGTAGATCAGCAGCGGATAAAGAGTAGCGTATTTGGTCAAGTGACTGATAAGGGAGCGAGATGATGTTACTGGCAGCACTTGATTGCTCTTGTAAGCGTGCATCAACGATCTCTTTCCCCATGCCGCCACCGACAAAAACGAATACGAAACGTGGGTCGTCCTTGAGTGCATCTGCTGCATCTAATATGGTGTCGAGTGGGTGCACTAGGCTATGATTTCCGCTATGCATGACCACGAATTTGTCCTCCCAGCCTTGTTCTTTGCGGAACGAATTTTCAGAGTGCGCTACAGTTTCTAAATAGTCGTCCATCGGCCACGGTGGAATGACCTGAATTGGTGAACGCAAGTCTTCTGTCGGGAGCTTGAGTTTCCTTTCCAAGCGCGCCTGCATGAAGCGATCGAGGACAATGATTGAGTCGGCGCGCTTTAGGATGCGGCGATTGAGCCAGTCGAGTGCCTTTACGAGTGGGTGCTTGGGAGAGAAGGTGCCAAGTGCAATGGCTTGGTCTGGGTTAATATCCATCACCCAGTAGTGGACTTTTAGTTTGGGGCGAAAGAGTCCGATTATGACTGCAGTGATCGCCGCCATCGGGGGGGAGGTCGAAACTAAAAGGTCAGTTAACTTACGGGCGAACAGTCCCCGCAGGATGCATTGGACTAAAAAGGAAAGCTGCGCAAAAATACGAAGCGGGATGCTTGTCTTACCAAAGGAGGAAAGGGGTAGGCGCTGGATTTGAATTCCATCACGAGCTTCTCCCGCCAAAAACTTTTCCCTGGGATTATCGTAACCACGATTGGCTGTGAGCACAGTGACTTGAGCCCCGGTGCCCGCAATGGCTTGCGCGGCTTCATCAAAGTATTGCCCGACCGCGGCAGGGTCGGGACGAAATACTTGTGTGATAATGAGGAAGTTTTTCATGATGGGCACTCAGCACCGTTATATAGTTAGTATGAAAAACTGATTTCTGCCTGCTGACTACTGTTTTCGGTAAATGCATATCTCTCCGTCGCCATAGTAGGCGATGAGGATAGCGTCTTCGCTAGCGACGGATTCAAATAGCTTAAGCATCATTTCTTGTTCGCCTGGCCAGGGGTAGACGAAGAAAACATCTATTTCGTCTAGGCCGATGTCCATCCCATCGTAGCGGGGTGGGTAGGCTTGGTGGCCAAAACTTTCGTCGGGGACGATGTCGCTGCCGCCGACGTGGTCGTAGCTGATGTAGCCTTCAGGAACATAAGTGGCGGTGATGAATTTGGCACCTGTCTGATGTTTTTTGGCGAGCGATTCGGCTATCTCCACTAGGCCATCCTCGAGTTCAATGCCAGTGGCTTCAAATCCTAGTTGCGCTGCCAGATTAGTGGCGACACCGAATCCACTGCCCCATTCGATGAAGCGCTCGCCGAGAGCGAGGCCTTCATCGCGCACGTATTTGAGTGCGGCGTAAACTTGAGCGGGCTCACTCGCAACATAGCGGGGGTAACGTTTGTTCAGCTTTTGCGCCCAAAATTTTTCCCAGCGGTCGTCGGCATCTTGAATGAGTGAGGCAAATGGCTTCGGGACTTCGGGGGACTCGGCTTCGTAGTCGATTTGTTTAATCGAATTCATCGGGTGCGATTAGTTTCTCAATGTCGCGACGATTCTTCTTGGTAGGGCGTCCGCTGCCTTTGTGGCTGAAGACCCGTGCGTTAGCTTGCTTTTCGCGGGCTTTTTCGTATTCGGATTTTAGGGTCTTATCTTCAAGGAAGTTAGGCACGAGGGCCGCGCCGACTCGTTTTTCGGTCAGGCCTGTGACAAGTAAGGTTCGTGTGAGTGCTCTGGTTCGAGCCACGACGGTGCTGCCAATTCTCACTTTTGCTGAGGGCTTAGCGATCGTTTCATTGAGCCGCACTGCGGAGCCTCTGCAGGCTTCGGCGGCATCACTGCGTGTCTTATACACGCGAACGGCCCAAAGCCATTTATCTAAGCGCGTATATTCCATTGGAATTTCGCATCTACGGATGTAATGCGGCTTTTATCTTTTCGAGGCCTTCCACGAGGCGGCTATGGGGGCAACCGAAATTAAGCCTGAGGTGTTGATGCCCATCGAAGGGAGTGCCATCAGATAAACCAACGCCGTGCTTTTCAAAATGTTTAACAGGGTCTTTAATGCCGAGCTTACTGACGTCGAGCCATGCTAGATAAGTCGATTCCATCGGGCGGAAAGTGATCTCGGGTATCTCTTTGCGAATAAAGTCGTAGATAAGATTGTAGTTGTTATTCAAATACATAAGGAGAGCCTGGCGCCATGGTTCGCCATGATCGTAGGCGGCGGTGATACCGGCGTAACCGAAGCAGTTGACTTCGGTAATGATGCCGCGAATCGTTTTCTGGAATTGAGCGCGCAGCTTGGTGTTCTCTATGACGGAATAAGCACAGGCAAGGCCAGGCAAGTTGTAAGTCTTGCTGGGCGCCATGAGAGTAACTGTGCGGTCGGCGATTTGCTCGCTTAGGGTAGCGGTCAGGGTGTGCTTGGCCTCTGTATCGAAGATGAGGTCACAGTGGATCTCGTCGGAGATGAGTATGAGATCATGGCGTTCGCAAAAGTCTGCGAGGGCGGTGAGTTCTTCTTTGCTGAAGACTCGGCCGACAGGGTTGTGTGGACTGCAGAGGATGAAGATTTTTGTGTGGGCTTTGATCGCGGCTTCCATCGCGTCGATATCGAGGGTCCAACGGTCTTGGCTATCTAAGCAGAGTGGCACTTTGATCAGCTCTCGCTCTGCGTAGTCGGGCGCAGTGATAAAAGGCGGGTAGACGGGGGTGGCGGTCATCACGGAATCGCCGGGCTCGGTAAAAGCGTGACAGCATAGGTTGATTGCAGGGACAAGGCCGGGAAGGAAGTTGAGCCAAGAAGCCCTTGCGCTGTAGCTATGCTGGCGATCGAGGTAATTGATCACGGCTTCGATGGGAGCCTCGTGGGGTATGGTGTAGCCAAAGACGCCGTGGTCGAGGCGCTGCTGAAGCGCGTCGAGGATTTCCGGTGCTGTGACGAAGTCCATGTCGGCGACCCAGAGCGGTAGAATATCGCGACCTTTATATTTGTCCCATTTCAGGCTACCGTAGCCAGTGCGTTCGGGGCAGCTGTCAAAGTCGTAGGTGTGGCTCATTTCAATGTCGCTCCTACTCTTTGCCAAATTTGAGTTTCAAGCTCCTCAACGCTTTGGCTGCCGTCTAGTACGAGGAAGCGCTTCGGTTCTGACTTGGCTAAATCGAGGTAGCCTTGGCGGACGGCTTGGAAAAACTCGATGGCTTCATTTTCCATGCGGTCGAGCTGTCCGTCACTGCGGGCGTGGACGCGAGCAAGTCCGATTTCTGGGGGGAGGTCAATCAGGATGGTCAAATCGGGCTTGGTATCGCCGATGGCGAATTGATTGATCGTGTCGACTTTCTTTGTATCGATGGCACGCGCGACGCCTTGGTAAACTGTGGTAGAATCTAGGAAGCGGTCGCAGAGAACGATTTTACCTTGGGCGATGGCTGGCGCGATCAGTTCGCGCACGTGTTGTGCGCGGCTAGCGGCAAAGAGGAGTAGCTCGGCTTCGGGTGACATGCCTTGACCTGCATCGTCGTGCTGGAGCAGGCTACGAACGTATTCTCCTAGGGCGGTCCCTCCAGGCTCACGGGTTTGCACAACCGTCTTACCCATAGCTTCAAGCCGAGCTTTTAGAGTAGCGATTTGGGTGGACTTGCCGCAGCCTTCACCGCCTTCGAATGTGATGAATAGGCTGGTCATTTACCAAGTGGCGATGAACTCTTCGAGATCTTTGAGTGTAGGACTCAGCGCGGTGCGCACGTAAAATCCGGATGTGGCGACTGCTACGGTGAGAGCGGATTCGGGAGCGAGGCCTAGGAGTCGTGCGGTGACGAAGCCTGAGTTAAAGTGGTCACCTGCGCCGGTGGTGATCTTTGGTTTTTCACAGAAAGGTCCCACGGCGTAAGCGGTCCCTTCAGGGGTGGCACATGCGGCGTCAGCAACAGGATGGATCACGACGGTGTTGAGTGATAACTTCTCACGGATACGAGCAGCCATCGTCTGCAAATTTTCTGGTGTGTTGGTCAAAGGAGGAAAGCCTAGAAGGGCGTCGACTTGCTCGGCTTCGCGAAGGTTGAGGCCGAGGATGACCTTACCAAATTGCTCAAATTTTGAAAAGACAGCGAGGACTTCTAGGAGGTCGGCCTCGGAGCGTTTCTCGGGATCGGCGAGGTCAAAGAAGAAGGTGCGGGCTCTATCTTTAGAACATGCGGGCAGGACTTTTTCGAGGAAACTATTAAAGACATCGGTGAGGTAGGGAATCATCGTCCAATTAACCATGGCGATGAGGTCCGACTCGCTAAATGCTTCGATCAGTTTGTCTTCGCCGGGTAGTTTGCAGAGGTGATCGTAGGTGATCTCGTCGAGGCTTGCCATAGTGCCAAACATGATCTTCCCATCGTTAAATTCGGCCGCTTGGGTGATGCCGGGATCTGCAATGGAGATGGCATTGGTCTTTTCGGCGAAGTCGTGAAAGACGGGGTGTATCGCATCACGACCGATTGCCCCGATATAACGGACTTCGATGCCGTGAGCTGATTGAGCGTTCGCCATAATCGGACCGTTGCCGCCTAGCTTTTCGACTATGGGTGCCATTTCAATGTTGGCGCTCTTGCCCGCAGCGGAGCCGATTCGCTTAGCAAAGTCGGTGATGGTAGGGATGGCATTGAACTGATCGCCAGGACCCGAGCGTTGGTCGACAGGGTGGACGATGACATCGACAAAGCCGTCGATACCAACAAGCGCCTTTTTAGTAGCTGCGAGTGGGCCCTTTTCTTTGAGTTCCTGAAGAGTTTGAGTCTTACCTTCCATGTGCGTGATAAAATAAATAAAGCGCGTAGAGATAGGGAACCGTGCGCATACGTGCAAGCGCTGAGTTAGTTACTGCAATTCTGCGATTGAACCAAAGTCGGCATCGAATAGGCGCTTGTAAGTGCGGACGGCAAGGCCATCGGTGAGCCCGGCGGTGTAGTCGCAGAGGCGGCGATGGCGGCCGGCGGCATCGGCTTCGTGGGCGAGGAGTTCTTGGACAGCGACTGGGAGTAGATTGAGCCCTTTACTGTCTGGGTCGACGCAGTTTTCACAGAGTGCTTGATACAATCGTTCTAGGATATAGCCACCTTTGAATTCGATTTGTTGTAGTTGGGTGGATTTAAAAATGAGATCGAGGGCGATGTCTTTATAGAGGGCACTCTCAGCCTTGACGGCTGGATCAATCTTCAAGTCGAAGCTATGGCGCTGGGTGCGATCGCTCATAAATCCGCCACGCGTACGAAGGCTACAGGCGTGGACGAAGGTGCCGACACGGCTGCCGAAGTAGGGTTCGTAGCTGTTACTTTTAATCTTTTGGCAGAGCGTGTCGACGAGTTTACTTTGATCTGCGTTCAAGGTCTTGGTAGCTGCCCATTCGGTCAGGCTACCTACGCTGATATAGCGAGCGTGGATGCCGTCGACAATGTCGTGCAGGGAGTAAGCGGTGTCGTCGGCCCAATCCATAATTTGGCATTCGATACTCTTGAATTTATTGAGCGCCTTAGTTTCGAGAAGGTCTGTGGGGAGGGTGGCGCCACCAAAGACTTGATCGCGCCACTGTGCTTGCTCGTCGTAAATGAAGTGGTTCTTGGGTGCCTTGCCAGTTTGTTTCAACCAGTCGCCTTGAGTGGATTTATACTTCATGACCCCATCAAGGAAGGCGCGGGTCGGCGCAATGCCTTTGGTGCGGCCAGAGCGTTCGTAGATAAGCTCGGTTAAAATTCGTAGCGTTTGTCCATTCCCTTCAAAACCTCCGTGTTTGGCCATAAGGTTATTCAGCTTGCGCTCGCCAATATGGCCGAAGGGAGGGTGCCCCAGATCGTGAGCGAGACAGATCGCTTCAGTTAGGTCGGCATCGATATGGAAAGATTCCTTGAGTAGGTCTGAGCTAGTAAGCAAGAATTCGCAAATCGAACGGCCTACCTTGGCGACCTCTATGGAGTGGGTCAGGCGGGTGCGGTAGAAGTCGTATTCGCCCGATTGAAAGACCTGCGTCTTGGATTGTAAGCGTCGAAAGGGGTAGGAGAAAATGATGCGATCGCGCTCGATCTGAAAAGCAGTACGATAGTCACCCTCCTGTATGGTTGTCTCAGGAAAGCGCTCTAAGTCAAAAGCTGTGTAGAAATCGTTATGCATGGGTAGGATTTTTTTGAATTGATCAGTGAGGCTAATTTACGGTTTAATCTCAACGATGAAATACCCCACTCAGTCAGGAACAATCGTAAGTGTTTTTGCGGGATTAGTAATCGCTTCACTTTTGCCATCTACTTTGGATGCCCGTATCGGTGAGCGCCGAGAGTCGATTGAGCGGAGGTTATTTAGCTCGGGCGGAATCGTGTATCGTGACGACACGATCGAAGAAAGCCGCCGCAAAGGAATGCCTTACGCCCAGTATCTTGAATATCTGCCTAGTTCTTCAGATGTGCGCATCTACTTCAAAACCTCCGATGGTCGTCGACCGACCTCCTCAGAACTTAGTGATAGGCGGATGTCTGCAGGGTGGGATCTACACGTGGTCTTTGTGAATGGAAAGTCGGCCATTGAGGTTTACAAACGTAGCCAGGGTATGACCGAACAAGAGTTTAACCGACTGATGGCAATTCACGCGGGCGACTCGTTTTGGAAGCGTCTTGGTAAAGAGGATAAAGCCGAGGTGGTGAGCGCCTTTGGCTTTGAGATGATTCGTGATGATGGCCTTGTGCGTGCCCGAAAGTTGGGCAGGGACTCCGTTTTGTTTTTCGACACAGAGATCGATGTTGAGCTCGCTGAGATGAAGACGAGTGACCTACAAGAAAAGGCTCCCGTTAGTGTGGATGGTTTTTAAAGTAGCATAGTCATTTTAAGATACCTCTTTGTGGGGATGGCTTATGGATGAGTGTAATGTTATACGGATTACGAGCTCCTCACTTTTTCTAAAAACGTCTTGCAGTGAAAAAGCTAACCTCTACACACAAGCTATAAAGTTTGGAGAGATGGCAGAGTGGCCGAATGCGGTAGTCTTGAAAACTATTGAGCCGAAAGGTTCCGGGGGTTCGAATCCCTCTCTCTCCGCCACTTCAAGGCAAAGTCGCCGAAGAGGCGGCAATAGATAGGAGAAGAGAACCACTGGATTCGACGTAGCGCAGCGGAGATGGAGCATCCATAGGATGATCGCGCAGCGCTTTAACTTCTAGTAAAACAAATTTCGATCTAGGCTACGGTATTGGATCGCCTCTAGCAGGTGGGGGGTCTCGACTTGTTTGGAGCCAGCGAGATCGGCGATGGTCCTGGCGACTTTTAAGATACGGTCGTAAGCGCGTGCGGAAAGTGAGAGTTGTTCCATTGCTTGTTGGAGTAGATTGCCTTGCTCTTTGTTAATCTCGCAATGCTTACGAATCTGCGAGTGCGACATACGGGCGTTGCAGCGATTGGATGCGAGTTCGGTTTCTTGGAAGCGCACGTTTTGTAAAGCGCGTGCCGATTCGCAGCGAACACGCATAACTTCTGAGCTTTCGCCGATCTCGGAATTGCGCAGTTCTTCAATTCGCAGGGAGGGTGCTTCAATGTGTAAGTCGATACGGTCGAGTAGGGGGCCGCTAATTTTTGAGCGGTAGCGCTGAATCTGCGGCACAGTGCAGCGGCATTCGCGTGAGCGATCACCTGTGTAGCCGCAGGGACAAGGATTCATTGCTGCGACTAGCATGACGGAACTGGGCAGGGTGATTTTACCCGCACTACGTGAGATGCTGACTTGGCCGTCTTCTAGTGGCTGGCGGAGGACTTCAAGCGCGGAACGTTTAAACTCAGGCAACTCATCGAGAAAGAGCACCCCGTTATGTGCGAGCGAGATTTCGCCTGGCCCTGGAATTGAACCACCGCCGAGGAGCCCAATGTCGCTGATTGTGTGGTGCGGTGAACGGAAGGGGCGTTGGAAGTAGCGGTTATTGCTGGATAGGGTGTTGCCCGCAGCAGATTGAATACTGAGAATTTGCAGAAACTCGTCGATTTGCGGCTGGGGCATAATTGTAGGAATACGCTTAGCGATCATACTCTTTCCAGAACCCGGTGAACCGATCATTAATAGATTGTGGCCGCCGCTGACCGCGATCTCGACCGCACGGCGGACGGCGTGCTGACCTTTGACTTCGGCGAAGTCGATGCGCTGGTTCTCCGGTGGTGTCTGGAAAAAGCTACTTTGCTTGGTCGGCAGTGGCTTAATAATGTGCTCGTGGTTGAGGAAGCGCACTGCCTCGTCGAGACTGCCGACAGGGTAGATGGCGATGCCTTCAACCAGTGCCGCTTCGTCGGCGGATTCGGTCGGCACAATGAGGCCGCGTTTGCCGAGTTTCTTGGCTAGCATGGCCATGGCGAGGGTGCCTTTAACAGGGCGGGTCTTGCCTGAAAGGCTGAGCTCGCCTGCGATAAGAAAGTTATCTAACTCGGCGTCTTCGCACTTTTTCATCGAAGCAAGGATGGCGAGCGCGATGGGTAGGTCGTACGCAGGGCCTTCTTTACGAAGGCCGCCGGGTGCCAAATTGATGGTGGTTCGAGTTGCTGGCGTGCGGAAGCCACTATTAGCCATGGCGGAGAAGACACGATCTTGCGATTCCTTAACTGCAGCATCGGGCAAACCCACAAGGATAAATTTAAGCTCGCCCGCCTCGCCGGTATTCACTTCTACTTGAACAGGATGCGCATCGACGCCCACGAGGGCTGCGGATTGTGTGATTCCTAACATTGCTTTGATTTGTAATTATTAAAGCAATGGTGAACACTTTTTCACTAATGTCACTATTTAAGTTATTTTGTCTATGAAGGTTGGCCTAAGCGGAGGGATTGCTTGCGGAAAGTCGACAGTACTTGGGTTTTTCCGTGAAGCGGGCTGGCAGACGGTTGATTCAGACGCAGTGGTGCGCGAGTTATTGGCTACGGATGCCGAAGTGAAAGCGCAACTGCGCTCTCGCTTGGGCGAGGCGGTTTTTACCGACGGGGCAGTTGATCGCGCTGCTGTTGCAAAGCGCGTTTTCAGCAACGAGGGCGATTTAAAATGGCTGGAAGAGCTTCTGCACCCGCTCGTGCACGAGAGTTGGCTAGCTTCGATCGCCCAAGCTCCTGATGCAAACTGGTTAGTGGAGATCCCTTTGCTCTTTGAAAAAAGGCTTGAAACCCGCTTCGATTTAACTGTTTGTGTAGTGAGCCCACCTAATGTAGCCGCCGACCGCATGGTCGCCAGAGCTTACACAGGAGAGCAAATCGAGCAGCGCCGTAAGCAGCAGATGCCCCTCGAAGAAAAAATGGAGCTCGCCGATTATCTTATTTCCAACGCGGGTAGCCTTGAATTTTTGAAACAACAAACCACGAGACTGATTAAGCAGATCACCACGCACTAATGCGACTGTACAGGCTCGGAAACCCCAGCAACTTACTATGAGGCATTCATAACCTCACTAATAGACATCCATGAGCACTGACGAAGAAAACGATGCCCTCTCTCAAGAGGACTATTCCACTGCTGCCGAAGCCGCGCCTAAAAAGCGAGCGACTAAAAAAGCCGCTAAAAAGGCTACGAAAAAACCTGCGACCCCAAAGAGTGCTGTCGCAAAGGACTTGGGCGACACAGGATCAGATACGTTCACACCCGGCGTGATCGCACCTGCGCAAGCAGGATCCGATACCAAGCTATCTACATCCTCGAGTGGCGATGATGAGGTGACTTTTAGTGCTGACATTAAGGTCGACCAAGTTGAAGAAAAAGATTTGGGCGATCAACCAGAGCAGCCTCGTGAACCCAAAGTTGGGCACGGAAATGGTGGCAAGGGTCATAAACCAAACCATAACAATGGGCCAAAGAACCAAAATCAGAACCAGCACCCGAATGATCGTCAAAAGGGCAATGGTAAGTTTAATAAGAATAACAAAAACAACAACAAGCGTAAGCGTGGCAAAAACAACCGCTGGGATAAGAACAAGGTTAAGCGTGAGCGCGAAGAGGAGACTCCGATTGAATTTGGCGAGCTGCTTGATTGGGAGGTGCTCGAAAATCGTGAAGACATCCTCGCTCTGGCCGAAGATCTGAAGTCGGGTGGTGGCGAACCGCTCGATTATGTGCGTATCTATAATATGCTACTGCCAGAGCTGCGCGAAGAGGTCGCGGTCTTAGGGGTCGATACGCCGAACGCGCCGAATCGCGATCAGTTGATCGATGCTGTTACTAAGTATGCCGCCGAGAAAAAAGCGGCTATTGTGACCACAGGTATCCTAGAGATTTTAGACGAAGATGAGGGTGGCCTCATTGTTTACGAGCGCGACAGTTATCGCGTGAAAGCTCTCAGTGCCTATGTGCCGCAGGCTTTTATAAAGCACTACGGTTTACAGCGCGGGCATATTGTCCGAGCGCAGCTACATCCACATCGTGAGGGTGAATCTTGCCCGATCGTCGTGAGGGTTGAATCAGTAATGGACCAGGATCCAGAGACCCTCAGCCAAATCGTTCCCTTTACAGAGCGTGTGCCTTACTATCCGACTTCCCGTATCTTGATGGAGGCCGATTCGGAAGCGAAGTGGGATAACCTTTCCATGCGTGTTGTCGATTGCCTCACGCCCGTTGGCTTTGGTCAGCGCGGACTTATCGTAGCACCACCGCGCACGGGTAAGACCGTGCTCATGCAAGGCATGGCAAATTCTATTCAGAAAAATTATCCGGACTCTCACCTAATTATCCTTCTAATTGATGAGCGCCCCGAAGAGGTCACCGACTTCCGCCGCCAAGTCAGCGGCGAGGTTATCAGTTCGACTTTCGACGAAACAGCGGAGAGCCATGTCCATGCCGCCGAAATGGTGATCGAGAAGGCGCGTCGCATGGTCGAAGTTGGTAAAGATGTTGTTATATTACTCGATTCGATCACCCGCTTAGCGCGTGCCTACAACACGACCATGCCCAGTAGTGGTAAGATCCTCTCTGGTGGTGTCGAGGCCAACGCTCTGCAAAAACCAAAGCGCTTCTTTGGCTCCGCTCGTAACATTGAAGACGGCGGTAGCTTGACCATTATAGCGACTGCGCTGGTCGAGACTGGCAGTAAGATGGATGAGGTTATTTTCGAGGAGTTTAAAGGAACTGGAAATATGGAGCTACACCTCGACCGTGGCCTTTCCGATAAACGTATCTTTCCTGCGCTGAGTATGGATAAGAGCGGCACGCGGAAGGAAGAACTACTCTATCATCCCGACGAAATGCTCAAAATTTATTCATTGCGCAGGGCAATGAAGGGCCTACCGTCTACAGACGCTATGGAAATGCTCATTCAACGGATCAAGAAAACCAATACCAACGCGGAGTTCTTGTTGAGCGTGGCTCGTTAATTTTTACTATCACCATTTTCTACCCACCTTGACAATCATCTATCTGTGACCTCCGCCGACGAATTCGTTCTTCAATTATTAACTGACAAAGGGCTACTCGAGGAGAGTACTATTGAGACTGCGCGCGCCAAAGTTAACGAGTCCGAGTATGACGGCAGCGAAGACACTGCTGCGCTTGAGGCGCTCGTCGCCGACCACAGTATTAATCAGCAGCAGATCGCTGATGTCCTCGCCGAGGAGTTTAATATGGAGACAGTCAATCTCGCTGATGTTCGTGTCTCGACCGAGGCGCTAGAAATCGTGCCTTTCGAACTCGCAAATCGCTACAAAGTCATTCCTCTAGAAGTTGACGACAGCGAAGCCGAACTCGCCGTATTTGACCCGCTCGATATGGACGCGATCGATAGTATTAGTCATGTAATTAAGCGTTCAATTACTTGCCGGGTCGCGCCACTCGAAGAGATCGATAAGGCCATCCATCAATACTACGAAGGTGCCAAAGCGGGCGCGGTAGACGACATCTTTTCTGAAATGGAAGACCCCGAAGTCGCTCCTACTCTAATTGATCTGCCCACCGGTGAAGATGCCAGTGAAGAAGAAGCGCCTATCATTAAGTATGTCCACATGGTGATTTCCGAAGCGCTTAAACGCCGTGCATCGGATATTCACATGGAACCTCTAGAAAAACGCTTTCGTGTTCGCTACCGCATCGACGGCGTGCTTCATGAAGTGGAAAACCCACCCAAGCGTCTTCAGCCTTCCATTGTTTCTCGCATTAAGCTGATGTCCAACGTCAGTATCGCAGAAAAGCGTGTGCCGCAGGATGGGCGTATTAATATCAATGTCGGTGTCAAGATTATTGACCTCCGCGTATCGACTCTACCGACTGCTTTTGGTGAGAGTATCGTTATGCGTATACTCGATAAGGAGAGCCTAAATCTCGGCCTGCCCCAGTTAGGTTTCTTTAGCGATGACCAAGCTGCCTTCGAAAGAATCATTGCATTGCCCGATGGTGTCTTCCTCGTTACAGGTCCGACCGGTTCGGGTAAGTCGACCACTTTGTATTCGGCGCTGAACTGTATCAATCACCCCGACCGGAAGATCATCACTGTCGAAGACCCCGTTGAGTATGAGATGCCAGGCGTGAATCAGGTGCAAGTACGCCGTGATGTCGGCATGACTTTCTCTGCTGCCCTGCGCTCGATGCTACGCCAAGCGCCTAACATTATAATGGTCGGGGAGATCCGAGATAAAGAAACCGCTGAAATCGCGATCAACGCTGCTCTGACTGGGCACATGGTTTTCAGTACTCTGCATACTAACGACGCGCCAAGCGCAGTCAGTCGCCTGATAGATATCGGCATCAAGCCCTTCCTTGTCGCCGCCGCCGTTCGCGCCGTACTTGCCCAGCGCCTCGTGCGCCGAAACTGCCATAGTTGCCGCGTTCCCTTCGAGCATGACGAAAAGCTATTGAACTCGCTTGGTATTCGTTCCGATCAAATTGCAGATGCTTCTTTTATGAAGGGCGAGGGTTGCGTGAAATGTACTGGAACAGGCTTCCGTGGTCGGGTCGGTGTCTTCGAGATGTTCCAAGTCAATGAAGAACTTCAGTCCATGATTTACGAAGATGCCAGCCTCGTTGCTCTACGCGATAAAGCTCGCGAAATGGGCATGCGCAACATGCGCGAAGATGGCATTCGTAAGATAATCGGTGGTATTACGACTCCGCAAGAAGTTCTCCATGCCACTGTGTCCGATTCGATTTAATTAGACCTTTCTGAATTCTATTTAACCAATTTTAATCACCATGAGCTACGAAATGAATGACCTCTTGGAACTGATGATCGACCAAGGCGCATCAGATCTTCATATTGAAGTCAATCAGCCGCCGACGCTTCGTATCAGCGGATCAATGGTTCCTGTTGAGGGTCCGAAGCTCGACCCCCAAGGTGCTAAGGCTTTGATGAAGTCCATCACCTCTGAGAGTAATCAGGAGCAAGTCAAGGCCACTGGCGGGGCCGACTTCGGCTTTGCTTACCAAAGCAAGGCTCGTTTTCGCGTCAGCGTACTACGTGCTAAGGGTCACTACGGTCTCGTACTTCGCCAGATCCCAAATGATCTTTTCTCCCTTGGCGATATTGGCCTGCCCGATACAATCATAGAGCTATTGAATCGCCCGCGTGGGCTCATCCTCGTAACGGGACCGACGGGTTCGGGTAAATCCACTACGCTGGCATCGATGATCAATTGGATCAACGAAAATCACGACGGGCACATCATCACGATTGAAGATCCTATTGAGTATTTTCATGATCATAAAAAGTGCATCGTTACCCAGCGCGAAGTGGGGAATGACGTCGCCTCCTTTTCGTCCGCAATTCGCGGTGCGCTACGCCAAGACCCTGATGTCATCCTCGTTGGGGAAATGCGCGATCTCGAGACGATTGAGGCCGCCGTAGGAGCGGCCGAGACCGGGCACTTAGTCTTTGCCACTTTGCACACTACTGGCGCAGCACGCACAGTTGACCGCATTATCGACGCCTTCCCTGCGGATATGAAGGATCAAATACGCACGCAGCTCGCTTCCTCAATCATTGCAGTCATTTCTCAAGTGCTTTGTAAGAAAACTGGCGGCGGACGCATCGCATCATTCGAGATCATGGTCACTACTACGTCGATCGCTCAGCTCATTCGAGAGAACAAGACCTTCCGGATCAATTCTGACATACAGACTGGTGCCAGTCGCGGTATGATCGGCCTCGACGCACACCTGCTCGGCCTTTTTAGCCGTAACTTGATAAGTGCAGACGAAGCACTCGGCAAATCACAGACTCCCGATTCGATGCGTGCTAAGTTACTTGAAAACGGAGCAACTCTTACGACTTAAATCATTTTTCAACCCCGACTATTCACAGATCCTATCTCGATGTTCGAAGATCATAACGATACAGTTTACGAAATAATTAAAGGTGCCAAGCTGCTCGAACCAGCGCAGCTTGATGAGCTCAACGAGTCCCACCTCCACACTGGCAAGTCACTAGCCGACGCCGTGATTGACTCTGAGTTGGTCGACCGGGGGCAGATTCTCGCCGCTGTGGCGGAGTATCTAGGCTACGAATATTTGGCTACTCCGCCGAATAAAGTGGAAGAAAATATTGCCAGTTGCGTGCGCGCCAGTGCGGCTCGTATGTATGCCGTGGTTCCCTACAAGGTTAGCGACACATCTGTTTCCTTGCTCGCACAGGATCCTTTTAATCCCGCGATCATCGACGATCTTACCTTTACCTTAAATAAAGACATCACTATCGTCGTTTGTAATCCTGAGCATATTGATTCACTCCTCGTTGCCACCTATGGCGAGGAAGATTCATCGATTGACGATATACTTGGCGATCTAGGCGAAAGCTTCACTGAATCTCAGGAGGATCTCTCTGAGGGGGATCTAGCGGATATGGCGAACCAAACGCCCATCATCCGCTTCGTAAACCTCGTGCTTCAGCAAGCAATTAAGGATAAAGCGTCCGACGTTCACTTCGAACCCTTCGAAGATCAGTTCCGCATTCGCTACCGGATCGATGGCGCGCTCTACGAGATGGCGCCTCCGCCGAAGAATTTAGCCGTCCCCGTAACCTCGCGTGTCAAGGTGTTGTCTAATATGAACATCTCCGAGAGACGGATTCCTCAAGATGGTCGTATTAAGATGACCATCGCAGGTCGCCCTGTAGATCTTCGTGTATCTACATTGCCGACCCAGTTTGGCGAGTCCGTGGTGCTCCGTGTCCTCGATAAGTCGGTAGTCAACCTCGACCTCGAAGCGCTCAGTTTACCCGACGATATTTTACAAACGATTCGCGACCTTGTGGATCGTCCCAACGGTATCTTCATCGTCACCGGCCCCACTGGATCCGGTAAGACCACCACGCTTTATAGTGCGCTCCGCGAGGTTAATAGCGTCGAGACTAAGATTCTTACAGCCGAAGATCCCGTCGAGTATGAGATTGACGGCATTATGCAGGTCGCGGTGAATCACCAAGTAGGCCTCGACTTCTCTCGCGCACTTCGTGCCTTCCTCCGTCAAGACCCTGACAAGATCATGGTCGGCGAGATTCGTGACTTGGAGACCGCGCAAATCGCCGTGCAAGCCTCGTTAACAGGACACGTTGTTTTGAGCACTCTTCATACCAATGATGCACCAGGGGCTGTAACCCGTCTCATCGACATGGGCTTGGAACCCTTCCTTATTTCCGCCTCACTGGAAGCTATTCTTGCGCAGCGCCTCATTCGTCGCATCTGCCCCAGTTGTCGCACCGCTTACGAACCAGGCCACGATCTCATCGAAATGCTCGATGTCGATCCACTCGAAATCGCAGATAAAGATTTTTTCTACGGCGATGGCTGTGCCGAATGTAGTAACACTGGCTATCGCGGTCGTGTAGGTCTCTTTGAAATGATCGTTGTTTCCGACGCCATCCGCGAGTTGATTAACAATCGGGCACCCACGCTCACTATTAAGCAAAAAGCACTCGAGCAGGGGATGCGAAGCTTGCGTGATGACGGCTTACGCGCCATTTTCGACGGTAATTCTTCAATTGAAGAGGTTCTCAAATACACATAAACATCCATATTCCCCATGGCAAAATTCAAATATACGGCGATTGACGCCAACGGTAAGCAAAAGACCGGCACGGTCGAAGCGGCCAGTCAGGACGAAGCGAGCTCAAAACTAAGTGCGTCCGGCTTGATGCCAACAAAGATCACCAACGCAGGCGGCGGTGCTACTGCGAAAGCAGCTTCTAAAAAGGGAGGTAAAAAATCTAAGAAGTCGAGTGGTGGCTTCGGTAAAGTCATCAAAGGAGAAGAACTCACTACCTTTACACGTCAGCTAGCGACACTTCTTGATGCAGGCTTGCCTTTACTCCGTGCACTCGAAGTGATGATCCGACAAGAGAAAAACGCTCGCTTCCAAGCGGTCCTCGAGCAGATCGCTGACCAAGTTAAGTCTGGTAATTCCTTTTCCGACGGCCTTGCGCAGCATCCCAAGATTTTTGATCGTCTCTTCGTGAACATGGTGCGAGCTGGTGAAGCTGGCGGAGTACTCGACGTTGTGCTCGCGCGTCTTGCAGGCTTTATGGAAAAGGCATTGAAAACCAAAAAAAAGGTCAAAGCAGCTATGGTCTATCCGATCGTGGTCGTCGGTGTCGCCGTGTCGATTGTGGCGCTCCTCATGGTGGTAGTGGTCCCCAAGTTTCAGACCATCTTCGACGACATGCTTGAGGGTGCTGCGCTCCCGGGACCCACGCAGCTCGTGGTCGGTGTTAGTAATTTTATGCGTGAAAATATCGTGCTCACTATCATCATTTTGGTCATTGGTTTCTTTGCCTCAAAGTTCTTTATGAAGACGCCGTTTGGTTCAAAGATGTTTAATTGGCTGTCGATTAATACCCCCAAGGTCGGCGATCTTGTGCGTAAGGTGAACATCGCTCGTATCACTCGCACCTTCGGCACGCTACTCTCCAGTGGTGTTCCTATCTTACAGTCGATTACAATTACTAAGGATATCACCGGTAACAAATTCTACGAAAACGCACTCACTCGTATCCACGACAGCGTGCGTGATGGTGAGTCCCTAGCCGCACCTATGTCTCGCGAGACTGTCTTTCCAAACATGGTTACAAGTATGGTGGACGTGGGTGAAGAAACGGGTGAGCTCGCCGAGATGCTAAACCGAGTTGCGGACAACTATGACGAGGACGTCGATAATGCCGTGGCCGGGATCACTTCGATCATCGAGCCCGTCATGATCGTTTTCCTAGCGGTCGTTGTCGGTTTCATCGTTATCGCGCTCTTCCTGCCCATAGTAGAGATCATCAAGCAACTCACTGGCTGATCTTGTCGAAAAAGTTATTTTTTAAAGCCCGCAGCGCACCGCGCCTGCGGGCTTTTTGTTTTCGAGCTTGAAAGCCGCGCGGCGGGCCGCACCTTTGGCTTCTTTCCTATTTTTACTTCATGTCTGAGATCGCTAAAGCCTACGAACCCAAAGAAGTCGAGCAACGCTGGTATGCCAACTGGCTTGAAGCTGGGTGCTTCAAAGCTGAAGCAGACTCCGCTAAAGAGCCCTACGCAATCATGATTCCACCGCCCAATGTGACGGGTATGCTGCATATGGGACACGTCTTAGACAATACATTGCAGGACATCTTCGTTCGCCGCGCTCGCTTAGAGGGTAAGGCGGTGCTCTGGCAACCAGGCACTGACCATGCGGGTATCGCTACCCAGACGAAGGTCGAGAAACAGCTACGCAAGACCACAGGTCAGACGAAATATGACCTCGGGCGCGAGGCCTTCCTCGATAAAGTGTGGGATTTCCGTGAAGAGTCGGGCGGGGTGATCCTTAATCAACTTCAAAAGCTGGGTACATCTTGCGATTGGGATCGCACGAGTTTTACATTGGACAAAGATTACTCGAAAGCAGTCTTGGATGCCTTTGTTAAATTTTACGAACGCGGTTACATTTATCGTGGCAGGCGCATGGTTAATTGGTGCCCTGCTACCTGCACTGCGATCTCCGACGAAGAGGTGAACATGAAGCCGCAGAACGGCTTCTTCTTCAAGATGCGCTACGAGTTAGTCGAGGCCGACGGTACACGCACGCATTTAGAAATTTCCACCACTCGCCCAGAGACCTTGATGGGTGACAGTGCCGTAGCCGTTCACCCGAAAGATGAACGCTATAAGCACCTAATTGGTAAGACGGTCTGGCGTCCTTTTCCGAGAGCTGAAATTCCCATTATCGGCGACGAATATGTTGACCGTGAATTTGGGACAGGCTGCCTTAAAGTGACACCGGCGCACGATAAGAATGACTTCGAAATCGGGCAACGCCACAATCTTGAAGTGATCGAAGTGATCGACGCCGAGGGTAAGCTAAACGATCTCGCCAGCGAAGAGTTTAACGGTATTGATCGTTTCGAAGCCCGTAAATTCGCCGCACAAAAGCTAGAAGAAATGGGCTTACTGATCGAACGCGAGCCCTATGAGAATACCGTTGGATTTTCTGAGCGCGGCGATGTGCCGATTGAACCGCGCCTCTCCGAGCAGTGGTTCCTTAAATACCCAAAGGTCGAAGAGGCCAAACGTGCGGTCGAAAATGGCACCATTAAATTTCATCCTGATCGTTGGAAAAAGACTTACCTTCACTGGCTCAACGGGATTCAAGATTGGTGTATTAGTCGCCAGCTCTGGTGGGGGCACCGCATTCCTGTCTGGTATAAAAAAGGAATTGAACGTAAAGAGCTCGATTTTGAAAATCCCGACCACGTCCACGTTTCGGTCGAAGGTCCTGCGGATCCGGGAAACTGGGAGCAAGAAGAAGATGTGCTAGACACCTGGGCGTCCTCCTACCTCTGGCCAATGGCCAATCTCGGTTGGCCTAATCCGACAGAAGCCCAGCAGAAGGAGCTCGATTTTTGGTATCCTACTTCCACCTTAGTTACAGGTTTTGATATTATCTTTTTCTGGGTCGCCCGTATGATCATGGCGGGCATCGAACTCTATGGGGAGGATGCCAAAGATCTGACTGACGAAGACATTGCCAAGCGCGTTCCTTTTAAAAACATTTTTATTCACGGTCTGATACGTGATGAGAAGGGGCGTAAAATGTCGAAATCCCTCGGTAACTCGCCCGATCCACTTGACTTGATTGAGAAATATGGTGCCGATGGCCTTCGTTTCGGAATCTGCAATATCGCTCCTTCGGGCTCTGATATTCTTTTTTCCGAAGAGCGCATTCAGATCGGACGCAACTTTTGCAACAAACTCTGGAACGCCGCGCGCTTCCGCCAGATGAGTGGGCCCATGGCCGATAACTCGAGCTTCGAGGCCATCATCAGTCGTTTCCATCCGGATCTGTTCGACGATTACGATCACTGGATTTTAGGTCGTCTTCATCAGGTCACTGCCGAGCTCGAGAAGTGCTTTGCCAACTTCGAGATTTCGCCGCTCACACATCAAATTTATGCCTTTTTCTGGGGGGATTTCTGCGACTGGTATGTGGAGGCCTCCAAGGGTAAGCTGAGAGGCAACGAAGAGCTGCGAGATAACTGTCTCGCCATTCAAGACCTTGTTATTCGCCAGGTACTGCAACTGGCCAACCCTGTCATTCCGCATATCACTGAGGAACTTTGGGAGGGCTTGGGCTATGGAGAAGTGATTGCTTATATTCAAAACACTACTCTCACAAAGGCCATGACCCTTGAAGAACGTGTTCCTGTAGACAAGGAATCTATCGGCCGTGTAACTAATCTACAGGAGCTTATCTCGCAAGCTCGGGCGCTCAAAGCGCAATACAACCTAGCTAGCAAGCGTGACGTTGCCATCTTTTACGGCGCCGACGGTATCGCAGCCACTGTCATTGCTGAAAATTCTGGTATGATTCAAACACTCGCAGGATTGAGTAGTCTTGAAGCCCTTGGCGAGAAGTCGGCTGATGGCTTACCGGCTATCGTGACACCGCTCGGAACTCTTTACCTAGATTTGACGAGTAGCATCGATCTTGAAGCGGAGAAAGCACGCCTGACTAAAGAGCTCGAGAAATTGAACAAGCTCGTCTGCGTTGGGGAGAACAAATTAAAAAATCAAAAGTTTATCAAAAGCGCGCCAGAAAAGGTGGTCGCTGGTGCTCGAAAGCAGCTAGCAGAAACGACCGAAAAGCGTGACGAGACGCAGCGTATTTTGGAAAGCCTGTAATCAAAGCAAAGTTTGGCTGTTTAGCTGCCGTTGTGCCCGAGGGATTTTCACATTAGGCAGTTTGTAAAAACTCATTTATAGGTGTTTTTGGGCGAGATTAGCAAAAAAAACGCGCCCCCTGAAAGGGGCGCGTTTCGCGTATAGATGATTGAAGTTGGAAGCTTATTCAGCCGCTTCAGTAACTTCTTCAGTTGCTTCGGCAGCGTCATCTGCTGGGCTCTTCTCGCAACCCGTTGTGAAGAGTGCTGCAGTGAAAAGAAGGCCAATGAGAGTGAGTTTTACAATTTTCATGATAGTTGGTTTTGTTATTTTTGGTATGACTGCATAATGCAATATTTTATATAACGACTCAGACGCAGAGTTAAAGGCTAAGTTTGACTTTATTTAGAACGCCTAAATTATAGCAGTTGCTCGTTTTCACTACTACAGGTTTAAAAAAGCGTATTTCACTTTCTTTGATTTGCTTGCCATTTAATACTGGTTAATACAACTAATAAAAATTACATTCATCTTATTAGAGAATGCCTTTAGTGGCTACGGCTGGTCAGGGATTTCTTCTACGTCCCCATGAGGGATGCGATACTGGTATCAATTGGCAGCTATGAGTTACGGTTGACCTTTCTAAAATCTAAGGCACGGATTTGTATTATGGTCGATTCGCTAGAAGGCTACAGTTACGGGGCACTAGAGCAAATGCTCTCCAGCGCTGGGGTGAACCCAGTGCACGCAAAGCCGCTCTTTAGCGCCGTTCAACGTCGACTAGTGAGTAAAGATTTAAGCGCAGCAGAAGGTATCTTGCCGCCCGTCGCTCGCTGGCTTTCGACCGGGAATGCACCCGTTCTCTGCCCCTCGAAGCAGACGGATTGCAGGCCGAGCGGCGATGGCTTCACCGAAAAGTATATGCTTCGTCTCGGCGACGGTGCCGAGGTCGAGGCCGTGCGGATGGGATTCTCGGGCAGATTTACTGCTTGTTTAAGTACCCAGGTCGGATGCGCGATGGGTTGTGTCTTTTGCGCAACGGGGCAAATGGGTTTTTCTCGGCATCTTACGGCAGGCGAGATCGTGGCGCAGGCCCATCACGTTGAGCGCGGACTCCGCGAGAGCCACGGCGAACGTTTGCGTAACATCGTGATGATGGGAATGGGAGAGCCATTACATAATTTCGAACCCGTTATGGAGGCTCTCGGCATTATAACAGACAACCGTGGCCTGAACATCGGACCTGCTCGGGTCGCCATCAGCACTGTAGGTCATATCCCGGGTATTTTAAGACTAGCGCGTCATCCCAAGCGCTACTCGCTCGCGGTCAGTCTACATGGCGCGAGTGATGAAGAGCGCGGCAAGCTAATCCCTGTTAATAAAAAATGGCCATTAACTGAACTCATCGATGCCTGTCGTGAATATACTGAAATTAAACGAGCTAGGGTATTCTTTGCCTGGACATTGATTGGTGGCGTTAATGACAGCACGGATCACGCTTTTCGACTGGCAGAACTCCTTAAAGGCATTGATGCGCACGTTAATTTAATTCCACTCAACGCAACCGAAGGATACGAAGGAGAATCTCCAGACGAGGCGAATGTTCGCAAGTTTCAAGATATTATCCAAGCGTCAGGCCTACCCAGCACAGTACGCCAAAGGCGCGGAATTGATGTGGCCGCTGGTTGCGGGCAATTGAAGGCGAGTCGTTTGATTAAGCGGTAATACCGCCTCAAGTCCGCCGTTTCTGGACAGCAGATGCAAGCATCTCGAAGATAGCCTCGGTTGCGGTAAGGTCGATGCAGGCATCGGTAATGCTCTGTCCGTAAGTGCCGCTCTTTTCGGACTCGTAGTTTTGACGACCAGCGACGAGATGGCTTTCTAGCATGATACCTGCGATGCCTTTTTGACCCTTAGCGATTTGCTCGGCTAGCACGCGTGCGACTTCGCTCTGGCGCGTGTAGTCTTTGTTGCTGTTGCCGTGACTGCAATCGACGACCACATAGGGTGGTAAATTAACCTCGCTGAGCTGATCGAGAATAGGTTCTATTGTCAGGGCTTCATAATTAGGGCCCGTACGGTTGCCGCCGCGTAAAATGACATGGGCGTTGGGGTTGCCAGTGGTTTGAAAAATGGCAGTCACGCCCTGCTTGGTCACGGACGGGAACCAGTGCGCTTGCCCTGCAGAACGGACGGCGTCGATTGCAATCTGCACGTTACCACTGGTGCCATTTTTAAAACCGACAGGCATAGAGAGGCCAGAAGCGAGCTCTCGGTGGATCTGGCTTTCGGTGGTACGTGCGCCTATGGCAGACCAGGCGATGGCGTCGGCGATAAATTGAGGGATGATGGTGTCGAGAAACTCGGCACCCGTGGGGAGACCGATTTCACAGACATTGATCAACAGTTTACGCGCAATGCGTAGACCCTGGTTAATTTCGAAGCTACCGTCGATCCCTGGGTCGTTGATCAAACCCTTCCAGCCGACCACAGTGCGCGGCTTTTCAAAATAGGTCCGCATGATGATCTGAAGGTCGTCTTTATATCTCTCGCACAGAGGTAGCAGACGCTGAGCGTATTCGAGTGCCGCTTTAGTGTCGTGAATCGAACAGGGGCCACAAACCACACAGAGGCGGTCGTCATCGCCCCTAAGGATGGCACTACTCTCCTTGCGTCCTTGTTCGATCACCGCGGTGGCCAATTTTGTGAGTGGGATTTCTTCGATCAGAATCGAGGGTGCGAGTAGTGGGCGCGTCCGCGCGATGCGGATATTGTCGTGAGGAGTCATTTTAAAATGCTGACGTAGCGCGAGGAGCGCGAAGATAGGGTGAATCGGAACGATTTGCCCCGAAGGGGTGATTGAAGTAGGTGCCCACTAGGTAACTAAAAGAACAAGTAATGAGATTAAGAAAAAGTCGAATAGCTGAAATTAGTACGGAATGACGTCTGATAAATTTGTAATAAACAGCATGCTCAGGCTGAAGGCGTTAAAGAAAGCATGAAACCAAATCGCGACGAGTATACTTCCGGTTTTTTCATAGATTCTTGCTAAGAAGATGCCAACTAGCACCAGAGGAAGAAAAGACAATAGGTTCCAGTGTATCATTGAGAATAGGATGCCGCTGGCGATCTGCGCTGGTAGCACAGTGGTTTGGCTTTTGAGGAAACGATAAAGGCAGCCTCGGAAGATCAGTTCTTCGACGATAGGTGCCAGTATGACGGCCGCGAAGACGAGTAGGCTGATGGCGATAGGATCACCGCCCCCTTGAAAGAGGGTGACAAGGTCTTGTTGCTCGAGATCTTCAATGAGACCAAATCCTTCCAATTCGGACAAGACTTTCGCCCACAGCATCGCGGCGATCCATACGCCCGGAAGCAACATGAGAAAGAGTCGGAGCGCTTTTTTGAAAGACGTAAAGATCGGGAGCTTGGTGTTATTCAGTCGGCTTGCATAGAGGCCCGGGTAGAAACGACGGGCTCCATAGAAAACAGCCAACATAGGCAATTGGAGGCATAGCACGGCAAGCACTGCGAGCCATGGTGTTAATTCCGTTGTGCCCTCGCCTTCGGCAGGTGCTTCAAAAAAAAGAAGACTTGCTGCGACCTGCGCCATATAGACGAAAATAATCATCGCGCAGACGAAGATGCCGAAGTTGACCCAGCCGACTGGCCATGCGGGTGTGCCGGGATCTTGTTCGATAATACTCTCAGGTTTCTGAATATGGCGAATCCATAGCACGAGGCTGCTTGCGAGAATAAGCAAGATAGATAGCGATGCCACGATCAGTGGGGCATCGACTTGTGGGTCTGCCTGCATTTGTTATGCGTTGATGGATTGACCATCGAAGACTTGTTGCCCGTCGACGTAGGTCGATTTAACGACGCCTTTAAGCATTTTGCCATGCCATGGGCAGTTGCGTGATTTACTAAGGAATTTATTGGCATCGACTGTCCATTCTTCGTCGGGATCAAAGAGGCAAATATCGGCAGGTGCCCCCGTGCTGAGTGTGCCTGCGTCGAGTTTACAAATTTCAGCTCCCTTGTGTGTGAGTAGAGCAAGGACTTCGCTCAGACCAAGGCGCTTGCTATGGTAGAGTGTGGTCAACGAACTAGCCAGTGAGTTCTCCAGGCCGATGATGCCGAAGGGCGCGGCGTCGAACTCTTGATCTTTCTCGGTGGGGGAGTGAGGTGCGTGATCGGTTGCAATACAGGCTAGAGTACCATCGATGAGCCCTTCAATGAGCGATTCGCGGTCGGCATCTGTGCGGAGAGGTGGGTTCATTTTAAAAACGGTATCGTAGTCACGTAAATCTGCATCGGTGAATTCGATGTGGTGTGGGCTGGCTTCACCACTGACAGTGGCTCCGCGATCAATGGCGCGACGTAGTATATCAACCGAAGTAGCCGAGCTGATGTGTTGCATGTGGATGTGAGCGCCTGTGAGTTCTGCGAGGATGACATTTCGTGCCACGATGATGTCTTCAGCTGCTTTTGGCCACCCCTGTAGGCCAAGCCGAAGCGACCATTCGCCCTCGTTCATGACGGCACCTTCGGTTAAGCTGGTGTCTTGGCAGTGATCCATGATGGGAAGGTCAAACATCTTGGCATACTCGACCGCACGGCGCATAATCTCGTTACTCTGTACGCAAGCGCCATCATCTGTCATGGCGATGACGCCTGCTTTTTTTAGTTGGCCAGTTGGCGCGAGTTGATCGCCCTTCATTTTAATAGTCAGGCAGCCTGTGGGATATACGTGGACGACGGCTTCGCGCTCGACCTTATCCATGATGCGTTGGATGGTGCCTGCGTTATCACAGACGGGGCTTGTGTTAGGCATACACACGACAGAGGTGAACCCGCCTGCCGCCGCCGCTTCGGTGCCACTACGGATGTCTTCTTTGTGCGTTTGACCCGGGTCACGAAAGTGGACGTGGATATCGACTAGACCTGGGGCGACGACGAGGCCTGTCGCATCAACGAGGGTGGCGTCGGTCTTTTGCGCGTCACTGATACTATCGACGATTTTTCCATCGACAGCAAAAATGTCACCGTTTGCATCGCGCTGATTAGCTGGATCAATGACCCTGCCGTTTTTAATCCAAAGTATGTGACTCATTGATCGTGTTCCTATATTTCAGTGTCTTAATATTTTACGCGGGTAGCTCGACGGTTTGTTTATGGTAGGCGCATGAGCAGAGATGTAAAATTGCCATGCGGACGACGATACCGTTGGTTACCTGTTGCAGTATCACGGACTGGTCGGAGTCGGCCAGTTCGGAGTCGATCTCGACGCCTCGATTGATCGGCCCTGGGTGCATGATGATCGCCCCGTGTTTAAGCCAGGCGGCTCGCTCCTTGTTTAGTCCGAAGGAACTGGTATATTCGCCAATTGAGGGGAAGTGCGTAGCGCTTTGTCGCTCGTGCTGAATTCGGAGTAGCATGACCGCGTCAGCACCTTCGAGTGCTGGCTGTAATTTGTGGCTTACGGTAACACCCATCGCCTCGAATGCTTTCGGCACGAGCGTACTAGGACCAGCGATAGTAACTTTCGCCCCGAGCTTTTGCAGGCAGATGATATTAGATCGAGCGACTCGGCTAAAAAGGATATCGCCGAGAATGGTGATCCTCTTGCCGTCGAGTGAACCGAATTTTTCCAGTAGAGTGAAGGCATCGAGGAGCGCCTGCGTCGGATGAGAGTGGGCACCGTCACCTGCATTGATCACGGGGATGTCGATGACTTTGGACAAATAATTAGGCGCGCCCGAAGCAGAGTGGCGCATTATGATGATGTCTGCCTTGAGTGCTTCCATATTACGCGCGGTATCGCGAAGGGTCTCGCCCTTGCTCAGGCTGCTAGCGCCACCGGTCACAGTGATTGTGTCTGCGCTGAGTCGACTGGCGGCTACCTCGAAGGCGAGCCGCGTGCGGGTACTTGGTTCTAAGAAAAGATTCACCACTGTGCGGCCGTTGAGATAGGGCTGCTTCATGTTGTCCGCTTCCATCGCCTTCTTGAATGCAGTCGCGGTTGTAAAAATCGTCTCAATCTCATCGCGGGAGAAGGGCTCCACATCGATCAGGTCTTTTCGGTTCCAAGATAGGCTTTGGCTCATGAGTTATATAATTAGGCTCCGAGATCGGAAATCTGAGCCGTCCTCAGGAAAGGGCAACGAGAAATCTGGATAAATATTTAAGTGCAGGAGCTTCAATTTGATGCTCGCAGTAGTTCTTTGCTTTGCCCCGTTCATATACATCGGTGAAGTCTCTACCTTAAGCGCAGTCCGAATTCCGCGCAGGCGAGGATGTCGAAAGCTTTTTGACTGTGGTCGATTAGTTTGCCGAGGTCACGTAGGGTCAGCAGGCTGAAAGTGATAGTAGACTCGTCGATCTGGATGCGCAGGTCCAGTTTTGGCAGCTTGAGCTCAAAGGCGCTGCCGTCTGGCTCATAGGTCATCGCTTTGGTCAGTTCGGGAATATCCTCCAGTATGTCAATCTTGTCCTGGACCTGTATCGGACTGGCGAATTCGAAGATTAGTTGCTCGCAGTGCTGAGTGAAGCAATTGTGAAAGCGGTGATCAGTCGCAATCGACTCCGTGTGAAGAGCAATAATCTCGGTAATCAATAGGTAGTTTTTCGGGTCGTGTGGGCACTGGTCGACTCGTATCTGGAGGTCGAAATCGGGCGTTTTGATCCACGCAAAGCCGTCCTCGCAAGTATAGTCGAAATCTCTACGCTTGTAGCCGAAGAGGTTTCTAATGTTTGTAAAGAGACTGTCGGCAGCCTCTTTCACGTCAACTTGCCCCACCTTGCGGACGAAGTTTTGTGCGGCGTCGGTATGTCCGTCAGGCACGTGGTGATGCTTCTGATAGCCCCCCAGTTTACCTATGCGCCCGAGCATCGAGCCGACGAGACGGCTCTGGTTTTTAGGTGGATTGACTGGGGGGCTTGTTTTGATGGCGATCAAGTTAAACGGCACGCAGATCTAGTTCAATATTGGATATCGGCTATGAGAAGTTCAAATTAGTACTTTACAAGGTGCCCAGAAACCTGTGCTTTCCTCCACTTTCCCAAATTTCTCATGCAGAAAACACGCAAATCCATCGCAAAACGCTTCAAGAAGACAGGCACCGGTAAACTCCTGCGTCGTACGCCAGGACACCGTCACCTTCTGCGCAATAAAAGTGTCAAGCAACGTCGTCGTGCAGGTAGCAGCAAATTGGTCGCACCTGGCCAGCGTGCGAACCTCATCCGCGGACTGCCTTTCGCTTAAACACTCAAGAAGACTGTTTTAATAATATTAACTCACGCTAGTCGGGTAACATGAAAATGGGCGACCCGACAGCGACTTAAACGAGAGAAACCACAACATGCCTAGAGCCTCCAATGGTCCCGCGACGCTTGCTCGTCGCAAAAAAGTTCTGAAAAAAGCCAAGGGCTATTTCGGAAACAAATCACGTCTTTTCCGTTACGCTAAAGACGCCGTCGATCGCGCTGAAGTTTACGCTTATCGCGATCGTCGCAAAAAGAAGACAGAGTTTCGTCAACTTTGGATCGTCCGTATCAACGCGATATGCCGTAGCAATGGCATCAACTACAGCCGTTTTATTAACGGACTGAAGAAAGCAAACATACAAATGGATCGTAAACAGCTCTCTGAACTAGCGATTCACGACGAAGCTGCTTTTCTTGCACTTATTGAGAAAGCTAAAGAAGCTCAGACTGCTTAATTAGGCAGTTCGAGTAAGTGATTGCTTTTTTAAAGGTCGATTCCCTGCAGGGAGTCGGCCTTTTGTATGCATTCCACTTAGTTGGGAGCTTCGCAATTGATACCCCAGCAATCTTGACTTCCAAGTCATAATAACTTTGAGTATTCAAAGTATGAATTTTTATAGATCAACGCTTTGCTTAGTATCTGTATTTTTGATAAGCCACTTCCTCTTGGGTTGCGCAAAGGAACCGGATGCTCGCTCCGATACAGATGGATCTGCTGAGCCCTATAAAATTGTCTGCACGGTTGGCATGATCACCGACATTGTGGTCAACCTAGTTGGTGACTACGCCGAGGTGGAAGGTATCATAGGCGAGGGCATTGACCCGCACCTTTACAAACCCACTCGTGGCGATGTGATTAAGTTGAGTCAGGCCGATGTGGTTTTCTATAACGGTCTCCTGCTTGAAGGTAAAATGACCGATGTACTCGTAGGCATCGCTTCAAAGGGTAAGCTGGTCAAGGCCGTGACTGAGGGCATTCTTGTGGAGACCGACTATCTTTTGGAAAAAGATGACGGTTCGGCATACACCGACCCGCATGTGTGGATGGATGTCTCAGGCTGGCTCCGCGCGATTCCTGTGGTCGCGGAAACTTTAGCCGTCTATGATCCAGAAAATGCTGAGGCCTATCATAGTAATGCTGCCTTTTACGCCGAACAACTCGAAGCCCTCGATGCCTATGCTAAAGAGGCGATGTCAACAATCCCCGAGTCGCAGCGCGTTCTCGTCACGGCGCATGATGCCTTTCAATACCTCGGTCGTGCATACGGTATCGATGTAAGGGGTATCCAAAGTATGAGCACCGAGTCTGAAGCGGGCGTCCGCGATATTGAAGATTTAGTCGACTTCATCGTTCAGCGCCAGATCCCTGCCGTCTTTATCGAAAGCTCGGTGGCGGATAAAAACGTACGTGCCCTAGTCGAGGGTGCCCGTGCCCGTGGGCATGCTGTCATCATAGGCGGATCTCTTTTCTCCGATGCGATGGGGAAAGCCGGCACATACGAAGGCACCTACATCGGTATGATTGATAGCAACGTTACCACCATCACCAATGCTCTCGGTGGCCATGCGGCGGGTTTTCGCCAAGTCTCGAGTGGTGAGTAATTGATTGATGATGAGCCCAGCATCTGATCCATCCATGCAAATTGAGGAGACCGCAATCGCCTGCAAGTCGCCACCACTTACGATCCGCGATCTAACAGTAGCCTACCATCGTAAGCCAGTGATCTGGGATATCGATCTTTCGATTCCTGAAGGGAAGCTGGTGAGTATCGTGGGTCCCAATGGCGCGGGAAAGAGCACCTTGATTAAAGCCTGTCTCGACCTGATCCCTCGCACTTCTGGCGAGATTAATATTTATGGTCAGTCCTATAAAAAAATGCGCAATCGGGTTGGCTACGTGCCGCAACGTGAGACTGTGGATTGGGACTTTCCTGTGAGTGCGCTCGATGTGGTGGCGATGGGCACTTATGGAAAACTCGGCTGGTTTCGCCGCGTGAGCAAGCGCTCAAAGGCGCTCTCTATGGAGGCGCTTGAACGTGTCGGGCTCGCGGACTATGCGCATCGCCAGATCAGCCAACTCTCAGGGGGGCAACAGCAGCGGACCTTTCTCGCTCGAGCGCTCGTGCAGGATGCAGATATTTATTTTATGGATGAGCCTTTCGCCGCAGTGGATGCCGCGACGGAGCGTGCTATCGTCGAGCTGCTCAAAGAATTGCAGAAGCGAGGTAAGACTGTCCTCGTCGTGCACCATGACCTTGCCACTGTGCCCCAGTATTTTGATTGGACAGTCCTGCTCAACATGCGCGTTGTTGCGGCGGGACCAACCGACGAGGTCTTTACCCAAGAGAATCTCCGTCGAACCTACGGTGGTAAGCTGACGCTGCTCACCCAAGCAGCCAACGAGGTCGTGCAGTCGCGATGAAGGTACATCGTCGTATCTATTTTATGCAAGATCACCATGCCTGAGCTCTCAGACATCTGGAATGTTCTCATTCTCCGCGATTATAACACGCGTCTGGTTGTGATCTGTACGATCTTGCTGGGTTGTGCCTGCGGACTCATGGGTGGCTTTCTGTTGTTGCGTAAGCGCTCCTTGATGGGCGACACACTCTCGCACGCGACACTGCCAGGTGTTGGTCTATCCTTTATGCTCTTGGTTGCGCTGGGTGGTGATGGAAAGTCGTTGCCCATATTACTAGCGGGTGCGGGCATCACGGGGGTAATCGGATGCGCGGCTGTGCTCTTTATTCGTGAACAAACGCGAATTAAAGACGACGCAGCGATGGGTATCGTGCTTAGCGTGTTCTTTGGGGCAGGCGTTGCTATTCTGGGTGTTATCCAGAAGATGCCCGAGGGGAGTGCGGCTGGTTTGGAATCATTTATCTATGGCAAGACTGCCTCGATGGTGATGAGTGATTTCCATATCCTCGTGTTCATCACAGTTTGTGTGATTACCTGTTCATTGTTACTTTTTAAAGAGTTCCGCCTGCTGTGTTTCGACGAAAATTTTGCGGCGGTGCTAGGCTGGCCAGTTAAGTTTCTCGACATTCTACTACTAACGTTCATTACCGCCGTGACCGTAGCTGGCTTGCAGGCGGTCGGCTTGATTTTAATAATCGCCTTTCTCATTACGCCTGCAGCTGCGGCTCGGTTCTGGACAAATCAGCTCGACAGGATGCTAATGCTTTCTGCGCTGATTGGCGCTGCCAGTGGTTGGATCGGGGCGAGTTTGAGTGCTTTCTTCCCGCGTCTTCCCGCAGGAGCGGTGATCGTGCTTGTCGCGGCACTTTTTTTCGTATTGAGTATGCTGATCGGAACGGAGCGTGGTGTCATGATTCGTTCCTTGCGACAGTCGCAATTAGAAAAGCGTATGGGACGACAGCATTTGCTACGGGCGCTTTACGAAATCATGGAGGGAGGGCGCGTTACCGAAGAACTAAATATTCGAACAGTTCCTTTTCGCCAAATTCGTGGTCGACGCACTTGGAGTGACCGGCAGCTACGGGACTATATCCGCCGCGCTTATAATGAGGGACTTGTCGAAGCACCGAATAAAGTAGATTCTATTTTGTTAACAGAAACTGGACTGGTCGAGGCGAAGCAAGTCACGCGCAATCATCGACTCTGGGAAATGTATCTGATCGAGTATGCGGATGTTGCGACGAGTCGCGTCGACCGCGATGCCGACATGGTTGAGCACATACTTGGTGACAAAATGGTCACGCGCTTGGAGAATAAATTACAAGCCTACCGTATTGCCGGTAGTCTCGTGCCGCAAAGTCCGCATCCTATTGATCCAGGAGACTGATCTTGAATTAAGAATTACGAATGGAGTGGTATAGCATAGATACATGGATCGTAGTTATCGCTGCTTTGGCGGCGGGTGCTTGTGCCTTACTGGGCAATTTCCTCGTGCTTCGTAAAATGAGTATGATGGGCGATGCCATTAGCCATGCGGTGCTACCGGGCTTGGCGATTGCCTTTATAGTGACGGGTGCGCGTGCCAGCCTGTCGATGTTTATTGGCGCGGCTATCGCAGGTGTATTGACGGCCGTCTTTACCCAGTGGATCAGCCGTTTTGGTAAGGTCGACGAAGGCGCCTCTATGGGAATCGTCTTTACGACGCTTTTTGCGCTGGGGCTTTTGCTCATCGTGCAAGGTGCCGACCATGTCGACCTCGATCCAAGTTGCGTGCTTTATGGTGCGATCGAGTTGACGCCACTCGATGTAGTTTGGCGTCCTACGCTCTTTGGCCTCTCCATAGAAGTGCCTAGGACAGCCTTAGTTTTGGCAGGAGTTACTTTATTCAATGCAGTCTTTGTTGTGGCCTTTTTTAAAGAGCTTCGAATCTCATCCTTCGATGCGGAGCTAGCGACGACGATGGGTATTGATTCAAAGCTAATGCACTATCTTTTGATGACACTCGTGGCTGTGACTACAGTGGCATGCTTTGAATCCGTGGGTAGTATCATCGTGATTGCGATGCTCATAGTCCCTGCGGCGACAGCGCATCTACTGACGGACCGGCTCTGGCTGATGGTGGTTCTGAGCGTGCTGATCGCAATTGGCTCTGCAGCACTGGGTCACATGAGCGCCTTAACCGTGCCAGCTTGGTTCGGCTTTGCTGATACCTCTACCTCCGGAATGATGGCTGTAATGGCTGGGCTGATCTTTTCGACTGTGATGCTCTTTGCGCCCAAGTATGGAGTATTACAAAGGTTTGTAAAAAGGACGCAGGCTGTGAAGTGAATTCCGTTGTTTACTTAACGCGTTTATTCATGGAGAAACCTCGATGTTTAACCCTTAAAAGCAAAAGCTGGAACTCCCTTTACCCCTAGGCCGTCGATAACGAATACTTTGCCTGCATCAGTCTCTTTGAGGTCGGCTTTGATACCGGTGGTGATGAAGAGGCGGTCTAAGTTTTCACCGCCAAAGGCGCAGGCAGTCGTCTCGATGCAGGGTAGGTCGACGCGCTGTAGCTCTTTGTCTTTTTGAGGATCGAAGCGCACCACGCAAGCACCGTGACAAAAAGCGACCCATAGCATACCGTCCGCATCGATCGTCATACCATCAGGTGAACTGTTGTAGCCGTGTGCCGCTGTGTCGATCACGACTCGTGCATTAGAAATAGCACCGCTTTCTAAGTCGTAGTCGTAAGCGCGTACATTTTGCGTGGGGGTGTCGATGTAGAACATCTTTGTGGCGTCAGCGTTCCAGCAGATGCCATTAGAGTTGGTCACCCCAGAGACTTTGAGCGAGAGCGAGACATCAGTATCGAGGCAGTAGAGATTGGCGCTACCAGTTTCTTTGATCATACTGATTGTGCCTGCCCAGAAGCGGCCTGCGGGGTCGCACTTGCCGTCGTTGAAACGGTTTTTACCGCGCATTGAGGCTTCGGGATCGGCGAGTGCCGCCTTACTGCCTGTCTTTAAATTGAAGCGCACATAGCCGGTATCGCCAGCGTAGATGACTTCGTCGTCATTCTTACTTGGCACGATTGTGCCGATACGCTCACCGACATCCCATATGCTTTCTTCGCCAGTTTCGGGATTAAGGCGAAGAAGTTTATTTCCTGTGATGTCGACATAGAATAGTGAGTTGTCCCACCAGATAGGACCCTCGCCCCATTGTGATATTTGTTTTCCGATCGTCTTGGTTGTAGGTGTCGTCACAGGTAAATAATTGGTGCTCTCTTAAGTCTTCGTTACTAATTTTTTATATAAATCTACTCTTTAGGCTCTACAGCAAAGCCATCTTTGCTGTCATTAACTGTCCAGCCCTTCGCAAGAAGTTCATCACGAAATTCGTCTGCCTTGCCCCAGTCTTTCGCTTGCTTTGCGTCCCATCGGGCTTGGGCTATGGCGATTATTTCTTCAGGTGCGTTAAGCTGTTTGGCTTCGATGGTAAAGAGCTTAAGCCCGAGTGCATAAAGCAGGCTACCAAATGCTTGTAGCATCGATCGTGCGCCGTCTACTTCGAGCGAGGCGGCGGGATTTGAGCCAATCACACCGAAGATCGCACCGAGGCAGGCAGCCGTGTTGAGGTTGCTGCGTAGCGCGTCCCATGCTTTGGTCAGGCGCCCGAAGTCTTCTGGCGCCCCGCTAGTCACGTAATTGGCATTAAACTGATCGCTCGCCTCCCCGGTTTTAGCGAGTAGTGCCTTCGCAAAACGCTCAAAGCGAGTGAGCGCACTTTGTGAAGCGTGTAGCCCGTCGAATGTAAAGTTGAGCTGTTGCCGATAGCTGCCTGCAATGAGTGTGTAGCGAACGACCATTGGGCTGAAGCCCTTGTCTCGCAGATCGTCCAATGTGTAGAGATTCCCGAGGCTCTTCGACATCTTTGCTCCTTCCACCATTAGGTGTGCACTATGGAACCAGTGCTTGCAGAAATCGTGCCCGTGGGCGCATTCGGATTGAGCGATCTCGTTCTCGTGGTGGGGGAAGCAGAGGTCGATACCGCCGCCGTGCAGGTCGATTGTTTCGCCGTCGAAGGCGCTATCAACCATGGCAGAGCACTCTAGGTGCCACCCCGGGCGCCCCTCGCCCCAAGGACTACTCCAATAGTTATCGCCGTCGCCATCTTTGCGTGATTTCCAGAGTGCAAAATCGCTTATTGATTCTCGATCATATTCGTCCGCGTCATTGAGCTCACCGGCGGAGTTTTCAGTCTGGGTTTTGAGTTCGCGCTGTTTGAGGCGTGAGAGGCGGCCGTAGTCTTCGAAAGACCCGACTCGGAAATAAACAGAGCCATCATCCCTTACATAGGCGTTGCCTTTCTCGATGAGTTTCTCGACCAATGCGATCTGATGGGGTATGTGCGCCACTGCGCTCGGCTCGGTGCTCGGCTCAAGCATATTGAGTGCATCGCAATCGGCATGAAATTTCTCTGTCCAGTATGCGGTGAACTCGGTCAGGCTTTTGCCTTCTTCGAGTGAGCGCCGGATTGTCTTATCGTCGAGGTCGGTAATGTTACGCACGTGTTTGACAGCCATGCCATCGACTTCCAGCACACGGCGAAGTGTGTCTTGGATGAGAAAAGTGCGAAAATTCCCGATGTGCGCGGGGCCATAGACAGTCGGACCACAGCAGTAGAAGCGCAAAGTATCTGAACTCGATGGAGCGAGTGTCTGAATAGATCGGCTTAGGGTATCGTAGAGTTCGACGGACATTTGTAGATTGTGAGAAGAGATTTACTTGTTGAAAGATGACCCTTTTCAGGCGTAACTGCCAATAGAAATCTACCTTTAACCATGACTAATGAATTTAAACTAGATCTGACTCGCCGCCCGCGTCGTATGCGGCGGACGGCTTCCTTGCGCGCGCTTGCCTCTGAGACGGAGGTTTTACCGCAGCATTTGATCCAGCCAGTTTTTGTCATTGAGGGGGAGGGAGCTCCAGAGGCGATTGATTCGATGCCGGGCATATCTAGGCTTTCGATCAAAGATACGGTCGCAGAATGTCGTGAATTGCACGGGCTCGGTGTTTCGGGTGTCGCACTTTTCCCGAAACTTGATGAGAGTCTTAAGTCGGACGATGGTCGCGAGGCTTTGAATCCAAACACGCTCGTGCTGCGTGCGATCCGTGCTGTTAAGGCAGCGGTGCCTGAGCTTACGGTGATCACTGATCTAGCGCTGGATCCTTACACGGAGCACGGGCACGATGGGCTTTGGGACGCGGCGGCGCAAGATCTTGCCAATGATGCTACGGTTGAGGTGCTGACCGAAATGGCGGTGTTGGCTGCCGAGGCGGGCGTCGATATGGTGGCACCTTCGGATATGATGGATGGTCGCGTTGGCGCGATTCGTTCCGCGCTGGATGATAACGATTTTGAAAAGACGGCTATCATGGCTTACTCCGCAAAATTTGCTTCGGCCTTATTCGGCCCCTTTCGTGATGCGGTTGGTAGCGCCAGTAGTGCGGGCTCTCATAATTTAAATAAGCGTAGCTATCAATTGAATCCAGCCAATCGCCGCGAGGCTTTGGTTGAAATCGCTCTGGATGAGGAAGAAGGTGCGGACGTGCTTATGGTCAAACCAGCAGGGCCCTATCTTGATATAATTCGCGAAGTGCGCGAAGAAACGGAGTTGCCACTGGCTGCCTATCAAGTGTCGGGCGAATACGCACAGATTATGGCCGCGGCTGAGAAGGGCTGGCTCGATTTAGAGCGCTGCCGCAACGAATCTTTGCTTGCGATAAGGCGGGCAGGCGCAGATATGATTTTGACGTATTTTGCGAAGGCATTTGTGCAAGGATAGCGCGCGATTTTGCCCGCTCCCGATAAAAGAATGGTGCGATTTCGGCCCGAACAAGCTCAAGCCTCACGATTAGTTAGGAACTTAAAAACTCCAAGAGCCGTTCGGCGGTCACCGTACCGATGCCTTCGACCTGCGTGAGTTGATCGACTTTCGCGCTACGCAGTTTTTCCAGCGAACCGAAGTGTTGTAGCAACTGCTGTTTACGCTTGGTCCCGAGACCTTTGAAGTCATCAAGGATGGACTCTTTCAGGCGCTTGCTCCGTAGCTCGGCATTGAAACTATTGGCAAAATGGTGAGCTTCGTCGCGGATATGCTGAAGTAGGCGCAGTGCGGGATCGTGATGAGCTAGGTTGAGCGGTTCACGGCCGTCACTGTAGATGACCGTCTCCTTGCGCTTAGCCAGTCCGATCAGTTCGGGCGGCTCCAGACCTTGACTGAGGAATGCTTTGAGCGCGGCAGTAACTTGCCCAGCGCCGCCGTCGATTACGATCAAGTCAGGAAATGCTTTGCCTTCATCTCGCAGGCGACGGTAGCGGCGACCGACCACCTCTTCCATCGCGCGGAAGTCATCGTTCCCGACGAAGCTCTTAATTTTAAAGCGGCGGTAATTTTTGCGATCAGGCGAGCCGTCCTTAAACGCGACCATAGAGGCCACGCAAAAGCTACCCGAGATATGGGAGATGTCGAAACACTCCATGTGGCGAGGCTCTTGGGCAATGTGGAGCTTTTCCTTTAGGCTTTTAACAACTTGACGATGGTTGTGCGTGCCGACGAGGTTGCGCTCAAATTTGCGGGTACGGCTAGCTGTCCGTTGTAGGGCATCGATACGGTCGCGAAGTGAAGCGGCTTCTTCATAGCGTTGTGCTGCGGAGGCGGCTTTCATTTCGGTCTTTAGCTCAGAGAGCCACTCGCGGGCTTTGCCTTCTAGAAACTCGCAGGCAGCTCCTAAACGCTCGGAGTATTGCTCAGCGGTAATTTCGTTATCGTGCTCGTAGATTTCGGCTCGGGCGTCGTCGTAAAGGCGCCAGCGACCATCGGGTAGTTCTTCAGGGGAGGCATCGCTCAGAAGGATGCCGAATCTACGGCGTAACTCAGTGAGTGTTTTGCGCAAATGGGTGGAGTGGGCGAAGGGGCCATAGTAGCGAGAATTACTGTCAGTGCGGTTACGCGTTAGTCGGAAGCGAGGGAGTGATTCGCGTGGGTCGATACGAACGAGGAGGAAGCGCTTGTCGTCAGTAAAGTCGGTATTGTAGCGGGGCTTGAATTTTTTGATCAGTTGCCCTTCGAGTAGCAATGCCTCTGCTTCGGAATTGACAATGATGATCTCGAAGTCGTGGATCAGGTCGAGCATGGCACGCACCTTTGGTTGTGCGACCGCCATCTTGCGCGAGGCTTGGAAGTAGGTGCTGACGCGTTTCTTTAAGTCCTTGGCCTTACCCACATAGATAACCTGCCCGAGACGATCTTTCATCTGGTAAACTCCCGGCTTATGCGGGAGGCGGCGGACTTTTTCTTTTAACTGGGCTTTAGCTCCTTCAGACATTCTTTTGAATCTTACATTTCGTTTGCAGTTCTGCACAAGCTGCACTCTTTTTAAGTAATCACTATGTCTAAAACGCCAATTGTCGAAGTAATCAACTTTGGAGATGAACTACTCGTTGGAATTCGAGAGAACTCGCACCTCACCTATCTAGGGGCGCAGCTCGCTAGATACGGTCTGCCTATTCACCGCAATCGCGTAATTACAGACGATGCGGCTGAGATCAAACGCGCTTTTCTCGAGGCTTGGGCGCACTCGGATATCGTCATTACTACAGGCGGCCTCGGTCCGACCGCAGATGATATGACCCGGGAAAACATTGCCGAAGCGCTGGGTGCGAAGCTTGTTTTCGAGCCTGAAATCGAAGTGCTCATTCAGGCACGTTTTAAAGTGGTCGGTCATACCATGGCAGACCATCATCGTAGACAGTGTTACCGCTTCGTTGATGGCAAGGTGCTTCATAACGAGCGTGGAACGGCGCCCGGCATGGCTTATCAGCGCGACGGTAAGATTCTGATCATGCTGCCTGGGCCCACTAACGAGCTTATCCCTATGTTCGAGAAAGAGGCCATCCCTATGCTCCAAGCACTCGGTGCGCTGAGCGAGGAAGAAGCCTACCTTCAGATTCGTACTTTTGGTTCAGGCGAGTCGAGTGTGGAGGAAATGATGCAACCCATTGCCAAAGCTTATCCCGACTTGGTCGTGGCCTACTGCGTGCACTATGGCATCGTCGACGTGCGTCTGAGCTCACGAGATCGTATGCTGGGCATGGAGCAACTCAAGGCCATCGGGCAAGAAGTTCGCGTGCTATTGGGTGAGGATTTCGTCTGTTTCGGTCACTGCTCACTCGCCAAAGTCGTATTTCACGAGTTACGCGCGCTTGATCGTACCCTTGCCATCGCCGAGTCTTGCACAGGCGGCTTACTTTGTGATGCCTTTACGAATCTCTCGGGCGCTTCCAAGGTTTTCGTTGGCGGAGTCGTTTGCTATGCGAATGATGTTAAAGTCTCCAAAGTGGGTGTGCCGGAGTCGATCATCGAACAGCACGGTGCCGTTAGCGCCGAATGCGCTATTGCCATGGCTTCGGGTATTGCCGAGCGCCTTTCGACTGATTATGGTCTTAGCGTGACGGGCTTCGCGGGGCCTGATGGCGGCAATGAACAAAATCCCGTCGGCACGATTCACTTGGGCTACCATTCACCTGTCGGGGTATGGTGTAAATCAGTCCGCTACGCGGGTGGACGGCTTGATGTTAAAGCACGTGCCGTGCACGCTGCGCTTGACTGGATGCGCCGAAAATTGCGCGAGAATAAAGTAGCCGAGTTCCTTAGTTGCGGTGAGCGGGACTAGGGGCATATAGAATAAGGAAATCTAATCTGTAGCCTTTCACCTGGCCGTACGCTCCTTGCGAATGAATTCTTTTTCAAGATTCGGGCGCTCGTAAGCGGGCACGCTACAATAATATAGCATGGCTAAGTCGCAGCCTAATGCATTCCGTCTTGCGCTCTTTCGAGTGCTTTCCGAGACTTAGCTTTCTCATGCCAGCGAAGCCATTTACATTTATCTGCGGGGACGACGATTATCTTGTTTCGGAAAAGGGTAGGGCATGGTTTGTAGAACAGACAAAGGACTTGATGGATGATCTCTCGAAGGAGGTCGTCGATGGGCGTGCTGCGAATGTCTCGGAAGTCGAGGATGCGATCAACCGCTTCACTAGCGCCGCGCAGACGCTTTCTCTCTTTGGCGAGCGCAAGGTTGTTTGGCTCAAGGATGTCAATTTTATGGCCGATAGCCCGACGGGTCGTGCGCAAGGCACCCTAGACTTGCTCGATAATTTAAAAGCGATGCTCGAAGGCCTCGATGCGACGAGTGTGGGTGTTTTGATTACTGCGCAACCTGTCGATAAGCGGCGTACTTTCTTTAAATGGTGCCAGAAAAACTCGGATTTTACCGCGATGGCTGCGGGCAAGGACAGCGCGCAGACTTGTGCCGCTTTGATTACTGAAGAGTGCGCTCAAGCGGGCAATACGATGACTCGCGATGCGATTGAGTTACTCATCGGCAAGGTTAACGGCAATACTCGGCTGATCGTCGAGGAGACGCGTAAGTTACTGACCTTCGCGGGGGAGGGCGCTGAACCTATCAGTGAGCGCCTTGTGGCCGATCTTGTACCAAACTTCGGAGATGCCGACTTCTTCGAAGCGGCGGACGCCTTTTACTCGCTGAAGCTTTCTTGGACGCTCGAAGCACTGCGCCGTCACTTTTTTACTCAGAGTGAATCACGGCCATTGCTCGGCAGTCTCCAATCGCGTAATCGCTTGCTCATTCAGTTACGAGTTTTACTCGATGCAGGTGCGATTCGCCTGGGTGGCCGTGGCATCTCCAAAAGTGATCTGGAATCAGCTGCCCGCACCTATGGGCACCATTTTGGAGATAGCGAAGAGAAGAGTAATTTGAATGTGTTTACTCAGAACCCGTGGTATCTTGGGCGACTTGCGGAGACGGCTAATAAGGTATCTTTGAAGAAGCTGATCGATTTTCAGATCGCGTTCACTGAGGCCTTCGAGGCCATCATTGAACGTCCGAATGAGCAGGAAGAAGTTTGCCGTGAATTGGCTGTCCGTTGCCTTAGCTAGTCTTCAGTTAAGGGTTTACACTATGGGGTGCGCTCGATTAAAGGCGCTAACGAGTGCGCGTAAGCCCGCTAACTCTATGTTCGCATTGATGCCACAGCCGAAGCTTACAGAGCCATCGTCATTTTTGATTTGGATGTAAGCCGCTGCCTTCGTTTTAGATCCGCCCCCAATCGAGTGCTGTCGGTAGTCGAGTAGTTGAAAGTCTTTGTAGCCCTCCTGCTCAAGCGCATCGACAAAGGCGCTGATAGGGCCATTACCCGTTCCAGTGGCCCTAGTAGATTTTCCATTCATGAGGATTTCGGCATCGACTTTGACCTCTCCTGACTGGGAATAGTCCTCACGCTCTATCGATAGCAATTCCATAGGTGCTTTCAGGTTAACATATTCTTGTATGAAAACCTCGTGCACCTCTTGCGGAGAAAGTTCGCGGCTGCCTTGGTCAGCAGTGTCATTCACGACCATACCGACTTCGGGGTGCATTGCTTTAGGTAAATCAAGGCCGAAGTCTCTCTCTAAAATATAAGCGACGCCCCCCTTACCGCTTTGACTGTTAATTCGGATGATTGCTTCGTAGTCTCGCCCAATATCTTCAGGGTCGATCGCGAGATAGGGGACCTCCCAGCGCGCGCCCTCAGTGTCTTCCTTAGCGCGTAAATCCATGCCCTTCTTAATCGCATCCTGGTGCGAACCAGAAAATGCAGTAAAGACTAGATCACCCGCGTAGGGGTGTCGGTCGTGTACCGTCATGCGCGTGATGCGCTCATAAATCCTGCGAATTTGTTCTAGTTCGCTCAAATCAAGTGCCGAATCAACGCCTTGCGTGTAGAGGTTCAATGCGACTGTCACGATGTCGAGATTACCTGTGCGCTCACCATTACCGAAGAGAGTGCCTTCCACGCGGTCAGCTCCAGCCAATAGCCCAAGCTCTGTCGCCGCCACACCCGTGCCTCGGTCGTTGTGTGTGTGTAAGCTAATGTAGGCTTTATCGCGCTCCTTTAAATTGCGGCAAAACCACTCGATCTGATCGGCATGCACGTTGGGCGTCGCGACTTCGACGGTGGCCGGCAAGTTGAGAATGATCTTGTCGTCCTCGGAGGGCCCCCATTCAGCCATAACGGCTTCGCAAACCTCGAGAGCGTAGTCTACCTCAGTATCGGAGAAACTCTCGGGCGAGTATTGAAAGCGTATCTGCGTGCCAGGAATCGTTTCAACGAGGCTTTTGACCAAGCGAGTGCCTTCGACGGCGATGGCTTTGATTTGATCCTTCGTTTTGTTAAAAGTTACGCGTCGCTGCACAGGCGAGGTAGAGTTATACAAATGTACGATTGCCTTTGAGACGCCTTCGAGGCTTTTAAAAGTGCGACGAATCAAATGTTCTCGCGCCTGCACGAGTACCTGCAAAGTCACATCGGCAGGTATGCGTTTTTCATCCACTAAGCGGCGGATAAAGTTGAACTCCGTATCACTCGCGGAGGGGAAGCCGACTTCGATCTCCTTAAAACCAATTTTGACCAAGAGTTCAAACATCTCCAATTTTTCATTTACTGTCATCGGCGTAGCAAGCGCTTGGTTGCCGTCGCGTAGATCTACACTTGCCCAGATGGGTGCGTGAGTGATCGTCCTGGTCGGCCATTGACGGTCAAGTAAATCGATTTGTGGGAAGGGTGTATATTTAGTGATCTTGCCTTTTTGCATTGGGATCTTGGTTCAATTAAAATCTAATAAAATGCATATTTGAGAAAAACGAAAGCGTATATCTTGATCGCTTCATCGTGAAAAAATTCGAAGGCTTCCGTCAGTTTTTAAAAAATGGGCTTCTTTACCGCGGGCAGAAGGTATACTTGAGTCTTGTTTGTCTGGTGAATACCCCCCATTTGTTACCTTGTGTCAGACACTACTTCCATTCTAAAAGATCGTACCATCCTACTTGGAGTTACTGGATCGATCGCTGCATTTAAGGCGGCGGACATCACCAGTCGCTTAAGCGAGGCAGGTGCGGATGTGTTTCCGATTATGACAGCGGGTGCCTGCAGCTTCATCCAGCCACTTACCTTGCAGACACTTTCGCATAATCCAGTCGCCTCCGACATCTGGAAGGAGGGCGAGAGTTGGCAACCCGGGCATATCGATTTGGCTGACCGAGCGGACCTCCTTCTGGTCGCTCCAGCCAGCGCGCACTGTATCGCTCAATTCGCTCATGGACTTGCGCCTGATTTGTTGACTTCGATCCATCTCGCTACGCCTGCGCCCGTCATGATCGCGCCAGCCATGAATGGTAAGATGCTGGCACATCCTGCCACGCAGTCTAACATACAGATTCTGCAGGCGCGCGGTTGCCACTTTATTGAACCTCAGAGTGGTATGCTAGCATGTGGCTACGAGGGAGAAGGTAAGTTGGCCGCCGTTGAAACGATCGTCGATTCTGTGATTAACTTTTTCCAAAAAGCATAGTCCCACTGGATTGGAAATGAGGGAAGCTCCGCCTTGAGTGAGATATACGGGCTTGCCCAAGAGATATCGCCAGCAGTCCTTATTTTTGTCGGTTTTAATCTAGCTCGATCGCAAAGTTCACTCCAGTGATGCCGGCGGCGGAGACGGCGTCCATTACCCGGATGATGATAGCATGCTTGGTCTTTTGGTCGGGTGAAATGGTGACTTGCGTAGTAGTTTTATTGGCCACGCTCGCTTCCTGCAAGCGGGTGAGCATGGCTTGAAGTTGAATCAGTCGCTTCGCGCCTGGGGCGTCGTAATTGTATTCATTGACTACAATCTGCCCATCTTCGCGAATCTCAATGATTTGTTCGTCGGGAAGCTCGACAGGCTCCTCTTGTTCAACTGTGCCGGGTAGCTCAAAGGAAATATCGGCCTCTTGCTTTTCTAGCGAAGAGGTGACCATGAAATAAATCAAGAGTAGGAAAACGGCATCGATCAGCGGCGCGATGGGTATTTCCGGCTTGTCTTGTGGTTTTTTTCTGAGGCGTCTCATTATCGGATGGCAGATTTGGCAGCTGGGTCTGATTTGCTATGATCCATTAGTCATCTAAATCGTGCTAGCGCGATTCGTAAGTAGCGTAGATGATCTCATAGGCCCCGGCTTCGGCGGCGGTCTTGAGGAGTTTGCGAACGGCTTCGTATTCCGTATTTTGATCGGCGCGGACTTGGACGCGGAGGTCGGGATTAGCTCGGATACTTGAGCTGATGGCAGCTTTGACCTCCTCTAGGCTGCGAATTTGGTCGCCGATGTAAAAATTACCCTCGGCATCGACGGAGAGAATGCCACGGTCGCTGGCGTCTTCAGGAATTTTACTCTCGTCGGACTCGGGTAGATCGAGCTCGACGACTTTTTGGCTTTTGGCGACGGAAGCCACCGTCATGAAAAAGACAAGGAGAAGGAAGACCATGTCAATCATGGGCGCCATCTGGAAATTTTCTGGCTCTTGATTTCTGCGTTTTAGTTTTCGCATACTAACGCCCGATCTTTCTATATTTACCACCGTTACGGGAGGCGATACTGCGCATGCCGCCACCGATTCGCTCGTCGTTGATATTACGAGGGTCGGGGAAGTGGATGGAGTGGATGCGGACGTCTGCTTTGAGGCTTTTTTGGCGGCTTCGAATGAGCTTAAGCGCGTCGGCTAAGGGAATCGGTCGTTGCCCGCCACTGGCGGTGGTAGCAAAGTAGCCCCCATCTGATATGAGGAAGATGACGTCGGGTTCCATCTTGAAAGCGAAGTTAAGGATGGTGAGCAGGCCATTGCTATCGCCTTCAACTGGGGGGCCCGAGCGCCAACCACTGCCTGAACCGTCAGTGCGGAAATTCGTATCGAGCCATTTGAGCGCGAGCTCCTTATTGTTCATAGTGGCAGGAATGAGTCTGTCTTGAAAGGGGTCATAGTTACGCGAGTGCTGGATGAAGCCAAAGAGTGTGTTGGCATTCAGCCGGGTGGTGAGCTTTTTGGCTTCGTCGCGTATTTCCTCCATGCTGGCACCAGCAGCGGTCACGCTATTGAGCACACTGGCAGAGGTATCCATAATGATAACAAAGCGGGAGGCCTCTTCTTGGATTCCGAGAAAGGAGATGCTGGAAGCCTGTGAGCTCAACGCCCCTAGGGCACCCATGAGGCCGGACTGACCGAAGAGGGCGTCGGATTCGGAGACCATAGCCTCGTTTTCGACGGGCTTGAAATCGACATTGGGGATTTGTGGGAGCGCTGGCATGGTGGCCAAGAGACTCTCTGTGGTCAGCGCCGGAATCGTGGCGGGTGTAGCGGCGGCGTTTTGGAATTCGGCCACGGCCATCTGATGTTCAAGCTCCCGTTGGGGCAGATAAATAGTCTTGGGCGCGGTGAAGACTGGCTCCTCGCGCAGGCTCAGGACGAGCACGGTGACAGAGCGGGCGGTGAGTAAAAAGACAGCGATGACGAACACTGCTTGCAGGAGCGAGGACAAGCGCGACTTACGCTTGGCACGATCGACGCCCGTTACTTTGGCGCGGTAACGGCCTGTCAGTGTCGGTTCCAGTTCCATGTATGAGTGGGGAGGCGCGAGAGAATTTATTCGGCGGCTGGCTCGGTAGCGCTCTCGGTTGTGGGTTGGTCACCCGCGTAGGTGGATTGTTCGACGAATGTATCGATCAAATCGCCGCCAGTTTCGACGGTGCGGAGGATCTCGGCGTTTAGGCGGTTGCGGAAGACGAAGTAGGCGATCATTGCGGGGATACCGATGGTGAGGCCAGTTGCGGTCGTGATTAGGGCCTCGCCGATGTCTTCTGCAAGAGCGGAGGGATCACCCATGCCGACTTGACCAATGGTCTGGAAGGCGCTGATCATCCCACTGACTGTGCCGAGTAGACCAATCATAGGAGCGACGGCGGCTACGACGTTAAGGTAGTTAATCCACTGGCTGATGCCACCGTCTTCGCCTTCGATTGAGTCCATATAGGAGGCTTCGATTTTTTCCTTGTTGCCATCGGCTTGTGCGGGGCGCGACTTGCTAAGTGCATGACTGAGGCAACGGGTAAGCACGGTGGGTGCGGCTTGGCAGAGATTGTAGACTTGAGGTAGATCGCGTTTACTCAGAGCTTCGGAGAGCGAGCCGATGCTCGCGACGGGAACAAAGCGGCGACCGACAGTCTCTTTCCAGCAATAGAAGATGAGGAAGAACATAAAGAGCGCGGTCAGGCCGAGTGGAAACATCGCCCAGCCGCCTTGCTGCAAGAGGCCGAAGAGGGAGGTGTTCTGGGTGGCGTCTGCGGCTTGGGCAGCATCTTGTGCGTAGATGGAGCTGACGGCGAGTAGGCTGAGGATCAGGCTGGCTGAGGAGGTGGTGATGGTTCGATTTCGCATGGTTCGTATTTTTTAAAAGTGGCTGTGTTGCTGTGTTCGGATTAGTTATAAATTCGAGTGGGGAGGGATTCAATTGGGTCGATCGGTGAGGGGCTTTGCAGTGGCTGTTGTTCGATAGCAATGGCTTCTTTAGTGGTTTCTGGCTCGGTGTTTTCTGCGGTGAAATATTCGGGTGCTTTCCCGTTAATCATCTCGACATAGTCTGGCCATGCCAAGCCGCGATCGCGCATTTCGGCAGCGAGTTGCAGGGGCTCTTCCTTCAAGCGTAGTTCTTCGGCGGCGAGGATCGCGAGCGCATAGCAGACATCGAGATGCAGCATGGTCATCTGGTTGGAAAAGGCGATGGGGTGCATGGCTGTCCAAAAGGCATTCTCATATTCCTCTTGTTCAAAATTAATCTCGGCGAGGAGACGCCAGCCAAGCGCTGAGGAACCCGCAGGCTCAGCTTCTTTGATCCATTTGCGTGCTTCCACTTCGGCTTCTTCGCGCATGCCTCCTTGGAAGAATCCGAGGAGGAGGTTTTCTTTGAGCTGCTTGAGGACGGCTTCGTCTTCAATATAGGGGCTAATGATGTCGATGGTGGCTACAGCTTTGAGCGGCTCGTTTTGTGCGAGGGCAAAGTCGGCGTAGTCGATAAAGAGGCTGAGCTCGCGCTGGCTCAGCAGGCTAAGGTAGCCACCTTGTTGTTGGTAGTAGGCCCGGTAGAGCGCGAGGGCATCCTCGACGCGTTCAGGATCGTTTTTCCACTCGTAGAGTGTGCGCTTATATTCGGCGCCAGGAAAGCGGATACTGCGTATGTCTTCGGCGGGGAATGTGAGCTCTGCAGTGCCTCCGCCAAGGGAGACTTCAATTCTTAGCTCTGACTCGTCCCAATGGGTGACTCGGCCAGTCTGCTGGTTGCCGCCATCAAGGACGATGGTGACGGGTTCTTGCAAGGTTCTGCGGATTTCGCTCAAAGTCGGCGATGGCTGGGCGCTAAGATGGGTCGCCGCGAGTAGGAGCGTCGTGAGCAAAAGTCCCGGCTTTAGAATAAGTGAGTGAAAAAATCTGCGCAGAGGAGTTCTCATTCGCTGACCTCCAGGTTGTTCGCGGCGGTTTCGGTGGCGGCATCTTCGAGGGCACCTTCAGGCAGGGCGTCAAAAAGGGCACTGCGTTTGGTCTCGGCCGCTGCCGCGATGGGTAGCTCGGCGATCCTCGGATTGGAGAGCATCTCGTCGAGTGTTTTGTAGGCGATGACTGGATCGCCTAGTCGTTCAAACTGTAGGGCACTCATCCAATAGGCCTCAGCTGCGAGCTCAGGATAGCCACGATAGACATTATAAACTCGTTGGGCATAGGGCACGGCGCGCTTTAGCTCGCCCGCGGCCTCGGCATTTCGGCTGAGCGCGAGCAGAGCTTTTGCATGGGGGCGACCTTTAGCGGTGCGCAGGCGAAGCAAGTCTTCGAGCACGCTTTGTGCTTGGTCGTATTCAGCCGTTTGAGTGAGGGTGTTGGCGTAGTCAAGTGAGACTTTGAGCGCTAGCGGATGCATCGGGCTCTCCGCGCGGAACCGCGCCAGTTGCCAACGGGCTTCTTCGAATTCCCCAGCCTGGCTAAATAGTTGGGCCCGCGCGTAGTAGGCGTAGCTGCGGTGAATGCTATCGGGGTATTCATCCTCTAAGCGGGTTAAATAGTCTTCTGCCACTCGCGGGTATTTCTCTACGAGGCCAGCCGCAATTTTACCGAGCCCTTCAGCGTCGATGCGTTCAATAGGCACTTGTTCAACAATTTCAAAGATGAAGTTGGTGGGATTTTCGGGCGGCACCATTGCTTGAAGGTAGAGGCTGAGGCGTGCTAAGTAGGTCAGGCGGTCGGCTTGCTGGGCCTTGGCTTTTTCCTCTTCGATCCACGATTTGAGGCGTGCTTCACGCTCTTTCTTACCCACTCCAAGGAGACGTTTTTCGATGCGCGCGTAGGCATCGATAATAGTCGGCACGTCGCTCGAATTGATATCGTCTCCATACAGGCTGAGCGCTTGTTCAAAGATCATGCGCGCAAGATCTTCTTCACCACGTTCGACATGTGTCCAACCGATCCAGTAAAGGGCCTCGCTGATTCTACCTTTAAAGGGCACGTCCTCGCGGTCGAGATAGTTTTGGAAGTGTTCTATGTGGCTACTTAGTAAGCGCTCACGGGCCACTTTATTTTTGGCGGCCCCAGCCACCGCGCGTAGGATCTTTCCTGCTTGAAAGGCCGAGTAGACAAATAGGTGCCCTGCATTCGGGCTGATCTCCGAGAAGATCACCCGTGCGGTCGCTAGTTCCCCGCGCCCCATTTCAATATCGCCAAGGAGCACGCGGGCTTCGTCGATCCGCGTATGCTGAGGATAGCGATTGAGATACGCATTGATCGAGCTGAGCGCCGATTCGTAGTCGCGCATAGCATAGAAAGTCGATGCAATGCGGTAGGCGACCTCTGGCTCGAGGCGTCCACCTTTGACCGTGGGTGCGAGGGTTTTCAAAGCTTCGAGTGCCGTCGCGTAGTCGCGCTCGGCGAAAAAGCTGAGCGCCCGCCAGAGACGCGCTTCTTTTGAAAGTTGATGACGTGGGTAGCGGGCAATGAAAGATTCGAAGTCCGCCCGTGCCTCCACCGGCTGATTCATGAAGTTATAATTGAAGCCTCTGAGGAAAAGAGTGCGAGGCGCTAAGTCGTGCTGGTCGTGGTTTTCGAGGAAAGTAGTAAAGACCTTGATCGCTTCGGGATACTCACCTGCTTCTTGATAGGCGGTGCCAAGTAAGTAGAGCGCGTTGGGGACGAGCGGGGAATCAGGGAAACGGCGGCCGAAGCCTTTGGCGATCCGGTAGGCATCTTCCCATACGCCGACTTGAATCGCTGCTAGAATCCACCGGTAGTGCGCCTCTGACTGTTGTTGTTTGGATAACTCAGGATCGCGCGCTAGGTGCTCGAAGAGTATCCATGCCTCATGCGGGCGCTCGGCGAGTAGATAGGCCTGACCGAATGCAAGGTAGAGATCGGGCGAATAGTCATCCGCCTCACGCAGAGCCTTAAGTTGCGCCTCCAAGCGTGCGATAAGACGGGTATAAAACTGAGTCCAAAATTGACCGCCTTGGTAGAGTCCCACGCTTTGGCGTCGTGATTCGAAGCGAGTCTTGGTTTCGTAGAGGCGGCGCTCTTGCGCTATAACTAGCTGAGTGTAAGGCGGCACGATACGGTAGCATTCGACCGCGTCGACATAGTCTCCGGAGGCAAGTAGTTGGTGCCCCATTTCGAGTGCGGCAAAAGCCAGCACGGCGAGCTCGGGCATTTGATCGACCGACCAGTCCGAGCTGAGCATGTATTCGCGTGCTTGATCAGTGCGCCCGAGGTCTAAGGCTTTTTGCAGCGCCATGAGGCGTGCTTTTGTACGCAGGACACCCTCGCGCTGATTAGCGTAGACATTATCAAGTGTAGCGAAGGCCTCATCGTCACGGCCAGCTTTAAACATCAAGCGCACGGCTTCCAGCGTGGCCAGAGCGGCCTCCGCCCGATTTGGATCGATTGCAACAAATCGCTTATAAGTATCGATCGCCTTATCGACTTCACTCATTTCTGAGTAGGCACGCGCGAGGTTGAAAAGCACAAAGCTCAGTCGTGTGCGGTCATCCGGAAAAGTTTTCACGAACGATTCAAACAAGCGAATCGCCGTCTCCGTCTCTTCATTGAGCAAGGCCGCATAGGCATGCAGCGGCATGATCGTCAGTTGAAAGACGCGCTCCGTCACTTCCGGTTCTTGGCTGAAAGTGGTCTGAATTTCTTCAAAGGCTTTAAAAGCAGTCGCATAATCACCCGCCGCGAGTGCAGCCTGCCCTTGAACCATTACTTCTCTAAGCGTCTTTATGTTCTCCTGTCCGCTTGAGTGCAGAGGGATAAATGCCAGAGACGACGCAATCAGAAACACTCGCAAAGCACGCCCAATCCTTGAGGCGTTGGTTGAGCTAGTTTCATTGTGAATAGGCCTTTGCATACGAATGTCGATGTCAGTACACAAAAGAGCACTGCTGAGGGAAGAATCCAAGACTAAAGGATTCTTCCTCTCAGCAGTGCTGCTTAGAATTAATCAGTTGTAATGCTGAGTCTTAGGAACCTCTGGAGGGCATCGGCAGGTGGTGATGTTTCCGTGTAGCTACGTGTGTAGCTGCCATCAGCGTTGACGTCGCCCTCTGTGGCGGTGAACGCAACGTTTGCGAAGGCGACACTCAGATCACTGGTAGCTTGTAGGGTGACGGTGATGCCAGACGGCTCCGACTGCGAGTCGCTGGTCAGTGTGAGGGCATTATTAACGATGCCATAGCTAATCGCATCCGGGCCTGAACCATCGCCGAATCCGGCTAGGTATTCCTCGAGCACGGTGAATCCGTTACCATTGGTGTCTGTTACGAGATCTCCCGTTGTTAGACTGCGAGCAGTCAGGTAGTCGGCAACTGGATCAGCCGCAGTCACCAGTCCTGTGGAACCAAGGTAGGCATCATCACCATCAACTGCCGCATCAGCTGCGGCTGTTGTAATTTGCGTCCATACTGCAGGACCAGAGTTGTCATCGTCGTAGTCTTCGATGCTAGAACCACTATTAAAGTCGAAACCATAAGATGCGCTTGTTCGAACGAAGCCCCTTTCTTCGCCTTCCTTTGCAACGGTGAAGGAAATCGCGTCAAGTATGTTGCTGACTAAGTAACCCGTCGGGTCTGAGTAGAGCACCAGCGAATCATTTCCGTTGAAGAATGTGATTTCACTGGTTTCATCTGCTAGGTCACTACTAAAAGGTAATGCGGCAGATGAGTTCGCGATTAAGTAGCTTTCACCGGCAGCCAGAGTCACGCCTGATAAACTTAGTGTTTTGAAGGGCGTTCCGCCATCTGTCTTCCAATCTTCTGGGGATGCTGATCCACCCCACAAAGCTATTTCATAGCTGCTTAAGTCGACAGAGCTTTCACCTATATTTGAAATTTCAACCCACTTGTTACTGCTAGTGCCGTCGTAATATTGAGTGAAGATAATGTTGCCTAGGGGGGGACGGGAATCTGTGTCGACAACGGTGATGTCTAAGGTACCAGAGATGTAATCTGCTAGAGCTGCAGTAATCGTAAGGTCCTGATTTCCATCAAAGACTCCGTCACTTAATCCAGAAATATTAAAATCGACACTGCTTGCTCCAGTCGGAACGGTCACGGTGGTAGGTATACTCAGCTCAGAGTTGTCACCATCACTGCTTAGAACAAAAGTGGTATCTGTGCTAACACTGGTAGGAACAGACAAAGTAACGGCCAGTGTTGAACCTTCGTCGACCGTACTCGCTGCTGAGCTAAGTGTAATCGCTTCGTCGTCGCTCACCAAACCCAGGATTTGAATATTGTCGAAAGCAATTTCTTCATTTCCGATATCCATGTGCACTTGAATTCTCAAATCAAGAGTGCTTCCCGTGCCTGAAATACTTGCGATATAGGGTTGGAGGGCTGTGCCGAGGAGATCTTCGGCTGAATCTGCTGCGCCATCGAAATCTCTATCCACTCCAAACGGTTCATTGCTGTTGTCTGAACCTCCTGGATCAAGGAAAGAGAACCAGAGGACCTCACTATAACCTCCACCATCGATTTGTGCTTGCACTTTGATATAGTCGGTCGAGTCGTAATTCGATGCACCTACGCCATTTTCATTACCCGCTCCAAAAAGTCCTTTAAAGTTAAGGGCACTTGCTCCTGCTATATTGATCCCGGTGATGTCTAGGGTTTTTTCATCCACGCCATCTCCGCCGATATCATCTGTATCTTCCGCTGCCCAAAAGTATGTCCCGCTGTAGGATGAATAGGCACCTGATATGTTGCTGATGTCAGTACCGTCAGTTCGATTCCAGTGGTCGTTTGCGGTGCTGCTGAATGGAGGGGAAGCGGTATATCGTGTTCCCTGACCATCAGTTTCAAAGTCTTCGGTGCGGATGGCTGTTAGGGACGCAAAATCTGTATCGACCACGGTGATGTCTAAGGTGTCAGAGATATAACCCGTTAGAGATGCAGTAATCGTAACGGCCGTATCAATATCATATTCGCTGTCACTTAATCCAGAAACATCAAAATTGATATTGTTTGTTCCTGCCAGAATGGTCGCGGTGGCAGGTATACTCAACTCAGTGCCGTCACCGCCACTGGTCAGATTAAAAACAGTGTCAGAGCCAACATTCGTGGGCACAGACAAAGTAACTGCCAGTGTTGAACCTTCATCGACCGTAGTCGGTGTTGCGCTCAGTGTGATCGCTTCGTTTGCGCTTACCGTCCCAAGGATTTGGAGATTGTCGAAAGCTATTTCTTCATCTGGACCATCCATATGTACTGTAATTTTGATATCTAGAGTGCTCCCTGTTCCTGAAATATCAGCACTGTAGGATTGGAGGGCAGGGCCGAGGAGATCCGTTGACGAATCCGCTTTGCGGTTGAAATCTCGATCCACTCCAAGCGGCTCGCTGGCGCTGTCTCCGCCATCTAAATAAGCGAACCAGATGACGTCACTATAACCTCCGCCGTCGATTTGTGCTTGGACTTTGATCCAGTCCGTCGAGTCGTAATTCGAACCTCCTGCAGGTCGACTATTCGCTCCAAAAAGTCCTTGAAACTGAAGGGCAGTTGCCCCGGTGATATCGATCCCGGTGATGTCTAGAGTTTGTTCATCGTTGCCAGTCCCGCCAGTGCTACCGCCGGTATCTGTATCCTCTGCTGCCCAGAAGTATGTTCCGCTAAAAGATGAATATGCACCTGTACCATTTTGGAGACCACTGCCGTCGGTTCGGTTCCAATGGTCGTTTGCGGTGCTGCTAAATGGGGTGGTTGCGGTGTAGCGTGCTTGTTGACCGCTGGCTGTGAGGCCTGAGCCTGCGTCCTGGCCATCTGTTTCAAAGTCTTCGGTGTGGATTACTGTTTGTGCCTGTGCCGTAAGCCCAAGGCATAGGGCTAAAGCCGGGAAGAAGTATTTTTGTATAGATGTGAGTATTTTCATGGGAGTTAGGTTTACGTGTAAAAGGAAATATCATGCACTTGTTGTGCCAGTAACTTATGGATATGTAAAAGTTTTGTTTATGTCTGTAAGAAACTTACAGGTAGTCGAACAACTAATAGTTACAATTCGGTAACATCGGATTCGCTAATCACCTCTGGCGGTGAAGTGACAAGATTTACTAGTAGCGCATTGCGGAAGTCCCCGAAATTATGATCTACTTTGTTCCTATGATATTGGGCATAGACAGCTAGCGGATCAGATTCTTCTTACGAGAATACATTATTAGCTACCGCTTTCTGTTTCCTCGCTTGCTGGCGGTTCGAAGTCTTCCAGCAAGTAAGTCATAACGCGTGCTGAGTTTTCTCTGCGCGGGGGACGAAGAACCAGAACTGATCTTGATTTCGGTTCGAACCTGAGTTGGTTCGCATAAACGACTTCGTTTTTACCCTTTATATTTAGAAAGAAAGCGACGTTTACCCACTTCTCATCTCCTCTAGACAGGTTGCTGATTCGCCATGGTTTTGAAGCTTCGAAGCCTAGCTCGACCCTTTGGGATCCGACTTTACCGACGAGATTTGCTCCACTTGCATTGAGAACTCTAAAATGGCCGAAAGGAAAATCGTCCGGGCTATCCTCTATGGCGATCACATGATATTTTCGCCCCGATTCCCCTCCGTCTTCAGAAGCTTTGACAAAAAACAGCAGTGGCTCCTTAATACCCGCTGGCAAGACAGCTGAGGCCACTGTTTTGCGAATCGTAGTGATTCCATCATCAGCGACGCTCTTCTCATAGAAGAATATGGTTTCCGATCCTCTGTAAGGGTGTTGGCGAGATCGATATCTTGTCCTGAAAGAGACCTCGTTTACCTCTGCAGAATCTACTTCTGCACGATAATACAATCCCTCAATCAAAGTGCGTTCAATTGGGAAAACCTTGAAATTAAGGTCAAGACGCGTGGGGTTCTCTGCGTCTTTCGCATAGCCTCGAGCCAGACATAAAAAAGGCAGCCCGATAAAAAGGAGCATCCTTTTCCATCTCTTACCTGAGTTTTGTGCTATTTCCATTATAGATTTGAGAAGAGTGATCTAGAGCTGTTGTAGACGTACAATACGTATTTCCGAACGTCCGTCACTGTTGCTATCTGGAAAGCGCTGAACTGTAGCTTCTAGTGATGCTGAGCTGAGGACTCCTCCGGTAATCTGGTCATTTGCGTTGGCAGTTACTCGTATCTTGAATGTATCTGAGCGGGCGAAGAGATAGTGGGAGGTGGCATTTAAAATCATTCCACTTGTGAAATAGGCCGGGGCCATTGTGGGAATCGGTTTGCCATTTGGTCGGTTTATACTCGAAACCGCATCAATAGCTGTCTGGAGAATACCCTCGTTCAAAAACTCGGTGAGAGAAAGAAAAGCTCTTCCTTCGCGATCACCAAAGACCTTAATCTCTTTGACGATTTCTCGAGCCAAATCTCGAATTTGTGGGGCTGAAAGTTCGCGCAAGCCCTGAATGTATACTTCGTGAGGTCCTTTTGTTAGGATGTCCTCAGCTAGATCTCCTGATGAATTTGCTCGGATGAAGTCGTATTGCTGAGCTGGCGATTCAATAGACTTATCTCCTGAGAAAGGTCTCGAATAAAATAACCGTTCGACATTCTGTGCTGAAAGACGTCTAGATTTTTCTGGAGTGTCTCCACTACGCGTGTATGAGAACTCCGAAATTTGCCTAAGATTTAAGAGGGCTTCCCAGGCGGCCTCTGAGGTTGAGTTTATATTGAATCCACCTTCGACGAGGAGATGCTTGGCTGATTCATGAGATTCAAGATCGCTACGAATCACGGAGGCTGAAAGTTCGTCTGGATTGCCTGTGAATACGATTTTCTGATTCGGCAAGACCTGCTTTCGATTCCAGTTGGATGAAGTTGTTGGAATCGTGCTAAAGAAGTAGCGATCAAAGAAGTTATTTAAGCTATTTCCCGGGATGTTTCCGTCGACCAGACTGGAGTCTGGTCCTACTGGCAACAAGGGAGGGAAGCGATCTGCAAGTTTATTGCCAAGCGGCTTATAAGGAAACCCGCTAAAGTATAGATCGTTCAATGATGCAACGGATATGGGTTCTTGTGTGGGTGCGTCAAATATACGTGAATCTCTGTTGTTCTGGTCGCTGCCGAATTCAGCTCCTTGGAAAAAATCGTCGGACCTTACAAATTCGGATCGATCCATTTCTCTGGGAGGAAAGATGTCGTAAAACTCTCCGTCTCCATCGAAAAGGTTGTTCATATCCACTGTAATAACTGGAATTCTAGGATCGGTAAGAGTCAGTAGCTGACTGAGGGGTTGTTCTTCTGTGGGCGCTAGCGCCTCGACCCATTCATCTAAGAATTTACCGCGTATTCCGAAATTTACTAAGCCATCGTTGAGTCCTCCACTGCCACTTCGCTTCATTGCAGTTCCTCCACGAACAAACCGAGTAGCGTTACTGCCACCCGCGACGTCACCTTCATAGCGAATACTAAAACCTCCCCAATTCTTTAGAGTAATTTTTTGGACTAGCTTGGTTTCTTTCGTTGGGTCATCCCCAGGGTCGAAGCGGGGCACACCGATAGCTTTAGGTGTATCGGTCATGAAAAAAGCCCATTGTTTCCTATCAGTGTTATCTGATATCTCATTTGTATTGGATTCTCTTATCTCGACTGTCACATCAGAAATCCCAAAATCCACACGAAAGTCGTCGCGAACGGAGTCCGGTTCGACGGCTAACTCACCTATCTTCACCGCGAATACACCCACTCTAGTATTTGAACTGATGGCGGATTTGAATCCACCTGCAGGTGCAAAGTTAGGTCTCATGTAGCCTGGGCTATGATCGTACCAAGAGTTAATGCCAGTCGCAATTACTAGGTCTGAAAGATCGATGTTCAATGGGACTGAACCTGAATCGAGATTCTTAATTGTTATAGTTGGTAAATTGCTTATGCGGAGCAGAATGTCACTAGAATCTCCCGGATAAGCACCAGTTTGATTGTCTAATGCAAGTGGAAAACCAAATGGATTCAAAAGTTCACCTATCGAGTAAAAATAGAGATAGACATCCCTCGAGATTTTGCCGCCAGTTAGTGATCGAACTCCAAGCCCTGCATTCCAAATAAACTCAGTAACAATAGGCGTAGTCGGAAATGCGACGTCCAGATCCTCAAATGAGTCAGGCACGCTCGGTTCAATTGCCTGAGGTTTCGCCAAAGGATCAAAGTTGTGGTATCTGTCGAAATTAATAAACTTATAAACTTCGGGTGTTAGATAGTCCCATTGGGGATTACTATAGACGAGATCTAAATCTGTCTGGCTTGGAGTGGCGCCTGCTAGGCTGTCATACATACGATGCATTTGTGACAAGTCCTGGCGGAAGCCACCATCAAGCGTGTTCGTCAAAGTAAAGTAATTTATCGTAGTATAGTCAGGTGCTCGAAAATCGAGATATTCTTCTGGGAGATCTAGGGCTCCGAGTGCTAAGTCGCTAAGCCTTAGCGAACGCTCAAAGTTAGAAAAAGTAATAATGCCATCATCTTGAGGATCGTCTGGGTCACTTACGAAGTGCGTGAGAGAAGAATTCACAGCGCCCGACCCTAACGTGTTTTCGAGATCGCTACGAATGTTGAATATTGCTCCAGACATTTTGCGGGTTCGTTCGCGCCGCCAAGTGGAAACCGAGTCGAAATCAAAGTTTCTATTTTCGTAGTTTTTCAAATCCAACCCGAACCATCTGTCTGGAAGCGCGATACTTGCCTTCAAGCCTTCGTCTGAAATCCAATATGCAAATTCACCGGGCGATCTCTCTGATTCGATCAAGACTTTGGGGGCTCGCGTTTGCCGCGCAGCTGTCGGAGGAAGAGTTCCGGTTGCGTCAGGTTCGAAAACATCCAAAACAATCGAATTACCCTCATCGAGTGGGTTAGTAGGAAGTGGCTCTTTCCCAGACACTAGCCACACCGGAGAGCGATTTGTGTCAGTGGTATTCCAGACGCCAGTCCAATGTTCAGAGTGAGTCTGGACGCCTTCACTGGCGATAATGTCAGCGCGTGCTGTCACTCTACGGTCAGGTCCGATGCTGTTAGTCAAGTCACCAACCGCCACCATCAGACCTAGACGAGCGTTCTCTCGCGCTCTTAATTGGTCTAGGGCGCGAGACGCGTTGATTGCTTCAACTTGAATGAGTGATGTGATCGAGAGCAACAGCAGCAGCACGAAGGACATCAACGACAGGGCGATTACCAGAGCGAAGCCCGATTGGTGTTTTACAAACATTTGGTGACTGGCGCGCATATTCCTTTATTATAGAAAGTTTCTTACCAATAACACAGATTAGCCAGCAAAACTTGCCCATGTCGAAAAAGATTCCGTGCGACGGTAAAATCAGCTAGCGGGCACAATTACTGGGCGCGCTTAGTAATGCAGGCTTGGCAGCCCTAACTATTGCATTGGCTCACAGCGCAAGCCGGCCTTTCGCTCCTGTGGGGCACAGGCTGGAGTCCTTGCATACCTTAAACCAATCCGAGCACCATTTTGCCCTCTTCGCTAATCATGTCTTGGTTCCAGGGTGGATCCCAGACGATGTTGACTTCGGCTTCGCTTACGCCAGGGACGCGTTCGAGTTGGCCTTTGGCGTCTTCGGCGATGGCGGGCCCCATGCCGCAACCGGGAGCGGTCAGGGTCATGTCCATGTCGAGCTTGTAGCCGCCTTCGAGTCGCTCTTTAGTGTTGAGCGAATAAACGAGTCCTAGATCGACAATGTTGACGGGAATTTCGGGGTCGAAGACCTTTTTGAGGGCCTCCCAGAGCGCATCTTTTTCGGGCGGCGAGCCGTCGTGCTCGTCGTCGCTTGCGGCGGCTTCACTCACGTCTTCGCCAAGGGCATCGCCGTCGACGCCTTTGATCCGGAACATGCCATTATGCGTCATCACAGTGAAGTTACCGCCGAGTCGATGGGTGATGGTCACAGTTTCGCCTTCGGGCAGGCTCATGGGTGTGCCTTGCGGAATGAGTGTGGCCTCGACTTCGCGAGAGAGTGTGCGTGTATCGTCCATTTTTATCTGTGAATGTTGGCTGATGACTGATCGGCTATGGATTATTATCAATAATCAGTCCTATAGATTAAGAAATTTTTCCAGAAAATTTCTGATGAATGAGTTGGCGGAGATTTTCGACGAGTTCTTCGCTGTCGATCTTTTCGATGACTTCTTCGAAGAATCCGAAGACCATGAGCTGCATGGCGACGCGTTGGGGTATGCCGCGTTGCATCATATAGAAGAGTTCTTCTTTGTCGACGTTACCGGTGGTGGCACCGTGGGAACAGCGTACGTCGTTGGCTAGGATTTCAAGGCCGGGTAGGGCGTTGGCGTCGGCGGAGGGGTCGAGCAAAAGATTACGGTTAGTCTGGTAGGCGTCGGTCTGTTGTGCACCTTCGGCGACTTTGATCAGACCAGAGAAGATGGTGCGGCTGTTATCGAGCAGCGCGTTCTTATAGAGCAGGTCGGACACGGCGTTGGGCGCCTTGTGCGTCTGGTAAGTGCGCTGGTCAAACTCCTGCGTTCCTTCCGCGACGGTCAATGAATACATCTTTACGTCGGCACCGGCACCTTTGATCCGAGTCTGGTTCTCGAAGCGGGCACGTTCGGCACCAATGTTGACCGCGACATTTTTTACCTGTGCATCGCGATCGGCCACGGTGGTGTCGAGCTGGAAGGAGACGGTTTTTTCATTCCAGTCTTGCACGACTTTACGGAAGACATGGGCATTGGCTCCCGCATGGATGTTGGAGACTGAGATGTTGAGCGCTTCATTATCCTTGGTTTCGGAGAAGAAGATATCAACCACGGAGGCTTTCGAATTATCCTCGGCGATGATGAGGGTGTGCGGAAAGACGGCTGCGCGGCCTCCGCTCGTCCAGTAGTAGTTGACGAATGGCTTTTCGATTTCGACACCCTTTGGCACGTAGAGCATGGCGCCGGCCTTAACTGTGGCGGCGTGGAGGCCAAAGAATTTCTGTGAGCCGAGTTCGGTCGATTCTTGGAGAAAGTATTTTTCCATCAAGTCGGGGTGCTGTTCGACCGCTTCGGAGATCGGTAAGTAGATCACGCCTTGTTTCGCAAGCTCGGGGCCTATGCACTCAAAGTTAGCTGGCGCGTCGTCCACGTAGACCATGAGTCCAGCGCGATCGGAGACCAGATTGGAGCGTTCAGTCAAGGCATCAAGTGTTGCGGAGCTGGGCGCTACGACAGGATTAAAGTTGTCGATGCTTAGCTTGCCGACGCTGGCGAAGCGCCACTCCTCAGCGCGTGCTGTTGGCATGGCTAAATTCTTGAACCGGTCAAGCCCGGCGCTGCGGCGCTCGGCCAGCCAGCTAGGCTCTTTAGCGGAGAGGGTCTTGGTTGATGTTTCCAAACTGGTATTCATGTTTTGTAAGTAATGCGCACTGCGGGCTGTGGCTACCCCGACTGCGTTAAACGATCATTCCTTTTGAAGAGGGGAGTTCTTACCTTGTTCTTTATTTTAAATTCAATGTTTAGTCAGGCTTACCCGACGCTGCCTTCCATTTCCATGTCGATGAGGCGCTTGAGCTCGACGGAGTATTCCATCGGGAAGGCTTTCATGAGTTCGTTGACGAATCCATTGACTGCGAGGCTCATGGCTTCGCCTTCGGAGAGACCACGCTGCATCATGTAAAAAATCTGCTCGGCGCTGACTTTGGATACGCTGGCTTCGTGCTGGACCGTATTGTTTTGCCCGCGAGTGGTGATGGCGGGGTAGGTGTCGGTCCGGCTGTTCGTGTTGATCAATAGGGCGTCACACTCGGTATTATTCTTACAATTCTTGAGATGCTTGGGCATGTGGACTTGGCCACGGTAGGTGGAGCGTCCTTTGCCAATCGAAATTGACTTAGAGATAATGTTACTCGTGGTGTTGTCCGCGAGGTGCATCATCTTCGCGCCCGTGTCTTGGTGCTGACCGTCATTAGCGAGGGCGATGGAGAGTACTTCGCCGCGAGCGCCTTTGCCTTTGAGTACGACGCCCGGATACTTCATCGTGAGTCGTGAGCCGATGTTACAATCGATCCATTTGACCTCAGCGCCTTCGTCGGCCATGCCACGTTTAGTCACTAGGTTGAATACGTTGGACGACCAATTTTGAACAGTGATGTATTGAATCTTGGCGTTCTTTAGGGCAACGAGTTCGACCACTGCGCTGTGAAGCGTAGCTGTCTCAAACTTAGGCGCTGTGCAGCCTTCCATGTAGGTGATCTCAGAGTCTTCGTCGGCGATGATGAGCGTGCGCTCGAACTGGCCGAAGTTTTCCGCGTTGATTCGGAAGTAAGCCTGTAGAGGCTGCTTAAGCTTTACGCCTTTGGGCACGTAGATAAAGCTACCGCCCGAGAAGGTAGCGCTGTTAAGCGCGGAGAATTTGTTATCCGCGGTTGGGATGACTTTACCGAAGTAGGGCTTGAAGATTTCGGGATACTCGGCGAGGCCTTCGCTCGAGCCGACGAAGATGACACCCTCTTTTTCAAGGTCTTCCTTCATGCGGGAGTATGAAGCTTCCGAGTCAAACTGTGCTTCCACTCCAGCGAGGAACTTACGCTCTTGCTCGGGGATACCTAGACGCTCGAAGGTTTCCTTTACGTCGTCAGGTACATCGTCCCAGGAGCGGGCAGGTTGTTGGCCCTTGGAAAGGTAGTAGCGGATTTTATCAAAATCGATGTTCTCCAGATCCTTGTCCGCCCACTTGGTCGGCATGGGCTTCTTTTTGAAGACTTCGAGTGCCTTGAGGCGAAACTCGCGCACCCAATCGGGATCGTCTTTGACGTCGCTGATGTATTTGACGGTGTCCTCGGTGAGGCCAATACCTGCATCGAATTCATAGTTTTCCGGATACTTGAAGTTTCCCTTCTCGGTATCGACTTGAATGGCCTGATCTTGTAAGTCTATATCGCTCATAGTTTTTAAATAGTTGATGATTGTGTAGGAACTTAGGCTGAAGCTGTCGCGAAGGCTTCTTTGACCCAGTCGTAGCCTTTACTTTCGAGTTCTTTGGCGAGTTCCTTATCGCCACTGTGAACAATGCGCCCGTCGAACATAACGTGGACGACGTCGGGCACGATGTAGTCGAGCAGGCGCTGGTAGTGAGTGATGACGAGGAATGCACGGTCTTCACTGCGCATGAGGTTGACACCTTCGGAGACGATGCGGAGCGCATCAATGTCCAGACCAGAGTCGGTTTCATCCATTACGCAATACTTAGGATCGAGCATGGCCATTTGAAGTATTTCACAGCGCTTCTTTTCACCACCCGAGAAGCCCTCGTTGAGTGAACGAGCAGTGAATTTACGATCCATTTTGAGCGCGTCCATCTTAGCGTAGAGCTCCTTGTAGTATTCGATCGCATTGATCTCTTCGCCTTCTGGGAGGCGAGCTTGTTTTGCGGCGCGGATGAAATTGGCGATGGAGACGCCTGGTATTTCCATCGGATATTGAAAGGCGAGGAAAAGACCTGCGTGAGAAATTTCATCCGGCTCCTGGCCGAGTATGTTGACGCCGTCGAGGAGCACTTCGCCGCTCTCGACTATGTAGTCTTCGTGGCCGGCCATGACTTTAGCGAGCGTGCTTTTACCGGTGCCATTGGGGCCCATTAGCGCGTGCACTTCGCCTTTAGGTATCGTCAGATTGAAACCCTTAAGGATGGCTTGCCCATCGATGGAAACATGGAGATTTTTGACTTCGATAGAGTGATTCATTTTTTCTAAATTAAGATGCTTGGTGATATGAGATTTGGGATTTCTAAGTGACCGATTATCGGCTTTTTATATTAGTCGTGACATTCGTTGCAGGCGCCGTCGTAGGAGATCTCGATGTGTTTGGCGGTAAAGCCTGCGGGTAGGACCTTCATGAGTTCGTCGAGAAGCTGGTCCGAGAGGTCGACATCGACGATTTCGCCGCTTTCACGGCAGTAAAAGTGCGCGTGCTTGGTCAGATTAGGGCAGTAGCGGGTCGGTTCGCGCTCGAAATTGACTTGGCGAATGAGTTTTGTTTCGGCCAGTGTCTCGAGGCAATTATAGACCGTCGCGAGAGAAATTGTTGGCATATCCTCTTTTGCGCGGACGTAAACCTCTTCCGCGGTGGGATGGTTACGTTTCTGTAGGAGGAGCGCATAAATGTGCTCGCGCTGCTTTGTCGCACGCTGCCCACTACGCTCTAAGGCGCTGTTTAGCAGTTCTTTATATTGTGGTTCTAATCGCATGTGGGTGGGGGGTCCTAATTATAATGATTCTTATTATTAGTCTATTATGTACACTCATTTATAAGGAAGCAAGCTGTAATTAGAATAATTCTAAATATAATTTGAAATACCACATTCTCCCCTGACAAGGTGGTGCTACATCCGCTCCAGCGGGTGGATGCCGAGAAGCTCCAATCCCGTTTTCAAAACCGTGCGTGCCCGCGCACAGAGGATCAAACGGCGCGCTTTGACGGCTGAATCTTCAACTAGGACCTTATCCGCGTTATAGAAACTGCTGTAGGCACTGGTTAGTTCGTAGAGGTAGGTGCAGAGGAAGTGGGGGCGCAGATCGTTGATCGTAAGTTCGAGTGCGCCGACAAAGCCCATCAGCTTGCGAGCAAGCGCCATTTCAGTCTCGGTCTCCAACTGACTGGCGCCTTCGATCGGCGCTTCGGGGTCGACGCCAACTTTACGGAAGATGCTGTTAATACGCGCGACGGCATAGAGTAAGTAGGGCGCGGTGTTGCCCTCAAAGCTTAGGAGACGATCCCAACTAAAGACGTAGTCTTGTGTGCGATTGCTAGAGAGATCGGCGTATTTCATCGCACCGATACCGACAGACTCGGCGATCTCGCGACGCTCGTATTCGTCGAGATCGGGATTCTTTTCGGTGACTACTTCGTAAGCGCGACTGCGAGCTTCGTCGAGAAGCGCCTGTAGTTTGATTGATTCACCAGACTTGGTTTTGAAGGGTTTTTTATCTGCCCCTAAGATGGTGCCCCAAAAGACGTGGTTCATTTCGGGGAGAGGGTAGCCCTTAGCCTTAAACCATTTTTGTGTAGTCAGGAACAGTTGCTGAAAGTGATCCTGCTGGCGGGCATCGGTCAGATAAATGATCTCCTCAGCCTTAAACTCTTCAAGGCGGTAGAGCACGGTGGCTAGATCGGTCGAGGCGTAGTTGCTGGCGCCGTCGCTCTTACGTATGTTGAATGGGTAGGGGCGCTTGTTATCTCGGGCGAATTTTTTGACCTCGTCGTGCCAAACGACGAGTGCGCCGTCGCTTTCTTCAGCGAGACCAATCTCGGTCATTTCTTCGTAGATGCGCTCTACCTTGTCGCGGTAAAAGGATTCGCCAAGGGTGACGTCGACTTCGACGCCTATTTGAGCGAAGAGTTTGTCGAAGGCGACTTTAGAGATCTCCACGATTTGTTCCCAGATAGCAGTGTTTTCCGCGTCGCCTTTTTGCAGTAGGACGAGCTCCTTACGGGAAATTTCGCGTAGCTCGGGCTGCTCGGCTTCTAGGGCCGAGCCATCTTTGTAGACTTGGTCGAGGGTGACGAGGGCTTCGTCGCCGAGATTGGTGAGGTCGATCTTGTCGCGCTTGATCTTCATAATGAGCGTACCGAAGTTGGTGCCCCAGTCGCCGATGTGGTTGTCGCGAACAAGATCGGCTCCGCAGAAATCGAGGAGGCGCGAGATTGCTTGGCCAATGCCCATCGGACGGAGGTGCCCAATGTGGGCTTGTTTTGCGGTGTTGGCGCTAGGGTAGTCGATGATGACTTTAAGCCCGTTCTTGAGTTCTTTTGCGCCGCTTTGGTAGTCGGTCTTGCTGGAGTAGGTGAGCTGCCAGTCCCAGATAAACTTGGGCGAGAGTTGGAAGTTAATAAAACCGGGACCAGCCAACGAAAGTTCGACGAGTTCGGGATCAAATTGACCTGAGGCTTGGGCGGCATCGATTAGTTTTTGCCCAAGTTCCCGAGGGTTGGCTTGCTGGCGCTTGGCAAAGCCAAGCACTCCATTGGCCTGATAATCTCCAAACTTTGGATCAGCGGGACGCATGCCAGGGTCAAAGTCTGCGCCGAAGCCTTCGGTTTTGGCAGCTACTTGGCGTAAGATTTGATCGATCGCCTTGGATGGGTTGAACCAGATGGACATAGGAGTTTAGGAAAGCTCGGAGGCTCTAAGGGGCAAGCCTGAATAGGTAGCTTAGCTAGCCTCGTAAGTCTGTTCAATTACTTGATCTGCTGGGCATCGGTGCTTGCGCTAAACGGGTCTTCGTTCTTCGCTTGAGCACTATGCTGCACATCATTCTGTTTAATCCGGAAATCCCCCAAAATACGGGTAACATCGGTCGCCTTTGTGCGATCACCGAGAGCCGCTTGCATTTGATTCATCCACTTGGCTTCACGATTACGGATAGACATCTAAGGCGAAGTGGGATGGACTACTGGAAGTCGCTCGACGTCCACCACCATGAAAACTGGGAGGCTTTCGAGCTCAGCCCTGCAGCCCCAAAACGGCTTTGGCTTTTGACTACACGCGCGGATCATGCGTATTGGGATGTTGAATACGCTGACGGCGATGGGCTCGTCTTTGGCAGTGAGGGGCATGGTGCGCCCGATTGGCTGCATACGAAGATGGAAGGTCAGCGTCTGACGATTCCACATAAAAATGACACGCTACGTTCGCTCAATCTGTCGACCTCTGTTGGTATTGTAGCTTACGAGGGCTTACGGCAATTGAGGTAGCTAAAACTCTTTTTACTTAAGCCCTTTCGTGCGCGATCACGGCAGCAATGATTCGGTCCTGCTCGGATTCGCTCAGGTAGGGATGAAAGGGAAGGCTGATCACTTCCTTCGCTGCTTTGTTTGTCTCTGGGAATGTTTTTTTTGCACAAGGCAGATCCGCGAAGACGGCTTGTTTGTGCAGGGGTTTGCGATAGTAAACGGCGCTGGGGATGTCGGCAGCTTTTAAAGCCTCGCCCAGGCTGCTACGGTCGCGCGGGCGAATGGTGTATTGGGCGTAAATGTGGGTGTTTCCAGGATGGATTACGGGAACTGTAAGGTGATCCTTAAGTGCTTCAGAGTAGCGGGCACCGACTTGCTGGCGCAGGGTAATCTCTTCGTCGCGGAAGTTTGCAAATTTGGCCTTTATGATGGCAGCCTGCAAGCTATCACAGCGGCCGTTGGTGCCCAAGATATAGTGGGACTCGCGCTCTTTGCAGCCATGATTGCTCACAGCGCGGAGGGCTTCGCCCAGTTGCGTATCGGCGGTGAAGACAGCGCCACCATCGCCATAAGCGCCGAGTGGTTTAGCGGGAAAAAAGCTAGTACAGGAAACAGCGCCGATCGTGCCGCTCTTGCGTCCGTTTTGTTCCGCTCCGAAACTCTGGGCCGCGTCCTCAATAATCTTAAGGCCATGTTTTTCGGCAATCGCTTCGAGGGCGGAATAATCAGCCATTTGGCCGAAAAGGTTGACCGCTATAATTGCTTTGGTCTTGGCTGTAATGCGCTTCTCTACCTCCCTAGGGTCGATGTTGTAAGTGTCGGCTTCGATGTCGGCGAAGACGGGCCTTGCGCCAACAAGCGCTATGGTCTCTGCAGTACTAATCCATGTAAAGGGAGTGGTGATGACTTCGTCGCCTGAACCAATACCAAGGGCGCGAAGTGCGACTTCAAGTGCCATCGTGCCACTGGCGACGGCTACGCAGTCGAGTGGTTTTGTCCCGCCTAGGAATTCGCCTAGGGTGGCTTCGAGTTCATAGACCTCTGGACCATTAATGTAGCGACCGTGTTCAAAGACTTTGGCGACGGCGGCGTCAATTTGAGAGCTGCTTTTTTGATGGATGGCTTTGATGTCGATGAATTGCATGTTAAATGGATGAACCTAGTCTGTCATAGTTGTCTTAAGAGGTCTTTAGGGATAAACCAAGCAAATGTTCATCGACCGTGGCGGCGATTTTATCAAAGGGGATGTGAGAATTGACTCTTCATTGAAGAGTGGGATAAAGACGACAATTACTGGCTCGCTGGGTATAGATGAAGTTGTCCTAGATTGGCTTTGCGAAGAGCCTACTGTTTTTATCTGCGCAAAAAAACGCCACTCCCGAAAGAGTGGCGTTAATTAAAGCCTTGTGACCCTGAAACTTTTTTCCAGGGCTACTAAGTAGCCTTACTTGTAATTAGCTTCGACTTCAGCGACTGTCTTGGAGACGCGGGAGACGATTTGGTAAGGGTCACCTTGTGAGTTCGGACGGCGGTCTTCAAGGTAACCTTTGTAAGCATCGTCTTTGACGAAGCCGTGTGGGACACGAATCGAAGCACCACGGTCAGCCACACCCCAAGAGAACTTGTCGATGGACTGTGTTTCGTGCAAGCCGGTGAGGCGCATATGATTGTCAGGACCGTATGCAGCAATGTGCTCGTCCTTATACTCTTCGAACTTATCCATCAGCTTGAGGAAGTATTCTTTGCCACCAGTATCGCGCATGTAGTCGGTCGAGAAGTTACAGTGCATTCCAGAACCGTTCCAATCACCAGTGTATGGTTTACAGTGATACTCTACATCAACTCCGTATTTCTCGCACAGGCGCTGCAAAATGTAGCGAGCAACCCAGACTTGGTCACAAGCATTGTGGGCTCCTTTTCCAAAGATTTGAAATTCCCACTGGCCCTTGGCGACTTCGCCGTTGATGCCTTCGTGGTTGATGCCTGCATCAAGACAAAGGTCGAGGTGCTCTTCAACGATGGAGCGAGCGATGTCACCGACCGATGAGTATCCAGCGCCACAGTAATATTTTCCTTGAGGCTGAGGATAACCTTCTTCTGGCCAGCCTAGAGCACGACCATCCTGCATGAGGAAATACTCCTGCTCGAGCCCTACCCACAGACCCTCATCTTCGGGTATCGTTGCGCGTGCGTTTGATGGGTGAGCTGAACCATCTGGCATGAGCACTTCACACATGACAAGGAAAGCATTTTTGCGAGTGCTGTCAGGGAAGAGAGCAACTGGCTTTAGCATGCAGTCTGAGCTGCTGCCTTCGGCTTGCTTTGTCGAGCTGCCGTCGAAGCCCCACATTGGGCAGTCTTCGAGAGACCATTTTTCGACATCGCCTTCTTTTATGCAGGTCTTGCCGCGGAGGTTAGGCACGGGTGTGTAACCGTCGAGCCAGAGGTATTCTAATTTAATTTTTGCCATGTTATTCTGTGTTTTGTCAGGTTGTTGATTGACTGTTGAGTTTCAGCAGGTGGCTGGACTTAGCCGAAAACCCGCGAATTAATTGAGCAGTCCGCATGCCAATGCTTTCTACTTGAGGATATTTGTTAAGGTCTAGAATTAGAACTTTTTCAATGTTTTGTTCAAATCTTGCCTTTGCACAAGAGAAACCCTGCAATTTTATTGAATTTATGGAAGAAGCCAAAAATACAGCCCGTGCGGTCGTTCGCATCGGTTATGATGGTCTTGTGCACAAGACTTTTAAGGGACCACAAGCCCGCGAGCGCTACGAAAATGAGCTACGCGTGCTCCAGTTTCTCGATCAACAGGGCTGCAGCTTCGTTCCTAAGGTCGTGAAAGTAGATGATCCTGAGCTCTACCTCGTCACGACTAATTGTGGCGCACGTGTTGACCACCTTAGTAATAAGAAGAAGGAGCTAATCTTCGCCGAGCTGAAGCAGTATGGTGTCTGCCACGACGATGCCGAGCTTCGCAACATTACCTATAATTCTCAAATGGGGCGCTTTTGCGTGATTGATTTTGAGTTTGCGACTATTCTCGAGCCTGGTTACCCGCCGTCGCCCAAGATGGAGACAGTCGCTGACCGTAGTGCTTGGCAACGAAAGGGCAGCGATGAGTGAAGCTAGGCCAGAGGAAGCTAGTGGGGCACAGACCATCCAATGGTCTGGACTGAGTGATGTCGGACGCTTCCGCAAAAATAACCAAGATGCCTTTCTCGCGCTGGCGCTCAACGGCGAGGGCGTGCGCCGCCTCGGTAAATACGGTGAGGCGGAGCTCAATGAGAGTGACTATATTTTTGCCGTCAGTGATGGTATGGGGGGAGCGAACGCGGGCGAATTTGCTAGCCAGATCGCGGTAGAGAAAATCACACAGCTGTTGCCACAATCCTTCAGTGCAGCGGCAGATGGAATCGCGGTCGGCTATCAAGATCTGCTCGGAGAGCTTTTTGATCAAATACACCGCGAACTTACTAAATTGGGGCAAGCTTATGCGGAGCTCAGCGGTATGGGAGCCACGCTCAGTCTGTGTTGGGTTCGCCCAGCTTGGGTCTACTTCGCGCATGTTGGCGACAGCCGCATCTATCATTTACCCGCGACTGGGGGTATCCAGCAACTTAGCCACGACCACACGCATGTTGGCTGGCAGCAGCGCCAAGGTGAACTAAGTGAAACTCAAGCTCGTAACCACCCAGGACGCAACGGGCTCCAGCAAGTGCTCGGTGGTAAGAATCAAAAGCTAAGCCCACAGTTCGGAGGTGTTGGCTACGAGACGGGTGATGCCTTCCTGATTTGTTCTGATGGCTTGGTCGAGGGTCTTTGGAATAGTGGGATGCAACGGCTTATTCGCAATCCGCCTAAGGATGCCCCTGCCGACATCGCAGAGCGCCTAGTAAGCGAGGCCGTGCAGACGGATGGAAAAGATAATACCACTGCGCTGGTTTTTGAAATGACTTGAGCGCCAGCGCAAAGCGCTTCGCCCGTCCGCTAGATTAGAATATTAAGTCCCCTTATTTTACTGACACCCAAGCGTCATATCCCACAACGAAATCATTGACAGTTCGACTCAAAAATACGGAATACAGATTTTTAGCTGATGCTCAGGTGGTGGAACGGCAGACACGCCACGTTCAGGTCGTGGTGCCCTCGCGGGCGTGAGGGTTCAAATCCCTCTCTGAGTACCATTCGCTCCGCTCGGTAGAGCACCACATTCTGACTAGAGCAGAATAAACTAAAAATTACGGGGTCTACTTCTTGGGTAAGATGACTCGGCGGCGGGGGACTGCTCGTTTGTCGTTATTGCTATTATTTGGCTTGATAATGTTTTGTAATACTGGAGGGAGCCCCGGCTTGTTGGCATTGCCGTTTGTGTTAACCGGCGGGCTGACGGAGGCAACTACTGAGATGGGCGAGGAGCTGGCAGAAATTAGGGTAACGCGCTCGGTGCGACCACTCATGCTAACCGTGAGTGATTGGGAGCCCGAGTCGTAGTTACGAACGGAGATACCTTGCGCGGTCGCTTCGTTCTCTTTCAACCAGTAGCTCTTTTGATCGCGTTTATTAAAAAGACTAAATTGATATCGGCCCTTCATCTTAACGAGTCCGCGAAATTCGATTTCTCGACTGATTGGGCCGTTGGATTGCACGACAGGCTTTGGCACTTCTTTCTTTTCTCCGTAGCCAGGTGGGAGAAAAGGATTGCTACTTTCGAGCGATTCCGCGCTAAGTACGGAGACACTAGCAAGCAGAGCGAAAGCGAAACCTCTGTGGAATGCTCTTTTCGTGAATTGTGCGAAATCTGAAGTTGATCGGATCATTATTTAACGGCGAAAGAAGCGTGGCCAGGTGCGTTCTCTTTTAGGCTTAGCAGGGTCTTCGAATTTACTACCTTCTAGGTAGATGTCATTTGTTGAGTTTGTATCGATGTATTCTTTAATTACTTCTGTTTCTGAAGCGGCTTCTATGTAACCCTTGGAAACGTCAAAAGCTACGTCTGTATTTTGCAAAACAGTTGGTCGAATAAATATGATAATCTCTGTTCGGTCATAATCCTCGGCTGAACCGCCAAAAATATTCCGGATTAATGGCAAGCGACCAATGACAGGGAAATAATCGTTGCTATCTGACCCAGTATTTTCTTGTAAGCCGCCAAGCACAACAATTTCGCCATCTTTGACGCTGACTGTTGAGGTGGCTTCACGCACACCGATGATCGGTTGTGGATTATTATCGATAAGAATAGTCTCTACTACGTTCTCAACGCTCTGCTCAATCACCATTTGCACTGTGCCGTCCGCCCCAATTAGCGGTGTGACCGTGAGCTTAATACCAATGTCACGGTATTCGACTGAGCTGCGACTGGTGCCATTACTGTTATTAAAATTCGTGCTTGAAGTAATGATCGGTTGTGAGCGACTGACATTGATGATGCCTTCTTCATTATGACTGACGACTATACGAGGGGCCGAGAGTACGCGAGTATTGCCATCTTTATTTGTTGGCGTGATAGTTGTAGCCAGTGCGAAATCAACTGGGTTATCTAGACTAATCTTGCCTTCCGTGAAGCTAATACCTCCAGCTGTCCCAGCGCTGATCGCCTCAAAGGTATTTGTTAACCCCTTATAAGTGAAACCCAGACTGCTGAGGCCACTGGCCTGCGTTTCACTCAAAGTAACTTGGGTAATTACTGCTTCGATTAGAACCTGCGGCAATGGAATGTCGATTTTTTCTATGAGTTCTTTGAGCGTCTTTAAGTCCTGCTGTGTCCCGTAAGCGACGATAGCGTTAGTGCGCTCATCCGCGGCTAGGCCGACAAAGTTAGAAAATTGCAAAGAGCTGTTAGCTTCGATAATGCCAGCGGAGGACGCCGGCGTATTAGCGACGACCGGGGGTGCGTCGTTGTTTCCGCGATTATTAGCGTTGTTTGCACGTTCGTTTTCGCGGGCGACTTGGGCATCTTCTTCGCGGCCTTCTTTTTGCCCAGTGATGATGTCTTCGATGATGGGGACGACTTCTTCAGCTTTAGCTTGGCGGAGCTGGAAGACTTCGCTGGCGGTGAGTGGGGCGGCATCGACATCGACGCTTTGGATTACGTCCATAATAATTGCCAGGTTGCCGGGGTGGGTGATGAGGATGAGTTGGTTCGTCCGTTCGTCGGCAGTCACGCTGGTATTCCCTTCAAGGTAGCTTTTGAGCGGGCCTTGGATGAGATTTTCGATGCGTTCTTGCATCTCCGCGGCTTGCACGAAGTCGAGTTTGATGAATTTGATCTCTTCGCGAATGACTTGCGCACGGTCCGCATCTTTGAATATGGATTCGATGCGTTGTATGTTAACGAGGGCATCAGTAATGAGGAGTGCATTGGACTTTGGGAAGGGCAGCACACTGGAATTTTGGGAAACGAGGTTTTGTACGAGGGGCGCGCCTGCTTCGACTGCGTTGAGGTAGTCGAGCTTGAAAAGTTTGGCGTAGATTTGCTGGCTGGCGTCGAGTTCAAGGCTACTGCCAGCAAGCATGATGGGAACTTGACTGTTTACGTTGGTCGCAGGGACGGCCTTCATAAAGCGTCCTCCCATATCGGTCAGCATGATGCCGTTGAGGGTCAGTAAACTTTCGAGGGCAAGCACTGCCTCCCGCTTTGTCATGGCGCCGCGAGAGTTAAAATTAAATTTAGAGACGGGCAGGTCTTGGCGGCGCAGAATGATCTTATCTGTGAGTTGCTCCAGTAGGACGAGGACTTGATTGGCGGTGTCATCGACCAGCACGATTTCACCGACTATGGCTTCGGGCTCTTCTAGCTCGGGCTCGGCGGGTGTGATCATACCCTTGGGGAGGACCGTGGGTGATGCGAGGACTCGGGCGCGCGATCCGTCTGTATCCTGAGCGTAGCCTTGGCTAGCGAGAATAGATATTGCACTTAGTGAGATGATTGAGATGAAGCGGAGCATTACAGGTTCGGGTCTTTTAGGTCGAAAGAATTGATTTCGTATCGTATATCAAGTTGCGAGGGATTGCGACGGTCTTTTTGTATACGTATGCTTTGGATGTTAATATAGGGCGTCCCTTTTTGAAGTAGGCTATTGATCTGAATCAGTTGGGCAATGGAAATTCGGCCGAGACGGACACGTAGGTTGTGGTCGTTGAAAATCTCGCCCTCACGGGTGCGGACAGGGTCGATATCTGCGGAGAGGCCACTGCGACGAATGAGGTTGTCTATGTGGCCGGAAAGCTGTGCAGCCGCGAATGTTTTGGAAGGGTCGACGCGCTCAAGAGCGACGGCGAGTTGCTCGGTTAATAGGGCGCTACGGTCGAGCCATTGCTGTTGTGTTTGTAGCTCGACCCCGGTGAGTTTGCGTTGTGCATCCCACTCAGACAGGCGGCCGAGCCAGTTGTTCGACCATAGGAAGAGAATGACGAGCACGAAGAGTAAGGAGAGGATTTTCTCGCGTAGGCTCATGCGCTTGTAGAGGGCACGCAATCTGTCTTTCAAGTCGCTCATGGAGTCATGACTCCTTTCGTCTCGGCTGCTTTGGGTTCGCTGTGCGTATAATCGAGGGTCACGGTGAAGCTGGTCTTGCTATCGCGGGTAATATATTTGGGTTCTCCAACGAGTTGAAACTTCCCTGACTCACGAAGTGATTTGGTGTAGAGATTGAGCTCGTTGATTGTGTTAGCTTTGCCTTCGATCGTGAGACGATTACTGCGTTCAATGATGGTTTCGTCGTATTCGATCCCTGTTTTTCCGAGCGCTATACGAATTTCATTTGCAGCAGTGAGCATGGCAATGGGGCGTAGTTCGTTCTGCGCGACTTGATCGAGTTTATTTAAAAGGCTGTGCTTGTCCTCTATCCGACGGACGCTGCTAGCCTGCTCGTCGATTTTGGCTGTGCGGGTGCCGAGCCAGAAATCACCTGCGAAAACTAGGCCTTCGAGCACGATAAGTGCGATGGCAAAGATGGCCGCGTAACCCATAATACGAGAGACAAGGCTAGTCGTGCGGCGGGCGCTGCGTTCGACAGCTTTGAAATTACTCGGTCGGATGTCGGCATTCCAAAGTGAGGCCTCGTCTGGCTCTAGGGGTGACCAGAGCCCGTCGGCAGGTGCTTCGCCGAATGTTTCAAATTTGAAAGTAGGGAGGCCTTGTTCACTCAGTTCGAAAGGTAACAGTTTGAGGTGGATGCTTTGGCCTGCGCTGCGGGGCGGATCAGTGCCTGCGGGTAGGCTACGGATGTTTTCAGGCGAGCCTCCGCCGCTAGGAAGCAGAAAGCTGGTGGTGTAATGCTTGCCTTCGAGGACGATCTCGGTATCGCGGGTAAAGCGCGCACCGTTTAAGGTAGTGAAATCTGGGAGCACCCAAGTGTAGCTTTCCAACTCTGCGTGGCCTGCGAGTTTGAGTCGGTCTTTGAGCGCGGCGTAAATGAGTAGATTTTGGCCGTCGGGAGCAGATGAAAATCCCCAGCGTAGTTGATCAAGTGGGAAGGGAGAGACGGCCTCCATGCTTAATTCGGCGAAGTCGGCCAGCTCGGAAGGGGCGAGTGCAGCGGGCACTTCGACTTTTTCGATGAAAAAGTATTCAGCAGGTAGAACAAGCACGTCCGGCAGTGGTACGCTCTCGGGCTCGGGTGCTATTTGGGTAGGTTCGCTCACGACTTGTGTATTAAGTTCAGAATGAATCGCTTTCTTCACCGATGTCTAGCGCCGAATAGCGAGCGGGCGGGCTACTCGGTCGTCCTTGAGTGTATTCGGAAACTTGGAGGATTTTAAATGGATAGCCGATCGCCTCTTGTTCGCTGAGCGCTCCGGTCTTGGGCGTGTCGTCTGAATCTCTGCCAGGGACGCTGCCGCTGGCACCTTCCTCAGTGTTAAAATTTGGCTCGACTAGTGCGCTCACAGTAAAGGGAGCTTGGCCGCGCCAGAGGCTCACGGTGACGCGAAGCAGGCTAACTTCGACGCCGCCACTACCGCCGCTGGCCGACTCGGGCAACTGCTGCAGATAGGGTAGATCATTGAGTCCATCGAAGAGACGGTCTTCATCAAAGCCGCCTTGCAGGGCGATCAGTTCTAGCACTGGCTGAGAGCTACTATTAATGTTGGCCGCGCCTGCGTTAATGACTGAGACCATGCTCTCGAGCTTGGCAAAGAGTTCGTTGGGCACACCGTTCTCGTCGAAAAATTCGTCCTCCCAAATTTCGAGTAGGCCTAGCTCTTCGAGACTCTGAAGAGGGCGATTAGCTGCACGGTAGGCGGGCTTACGGCGGAGGTAGTCTTCCGACTCCGCCCCATTAAGCCGGCGGCTTTCGTCTAGATCGATCCAGTCGAGCAGCATACTGCTGAGCTCTCTAGCTGTGCCGAAATCGAAATCAAAGCTTTCTTCCAGCATCTGGTTGAGCAGTGCTTCGTCCATTGTATTGATTGAGAGCTTATTGCTTTCGTCTTGGATCTGAATCTCTAGTTCCCATCCATTTGGGATCTTGATGCCGGCGTACTTGACGGGTTCGGCCCAGCCCTGCTCTGGGGCAAAGAGTTTGCCGTCGTCGATCAATGCGACTTCGTGGATCGTAGCCAGCGCGACTTCTAGCATACTGTAAGTAAACGAGCGCACATCGGCTGGCTCGTTAAAAATAGCACGATACTCAAGATCTTCGACCGCTTCATCAATGAATCGCGTGATAATAAAGGAGAGGAGCAGGACGATGGCGAGGACAGCGATAAGGACGCTACCTCGCTTAGGTCCGGAAAAGTGTTCTCTGTTAGCCATCATTCTAAAAGATTAAAGCGTTCCTTGACGTTACGGGGATCGTAAGGCTGCGCTCTTTAATGACACCTCCGTATTCAAAAGTGAGCTTTAAGAAGCGTGGGAGTATAAATTGATCGTCGTCCTCACCCTCTTTGGGCTCGGTTTCGGTTTCCCATTTTTCGAAGCGTTCGTCCCAATAGACATATTCCACCTTCGTGATGAGATTACTGATCGGAGTACGGCGCAGGTCATCGAGATCCTCGGAGTCTTCTTGCAATGGCGTATACCAGAGGAGGCTGAGGCCTTCGTCGTCTTCAAAATGGAGGAAGGCTTCCACCCCGATGATGGGAGCATTTTCTGTTTGTACAAGCAGTGGCGGAGTGTCATTAAGCCTAAAGTGGAGAAGTGGGTCTTGGTAGTCGGCAAAACCAGGTGGTTGTGACCAACCGATGGGGTCTTCGGAAACGCGGACGAGACCACTGCCACTTGTTGACTCTGTGGTATCGCCGTCCATTGAATTACCGCCATCTGAATTATTGTTTCCAGAAATGCCTACGGTCACTTCAGAGCCATCTGTTTTGATTTCGTTCCCCGTTTCATTCGAGGTCGATCCACTACTTTCGTCTTCATCGCCGAGGGCGATCTCAGTACCGGCCATGGAGAAGCTGGCTTGGAGGAACTCGGTGACGCCGTCGACATGATCTTCGAAGAAGTGCCGGTCTTGTCGTTCGAGCCAGGCATTCGTTACCGAGACCATTAAGGTAGCGGCTCCCGCAAGCAGCGCACCCGCAATCGCAACGGCGAGGATGACTTCGAGTAGGGTGAATGCAGCGACGCCGCGAATATTGGAAGGGAAATTTTGATTACTAGCATAGCCTAGCACCGATCGAGCAAGCGGATCACCCCTCCCAGACAAGGGAGGAACTTTTTTGAAATGATTACGCAAAGTTATCATCAGAAATTAAAATCCCTCCGGGTGTCTTCGAGTGCTTCACGTTTATCTTGCAGTAGCTCAGAGCGCTCGTCGCTTTCCGACCAAGTGGGGCGCAATAAGTAGAGTGTTTCTGAGTAGTCAGCGACTAGACCTTCAGGCGGTTCACTGAAGCGGATGCTAAGTCCCACTTGAAAGAGGTCGACCACATCCGTCGGTTCGACCTGAGCTTCCCATGAGGCTTCACCGCTGTGGACAGTTTCATATTCATTACCGTCTTCAGCATCTTCTAGCTTGGGTTCTAGTAATAGTTGCATGCGCACTGCACGGATGTCGGCATTGAGTAGGTCGTATTTGGCTGCACTTTCCCTCGATAGTAGTGCGTTGACAAAAGCTGACATAAGGACAGATGCCGCCATCCCAAAGATCGCAACTGCGATGAGAACCTCAACGAGAGTAAAGGCAGTGACGCGCCTACGGTTCGAGTATTGTGCTTTATCAGTTCTCATTCTCCGCTCCTGACTAGGCTAGAAAATGGGTCGAAGATGAATCGCTTTGGTCTGCCTTTACCCGTATCGATTTCTACTGCAAAAGGGCTCGAACTACGGTCGGGCGCAAAGCTGAGCTTTTTTGTTTCTAGTCGACTGCTTTCGGCATCCGGAAAACGATCCATGCCTTGGGCGGGCGGCAGCAGGTAGAAACGTATTTCACCACGCCCATCTTTGCCAAAGTTTGAGTTTAATTGGAAACTCTCCCCGCCGTCGACGACCAGGGTTCCGGCTTCGCCATCAAAGCTTAAGCTTGTGACACGCCGCTCACTTGCGGCCTGGAAACGGGCGGAACGAATCGCCGTGCGCAAGGAGTCTTCTGGATTAATTTGCTCATCGAAATTCAGGAAAGTCGTAAAATTTGTGATGATCACGCCAGATGCTAGAGTGATTAGAGCAAAAACAATAATAATCTCAAGCAGGGTGAAACCCGCTTGCGAGCGAGGCCTACTGGCTGGTCCAGTTTCCAATATCATCCCCGCTCTCTACACCATCCAAGCCGAGTGACCAGATATCAAAACTTCGGTTGCCACTAATATTACGACTACCTGGAAAGCGGTATTGATAAGGATTTCCCCAGGGATCAATCGGTGATTCTTTGATATAAGGTCCTCTCCAGCGATTTTCTTTGCTGGCAGGTGCTTTCAAAAGTGCGTCTAAGCCTTGTTCGGTCGTGGGAAAATTGCCTACATCCAGGCGATATCGGGTTAACGCCAGTTCGGAATTACTGGTCACAAAAAGTCGAGCGGCTTCTTCTTGATTTTCGCCAAAAATGCCTGTGAGTTGATTGAGTGCGACACTTGCAAGTAGGGCCACCAAAGCGATGGCAATCAGGATTTCGAGTAAACTAAAACCGCTCTTGCGGTGCGCGGTATTGAATTGTCTAGAATGTTTCATGGAGCGGGGTCCTCTGGTTAGTCACTAAATAGCTGATATAATATAAACAGTCTACATTAATGCGCGTCTTCTTTAGCGGATAATTTATTTCATATTAAGCTTTCTGTCTCTGCAGCTGTCGAGGGTTTTTACTATGTTTTTGGCTCTGTGAAGCGAGTTCATGCCAAGGCAAGAAGTCTAAAGGCCCCACCGAGCTAAAGACCCGATGCTTTGGGCATGAGTGTTCACTCAAGGCGGCCAAGCCTATTTTTAATCGAGCAGGGAAGACATTGAAGAAGCGTGTTCAATCAGGCGGGCATCAATCTGATTTGGTGGCTCTGATCTTCGTTAATCGTTAAATAAAAATGCCAAGCATCCTGAGGGAGCGCGTCCGGTATATGCTCAGGCCACTCCACTGCGAAGCACCAGGGGGTCTGCAAAAAGTCTTCTATCATGAGCGCGTCGAGATCGGTTCCTGAGCCTAGACGGTAGGCGTCTAGGTGGATGAGCTGACGGTCGCCTTTGTAGATCGTGTAGAGGTTGAAGGTCGGACTCGTGACGGCTTCTTGGATACCCCACGCGCGGGCGAGACCTCGAACAAAGGTGGTCTTACCTACGCCAAGATCACCGTGCAATGCGAGTACGGTGTCGACGGGCAAAATTGCTCCTATTCTAGCGGCGAGTGCTTTGGTCTCGACAGCGCTTCTCGAGCAGATGCCAGCTATTAATTTTTTTTCTAACTCACTCATGGGTCGATCAAATGCTCAAAACCTTTGATCCATGGCATGGCTTCGTTGCTTTGGGAGTCTATGTAGGGGGCTTTGCTTATACTCTTTCTTATTTGTCCAATCTGACTGAGTGGAGTGCTTGGAAATTTCTGCCGCCACTGCCTTTCAAAAATATCTAGTTTGGTGTCATTTTTTACAGCGAGGAGTAACTCATAGTCTTCTCCGTCGCAAAAGGCGTGCTCCATCGCAGATTGTCCGCTCGTGTTGGCGCACTGATGGGCTGCATCCGAGAGGGGGATTTTACTTAGTTCGAGGTAGGCTGCACATCCGTCAGGGATGAGTTCACGTAGGTCTTTGGCGAGGCCGTCGGTGATGTCCATCAGCGCGCTGCATGCCATCGACTGGGCTAGCCATTGGCCTTCGGTTAACCTTGGCTTAAAGTTGTAGTGCTTTTTTAAAAGGCTGCCGCCAAGTGTGCCAGTAACGTAGAGCGCGTCGCCTGCTTGTGCACCCTTGCGAAGTAAGGGAGTCTTTTCCGAATAGCCAGTCAGGCTGAGAACTGCGGTAAACTGCCCATTAGGCAAAGTGCTTATGTCGCCTCCAACGATGGTCAGGTCGTATTCCTGACAAGCGTCGCAAATGCCGTCGAAAAAGGCTGCTAGCCAATCGGTTTGGAGATCGCCGCCGCTGAGCAGGTTGAGTAAAGCTTCGCCGGGGCGTCCGCCCATCGCGGCTATGTCGCTAAGGTTTCGCTTGATTAGTTTGGCACCCGCGTCGTGGGCGGAGACGCTGTCATCAAAATGTTGGCCATAGCTCAGGCTATCGGTCGTCAAAATTTGCTTCATCCCTTTTGGCCAATCAACCACCGCGCAGTCATCGCCCATGCCTTGCGGGCTAGAGGGCGCGACGGCACCTAGCCAGCGACGAATCTGCGCGATCAGCGCAACCTCGGCAAGGGCGCGGATGCTCTCGTCTGCGTTTTTGGTGAACATTTAATATTAGTAGCTTGGAAATTTCTAGCAACTTGCGTGGTCAAAACAGGAGTGCAGTTACGCTACAAGGTGAAGTTATCTAGCCAAGTCAGAGGTGTGGGAGCGGCATACAAAACTAAGGGTGGTTGAATTTTAAAATCAATTATACTGACTAAGTTTTAGGAGCCAGTTCCAATACTACGGGGCAATGATCTGAGCCCTCGACTTGGTCGAGAATATCGGCTTGAGCGATGTGGTCTTTTATTCCTTCAGAGACGCAAAAGTAATCGATGCGCCATCCAATATTACGCTTACGTGCGGCGGCACGGTAGGACCACCATGTATAGCGTTCGGTGGTATCGGGGTAGAGGTGGCGAAAGCTGTCGACAAAGCCGGCCCCGACGATGGCGTCGAAACGGGATCGCTCTTCGTCAGTAAAGCCCGCGTTCTTTCGATTCGTCTTCGGGTTGGCGAGATCAATTTCGGTGTGGGCGACGTTGAGGTCACCGCAAAAGACAACGGGTTTTATTTTTTCTAAGCCTTTGACGTAAGCAAGGAAATCGACATCCCACTCCTTGGTGCGATAGTCGAGGCGACGAGGACGCTTGTTTTCGTCATGGTTCTGCGAGTTAGGCGTATAAACGGTAACTAGGAAGTAATCGGCAAACTCCGCTGTAATGACGCGACCTTCCTTGTCGTGCTTTTCGATGCCAAGTCCGTTGCGTATGCTGAGCGGTTCGGTTTTGCTTAAAATGGCGGTGCTAGAGTACCCTTTTTTCTCAGCACAGTTCCAGTAAACATAGGGGTAATCATCGAAGCTGTAGTCACCGACGAGATCGGTCGAAATTTTAGTCTCTTGCAGGCAAAGCACGTCCGGAGATTCGCTATTAATAAAATCGAGTAATCCCTTTTTAAGGGCGGCGCGGATGCCGTTTACATTCCATGAAATTAGTTTGATCGACGTCATAGCGCATAGCATCTGCCGACTCGCCTTCGAGCGCAAACTCAATTAAAATTTTCTCAATGGATTGAGCGTCTCAAAAATTACGCCCTAGTCCTTAATTCTAAAGGTAGCCTTAGCAACGATGATGCTCGGCCTGACTGGCATTCCGTGTGTATCACGGCACGGGTTTTAGACTGCGTGCTTATTTGTAAAAGCCGCCGCCAAGCAATTGTTCGCCGTCATAAAGAGCGAGAATCTGTCCGGGGGAGAGCGCACGTTGCGGTTTGTCGAAAGTCACCTTTGCACGATTGTCGTCGATCGGCATGTAAGTAATTTCTTGTGAAGGATCGCGGTAGCGTGGCTTAGCCAGCAAGCGGCAAGACTTGCTCACGGGGCGATTGAGAAAGCTCAAGTCATAGACTTCGACATCTGAGGTAAAGAGTCCAGGAGAGTCGAGTTGATCAAACGCGACGATAAGTTCGTTTCGCTCCATGTCTAGGCCAGTCACCACGTAGAACTCGTTATCCGTATTCGATGGCACGCCGATGCCGCGTCGTTGCCCTGTGGTGTAGCGATGTAGGCCGCGATGTTGACCAAGCACTTCGCCTTCTGGGTTCACGATGTTACCTGGCTTATCTTCAATGTAGTGCTCTAAAAAACGGCTGATATTCATGTCGCCAAGGAAGCAGATACCTTGGCTGTCTTTTTTCGTAGCGTTGGGTAAGTTTTGCTCCAGCGCGATCGCGCGCACGCGGTGCTTTTTGAGTTCGCCTAAAGGAAAGAGCGCGTTCCGGATTTGTGCTTGGCGTAGTAGAGCGAGGAAGTAGGTCTGGTCCTTGTTTTTGTCGAGACCTTCAAGTAGGTCTTGGCTGCCATCGTTTTTGGTCAGCTTACGCACGTAGTGCCCTGTCGCTATCCCGTCGAAGCCCGCGTCTAGCGCGTAGTCTAGAAAGGTACCAAACTTCATCTCGCGATTACACATGATATCTGGGTTGGGCGTGATACCGCGTTGGTAACCGTCGACCAAGTAGTTGACCACGTGCTCTCGGTATTCGTTGACCAGATTGACGATTTCGTAGTCAATCCCGAGGTGCGTGGCCACTGCGCGGGAGTCTTCGATATCCTGCTGAGCAGGGCAATCGGCTAGCGGCATTTCCTCATTCATCCATGTCCTGATATAGGCGCCCGAGATTTCGTAACCTTGCTCTTTAAGGAGCCAAGCCGCCACGGCGCTGTCGACACCGCCCGAGAGCGCTACAAGGATTTTCTTCATCTGCCGTAGAGTAAGTCGTCGCCGCCACTGGCGTCAACTACCTGAAGGCTTTGATTTTTCGAGATTCTCTGGAATGGGTATTGCGCTTGCTAGGCACTCCCGCAAAAAAGAAATCACTGCATGGCTAAGGAAACTGAACAAATCGCACACGCATTTTGGGAATCAAGGGACACGGGCTTGATCTTTCTGTCTTCGAATTGGTGTAGCACGACGGCCTTACCGCCCCTTTTACTCGGTCCTAGAGAGCAGCCATTTTCAAGATTGGAGCGCTTGTCACCAGAGGAGAGCGGAAGTTTATGTCGTTACTACCGTCGTAATAATAGTTGGGTTTTTGCCGTCCACTCGAGCCGCCATCCACAACTTTTGGACCGCCAAGTCCGCATTTTCCTAGGTAGTGACATTAGCAATTGGGAAAAAGCCGTTGGCCAACCACAGTGGGAGCTCAAGCCGACCTCTGGTGATCCCGAGACGACTTACGAGTTGCACGTGCCGCTCGAGTTAATACCAGATGGTAAGGAATTCGCCTTCAAGTTCGTCACCGACAAGGGAGAATGGCTCGATGTTCCGGATAGTGCGCTCAACCTTGCCGAGCGTGAAGGCGCATTGAATTTTCAGTTTAATCCAGAGCAAACTGGCACGCACATCTTCCGTTTCTATACACCGCACGGCTACGAGCCGGTCGGCAACGAGAAGATCATCTGGCGTGATACCGAGATCATAGAAGTCCATGAATTGCCTCATACGCAGTTTCTCACTATGGCGAAAACAGATCTCGACCTTGGTGCCGTTGTAGAGGAAGACATTACGACTTTCCGCCTCTTCGCGCCACGAGCGACTTCGGTTGAAGTATGCTACGGTCAAAACTTGGATGGCAGTGATGCCGTGACCAGATCTATGGCTTGTATCGATGGACGCACTTGGGAGCTGATCATTGATCAAAATCTTGACAACTATTACTATTCTTATCGCGTTGGTGGTTTAAACATCGAGGGCACTTCGCATTTTGATGATTCGTTTCCGATTCTGGATCCCTACGCCAAGGCCTGTGTCAGTTCCCGTGGCCCTGGTATCGTGGTCGCTCCCGAACGTCTGGCCAAAGTTGAGCAAGCCTTCATCCCACCGGCTTGGCACGATCTCGTCATTCTCGAAGCCCACGTACGCGATCTGATCGCCCACGCGCCAATTGCTCTAACTACTCAAGAACGCTCAGGCTATGCGGGCTTACGCAAATGGCTCATAGCAGAAGGCTCCTATTTGAAAGAGATCGGTGTCAACGCGGTTGAATTGCAGCCGATTCAAGAGTTTGATAATGAAAAACCTGAGGACTACCACTGGGGCTATATGACGACCAATTACTTCTCCCCTGAGAGTAGTTATGCGTTAGCCCCAGAGAAAGCATCACAAGTGGAGGAGTTCCGTGGCCTAGTACAGGATTTCCATGATCAGGACATCGCGGTGATTGTCGATGTAGTCTATAATCACGTCGGTGAACCTAACCACCTGCTGTTTATAGATAAATATTATTACTTTCACCTGAATAATGGTAATGATCTTATGAATTGGAGCGGCTGCGGTAATGATCTTCGTTGTGATACACCGATGGGGCGCCGCTTGATCATCGATAGTTTGAAGCATCTTGTCGAAGTATTCGATGTGGATGGTTTCCGTTTTGATCTTGCCGAGCTGATTGGCATCGAAGTATTGCGCGATATCGAAGTGCAACTCAAAGATGTAAAACCTTCGCTTATTCTAATCGCAGAGCCTTGGAGCTTTCGCGGACACATTCAAGAAGAGCTCAAAGAAACTAGCTTCGCCTCGTGGAACGACGGTTACAGGGAGTACATTGCCAAGTATGTCAAAGGCGAGGGTAATCAGGAGATTCTCCGGCACTTCGTATCTGGTTCTCCTGGCACGACGCGCTTCGCTGCGCAGACTATTAATTACACTGAGTCGCATGATGATCACTGTTGGCTCGACCGTATCACCGAGCGACCTAAAGGGGATGGCTCTGACCCCACATTATTGGACCGCCGTCGTACGCACTTGATGGCATCACTTCTCTTCGCTTCGCTCGGTGTACCAATGCTTGCGCAGGGGCAGGACTTTTTGCGTTCAAAGCGTGGTATTGAAAACACCTATCAGCGTGGCGATATTAATGCACTCGATTATAATCGCCGTTATGTTTATTCAGGTACGCATGGTTACTTTCGCGATTGGATACACTTCCGCCGTTCTGATTTGGGAAAAGCCCTCCGCTTCGACGGTGCTCAGAGGGAGAGCTATATGCAGTTTTACTTCGCCGAAGGTTCGAGTGCGGCGGTCGTAATTTTTAATGCTGATAAATCCGTCGACGCGCCCCAGCTTATTTATGCGATCAACCCGCACCTAGAGTATGCCGATATAGACTGCGAGGATCTACAGCCAGAAAAGCTAAAACAAATTGCCGACCAAGAACGTTTTTGCCTGGATGGTATCCGCTCAGCTCGTATCCCAATTACGGATACAAAAATTCACTTGCCGCCTTTGAGTTGTGGCTTGTGGGTAGAGTAGGCTTACTAATGCGCAAACTCGTATTGCTTAGAGGCTCTGCTAGTCACTTCTACCCACTCATCCCATGTTGTTTTGAGCGATGCGCGCAGTGATTTGACCTCTTTCTGTAGCTGTTTTTTTTGGTCAGCGCTGGCTTGTTTGAGCTCGCGGAGTTTTGCCATTAGAACAGCGGCCTTTTCTTCGAATGCGAAGGAGATTTCTTCGAGCTTAACCTTGAGCTCGGTGGCGGGTCCGTCCATGTCGTGGCTGATGTGCTCAAGGATCATTTTCTTATCTTTTGAGACGAGCGATTTCAGAACAGTTACCTCGTTGATCACACGTAAGCCTTTCACTAACCCGAGTTTTGCAGCCGTCCAGATGGCCCATTTAGTCGGATCAAAGTGATACCAGCGGATACCATTGCGGTAGTCGGCGGCGAAGGCGTGGTGATAGTTGTGGTAACCTTCGCCGAAGGTGAGTACGGCCATGATGGCATTGTCCACTGCACTGAGTTCACGAGCGTAAGTTTTAGCGCCATATGTGTGGCAGAGTGAGTTAATGAACCATGTGCAGTGGTGAATCATCGCCATGCGCATTAGAAAGCCCATGTAAAAAGAAGCTAGGGCGCTACCAGTCAGCGCCCAACCGATAAAAAATACGCCAAGGTTAACGGCGAGTAGAAATTTACCATAGTGTTTGTCCTGCATCACCACGCGTGGATTCTTCATCAAGTCCGCTACTAAACTTTTGTCGAAGTCGCGCTTGTAGTCGAACAACCAGAGAATGTGCGCATACCAAAAGCCCTTTTTGATGGAGTAGGGATCTTTATCTGTGTCGCAGTGGTTGTGATGGATTCGGTGATCGTGCGACCACTTAAGCGCTGACATCTCAAATGCGAGCGCCGAGCTTAGTAGCACGCACCACTCGAAAAATGGGTTGGCTGAGTAGGCCTTGTGGGCATAGAGACGGTGGTAACCGACTGTGATCGACATGCCGCCAAGGATGTAGGTGACGAGGAAGAATACGACCGATGTCCAAGAAAATACATTAATAAATGCAGGTAGTAGCGCTACCAGCGCAATGTGGTAGGCGACGACAAAGGCGAACATATCCCAATTTTTGATTTTCATAAATAAATTTTAAGTTTGGTGCAGAAACACATACTTGCAGGGCTTTTTGCTTTGTTTATAAGTTATTGGTGTAGAATGGCTGTCGCTCTAAAAAGTGCAAGTGAGCTACTCAAATAAATTTTAATTCACTACATAATTAATGCTCCTAATGTCAAGGCGATTGCTACACTTCCAGCCTAATATTACACCGTAGCGGAATGATAGAACTTCTGTCTTTACGCAGTTAAATAAGGCCCGATAGTCGCAATTGGCTTAATTCAATTGAAACCATTGAATAAATCTTGCCATGGAGCAACAGCTGCATACTAGTCCCAGCTTCTACAATTTAATCTCAACCTGAAAAATAAAAACATACAATAATGGCTACAAAAATCGGAATCAATGGATTCGGCCGTATCGGTCGCTTGGTCTTTCGCTCACTCGTTGAAAAGGGTCTTCTCGGCTCAGAAATCGAGGTGGTTGCAATCAACGACCTTGTTCCTGCGGAAAATCTTGCTTATCTTCTTAAATACGACACCACGCAAGGTCGCTTCAAGGGCACTGTAGAAACTAAGGGTGATGATGTCATCGTTGTGAACGGTCATGAGATCAAGACACTTGCCGTTCGTGAAGGTCCTGCGGCCCTTCCGTGGAAGGAACTCGGTGTGGATATCGTTATCGAGTCCACTGGCCTCTTCGTCCAAGATGAAAAGGCACAAGGTCACATCACCGCCGGCGCTAAAAAGGTTATTATTTCCGCGCCTGGTAAGGGTGACGGCGTGAAGACTGTAGTTATCGGCGTCAATGATGACCAGCTCACTGCGGATGACGCTTTGATTTCAAATGCATCTTGCACCACCAACTGCCTAGCTCCGATCACTAAAGTGATTCTTGAGAACTTCGGAATCGAAGAAGGTCTGATGACGACAGTGCACTCTTACACTGCAACGCAGAAGACTGTCGACGGTCCTTCTCCTAAGGACATGAAGGGTGGCCGTACCGCTGCTCTTAACATCATTCCTTCTACAACTGGTGCTGCAAAGGCGGTTGGCCTCGTGTTACCTCAAGTACAGGGCAAGCTTACAGGCATGGCTTTCCGCGTGCCTACTCCAACTGTTTCCGCGGTAGATCTTACTGTGAAGACAGAGAAGAGCACTTCTTATGAAGACATATGCGCAAAGATGAAGGAAGCCTCCGAGGGTTCGCTCAAAGGTATTCTTGGCTATACTGAAGATGAAGTTTGCTCCTCTGACTTTATCCACGACGAGCTCAGCTCGATCTTCGATGCAGGCAGCGGCATGGGTCTGAACGACAAGTTCTTCAAGCTCGTTTCTTGGTATGACAACGAATGGGGTTACTCCAACCGCGTCGTTGAACTCGTTCAAAAAGTCTCCAAGTTCCTCTAGTCTGGATCTCTTGGTAACTACTGATTGATTTTCAAGCCGCCGCGGTAGGTATCCCAACGGATTCTTGATCGCGGCGGCTTTTTCATTCCTCTCGACGCTTTCCTGTCTTGAACTTGTTGAAGGTAGCGAAGCGAAGAGAACCTCTGAAGTTCGAGAGTGAAGTAAGAGCAAGCCCCGTTTAGGGTCTCAAGCCAGCAAAATATCTCCAACCCTAATACCTCATCATCCATATTCCATTAAACACCATGGCCACTAAAACCATCAAAGACGTTAATCTCTCTGGTAGGCGAGTCTTCGTTCGCTGCGATTTCAATGTGCCTCTCAAAGACGGCATTATTAATGACGACTCCCGTATCGTTGCTGCGCTGCCGACGATTAAGTTACTCGTTGAGCAGGGTGCTAAAGTAATTCTCGCATCCCATCTTGGACGACCCAAGGGCGAAAAGAATGCCAAGTATACCCTAGCACCCGTCGCTGAAGAATTGGCTAAGCAGCTCGGCCAGCCCATCACCTTCGTTGAAGACTGCATCGGCGAAGAAGTTGAAGCCGAAGTGGCTAAAATGGGTGAAGGCGAAGTCCTTCTCCTAGAAAACGTGCGCTTCTACGCTGGTGAAGAAAAAAACGATCCCGAGTTTGCAGCTGCATTGGCCAAGCTCGCCGATGCTTTCGTCAACGATGCCTTCGGCACCGCTCACCGAGCCCACGCCTCGACAGCAGGGGTTGCCAAGCACCTCTCACCATGCGTCTGTGGTCTTCTGATCGAAAAGGAACTTGCTTACCTGGGTGACAAGACTGCGAACCCAGAGCGTCCGCTTACTGTGATTCTTGGTGGTGCTAAGGTCTCTGATAAGATCAAGGTCATCGACGCGCTCCTCGAAAAGGCCGACACCATCATAATTGGTGGTGCCATGGCTTATACTTTCGCATTGGCCGAAGGCCGCAGCATCGGGAAATCACTTAGCGAGCCCGATTTTATTCAAACAGCTCAGTCCGCTTTAGCCAAGGCTAAGGAGAAGGGTGTCAAGTTCCTCCTACCGCTCGATAACCTTGCTGTAAAAGACCTCGACTTTGGTGCTGGCACCGTCGGTGAGAGCAAGTTCTTTGAAGGTAATATCGAGGCCCGCTGGGAGGGTGTCGACATTGGCCCCAAGAGCATCGAGCTTTTTAGCAACGAAGTCAAAAGTGCCAAGACCGTCCTCTGGAACGGGCCCATGGGCATTTTCGAAATCGACGCTTGCAACAAGGGAACCTTCGCAGTGGCCAAGACGATTGCCGAGTCTGAAGCCTGCTCAATTATTGGTGGTGGCGATTCTGTCAAAGCGATCAAGATGGCTGGCTACGGTGATCAAGTAACCTTCATGAGCACCGGTGGCGGCGCGTCCCTCGAATTCCTCGAAGGCAAAGAGCTCCCCGGTGTTACTGCACTTGACCAAATCTAAGCTAAGCATTAGGTATCATTTATTATCCATCATACATCTAATATTATGAGTCAATCAGCGCGCAAATACCTCATCGCAGGAAACTGGAAAATGAATTTAAACTCCGAAGAGGGTGCTTCACTCGCCAAGGATGTTGTCAGCCTAGTCGGCGCACAAACAGACGTCGCCGTCTGTGTCTGTCCGACTTTTACTACTCTAGAATCCGTATCTAAAGTCGTGAGCGGATCCAACGTTCAACTTGGAGCGCAAAATATGCACTTCGAAGTCTCCGGTGCCTACACGGGTGAGATATCTGCCGAAATGCTTCGCCACTTATTCACAAACTTCGTCATCCTTGGGCACTCTGAGCGCCGTGAATACTTCGGCGAGACCGACCCCATCGTCAATAAGAAGACCCTTGCTGCTCTTGACGCGAACCTCAAGCCGATCGTTTGCATTGGCGAGACACTCGACGAGCGTGAAGCCGGTAAGGTCAACGAAGTGATTAAAACACAGCTTGAGGGCGCCCTCATCGGTGTCACCGCCGAAGCTGCTGATGCTCTCGTCGTCGCCTACGAGCCCGTTTGGGCGATCGGCACAGGCAAGACAGCAACTCCTGAGATGGCCGAAGAAGTGCACGCAGAAATTCGCTGCCTCCTCACGGGACTCATTGGGGCACAAGCTGCCGAAAAAGTCCGTATTCTCTATGGAGGCTCTATGAAGCCAGAAAATGCCGATGAATTACTCGCGCAAAAGAATATTGACGGCGGCCTCATTGGCGGTGCCGCTCTCAAAGCTAACTCTTTTGCCGCTCTCGTTGAGAGCGCGCAAAAACTGGCCAAGTAAGGTAAAACAATATCGGAATTAGGTAATTGTTCGGACCATTTTTTATCTGGCTTCGCGCTCCTGCAAGCCTATCGAAATAGCATGATTAGCCGTGTAGTAGCATGGCGTTTGATCATTTTATCATATTTAAGGCTCGACATTTTGCACCTTAATCCCCATATATCAAACGTTTATGCCGCTTCGAGCGGCTTTATTCACAGTAGACGCAGACTCATTCAATGAGAAAAAAGATCATTAGTGCACGTAAATTCATCAAGCCTTCCTTTAGCTACTTAGTTGAAAAGAAGCGCGATGGTGGCGAATTCTCCGACGAAGAAATCCGGTTTATCGTCGACTCCATTTTAGACGAAGAAATGCCTAAATTCCAGCAAGCTGCTCTCGCCATGGCGGTCTATTTTCAAAACATGTCTGCCCAAGAGACGGCAACCTTTGCTGAAGAGATGATGCTTTCTGGCGAGGTCATTGACCTAACTAAAATCACTCGCCCTAAGATCGATAAATATTCAACTGGCGGCGTCGGCGATAAGACTACGCTGGTGCTCGCACCGCTTGCTGCTGCGTGCGGCGTTGTCATGCCGACGATGAATGGCGTGGACGAAGAGCACGTTATCAGTAATTTAGACAAACTCTCCGCGGTTCCTGGTTTCGATCCAGTCCTCGATTTAAAGGGTTTTCACGCACAGCTCAAGAAAGTCGGCTGCACTTTCATACGCAAAGATCCCGAAATTGCCCCCGTTGATGCGATTCTTTATGATATGCGTATGGAAACTGGAACCATTCCCAGCCTGCCGCTCATCACGGGCAGCGTGCTCAGCCGCAAGCTAGCTGAAGGCGCCGAAGGTCTTGTCATCGACGTCAAGTGGGGTAACGGTTCTTTCATTAAGGACGTTGAACAAGCCAAGCAGCTTGCACGTTCTATCACACGCGTTGGCCGTTCTATGAAGCGCCGCTGCGTGGCACTGGTGACGGATATGAATCAACCGCTTGGCGATACCGTTGGTACGGCACTTGAAATCAAGGAAGCCATCCAGCTCCTTAAGGGTGAGGGTCCTGAAGATTTACAAGAGCTTGTTCTTAAACTCGGCATGGAAATCGTGCGACTCGCAGGTGTCGCCGGATCGACCCTCTCCGCAAAGCAAACCGTGCATCGCCACTTAAAGGATGGCTCCGCTTTGCAGAAGTTCAAAGATATGATAGAGGCCCAAGGTGGCGACACATCCGTGATTGATGATCCCGAGAAGTTCCCGACTGCGAAGCACGTTCGCAAGCTCCCTGCCCCAAAGCGCGGTTATGTGCATACGATTAACGCAGGTCTCATTGCCGAAGGCGTGGCTATACTCGCAATTAAGAAAAATGGAAAATACGATCCTGCCGTGGGTGTATCCGAGATCAAGAAGGTTGGCACGCAAGTAAAGCAAGGTGAGCCGCTCATGATGATTCACTATAACGACGAGGTTAAGATGGAAGAGGCGCTTGAATACCTCAAGACAGCTTACCGCCTCGCGCCCAAACGCCCGAATCCGCCGGAGCTCATCGTCGAACGCGTCGCTTGAAGCGATTATAATTTTACTCAATGCCCCGTCCGCTTAAAAGCGACGGGGCTTTTTTGATCGTGCAGCGACTGTTCTAACTAACTTATCCTTGATTCTCGACCTCGTAAATATGCTGTTTAGTGTCGCAAGTATTTGTTTTAGCAGACGTTCTCATTTTGAAAGCCCTACTCAAAGTTCTCTCACTGTCATTACTGATCGCATATCCTTGTCTTGGGTTGTCCTATCAAGGTGCACAACCATGGAAGCCGCAGAGGCTTGTCGGCTCTGCGCAACTATCGATATTTCAAATTGATGCAATTGTGCTGCCAGAGTCGGCATCAAAGTCTTTGGTCGATTCAGTCGCCGACTTTTCCAATTTGATTCAACGGGTAAGCGGTCGATCGGTCCAAGTTCTTTCCGGGGGCCGTCCCAAACACGCAATCTACTTTCAACTCACTGCTGATCTTAGTAAAGGCGGCGGCTTTACGATTCACCGCGAGCGCACGCGCGTCTTTATTCGTAGCGGTGATCCTGCTGGTTGGTCAAATGCACTCTACACCATAGGAAAAGAGATGCTTGGCGCTCGTTATTATTGGGCGGGTGATCTGGGTCTAGAATTCGTCAAACCCTCACTCACTTACTTTCCAAACCGTCCATGGCGTGAAACACCTACCTTTGCGCAGCGTAAGTTCTATCCTGTAAATACAGATTTCGCTCGACGTAATAGATTGAACCAAGTCTATTCTTTCAACCATAATTTAGCGAATGTCTTCAGCGAGGAAGTCTTCGCAACGAAGCCCGAAGTTTTTTCTAAAGTCAACGGGCGACGCAAAGTGCCGCGGGGTAGTGGTGGCACCGACCCGCAGCCAGACTTGACTCACCCCGAGGCGATTGAGGTCGCCGCACAAGCGGCACTCAGTCATTTTGAGGATAATCCAAACAGTAAGAGCTTTTCCCTCTCGATCAATGACAACGTGCTATTCGATACGACCGAGCGCACTGAGGCCGCCGTCTCACCCTTGCGCTATTTTCGCACTCGGCCCAACTATACTGATCTAGTTTTCGGCTTCATGAATCAAGTGGCTAAGCTTGTATTCGACAAAGGAGGTGCATGGCAAACAGCTACTGGTGAAGATCGCTACCTCACCGCACTCTCATATTATTGGGCAGAGCCTGCTCCCACCATTACGATACACCCACGTGTCATGCCCGTGCTGACCTCCGACCGCGCGCAGTGGCATGACCCCGATTATCGGAATCAGGACAAAGCATTGATCCAAGCATGGGCAGCCTCGGGTGCAGAGCGCGTGGCGACTTGGGACTATTATTTTGGAGCTCCGCATCTCCATCCACGACAGTTTAATCAATGGATCATCGAGAGCATTCGCTATATGTCAGACGAAGGCATTGATGTTTTTTTCTCCCAGTTGCCTTCCTTCTGGGGTTTGGATGGAGCCAAAGCTTGGCTTGCAGCCGAACTGCTCTGGAATCCAGAGCAAGATGCCCATGCGCTACTCGACGAATACTACGATAACTTTTTCGGGCCTGCATCTGCGTCGATCCGCGCTTTTTACGAAACTGCCGAGCGCCATCGCAATGAAAACGAAGGCCAAGCAGACTGGATCAAGCTTTACAAGGATGAGTCAGGTATCGCACTCTTTACCCCCAAAGTTCTAGTAGAGATGCGCGGCTATATTGATCTTGCTGAGGCCAAGCTTGGAGTCCCGCCTAAGCTAGACGCATCACGTTTCCAAAAACGCGTGCAAGTGGTCTCCGAGGCTTTCCGTCTGACAGAGCTCTACGCAGATTTCGATCAATCACGCCGAGCTCTGGTCCAGGCCTGTTTTGATTCGGAGTCGCCAGTGTATATCGAAACTCTTTTGGCTCAATTCAAAATAGCCGCCGGTGACTACCGTGCCTATTTTGAAGACTACACCAAGAACGCTAACTACTCACCCGAGCGCCGGCGGATTGCGCTTAACCAATCCAATCCCGAGCGCTTGGCTAGAGGATTGATCAAGCCCGAGCCTCGGGAGTTTATTAGCCAACTGCGCGATCCAAAATTGATGCATGTCGCTAAGAGGATGCGCAATTTTTTAGGTCCCTTATTACCTCAACTTGAGGATTGGCATCTCGACTATAGGGCGAGTGAGCATTTTGCGGTCGAAGCAAGCAAGGCCTCGGTCGGTGCTGACTCGGGCCTCCGTGTTATAGGCACGGATATTATTTCGATCTTTAATACCTTCCCCGTGGTTTCCAATCAGACTTACGAACTCCGTATGACGGGTACTTGGAAAATTAGCCTCGATAACCGAGCACACATACATGTGGCCTGGCTTGATCGCAACGGCCGTAATTTGGAAACTGAACTGCCCTTGCGCTTACCTATCGAGCACCGAGCCGTGCCTGTTGCGATTCGCTTGCCTTTCACCGCGCCTAATGAGGCCGAAGATGTGCGTTTTCGTATCGTTGTTTCACGCCAGTATCCGGGTGACTACCTCGACATCAGTGAGCTTGATTTCGGTTTGGTGCGCTAGTATCGGGGCTTCATGAGTTCTTTGTTTCCGAACGGGATTGACCCATACTTCGCACGCCGAATATTCAATGGAAAGTGAAGCTCCTCGCGTCAAAGAGTACAAATTTTCTCAATTCTCCTTGCGGCTTATTCCTATCAAAAGTTATGGTGGCAGGTTCAATCGTTTTCAATGTCTACCCGCTTATCTAGTCGTGTTTATAATACTGCTGCCCTTGAGGTTTGGTTCGCGAATGTAGGTCTGGACTGGGAGCAGTCATTTTCTAAAGAGACGCTCTTGCGTGGCCGCGAAATCTACCGGAAGGGGCAGATTTCTGGCGTCGAACTCGCGAACGAAGAAGCCATTGTCCACTGCAAGTTTGCCCGTAAAGATACCTGCTACGCTGTGATCGAGTGGACCCCTTCTGGGCCCAAGGTGCGTAGTTCGATCGATGATGACGCTCTGGGTGAAGCGGTCGGCGTGGGTGGTCTCTACGAAGTCGAAGAGTTGATCGCCGATGAGATCGACCCCTTGCCTTACGAGCCAAAGCCCGAGTCAGAGGAGACTCTCAATGATTCGAAACCTGAAGCGGAACTGGAAGTCGCGGTCGCTCGTCGCTTGACGCCGAAGCTCGAAGGTTTGAGTTCAGGTCTTCGCCTCACAGCTTACTGGACAAATGTTGATTCTTCTCAAGAGTCTGCCTTCCGCAGTGACGAAGCTCCGATCCACCCCGCTGAGCGCGAGGCTCTGGTCCGTTTAACGGGAAGGGCAGGTGAAGCAGGCTTTAAATTTCGTCGCGATTCCAACGACTTCATACTCTTCGATGGTGAGCGGATCGCACCGTTTTTCTCGCATGCGCTCAAGCGCTGGGACGCGGCCTTTGATACTATTGACCTAGATTTCGAAGCCCAGCTTATGGCCGAAGGTGTGCGAGAAGTCAAAGTGATCGGCCGTGTTGAGTCTTCAGGTCAGGAGCAGATGCGCGTTGACTGGCGGCTCAAACTTGCCCGGCAATGGCTCGACCCCGAAGATGCCCAGCGTCTGGCCAAAGCAGGGCGGGGCATCCATGTGGTTCGCGGCCTCGGCCTAGTCAGTATTGGCGAGGATCAATCGGCAGCACTCGCCGAGTGGCGCGTGGCGGCTGCAAGCAATTTGGAAGAGGCGCAGACTTGGCCACGATATATGGTATTCTCCTTGTTTGGCGAGCGTGGTGCTGAATTGGATTTGGAGGAAGAGCTTTCTGCATGGAGGGCGCAATTACTCAAGGAGGAATCAAGCGACGCGAAAACGCTTCCTGTATTTCTGAGAGACTATCAAGCGCAAGGTGTGCATTGGATGGCTAAGCTCCGGGAGTTCGGCTGCCATGGATTACTCGCCGACGAAATGGGTCTGGGTAAGACCCTACAAGTGCTTACTCTCTTAAAGTTTTATCCTTTCGAGAATAAAAATAGCTTAATTGTTTGTCCCGCAAGTGTGGTGCCCGTTTGGCAAAGTGAAGCTCGTCGCTGGTATCCGAATATTCAAACCGAAGTATTGCGTAGCAGTTGCGACTTTTCGAGCGACGGCTGGACGCAGCCAAAGCTCTGGATCGCTAGCTATACCCAACTGCGACGACACAAGCATTTGCTCGATGAGATGCAGTTCGGCTATGCGGTGCTCGACGAAGCACAGCAGATTAAAAACCCAGATTCAAAAGTGACGCAGGCTTGTTGCGCGATCCAAGCTGAATGCCGGCTCGCGCTAACCGGCACACCGATCGAGAACCGTCTGCTCGATCTATGGACGCTCTTTCGCTTTTTGATGCCTGGCTTACTCGGCTCGCGCCGTCGATTTGAAGATGCCGTCGAGTCAGATAATACAGGCTTCCGAGAGGCCTTTGCCGACCGTCTGCGGCAACAATTGACGCCCTTCATTCTTCGCCGCCAGAAGAATTTGGTAGGTAAGGACCTTCCGCCGAAAGTAGAGATGGATTTGATCTGTCCTGTCACTGACTTACAAGGTCAGACCTATAAGAACCTTCTCGACCGAGGGCGCGATGAACTGGGCAACGATTTGCAATCGGCTATGCAGACACAATCCATGCACTTCTTCTCCTTACTCACGCGCTTGAGGCAAGCTTGCTGCGATCCTGGGCTGATTCCCGATGTAAATGCCGACATCCAGCAAAGTGGTAAAATACAGATGCTAGTCACACGTCTCGAAGAGGCCCTCAGTGGTGATGGCGCACGCAAGGTCGTTATCTTTAGTCAATTTTTGAGCCTCTTAAAGCGTCTGAAGCCTTTGCTTAAAAGGACCTTTCCAAAGGTGGATTTACTCGAACTCAGTGGCGAAACCAAAGACCGCGCTAAACCCGTCGAAACCTTTCAGAATACGAAAGAGCCCGCTGTCATACTCGTCAGCCTACGCGCAGGGGGCACTGGCATTACACTGCATGCGGCGGACTATGTCTTCCTGCTCGACCCGTGGTGGAATCCTGCTGTGGAGGAGCAGGCGGTGGATCGAGTGCACCGCATCGGGCAAGATCGCCGCGTCTTCGTATATCGAATGATCACGCAAGGCACGATTGAAGAACGTATTCAGCAGCTCAAAAAAGAGAAGCGTGAGTTGTTTGAAAGTACCCTCGGTCACTTGGGCAGCGCGAAGGATCTAGCCGAGCACTTCAGTGATCTAGAAGAGCTAGCAAAGCTGCTGCCGCCTGAATAGATCAAAGCTAGGTGATTACAAAAAAAACGGCTACTCCTAATGGAGTAGCCGTTTTGGAAATGAACTTGTAAGAGTCTTACTCGATGTTGGCACCGACTACTGCGGCCATTTGCATCATGTTGATAGTTTCACCTTCACTGATACTAGTAAGGTCAGTTAGTTTACCAGACTTGCTGGTCGACCTTGTATTTTTGAAGATGGAAACGAGTTTTGCGTCGGCTACAATATACTTGCCGGCGTTTTCAGGAGCACCGTTCTCGGTCTTGGTTTGGAGGCCTTGACCTTTGATGTAGTCCCAGAGCTTTTTAGTGATCTCTGTGCGCGGGAGCTCGCTTGCTCCGAGGAAGGAAGCCAAGTCGGCTTTAAGTTTTACGGGTTTGTTCAGTCCTTTAGGTTCGTCTGCCATGGTGTTATCTTTCGTTTTTGGTTATTTTGAGGCGGTATGCCTTGTTTGCGGTGAGTAATATCTGTAAAATTAATCGAGATTCGCCAAATGGCGCAATGCGGCGACATAGCTATCGAAGCCGAGACCTGAGATGACGCCTATGCAGGCGGGAGCTGTCAGTGAGTGCTGGCGGATGTCCTCGCGCCGGTAAATATTGCTAATGTGAACTTCGATTGCAGGTAGGTCGCTCCCAGCGATGGCGTCGCGTAGCGCGAGACTGGTGTGGGTGAGGGCGCCAGGGTTGAGAATGAGGCCGAACACCTCTGAGTCAGAATATTCTCCAATTTCGTCGATGATAAAGCCCTCATGATTACTCTGGTAGAATTGCACCTGCACACCCAAAGACTCTGCTTCTTCGCTTAGTAAATTCTCTAGATCTGTCAGCGTTTGGTCGCCGTAAATGTCTGGCTCGCGTATGCCGAGGCGATCGAGGTTCGGGCCGTTGATGATGACGATGCGTTTCATTTACCTAAAATTCATATTTAGAAAAAGGAATTTGCTAATGAAGCGCAACCACTGAGTTTTGGCTAGGCTGGAGGCCTAAAACGGAGGCTCCTCGTCTAAAATCTCGTCGGATGGGTCGAAGGGGGGCGGCTCGTCGCCATTACTGGAGCTATCAGATCCAGCGCCAGCAGCCTCGACCTTCCATGCGTTTAGATTGACGAAGTAGCGGCCTTGATACTCGCGGCCACGGAGGTCGAAAGATACTTTCACCTTTTCGCCCTCTTTCAGCTGATTGACCATTTCGACTTTCTCTTTGACACACTGCAGGCAGATGTCCTGCGGGTATTTGTCGGCCTCAGTGGTAACGACGAATTCACGTACATTAAAGCCACTGCCAAAAGTTTTCTCTTCGAAGATTTGTTTTACGGTTCCTGATAGTTCGTACATAGGAATCATTGAATTGCCCTGTGCAGGGCGAAGCAAAACATTTTTCAGAAGAATCGCGCAAAGCTGGTGAGACCGTTTTTGAGAACCTAGGCTAGGGGAAACTTGGATTGGCCTAGCCTCGGAATTCTGCTACCGTAAGTTTTGATCACTTTAGCTCGAAAAACCGTTGCGAAAAACGACCTCATCATAAAGCAGCTGTCCGCTACGGACATTGGCGTCTTTAAGTGCCTTACCCACAGTTAGCATCATACCGATCACGTGGTTCTCAGGTAGTTCGATGATTTCGGCAACTTTTTCAGGATCGAAGCCGATCATGGGGCAGGAGTCGTAGCCCATTGATTTGGCAGTCAGCATGAGGGTCTGCGCTGCGATGCCGATTGAGCGCATGGCTTCGTCGCGCCGCAGTTGCGCATTATTCTGATACAATGGGGCGATCATGGGTACGAGCATATCCTGCACAGACTGCGGGGCGTGCACCCAGTAACGGCTGGCGTCTTCGTGGGCATTAAGGTTGGCGCAGAGCAAGATGGTAATGGAGGCTTCGGTTACTTGCGCTTGGTTCCAAGCGGCAGCCTGGATGGCGGCACGCTTTTCAGGATTCGTCACGACGACAAAGCGCCAATTCTGCATGTTAAAAGAAGTCGGTGAGAGTAGTGCCAGTTCGAGCAGTGCGTTGATCTCGGCCTCACTCATTTCATGAGCGCTGTCGTAGTGTTTGACGGAGCGACGCTCTTTGATTGCGGTGATTGTATCCATTATTTTATATTGACTGGTTTTATAGTGGAATCAAGAGGCGATCAGTGTCTCTTTCTTGTGTAAGTTTCGTTAAGATCTAACGCTCTATCACTATGTCTTTAAGCCCTACAATTTTGTGGTTCCGCAAGGATCTGCGCCTTAAGGATAATTCTGCCCTTAAAGCTTCTATTGAGGCAGGCTTGCCTGTGATTCCTGTCTTCATCTGGTCACCCGACGAGGCAGGTGATTGGGCACCGGGTGCGGCTTCGAAGTGGTGGCTACATCAGGCTTTGAAGAGCCTAAGTGAGACCTTGAAAGATAAGGGGGGTGAGTTTGTTTTAAGAGAAGGCGACTCTCTAGGGCAACTGAGAGACATCATTGAAAAGACTGGAGCGAAGCGCGTTTGTTGGAATCGCCGTTACGAGTCGCCGCAACGGGAGTTGGATGCTTCGATCAAGCGTCAATTGCGCGAGGATGGTATTGAAGTGGAGAGTTTTAATAGCACCTTACTTAACGAACCGCACACCGCCGCCACGGGTGGGGGAAATCCCTACAAGGTTTACACGCCCTACTGGAAAAAGGTAAAAGACCGTCCGATTGAACCGATTGCCGAACCTGATTTTGATTCACTTAAGTTCCCTGACACCTATCCGCAGACGTTGGCTTTAGATTCTCTCTGCCTCTTGCCGGAAAAGCAGTGGTATCGTAAATTTGACGAATACTGGGTAGTCAGTGAGGCAGCCGCTCAAAAGGGGCTGGAAAAATTCCTTAGTCAAGCAGTCGAAGGCTACAACCAGGCGCGTGACATTCCGAGCGAAGACGGCACATCGAGCCTCTCACCTTATTTACATTGGGGCTTGATCGGTCCGCGCCAAGTCATGCACGCACTGAAGGCTAAGCACGATCTTGGCAAAGAGGGACCACAAGTTTATGCTAAGGAAATTTATTGGCGCGAGTTTGCTTATAACGTGCTCTATCACTTCCCGAAAACGCCTGCTGCGCCGCTTCACGAAAAGTATGCCGATTTCCCTTGGCAACCCGATTCGAATGCCCTCAAGCGCTGGCAGCGCGGGCAGACAGGTTACCCCATTGTCGATGCGGGCATGCGTCAGCTTTATGCCACGGGGTGGATGCACAATCGCGTTCGCATGGTTGTTTCATCCCTTCTTGTGAAACATCTGTTGCAAGATTGGCGCGAAGGAGCTAGTTGGTTTTGGGATACGCTAGTCGATGCCGATCTGGCCAGTAATACCCTCGGTTGGCAATGGAGTGCTGGCTGTGGTGCCGACGCTGCGCCTTATTTCCGCGTCTTCAATCCAATCACCCAAGGTATGAAGTTCGACGCTGAGGGTGATTATGTGAAGCGTTGGGTGCCTGAGATTGCAAAGTTACCTAGCAAATTTATCCACGAACCATGGGAGGCACCCGCAGGCATTCTCGAATATGCAGGCGTCGAGCTTGGCAAAGACTATCCCGAACCAATCATCGATCATAAGGAAGGTCGCGAAAGGGCACTCGCTGCATTGGATCAATTTAAATCCTAGGTGGAAGAAGTAAACTTTTATGAAAATGAAATCACCACGCCACCTAATTGTCATTTTTGGCGATCAACTTAATCGTGATGCTGCTGCTTTCGACGACTTTGATTCCACTCAGGATGCCGTATGGATGGCCGAGGTCGATGACGAATCGAAGCACGTCTGGTCACATAAGCAGCGTATCGCGATCTTCCTTTCAGGTATGCGCCACTTTAGAGACGCGCTACTTTCGGAGGACATCCGGGTGGAATATACGCAGCTAGATGATGGCGAAGGGTCGGATAAACTTTCCAATCGGCTCGGTGTCGACCTCCGTGCCTTGAGCCCAGAAAAAGTCATCGTCACCCAGCCCGGCGAATGGCGTGTGCTTCAAGCTTTGAAAAAAGTTTGCTGCGACGAAGAAGTGCCACTGGAAGTACGTGATGACCGACACTTTTACACCAACGCCAAGGATTTCGAAGAATACGCCAAAGGCCGAAAGTCTCTTCGTATGGAGTTCTTTTACCGTGAACTACGTAAACGCTTCGACGTTTTAATGGAAGACGGCAAGCCGACTGGCGGCGACTGGAACTACGATAAAGAAAACCGGGGCAGCTTCGGCAAGGGTGGCCCCGAAGAACCAAACAATGGCCCTAATTTTAAACCAGACGTGCTCACCCGTGAAGTGCTCGACCTTGTCAACGAGCGCTTCGCCGATCATCCAGGTTCGCTCGACTCCTTTGCTTGGCCTGTGACTCCAGAAGAGGCACAAAAAGCACTGAGCAATTTCATTCATAATCGGCTAGCCGTATTTGGTAAGTATCAAGACGCCATGTGGACTGATGAGCCCTGGCTCTACCATTCGCTGATCAGTACGTCGCTCAACTTAAAGCTGCTTGATCCCCGCGACGCTGTCGCTGCCGCTGAAAAAGCCTACGAAGACGGTAACGCCCCGCTTGCTGCGGTTGAGGGCTTCATTCGCCAAATTCTCGGATGGCGTGAATACGTGCGCGGTATCTATTGGATGCATATGCCTGAATACATCGACCGCAATGAGATGGACGCGCAGGAACCCTTGCCCGACTTCTACTGGACTGGCGATACGGATCTCGAATGTCTCAAGCAATCCGTCGGGCAAACGCTGGAGCACGGCTACGCGCACCACATCCAGCGGCTTATGGTCACTGGGCTCTACGCGCTCCTACTAGGCGTGGACCCAAAGAAGTTACACGAGTGGTATCTCGCTGTGTATGTTGATGCCGTTGAGTGGGTCGAGCTCCCTAACACTCTAGGTATGTCGCAATACGCCGACGGTGGACTCATGGCCTCAAAGCCCTACATCGCCACGGGCAATTACATTAATAAGATGAGCAATTACTGCAAAAATTGCCCCAAAAATCCTAAGGAAAAGACTGGAGAAAACGCCTGCCCCTTTACCACGCTCTATTGGGATTATTTGATAAGACACCAAGTTGCTCTCAAATCAAATCAACGTATGGGACTTCAGCTCCGTAACCTCGATCGATTCAATGAGCGTGATCGCAGCGGTATCACCAAAGCTGCAAATGAAATTCGTAGCGTGTCCGCTTGCCGTATGCCCTCAAAAACTTGAACTCCCTCCATGCACGTTCCTAAGTGGACTCGTCACGAAAGCAAACATGACCACTCTTAAGACTATTCTCATCACCGGAGCCAGCGGCCTTGTTGGAGAGTCACTTTGCGCTACCCTCAGGGCACGCGGCTACAGCGTGCGTACCCTTTCTCGCAGCGGTCGCGGTGATTATCAGTGGGACGTCGCCGCAGGCCAGTTAGACCCGCATGTGCTCGACGGCGTCGATGCTGTTATCCATCTCGCGGGTGAGAGTGTTGCCCAGCGTTGGACAGATGCCGTTAAGGCACGCATTCTAGATAGCCGCGTCGATAGTACGCGCCTGCTAGTCGATTCAATTCTTGCGCAAGATAAGCGCCCGACCTACATTGCCGCTTCGGGCATCAGCTATTACGGAATCGATAGCGAGCGCCTATTGGATGAGACCAGCGGTTCGGGCAAAGGCTTCCTCGCTGAGGTGACCCGCCAGTGGGAGGGTGCAGCGCAATCTTTGACCGAGGCTGGCGTTCGTACTGTCTTTCTCCGGACGGGCATTGTGCTCAGTGCTAAGGGTGGAGCGCTGGCTAAGATGCTGACGCCTTTTAAGTTCGGTGTCGGTGGTCGCATTGGTGACGGCCAGCAAAAGATGAGCTGGATCAGCTTGCCTGACCTCGTGTCGGCCTACGTCTTTGCCGTGGAAAATGTATCCGTGCGAAGTGCGGTCAACGCGGTGGCACCAGAGCCGGTCACAAACAGTAAGTTTACGAAAACACTCGGCAAGGTTTTGGGTCGCCCCACTGTTTTCCCCTTGCCTACAGGTATTGTTAAAATGCTCTTTGGCGAAATGGGTAGGGAGACCGTACTCAGCAATCTGGGCGTCCTCCCAAATTCACTGAATGAGCTTGGTTTTGAGTGGCAGCAAGCCGAACTCGAAACCGCTTTAAAACAAACACTGTCTTCATCTTAGGTTCTCGCCCCTATTCTTCATGCAAGCCACAGACGTCCTTATCATCGGAGCCGGAATTTCGGGCCTTATCTGCGCTACCGAGCTACGCAAGGTAGACAAGTCCGTGCGGATACTCGACAAAGGTCGTGGTCTCGGTGGGCGCATGGCTACACGTCGTATGGCGGGTGGCCGGCTGGATCATGGCGCACAATATTTTACGGTGCGCGACCCTCGCCTCCAGGCCTATGCTGATGATTGGCTCGCAGCAGGCATTATTAAGGAGTGGTTTCGCCACCTGCCTGAAGATTCCAATCCCGACGGTTACTCTCGTTATTGTGGGATCAACGGTATGACTGATGTCCCAAAGCATTTAGCTAAAGAGCTTGATGTCTGTAATTCTCAGCAGGTCATCGAGCTATCACGCGATGCAGATCGATGGATTGCTCGTACCGCATTTGGTGATTCTTTTTATAGCAAGCACCTAGTGATCACCTCGCCACTTCCGCAGGCGATGAATCTACTCGATTCGACTGGATTGAGCTACGCCAATGGTGCAAGCGATTCGCTACGAGCCGTTCGTTACGAGCGCGGTCTCGCAACACTCGCTATTCTAGATGGTGCCAGTGGTTTACCTGAGCCCGGCGGGATTAAAATCTACGAAACACCACTTACCTGGATCGCTGATAATCAGCAAAAGGGCATCTCACCCGATGTTTCTGCAATCACCATACATGCCGATGCAGATTTTGCCGAGGCTCATTGGGATTCACCTAACGAAGTGCGCGGCCCGCTCATGCTCGACGCGGCGGCTCCGCATCTCAGTGCAAATGTCCTCGAATACGACTGCCACCGGTGGGGGTTCACCACACCTGTGAACCCGTGGCCCGAGCCTTACTTTCAAAATGCTGGCCTTCAATTGACTTTTGCGGGCGATTCATTTGGTGGCGCAAGAGTTGAAGGGGCCGCGCTCTCTGGCATAGAAGCCGCCGCTGCCGTGCTTTTAGGCCTAGTGTAGCACAGAAATCAGAAATCTAGACACAAAAAAAGCCCGTGATTCGTTACCGAATCACGGGCTTTTAAATAACCTATTATCGAATCTGAAGATTCATAAAAAGGTGAGGTATGGGAGCTCGCCACGCTCTCTTTCCCCGATTCACTGGCATTGGGCGCTCTCATCACCCGTCGAGCGATTGTTGGCTGCCAGTTCCCCGACGCTGTGTCATACCGCAAGAACGATTGCGATACGTTTCGGTCCCACAGCGGAACCTGATTCCAGTTTTAACACTGGTTCTCTGTTGGGTGAGACTTCTCTGCCCGGTTTTGCGCTTGTCTGCCGACACTCACAGTCCGAACACGGATCGGTAGTGATTGAGATCTCCACTTCCGTTCCTGTAGCCCAAGGTCAGCATCAATTTCTTACGTCATCGATCGTTTGCCTTAGGCAACGGGTCTTGTCTCTTAACCCTCAAGTTGCTTTTATTGTCTCAAACGGACGGCTTTTCTACAGCCTCCCGCGCTTCAGATTTTATCGCGTTTCCATGATCACTACCCGTAAACAGGCACCTCTCACTTGGTTCGCTCACTCCGCGAAGCCGCAGTTCTTTTTCCCGTATAGATTGCGACACCCCTACGATCTAACAGCACTTTATTCGTTCATACTGTCAAACTACGTTATCTACTCCGCACTAACTCACAGTAGCAACTGTCGGTCTTTGACCGACTGTGTTTGCTATTTCGTTCCGAACAGGAACTTGTAGCATTACTCGGTTTGCAGCTGGTTCTCACTCTAGTGTGCCTTTTACTGCATCACTTTAAGTTGCCGCTCACCGCCAGACCTCAATTTCGTGTTAAACCGAAAAGGCACGAACCTTTTCGTTGAAGCCGGTGACATGTGCCTGCCGAATATAATCACCCGAAGATAATCTCGCTGCCTTAACAGGCAACTCGCAGCAGGGGCCAGGAACGTTAGCTCATCCCGACCTTTTTCCAAACCTAAGCTTGGAGTATATCTTGAAGTGGTATTCATAACTACTTTCGCAGTCTTGTTTTACACTTCATTTCTGTCAAAGATCACATTCCCGAAGGAATATGTCAAACAATGCGTTACATTTTCCCGCTGTCAAGTGTTTTAAGCTATAAAACATTGTAAATCAACGACTTGTGAATAAATATGTGAATAAGTTTCGAAGCAACTGTGAACGAACGATTTAGGTTTTCGTCTAAGCGTATTTGCACTGTGAATAAGTCAAGCTTCTCAAATTATTATAAAAAAAGTTTCTTTTTTTATAATTTTTAGCTACCGAATTGGGTTCGGTTTATCTCCTTTAAAAGCCAACATACTACTCTTAGATACCTGGCTTCAAAGGGCGAGTCCTTTAGGTTCAATACTAGGCGATTTTTTTATAAGTCCGGAATCAAATTCCTCGGATCGTAGAGAGAGCGAAGTCTTTGATCTTTGAGGGTGCCGGTAAGCTCGAATTGGAGAAGGTTGGGTATCGGTTTTGTGATGAGGTCGCCAATTTTGCGTAGATTGGAACCGGGCTTACCGGCGTTACCGAGGAGCTTGACTTCAACATTCATGTTGAGCGTTTGATCGCTGAGGCAGAGTGTCCCCGGAGCGTCGATCTGGGTGCGGTCTCCGTCTATGCGAAGGGGGTCGAAAGTGACTAGATCGTCCTTGTAGAGGAAGTCGCCACGCATGTTGTTGAGATTAAAGGAAGTGAAGCTCAGTTGCGTGTTTTGCAGGATCTTAGATAGAGGTCCGAGTAGCTGGATCGTCCCTAGTTTTTCGTTACGGATTTCAAAGTGTCCGAAGCCCTGGTGCTTGAAGGGATCTTCAGTCGGGCCTTGCCCTCGTATATTGAGGTCGATTCGCGCATTATCACTTCTAGGCTTAGTCGTTTTTGTACTTTGTAGACTTCCTTCAATATGATCGAATTGCGGAAGATCGCGTAGTGCTTGCTTTTGATCGGCATCTTTTAGATCGAGCGCGTAACGCAATGAATTCTTGGCTTCTACAGGCATGAAGATATCGACCATGGCGGTAGCTAGGCCGTCGGCGTAGCCAAGCTTAACCTCGCGCAGGTGAGTGACTTGAGGGCGTCCGAAGAGCTTAAAGCTGAGATGATCGAGCGGCACGTCGTTATAGGTTAGCGGATGGTCGAGATTGGCGGAAAGATCGATGTAACTTTTGTCTACATATTCGGAATAGGCTTTGTTAAAGATGGCTGCTTCAAGTTGTATTAGTGGGGTGCTAGTAGTTTTAAAGTCAGTGATGACTGTGGCTATATCGCTTTTGAAAAGTTTGGCCGCTTCGGCCAGAGGGAATTGAGCTTCCATGTCTAGACGGATCGAAAGCGGGCTTTTGACTTCGTCGCGCTTTGAAGCGAATGCGATGTCGCCGCGTGCCCAATCTTGGCCCTTGCGGACATTGAGATCGTGCAGTTCGCAGTAGGAGCCACGACCGCGCACAACAAGTTCAGCTTCATCAAAAACAACGTCTTTATAGCTGACCTTGCTTGCCTCAGCGTAACCGTAGTAAAGGTCGGGGGATTGTCGCTGCGTGTTACCGTATATAGTAAAATCGCTGAGATTGTAGTCAGAGTGACTGAAATCGACATTCTCAAAGATAGCTGCCCACCAGTTAGGAAGAAGCGAGTTATAATCATAGGGAACAGCGGACCCGATAAGGCTGCCGTGATAATCGTAGCTCTTGGTATCAAGGCTAAATGTAAGATCAAGCCACTGCTGCTGACGGCGGAGGTAAAGATCTTCGATCACGAAGAGGCCGTTGGCATAGCTGGCGTGTGCATTAACATGATCAAAGGTCAGCTCGTTGATTCTAAGTGCTTCAAATTGAGCCGTGAGATCGGTGTGTTTGAGGTGAAAGCCGTCTTCAAAATCTAATTTGAGTTCGTAATAGGGGGGTGTCTCGGGGACGAGTTTTGGAATTTTTTCGGTAAACTCCTTGGGAATTAGTTTGATGAGATCTAGACATCCAAGTGCATGCACTTGGGCACTCCATGTCTTGGCATTAAGTTGTCCGTTTAAATCGATGGCGCCCTTTAAACTGTTAGCAGCACCTTGAAACGAAATTAGCGGGTAGGCCTTTGAGTCGATCCTGAGAATGGGAGTGACGAGTTCGAAGTTCTGGAGGTTCAACTGCTTGGCAGCTAGGTTGAGTCGCGGCCATTCGCCTGAGAGTATGCTGGCGAAGTCTTCGCAAGGTAACTGGACCCTGAGGCTTTCTGCGTTCAAATTAAAGGGAGGCACATCTAAATACTGTGCGGTAAGGCGTATTACTGATATAGGCACAAGCTTGCCTTCGGCAAATTGGACGACTCCCAAGAGCTGTATTTTTTTGGCATTTGCCTTTGCGTGCTGCATCTCCTGACTTGTTATGCGCATTTCGATTTGCGTTGTATCGGCATCCAGATGACTTGATTTAAAGGCAACGGTGGGCGTCAGAAAGTAACTGATTAGTTCCTTCTGTTGAGATAGTGTGGCCGCTTGAGTGTAAAAGCTATTGATGGCCATATCGATGTCTAAAGCTTCGGCACCGTCTTCCATAAAGGTCGGCAAATCGAAGGAGCCACGCAAGCGTATGCTTTCATGTAATGCGGCGAATCGATCGACTTTCCAAGTGTCGTCAGATGAAACTAGCCGAAAGGTAACGTGCTCTAATACAGGACTATGGTATCCATCAGGCGAATACACAGATGGGGCGAAGAGTGTCCCCTTGGATAGTAAGAGACTCTCTACTCTGGGCATTATATTGAAGCCTTGCCACTTCAGTTCAAGTTCGGCGGCATCGGCTCGGAAGAGGGATTGCTCAATATTTGCGGCACGTACTTCGATGCCTTCGAACTCTATAGAAGCATCTGATCGCAGGCGGATTCCATCGATACGAAGGACGATACCTGAGGGTAATTTTTTGGCGATGAGCTGATTACCCCAATTGGTGGGAATCGGTAGGTGGCCGTAGATGAGTAGGCACCCCACGACAAAGGCCTGCACCATGAAGATAATTAACAATGTTGCATCAAAAAACAGCTCTAGCATGGTGACTAGATGAAGTTTTCTGATGCGTGGCATGGTTCGCGTGGCAGGTTACAGTTGCTTAACTGGACGTGAGCAAGTTTGCAGACTACGGTGTGTTGATTTGCGCAGGTGCTGTTACTGGATCTATAGGCTTAGGTTCTAGTACTGGCTCTTCTGCCATCTCTGGTGGAATTTCCATCTCGTCGGTCAGTTCGTAAAGTGCTTCGATTAGTGGCTGTGGAATTTCGAAGATAGTGTTGTATTGTTTCGACCCGGCTACTTGAACTGTACCAGAAAGGCGTTCGGTCAGTACGTATTCACGTGTCTCCGTGCGGTCGGTCTCGCCACCGGGTAGCTGGATCGTGGCGCTAAGTTGGAAGATCCACGGCAGTGAATTTTCTTCGTCGACGGGATAAGCTTCAGTATAGCTATCGATGAGGTAGTTCTTAACCTCAAACTTACGTACGGCGTCGAGCAAGACGTGTATTTGATCTCCATGCTCGGTATCGAATTCTTCGATCAGATCATTCCAGCCCATATTTTCTTGGCCAATTTTGTAATCGAAGATGGCTTCGTTTTTTTCTAGGTTGGTAAGTTTAAGTGCACTAATACGTGCCGCAGAGGGAAGCATGTCCAGTAAGCGATTTCGATAGTAGTTGGTATCGAGCGGAATCATGCGCAGAGTCGTATAGCGCTCTACTTCAAAGATGAAATCAGCTAAGTTTGTTTTCGCGTATAGTACATCCTCTCTGCCTTCAGGATGCGCGAGCATAAGTGTTAGTGGATCGCCTATAGAGAAGCTGAGCGTCACAACGCGGCGTGGGTTGTTGAAGCCGTAATTCTCGTTGTCAGACGCGGTGGGGGCATCGGCGGTAAACCCGCTCGCTCGAAGGGTAGAGAGATTTTTAAGCAAGCTATCCATGATGGCTGGATCCGCGCGATAAGGCTGGATCTCATTTTCGCCATTACTCTCTAGGACTTGCCAGTCGTTTTCGCCAGTTTCTAGTTTTTGTAGCCGTATCTTGCGGCCATTTTCGGATATATTCATGGTGGATAGCTTGCTTGGGTCAAAGTTCATGAAATTGCGCTCGCGGAGGGCTTCTTGTGCTTCGCGCAGGATGTCAAAAGGGCGGGCGAGTACAGTGAAAATCGCAGGATTATTTTCAAGTTTAGCGAAGTATTGAGGCGCACCTTGCGAATTGGGATCGAGATTGCCGACGATGAGTGACTGGCGGCGCTTATTGCCGTGGATGGTGACCTGCATGAAGGGGTTTTCAAGGCCTTGAAGTATCAGGTTGCTTTGTTCGGTCTCAATAAAGCGACCCACTTTGGCAGCGGTCAGAGTATTGATTGTGTTGTCGACGAGAGTAGGGTCTGCTTTTGCTGCAAGGGGCGCCTCGAAAGTCCAAGCGCCATTGTTGCGAGCAAGGCGCACTTTTAGCGAACTGCCATCGGCAGTATTTTCCGAGCGGATCTGCAGACCAAGTGCTTCGACCTCAAAGACAGGTATATCAAATATCTCGCGGGTGCGAAGATCGTTCAGGTCAACGAGCAGACCATCAATGACTTGGCGGTCGACGACAAAGATCTCCCGCTCGTCGGGGCCTAATAAATAGACATTATTGCCTATTTCGGTTAATGTGCCGATACTTACAGAAATGCTTTCTTCGCCTTCAGCGATGACGATCCTCAGTAAAGGATTTTCGAGCCCGTAGTCGGCTAGGGATTGTCCAGTCTTTTCAATATCATCGACTGGAAAGGAAGCTTCTTCTTCGAGAAACTGTAGCTGATTTAGAATACGATTGATCGCGAAATAGTTGGCCGACCATTGCATCGGCTCTAGAAGATACCAAGTGGAACCTTCGCGTTCAAGAATGCGGGGCGTTTCGATTCCACGTCCATGAAGTTCGATGCGGTCAGCGTCGATTAATTCCCGTCCGATCTGTCCTGAAAGGCCGCCGGTGCTTGGCTCAATTTGTCTAGCTTGGTGGTTAAGGTATGCAATCAGACCAAAGCTAATGGCGTTGAGTGCGAGAAGAAAAATTGTAAATTTGAAACGCATATGCTTAGTGGCGGCGGATGAGATAAATGAGTAACCCGAGTAGCGCAGTGGTACCCGGTATGATTGAGTAATACATGAGGGTTCGGTTCAGGTCACGCTCGCTCATGACGATTTGGTAACTCTCCAGTGGCCGAGTCGCGATGTTCAGCATGCTGTTCTTAGCGAGTGCCCAATTCATCGAATTGAAGAAAAGTGTGCGGTTGCCGAAGGCGCGTAGGCGGTTGTTGGCGATGAAATCAGAATTACCAAAGGCGACAAAGCGGCCTCCTGGGATATTAATCCCAAGCTCTGTGCCTGCAGTGCGTGTGGAAACTGTGGCGATGGTGACGGGGCCTTTGAGGTCGCGCCCCTCGTCGTATTTGATCGGATCTTGCGTTTTGTAGTCGCGCTCTCCCCAGCTCTGGTCCGAGGTGCCGATGATTTGAGTAACCTTTAGGCGTGGGTCTTTGAGAGAGCCTGGATCGGTGCGCATGGGGCGCGGAAGACCGAAAAGAGCGGTGATCTGGTAATCAACGAGTAGCTCTGTGATCGGGTGCTCAGCGAAGCGACGTATAATTAGATCGCCGCCTTGAGCACGAAAGTCGGGGCCGATATCCTCAACCATCATGTCATCAGCAAGCACGCCCCAATCATAGAAAAGCTCTTCCATGCCGTGGCGACGGCCGGGATCGATCAACACCATCATACGGCCATTGCGCTCGCTCATGTAGCGACGCAGCTTTTCGACTTCCTCTGAGAGGAGGCTGGCCTGCGGGGAGGGTACGACTATCAAGTCGGCATCTACAGGTACATTTTCGTCCACCGTTAGATCAAGCGTAGCGAGTATGTAATTACGCTCACGAAGAAAGGCTTCAAGCTGTGAGAGGCCTCGCAGGGGGTCGACATCGTCGAGGCGCATTTCGCCGTGGCCAACTAGGAAATAAATTTTATCTTCATCTTTTGCGGATACGTCAATGATTGCTGAGGTGATTGCCTTTTCGCCACGAAAGCCTACTATCTGATTATCTGCGACCTCGTAAAGTTCAGCTTGGCGAATCTGACGGGTGCGATCTCCCATAGTGACTAGGATGATGTTCTCCTGTCTTAGCTTATATTTGTTGTCTATATCTTGAGCGCGCTTTCGCTGGCGATAGATGTCGACGAACTCGATGTTGATGTAGGCCTTGCCCGCCTTCATGCCCTCGGCCTCGTATTCGCGGAAGAGCTTACGTAAGTGTTGGTGAATCTGTTTTAGTTCGGCGACTTCGGGATCATTCGGAATGGTGACGATGATGTTGACAGGCTCCTCTAGCCCACGGATATATGCTTTTGACTCAGGCGCGAGGGTATAGCTACCCGACTGTGTAAGGTCGATCCTGCTGAAGTATTTTGCTGCCAAATAATTGAGTGAGGCAATCAAGCACAACCCGAGTATGATCTGGACTATGCGATTGGCTACGCGGAAACGTCGGGCGAGACGGTATTCGTTGAAACGATTGATTTGCATCAGGCAATGTTAGTGCTTTAGGCTTTAGCCTCGATCACGAGCGTAGAGAGGCCGAGCAATAGAAAACTGGTACTGGCGTAATAGAAGAAGGGACGAGTATCGATAATACCGCGCGAAAAGTCGTCAAGATGTTCGAAGATTTGAAGGTAGTTGACTGCGGCGACTGCCCAACCAGAGAGGACACCCTCGGCATCCGCAAGATTACCCATTTGTTGGCCACCGATAATGACGACGAAGAGAGTCGTGAAGGTAAGCATCCCCGAAACGAGTTGGCTGCGGGTAACGCTACTGGCAAAGATACCAATCGAGATGAAGAGTAGGCCACTTGTTGCAAGGAAGAGGAAGCTGCCTGCGAGCGGTTCCATTTCCAAGAGTGCGCCATTTTCAGCAGCACTAGGATAGAGTTTTCCGGTGAATAAGGGAAACCCAATTGTCAATATCCATAGCAGCATATAGAAAAGATAAGCCCCTGCGAATTTACTCAAGATTACAGATACGCGCGAGGTTGGCGTGGTCATCAGTGTATCTAAGGTTCCGATACTTCGTTCGCCTGCGATACTTCGCATTGTCAAAAGGGGTACGACGAAGAAAACAGGAATCCAAAAAACGCTAAAGAACTGCACGGTAGGCAATGTCTCCGAGGGAGTATTGACCATGCTACGTAAGATCGCCCAATAAAGAAAACCCATCAGGCAGAGGAAGAGTACTGCGGCGATGTAAGTGGCCGGGCTGATAAACAGCATGCGTAGCTCGTGTTTAAGTAGTATAAAAAAGTGGCGCACTTTGAGTGGTGGGTGGTGATTGAAAAGAGACTAAGCGCTAATTTTGGGCTTGGTTTCGATGGTTTCTTCCCAAGACCGCTTGGTTGCGGCGAGGAAGATCTCTTCAAGGTTGGGCTCGCGGGGAGCTAAGCTGTGGAGGGTGAACTCACGCTGATTGCTGAGAAATTGGATGAGTTTTGGGCCTAGGTCACCTTCGTTTTCGACACGTAGGTTTAGTTCAGCTCGATTTTCGGCTATCGGGGTGCTTTCGAGGATGGCCGCATCGATTCCTCGACTGGCGAGGCAAGTGGCGACAGCGGTTTCGTTGCCTTCGATAACTAAACTAAAGCGGTTACTCGGTAGGAACTCATCGCGTAGTTCCGTGCTTGTGCCCGCTGCGACGATGCGACCGCGGTTAATGATAATTACGCGGTCGCAAGAGCGCTCGATCTCGGGCAGAATGTGACTGGACAGGATGACGGTGTGCTTGCCACGCAGATTGTCGATTAGTTTACGGATGCCCTGAATTTGATGGGGATCGAGGCCGATGGTCGGCTCGTCCATGATAATGACTTCGGGATCACCAAGTAGGGCATCGGCGATACCGACGCGTTGGCGAAAACCCTTGGAGAGTGTGCCAATGATTTTGCGGCGGGCTGTGCGGGCGAGGTCGCAAATTTCCATCGCCTCTTGGACGGTAGAGCGGAGCTTGTGACTTGGGACTTCTTTGAGTCTCGAACGAAAGCGTAGATACTCGACTACCCTCATGTCGTCCGGTAGAGGATTGTTTTCCGGCATATAGCCAATCTTACGTTTCACCTCGTGTGGGTTTTGCGCTACGCAGATGCCGCCGACCCAAGCCGAGCCCGAGGTGGCCGACATAATACCAGAGAGGATCCGCATAGTTGTACTCTTGCCCGCGCCATTAGGACCGAGGAATCCAACAACTTCACCCGGATTGACCGTAAAGTTGACTTTGTGGATAGCGGTCAAGGCCCCGTATTGGCGGCTTAGATCTTTGACTCGTATGCTGGGGGTGTTTTCCATAGATGGACGATTGTTCAGATAGCTCAGATCAGAAGGAAGAACTCAGAGGCTGGCAATCCGTTACTTGACTCTGTAAGGCCTATTTTTCACTAGTTCCAATCTATGGACTCCACACTTGCGAGAATTCCAAGAGCGGTGCATCTATTTATTATGGAAATTTCTCTAACTACGCCGGCTATCCTTTTTCCAGCTGTGAGCCTTTTGATGTTGGCCTATACCAACCGCTTTTTAGCCATCGCAAGTATAATCCGTGTGCTACATGGTCGTTACAAAGCTGAAGGCAGCGTCGTAGTGCGCCGCCAAATCGAGAATTTGCGCGCACGACTTGGGTTAATTCGTAAGATGCAAACCTTCGGCATCTTGAGCCTTTTCGCCTGTATCCTCTCGGTCATCGTACTTTTCCTCGGACAGTTGATCCTCGGTAAAATTCTCTTCGGCCTAAGCTTAGGACTGATGCTTACCTCCCTGCTTTATTGCCTGATGGAAATACACTTGTCTGGCCGAGCCTTGGAGATCGAGATGGAGGATATGGAGAAGTAAGGGTCTGCTGTTACAAAACTAATTATTAGCTTCTAATTCCCAAATTATTTTACGGCAGCTTCGTCGTGCCCATCAGGAACTTATCACATTCGCGAGCGACGGCACGACCTTCGTTGATCGCCCAGACAATGAGCGATTGGCCGCGGCGCATGTCACCCGCAGCGAAGACACCTTCGACACTAGTCTCAAATTCACCGTATTCGGCCTTCACGTTAGAGCGAGCGTCGAGGTCGAGGCCTAACTCTTCGGCGATGGTTGCTTCGGGGCCCAAGAATCCCATGGCAAGCAGAACAAGCTCTGCTTCGAGCACACGCTCACTGCCATCGACCTTCTTCGGAATGAAGCGTCCGTTGTCGTTCGTCCATTCGATGTCATGAATATGCACGGCTTTGACCTTATCGTCTTCGTCGCCTTCGAACTTGCTGGAAGTAACAAGATACTGACGTGGGTCTTCCCCTTGGATTTCTGCAGCCTCCTCTTGGCCGTAGTCCATTTTGTAAGTTTTGGGCCATTCAGGCCATGGGTTATCCGCTGCGCGCTCCTCGGGAGGCTTCGGCATGATCTCGAGCTGTGTAACGCTCTTACAGCCGTGGCGTAGTGAGGTGCCGACGCAGTCAGTGCCGGTGTCACCACCACCAATGATGACAACGTTCTTGCCCTTAGCCAATTCGCTGAATTGTTCAGACTTTCCTTCTTTGATGTCCCAAAGCTCTTTTGTATTCGGTCCAAGGAATTCCATCGCGAATCGGATGTTACTCAGATCGCGGCCTTCGATTGGTAGATCGCGCGGCTTGGTAGCACCGCAGCAAAGCACGACGGAATCAAAGTCTTCCATCAGTTGCTTGGAGGAAATGTCTTTGCCGATTTCGACACCGCAAGTGATGGTAATACCCTCGGCTTCCATCAACTCAGTACGGCGAGTGACAACGTCCTTCTCTAGCTTCATGTTAGGGATACCATACATAAGGAGTCCTCCTGGGCGATCGGCGCGTTCGTAAACGGTCACGAGGTGCCCGGCCTTGTTTAGCTGGTCGGCTGCTGCGAGACCTGCAGGTCCTGATCCGACGATGGCGACCTTTTTACCCGTGCGTTCCTTGGGAGGGGTAGGGGTGACCCAACCTTCATTCCATGCTTTATCAATGATGGAACACTCGATGTCTTTAATTGTGACGGGAGGTTCGATCACACCGAGCACACAAGAGCCTTCGCATGGAGCAGGGCAGACGCGACCAGTGAACTCGGGAAAGTTATTCGTCTTCATAAGGCGCTCGTAAGCACCCTGCCATTTGCCTTGGTAAACGAGATCGTTGAACTCGGGTATGAGATTGTTAACCGGACAACCGCTGGCCATGTTAGCGATGGTGATTCCTGTGTGGCAATAAGGTGTGCCGCAGTCCATGCAACGTGCGCCCTGCTTCTGCACTTTTTCTTCGTCAAAATGTTCGTGTATTTCGTCCCAATCTTTGACGCGTTCGAGTGGCGGACGATTTGCAATCGTCTTGCGCTCGATTTCCATAAATCCAGTTGCTTTTCCCATATTTTTAAGAGTTGAAAGTTGTTAGTTGGGAGTAGAAAGAGTTCATTTTGGTGGCTAAATCAAATTTTCTGATCTTGTCTATCGACTACTTAATTTTGGCTGCAGGACACTAGTGACCTGCCTTCACGTTTTCTTCAAATGCGGCTTGGATGGCTTCGTCGCCTGCCAGGCCGCGTTCTTCAGCTCGTTTGACGGCGTGTAACACGCGCTCATAATCCTGTGGAAGGATTTTGAGAAAATTGCCGGCGGTTTCAGGCCAGTCAGCGAGGATGCTTTCGGCGCGCTTCGAGCCGGTGAGAGCATAGTGCTTCTTGAGCTTCGCTTTGACTAGGTCTATCTCTTCGTCGCCACACTCGATTAGTTGATAAACGTTGACCATATCTGGATTCAAGCGGTTTTGAACGAAGTCGCCCGATTCATCATAAATGTAAGCAACGCCGCCAGACATGCCTGCGCCAAGGTTACGACCAGTGGTGCCGAGGTTCATTACCATGCCACCAGTCATGTATTCTAGCGCGTGATCACCGAGTCCTTCGACCACGGCTTCGACGCCTGAGTTTCGGACGCAGAAGCGCTCGCCAGCCATGCCTGCGATGTAAGCTTCACCTTTGGTCGCTCCGTAGAAGCATACGTTGCCCGTAATGATGTTTTCATGGGCTACGAATGGTGAAGCAGGGTCGGGACGGACGATGATTTTCGCGCCGGATAGGCCTTTGCCAAGATAGTCATTTGTATCACCAATCACATTGAAGGTCATGCCTTTCGGACAAAATGCGCCGAGTGATTGACCGGCAGAGCCAGTAAGATTCACCTTTACTGTATCTTCAGGGAGGCCTTCTGCGCCATATTTGCGAGAGATGTCTGCGCCTGTGATCGTGCCGACGACGCGGTTGATATTTACGATGGGCAGATCAATCTCGACGGACTTACCCTTCTGGATCGCAGGTTGCGCTCGTTTTAGGATCTCGGTGAGATCGAGCGAACGGTCGAGGAGATGGTCTTGATCCATCTGGCAGTAGGTTCCGACTTCGGGGCCAACGTCCGGGCGATAGAGGATTTTACTGTAGTCAAGCCCTTTGGCTTTCCAATGATCGATGGCGGCGCGCATTTCTAGTTTGTCGACACGGCCGACCATTTCTGGGATCGAACGGAAGCCAAACTGCGCCATGATCTCGCGGAGCTCTTCGGCGACGTAGTTCATGAAGTGAACAACTGCGTCAGCGCCACCTGTAAAGCGCTTGCGTAGCTCAGGGTTTTGAGTAGCTACACCCACGGGGCAGGTGTTTTTATGGCAGACGCGCATCATCAAACAACCGAGTGTAACAAGCGGTGCCGTTGCGAAACCAAACTCTTCGGCGCCGAGTAGACAAGCAATAGCTACGTCGCGGCCAGTTTTGAGCTGGCCATCAGTCTCCAAGCGGACGCGGGAGCGAAGATCGTTGAGTAAGAGCGTTTGATTTGTTTCAGCGAGGCCTAGCTCCCATGGAGCACCTGCGTGCTGGATGGAGGAGCGTGGTGATGCGCCTGTGCCGCCATCGTAACCAGAGACGAGGATACCGTCGGCCTTGGCTTTGGCAACACCTGCAGCAATTGTACCGACGCCAACTTCGGAAACTAGCTTCACATTCACGCGTGCCTCAATGTTTGAATTCTTTAAATCGTGGATAAGCTCCGCTAGATCTTCAATCGAGTATATGTCGTGGTGCGGCGGGGGAGAGATCAGACCTACGCCGGGTGTTGTACCACGAGTCTTAGCGATTTGAGGAAGCACTTTATGTCCGGGTAATTCACCACCTTCGCCAGGCTTAGCACCTTGCACGATCTTAATTTGGATTTCGTCGGCGTTGACCAAATAGTTACTGGTCACACCGAAACGGCCAGAGGCGACTTGCTTGATAGCCGAGCGACGGCTGTCACCGTTGGTGTCGGGTGTGAAACGGGCCGGATCTTCGCCACCCTCACCCGTATTTGATTTTCCGCCGACACGATTCATGGCAACAGCTAGTGATTCGTGCGCTTCTTTTGAGATTGAGCCGTAGGACATGGCGCCAGTTTTGAAGCGCTTCATGATCGCCTCGACGGGCTCTACCTCCTCAATTGGAATAGCCTTTGACTCGTCAATCTTGAAATCCATTAGGCCACGAAGCGTAAACATCTCCTTGGACTGGTCGTTGATCACTTGTGAGTATTCTTTAAATACCGCAAAATCACCCAAGCGTGTCGCCTTCTGAAGCTTGTGAATCGTGATCGGGTTGAACAGATGGCGTTCGCCTCCAGCACGCCATTGGTAGATACCGCCGGGATCTAGGTCGTCGCCACGTTCATCATCACGAGGAGCGAAAGCTTTATCGTGGCGTGCCATAGTCTCCTTGGCGATGGTGCCGAGGCCTATGCCTTCCACACGTGATGCGGTTTTGGTGAAATATTTATCGACGACCGACTCGTTGATGCCGATAGCTTCGAAGATCTGTGCGCCACGGTAGGAGGCGACAGTCGAGATGCCCATCTTTGACATGGTTTTAATTACGCCGTTGAGGTTGGCCTTGAGAAAGTTGTAACAAGCTTGATCGGCGTCGACCTTGACGTCGCCACGGCTGACGAGGTGGCGTACGGTTTCGAGTGCGAGATAAGGGTTGATTACGTTGGCACCGTAGCCAAGAAGCAGAGCGAAATGTTGAACTTCACGCGGCTCACCAGACTCGAGCACGATGGATACGCGGGTGCGCGTGCCTTGGCTAACTAGGTGGTGGTGCAGGCCAGCCACTGCAAGAAGTGCAGGGATCGGTGCTTTCTTGGCGCCGACCTTGCGGTCAGATAGAATCAGAACGTTAACACCGTCACGGATGGCGGCATCGGCATTTTCGAAGAGTTGTTCAAGGGCGGCTTCGAGGCCTTTTCCAGAGATGCGTGGATCGACAATCGCATTGTGTCCTGATTCGAGACCACCGGCAGCCGATTCAAACAAGATTGGTAGTCGTGTAGCTTTGAAGCCTGGCAAGTCGATATGGCGAAGCTGCGCAAGCTGCTTGTGGTCGATCAGTGGGGACTCAAATTTGATCATGCGGCAGCTGTTGGCGCTCGGGCGGGTGAGGTCGCCTTCGGACCCAATAAAGCTGATGCTCGCGGTAACGAGCTCTTCACGGATCGGGTCAATCGGCGGATTTGTGACCTGTGCGAAGAGCTGCTTAAAGTAATTATAGAGGAGTTGCGGTTGATCGGAGAGGACGGCGAGCGGTGCGTCGTTTCCCATAGAACCTAGCGGCTGTTTACCTGCTTCGGCGCTTGGACCAACAATGAAACGCATGTCTTCAAAAGTATAACCAAAGGCCTTATGGCGGGTTTCGAGGGTTTCGAAATTGTCGACGGGCACTTCCTCGGCGACGGGCAGTTCCTCGGACTTGATGAGATTTTCTTTGAGCCATTCGCCGTAAGGTTGCTCCGAAGCGATTTGCTCCTTCAGCTCTTCGTCGCCGACAATGCGACCTTTTTCCATATCGATGAGGAACATGCGACCTGGTTCGAGGCGGCCTTTTTTAACCACATTGGCTGGTTCGATTCCTTCAAGAACACCGACTTCGGACGCTAGGATGACCTTGTCGTCGGTGGTCACGTAGTAACGAGAAGGTCGTAGACCGTTACGGTCAAGCGTCGCGCCAACTTGCACGCCGTCGGACATTGCCATCGATGCAGGGCCATCCCATGGCTCCATCATGCAGGCATGGAATTCGTAAAAGTCGCGCTTCCACTGTGGCATGCTCTTGTGGCGTTCCCAGGGTTCAGGAATCATCATCATCATGGCATGTGCAAGGCTGCGCCCAGAAAGAACGAGAAACTCGAGGCAGTTGTCAAATTTCTGCGAGTCGGAGCCGTCTTCGCGGATGATCGGCAGGAGCTTCTTCAAGTCTTCGCCGAATACTTCACTGGCGAGCTGCATCTGACGGGCGTAAAGCCAGTTCTCATTGCCGCGCACGGTGTTGATCTCACCATTGTGGCAAAGGTAACGGAAAGGTTGAGCGCGAGGCCAACTTGGGAAGGTATTTGTCGAGAAACGGGAGTGAGTCAGAGCGAGCGCTGAATCCATTGCCTCATCGGAGAGGTCAGGGAAGTAGTGCTCAAGCTGCTCAGTTGTGAGCATACCCTTGTAAGTCATCGTGCGGCTAGATAGCGAACCGATGTAGAATAGTGCGTCCTCATCTTCGCCCGAGTAGCGGATGCGGTGAGTCGATAGGCGGCGGACTATGTAAAGTTTGCGTTCAAAGGAGATACCCGCTTCGCAGGCGTCGCCGCGAGCAACGAAGAATTGGCGCATACAAGGCTCGCAAGCAGCTGATGCCTTGCCTAGAATTTCACTGCGGACAGGCACATCGCGCCAGCCGAGCATGCTGAGGCCTTCCTCCGCAACGATCTCTTCAATGATTGCCTCCTCGTGCCTGCGCTCTTCATCGTTTTTGGAGAGAAACACAAAACCGACACCATAATCGCCCTCAGCCGGAACTTCGAATCCCGCTTCTTTTTTGCAGACCTTCTTGAAAAAGTTGTGAGGGAGTTGGATGAAGATACCAGCACCGTCCCCAGTGATTGGATCACAACCACAGCCACCGCGGTGATCGAGGTTCACGCAAATCTCGAGCGCGCCCTTAACAATACTGTGAGACTTGCGACCTTTCATGTCGACAATCAGGCCGATTCCGCAGTTTTCGTGTTCGTTACTGGGATCATAGAGACCCTGTGATTTGGGTGGATTGTGAGAGAATTCCATATCTGTATATAAATATATTAAGTGATGAATTCGTCGCCATTTGCAAACCGGATCCATATAAAATCGAGCGCTACTATGTCTAGGATCAAAATATTAAGTTAATTAGTCACTCGGAGTTGGCTGTCTAGGAAAATTACCCAATCTTGTTTAGGGTAGAACATTTTTCGCACCAAATTGATGTTGAAATGACTGAAAACTTGTAGTTCCGCCTTCATTTATGAGGCTGGGGATGGATCGTCCTAATACGAGGTTCCAACCCGACTAATTGCAAAAACTTAGAAAAAACGGACTGTTTTTGAGCGCATCGCTTCGTGTTCTTCATCGGTGCAGGGTGCGTTGGTGGGTGCCTCCGCTTCTGCGTTGTTTTGAGAGACTAAGCCGTTACTCAGCATGTAGTTTTCGACTTCTTCACCACTCACGTCTGCGAGCATGGAGCCATTTATTTCGACGCAGGGAGAGAGAGGTTGTCCAGATTTTTCGACCATCTCCGCATATTGAGCTGAGTCGTTGATAATGTCTCGGTCTTCGTATTCGAGGCCGTATTTTTTCATGATTGCGCGGACGCCCATGCTCCAGCCGCAGGTCGGTTTTAAGTATGCGATAATTTTCATAATACTGCTTTGTGTGGTGGATTTTGAGAACTTGTCAACTACGAGGATTTTCGAGCCAGTACCCAATCAATGAGTTTGTTCGTTTCATCTTCGTAGGCCCATGCCGCTCTTAGGAACTCAGCAGGGTGAATATTATTTTCCTTAAAAAAGTTTCGATCGCCCCCGCAGCCATACATAGTCTCGGGTGGCAACTCGCCGCGCAGCTTAGCAATTGCTTTGGGCATGATACGCGGTAGCCAAGCGATGCCTGCCGCCTCATCGGTCTTCGGAGGGAGTGTGCTTGAATCGAGCGTATTTCCCGAGGGCTTACCATCTTGCACGGCCAAGAAGTAGTCGCGGCGTGCTTCGCAAACCATTAGAAAGGTCTCAAAGTCTGGTTCGCCTCGGCTCACGAAGTCCTCTGCGTAGTCATAAACATCCATCACATTGAGGCCGATGGACGCTAGCTCAGTTACGGTCGCTTCGTCGAAGTAGCTTTCTACTTCGCGACACCCCTCCTTATATTTAGCTACCGCCCCTTCCCAAATTATTTTTAAAAGTTTTTGGTATGTGTAATGGTCCATATTATAGATATATAACTGTGTGCGTGCGGAAAACAACCCGCATTGTTATTTTAATCAGAAGTATGGGTCTGCGAGACAATAATTGAGGCCGAGGGAGGATGTTTCCGGATTTTTTTAATCGCACTCCTGTTTGCCCGACCGATGCCTTGGGGTAATCTGCTTAAAATTTACTTTACACTATAATAGTGTGCACTAATATGGTGTAAATGAAGAATATTACCTTAAGTGCCGATGAGGATCTGATTGCCCGAGCTCGCGAGCAAGCTCGAGCCCGTCAAACTACCCTAAATCAACTCTTTAGACAATGGCTGGCAGAGGTCGCTGAGCAAAAAGAGCGCAGTTCTAAAATTGGAGCGCTCCTCGATCGTCTAGATGGAGTCGATACAGGTGGCAATTTTAGTCGAGAGGAGATGAATGCCCGCTAAGGTATTTTTAGATACCAATGTGTTGGTTTACGCATTTGATTGGTCAGCGCCTGAAAAAAGACTAGTCGCGCAGGAGATGATCCAGCGTGAGATGGACTGGTGCATCAGCTGGCAGGTCGTGCAGGAATTTAGTAACCTTGCTTTGCATCGATTTAGAAAGCCTATGCAGCCCAAAGATCTCTGCGATTATCTAAATCTAGTTTTATTGCCGAATTGTCGGGTTATGCCGACTTCAGCCATTTATGAGCAAGCTCTGAGGATTCAGTCGCAAGCGCAATATTGCTTTTACGATAGTTTGCTTGTTGGTGCTGCGCTTGCTTCAGGAGCGAAGCAGCTCTATTCAGAGGATTTACAACCAAGCGGTTTGCTCGGTGACTTGGAAATAGTAAACCCGTTTGAGTAATTAATGACTAGCAAGGACAAGCTATTTGCAAATGACGCTCGGGATGAATGGCGCTATCTTTTTCGCAACAAACCTTCAAGTAACTTTGATGCATCTTTGTAAGCGTCGCTGGGGGCTTTAGGTTCGATGGTGCTGCCGGCTTCGGGTTTGCAGAACTGGCTCTCCAAATTGTGTAGCTGGAGACCGAGGCTGTTGCTGGCGGCTCGGAGCGAAGCACCAAGAGCGACCGAGCCACTGACAGCGAGGCGCTGGACATTCGCTTGAAAGACATCAGCAGCGACTTGGGCGATGGCATCATTTTTTGACGCGCCGCCTGTTAAGTAAATGACTTCGGGTTCCAACTGCATCCAATCAGTACGCAGTTTCATGTTGATGAATTGTCCCTCCACGCAGGCACGGATGGCGGCGTCGGCATCTTGCCAGCTTTCGAAGGCATCACTACCATTGAGGATGGGTGCTTTGAGATCTACGCGCGGACTAATTTCGGGGCGGAAGAAGGGAACCATAATCTTGCCATCGTTACCAGCGGGTGTGTTACTTAAGGCTGCGGTGAATTGACCCCAGTCGTAACCAAATTTGTCTTTAACCTCTTCGCGAGCGAGGGAACCGTTGACAAAACATTGCAGTGACATGGAGCCTCCAGCGGGATTTCCAAATACGTGGCCACAACCTTGTGGATCAGCCACGACACTTGGCATGGCGGCGAAGAAAGTGTCGGAAGTGCCGAGAGAGACGACGAGTTTACCTGACTTACTAGCGCCCATGCCGACGAGGCTGCTAGGGTTGTCGCCCGTGAAGATGGTGATTGGTGTGTCTGAGGCAAAACCGTATTTTTGAACAAAGTAATCGGAGATTTTTCCAGCTGTGGTGCTACCTTGAGTGACTTTAGGCAGTCGCTTGATTAGCTCGGGAGCGGTTGCTTCGAGTAGGTCGGTATCCCAGTCCCAAGCTTGGATATTGAGCAGATTCATGCCTGCGCCGTCGCCAGTGTCGATAACTGCATCTGCGCCACAGAGTATAGAGCAGAGGAAGGAGCTCACTAGGTGGATACGGGCTGTTTGGCTGTAGGCTACGGGTGAGGTTTTGTAGAACCGTCTGATTTGTGGACCTGTGAAGCGCTCGATGGCGATGGAACCAGACTTACTGCAAACGATTGAGTCACCGCCGATTGCCTCGCCGATTTCGCTGCACTCCGCGCTGGTCGAACTGTCCATCCAGATGGGAGATGTAGCTCGTGTGAGGCAGGGCGCGATCTGCGTGGAGAGACTTTCCGTTGTATCTAAATTATTAATACAATTAAGCCAACGATCATTTAGGTAAACTGAGCCGTGTTGTTGGCCAGCTCCTGAGATGGCGACGACTTTAGAAAGGTCGCATTTTGCTTTTAAGTCTGCAAGTAGCTGTTCTAGCGCGTCCAGCCACATGAGTGGGTCGCTGTGGACTTCGCCTTCGGAGCCTCCTGGGATGAAGCCAGAGGGTGCTTTGTATTGCGGCAAACATTCGCCGAAATTAACGGCCGCTTCTGCGACGACGGATTGAGTGTCCGTATCGATCACGATACAGGAGCAGCTTTGAGTTGAGGAGTCGATGCCGAGTGCGTAGGGCATGATTGCAAGCCTGGAGTCAGAAGTGGATGGGGGAGATAGGCAAAGGAGCGAGAAGTGGAGAGTTTTTGATCACTCTTCATTTCTCACTTTAGTCGGCGAGATTTTACAGAAACTCGTTAATTAAGTTTTCTAACATTTCTTGACGTCCGCTGCCGAGTACTGGCTCGCCGTTACCGAGGGCATATTTTTCGAGTTCTTCGAAACCCACTTCGCCGGCTTCGACCTTGGAGCCGATATCCTTGTCGAATGTGCTATAGCGTGCATCGACAAAGTCTTTTAGTCGGCCATCTTCACGGATCGCGTGGGCGACTTTGAGGCCACGTGCGAAGGCATCCATGCCGCCGATGTGGGCATGCATTAGGTCGATCGGTTCGTGAGATTCACGGCGGCGCTTAGCGTCGAAGTTGAGGCCGCCAGTTGTGAAGCCACCCATTTCGAGCACGCAGAGCATGACCTGTGTGGTCAAGTAGATGTCGGTCGGGAACTGATCGGTGTCCCAGCCGATGAGCTCGTCACCACGGTTGGCGTCGACACTGCCGAGCATGTTGGCGTTGTTGCAAACGGTGAGTTCGTGTTGCATCGTGTGTCCAGCAAGCGTGGCGTGGTTCGTCTCGATGTTCAATTTAAAGCGATCCATGAGACCGTATTCGCGGAGGAAGTTTAGACAAGCCGCGGAGTCGCTGTCATACTGGTGAGTGGATGGCTCACGTGGCTTTGGCTCGATGTAGAAGGGGCCGTCGAAGCCGATTTTGTCTGCATGAGCGATAGCCATGTGCAGAAAGGCAGCGAGGTGGTCTAGCTCGCGCTTCATGTTGGTATTGAGTAGTGTGCTGTAGCCTTCGCGACCGCCCCAAAATGTATAGCCGAGGCCGTCGAGTTCTTTCGTGCATTCAAGAGCTTTTTTGACCTGCGCAGCTGCATAGGCAAATACGTTGGCATCTGGCGACGTGGCGCCTCCTTGCGAATAACGTGGATGGGAAAAGAGGCAAGCTGTGCCCCAAAGCAACTGGACGCCGGTTTCCTTTTGCTTGGCCTTGAGTTTGGCGACGACGGCGTCAAGCGCAGCGTTGGAGGCGGCTAGATCGCCGAGTTCGGGGGCGATGTCGCGGTCGTGCCAGCAGTAAAAGTCGATACCAATTTTCTCGAGAAATTCAAAGAATACGTCGACGCGAGTGACGGCGTTTTCGACGGAGTTTGAACCATCATCCCAGGGCATGACGGCAGTTCCAGCACCGAAGGGGTCACCGAGTTCGTTGCGCATGACGTGCCAGTAGGGCGCGGCGAAACGAAGGTGATCCTTCATTGATTTTTCACCGACTACCTCGTCGGGGTTGTAGTGCTTGAAAGCAAGTGAGCTCTTAGAGCTGGTGCCTTCAAATTGGATTTTGTCGCAGTCGAAATGTGGCATAATGTAATGAGGCGCTGGGCGCTGATTTGGTGAGTTAAGTTTGGAGAATTTGACTGGGCGCTCAATCAACCCAGTTTCTTAGTGCATTCTACCAAATGGACCGAGTAACTAACACCGCAAAATGCGATTATATTCTGTTGATTTACGCCAAATTGTATTTTGAACTGACGTTTGATGAGCCAGCAAATTGCCATAGTCATGTCCGAGGTTTTTTTGCGCCGCCTGACGCCTGCATTGATGCCTTTCGTGCGTCGAGAGCAGGACTTTCGAATTGTAAGTATCCACCGACCCATCAATGAGTTATTGAATTTGCTGCGCGAGTTGAATCCACGTGGATTAATCACCGAATGGTTACCCGAGGTGACCGAGGCGATGCTCAAGCTCGATCTACCCACCGTAATCGCAGACACGGACTATAGCTATCCAGACGTCGTCAGTATTGATGTGGACGACCGCGCAGTGGGTGCAGCCGCGGCCGAGGCTTTTCTACAAGCAGGATTTCGCAGTTTTGCTTGTTTGGGTAATGGCTCGCCCTATTCGGGGCAACGAATAGACGGTTTTTTGCAAGCGGTAGATTCTCCTGTGTCAGTACACACAGAGACGGCTTTCGAAGATGCGCGCTACAGCGAACACTTTGTCGAACCGAGCGATTCGCTGCGCGCTTGGTTGGAGTCGCTTCTCAAGCCTGTAGGCATTTTTGCGGTGCACGACCCTTTGGGGCGTTTTCTTTGTAGCAGCTGTTTGCAACTCGGCATCGCGGTGCCAGAGCAGGTAGCTGTCATAGGCGCGAATAATGACGAGCTAGTCTGCGGGCTAAGCCACCCGATGCTTTCAAGCGTGGCGATCCCATGGGATGCGATCGGTGCTCTGGTGGGGGAGTCGATGCAAGCTTTGTTGTTCAAAAAGAAGCTTGCGCCTGAGCCGGTTCTTGTTGCACCCAGCGGCGTGGTCATGCGGCACTCGGCCAATCACCTCGCAGTGGATGATCCGCAGTTGCGCCGTGCGATGTCCCACCTATCCGAACACCTGCAAGACTCTATTAACATTGGGCAGATGTGTGATGACTTACGGATTGCCCGGCGCAGCTTAGAACGCAAGTTTAGGGAGTTTTACCGTTGCTCGCCTTGGGAGATGCTTTGTCGATTACGTATCGCTCGTGCGAAGCATTTGCTTGCGCAGACGAATCATCCGATCGGAGTGATCTCGGATTTGTGTGGCTTCAACGATGCAGAGCGAATGGCTGCGGTCTTCAAGCGGGTAGCTGGCGAGCCACCATCAAGTTTCCGTAAGACACGTGTATGAGTGTGCCTAAGATTTTTTGTGCTCACGAGAATTTGACCTTATTCAGCTGCTCGCAATCACCCATTAGGTATGGCGTATGGCCCTTGCTCTAAGCCACTAGTAAACGTCGCGCAGATAACGTTTATCAGTTTTCAGCTTTTTCACGTAAGCCGCGGCTTCTTCGTTACTTTTGCCACCCTCTTTTTCGATAATTTCGTGCAGTGCCAAGTCGACATCTGTTGCCATGCGACTGGCGTCACCACAGACGTAGAAGCTCGCCCCTTTTTCCAGCCACTCGAAGAGTTCTGCGCTGTTCTCGCGCATGCGATCTTGCACGTAGACCTTTTTTTCTTGGTCACGTGAGAAGGCGACGTCCAACTTGGTCAAAACGCCGTCGGCGAGGTAATCCTGCCACTCGGTCTGGTAGAGAAAATCTGTGAGGTAGTGCTGGTCACCGAAGAAGAGCCAATTTTGGCCTTTCGCTCCGACGGCTTTGCGCTCTTCCACGAAGGCGCGGAAGGGAGCGATACCGGTGCCAGGACCAACCATGATCATGGGAGTATCGTTGTCGGCGGGGATCTTAAAGTGTTTGTTCGCGGTAACGAAGACGTCGGCCTTGTCGCCCTCGGCAATGCGGTCTGACAAATAAGTAGAGCAGACGCCTTTGCGCTGACGTCCATGCGTATCGTATCGGACGACGCCTACGGTGAGATGAACTTCGCCCGGGTGAGCCTTCGGACTGGACGCGATCGAGTAGAGTCGCGGCGGCAATTTCCGCATGATGCCAACAAGGGCATTGGCGGTGATCTCTTTGGCTGGAAAGTCGTTCAAGATATCGATGATCTCGCGACCATGGAGGTAGGCTTGCAGGTCGGTCTTTTTTGCAGGGTCTAGCATGGCTGCAAGTTTAGTGTCCTTGGCGATCTCGTTATAGCGCTTGAGCACAGGTAAGGAAATTGCGGTCACATCGAGCTGACTAGTTAGGGCTTCTTTCAAGGTGTATTCCTGCTCTTTGATTCGTACGGGTGCGTCGGCGACGAGCTTAGTCGTTTCGATGATCGCATTGACCACATCTTCTGCGTTGTGTGGAACCACTGCGAGGGCGTCGCCAGTTTCGTACTCGAGACCAGAGCCTTCGAGGCTAAATTCTAGGTGGATAGTTTCCTTAGCAGAACCTTCCCCGTTGAGCATGACGCGCTCAGTTAGCTCGGAAGGATAAGGATTTTTGCGGGAGTATTTGACCCTTGCTTCAGTAGCTGCAGGTGCAGCCACTGCAACAGATGCAGCGGGTTTAACTTCGGCTTCGAATTCGCCGAGTGCGCCTTTGTGCCATTTTGCAAAATCATCGTCGTAGTCTACATCGCAATCCACGCGGTCGTAGATGCGCTTCGCGCCGAGGCCTTCTAGGCGAGCGTCGAAGTCGATCCCCATTTTGCAAAACTCCTCGTAACTGGTGTCTCCGAGACCGAGCACAGAAAAGCGAGTATTCGGCAGTTTGGGTGCTTGGTCGCCCATGAAAGCTTCGTAAAAATCGATCGCGGTTTCGGGTGGGTCACCCTCGCCCCAAGTGCTGACGATTACGAGAAGGTTTTGAATGTCTTTCAGCTTAGCTACTTTTATGTCGGCCATATTGACCGCCTTTGCTTTGAAGCCCTTGCCCTGCGCAGCTTTCACAGTGAGGTCGGCGAGACTTTCGGAGTTGCCCGATTCCGTACCGTAAAGAACGGTCAGTTCGGTAACTGCCATGGGTGCGTCGGTTGTGTGGGATGCAGCACCAAAAGTTGCGCGTAGGCCACTGATAAAGCCCTCAACCCAGAGTAACTGATCGGCTTGGAGGCCTTTGAGAAGACTGTTCAGTGAGGCCACTCGCTCGGGGGCAAGGGGTGCTGTCTGGGGGACGACTGGATCGGTGGTGCTCATGTTTCTACTCGTAAAAAAGTCTTTAAATAAGCACAGATCGCCCGAAACGCTAGCCTATTTCTACGTTTTCAGCTCTTTTCTTAGGTTTTTGAGTGACAAACCTAAGAAAAGGGCTAAATAAATTAGTATTTCTTTCAAACAAGAGTGCTTCTGCGTTTGCATCGGGGGAAAGAAGCGACTAACTGATGATTTATTATGATTTCTGACAGCCAATCTGCGCCACAACTTCACAAGAACGAAGGAATTAAAACCCGCAGTAACTATCTCCGGGGCACAATTCTCGAAGGCATCGCCGACAGTTCGAACGGATCCATCGCGGCCGACGATCAGCAGCTATCTAAATTCCACGGGCTCTACCAGCAGGACGATCGCGACGTGCGCGCCAAGCGTCGCAAGCATAAGCTGGATAAAGCCTACGCCTTCTTGGCTCGGATCTGCCTGCCTGGTGGCGTATGTACCCCCGAGCAATGGCAGGTAATGGATAAACTCGCTAATTTCTGCGCATTCAATACGCTGAAAATCACTACTCGCCAAGCCATCCAGTTGCACGGCATCTTGAAGGGAAACCTCAAGGAGGTGATCAGCTCCTGTAATGAGGTCGCCATGACTACGCTCGCCGCATGTGGCGATGTAAATCGCAACGTCATGTGCAACCCGAATCCTTTTGCCTCGGAAATTCACACTGAAGTGCAACGCGTGACCGAGCAGATCGACGCGCACCTTAAGCCGCAGTCGCCAGCATTTTCAGAGATGTGGCTCGACGGTGAGCCGATCAAGCTAACCGTCCCACTAGCTGCCAAGCGTTCGCTCGATTGCAAGGGCGACGAAGTTGAACCACTTTACGGTAGAACCTACCTGCCGCGTAAGTTCAAGATCGCCATGGCCATCCCGCCCTACAACGACGTCGACGTCTTCGCGCATTGCCTCGGCTTCATTGCGATTGTCGAAGATGGCAAGCTGCTCGGCTTCAATGTCTCCGTCGGTGGAGGCATGGGTATGACGCATGGCAACGAAAAGACTTTCCCGCGCCTCGCCGAAGTGATTGCTTTCTGTACGCCCGACCAAGCCGTCGCGGTGGCCGAAAAGATCGTCACCATCCAGCGCGACCATGGTAACCGTGAGGACCGCGCCAACGCCCGTTTTAAATACACCGTCGAGCGGCTCGGCAAGGACTGGATCCGCGAAGAGCTAGAGAAACGCCTTGGCCACAAGCTCGAAGATGCCCGCGACTATAAATTCGTGAGCAACTGCGACCGCTACGGCTGGAGTGAAGGCGTTAATGGGAAATGGCACCTAGGCTTATTCATTGAAGGCGGTCGAGTAGTCGATCTAGAAGACAAACTGCTTAAGACGGGCATGCTCGAAATTGCCAAAGTTCACAAGGGCGAGTTTCGCCTGAGTGCGAACCAAAATCTTATTATTAGCAACGTCGCCGCTGAGGACAAAGCTACCATCGATTCAATGGTCGAGCAATACGGTCTCGACGCTTACAAGACTGCCTCTGGCATGCGCCGTAGCCAGATTGCCTGCGTGGCACTGCCTACCTGCGGCCTCGCTCTTGCCGAGTCTGAACGCTACTTGCCCAATCTAGTTAGCGACCTCGATGTCATCCTTGAAGAAGCCGGTCTACGAAATGACGAAATCGTCATCCGTTCCACTGGTTGCCCCAACGGTTGTGCCCGCCCTTACCTCGGCGAGATTGGCTTGGTTGGTAAAGTCCCTGGGAAGTATAATCTTTACCTAGGTGCTGGTTTTGACGGCGAGCGTTTGAACAAGCTCTACCGTACCTCCATCACTCACGAACAGATTATCGAGGAGCTTAAGCCCATTCTCATTAGCTACGCCAAAGAGCGCGAAGAGGGCGAACGCTTTGGTGATTTTACCATCCGCAAAGACTACGTTAAAGCGACCACTGCGGGTAATAATTTCCACGCAAACATAGCTTAGATCTACTCTAAAATAAGCGAATTTTTCCGTTCTTCCCCTTCAAAATAGGTCTGTATGAAATCACTGCAAAAACTCTCACTTATCGTCCTCTCTGTATGCCTCTTCACCGCATGTAGTGAAGAAACCAAGCAGGAGTTGAAAGAAGCGGCTGACGCCGTTACTGCCGAATCCAAAGAGCAGTTATCTGAAATGGCCGATAAGGCCAAAGGCCAAGTGGCCGGGACTGCTGAAGTGGTCAAATCCAAGACGCAAGAGATTGTAGACAAAGCCTCCCAAGAAGTTGCGGATGTGAGGGATGCTGCCGCAGAGAAGATGGAAAAAATTATTCAAGATACCAGCGAAGAAGTTACCGAACTTAAAGCCGCAGCCGATGCCAAGCTGCAAGGTATGTTTAAGCAGAAGGAAGTAGCGCCCGCTGAGCTTGAATAGTATGAAGTTTTTTGGATAATGGCACGACTAGTTTGTGGATGCTCAGCTCATCGCTTTATTTTTCACTCATGATAACACTTCTTTCCCCCGCCAAATCGCTTGACTATGAATCGCCGTGCCTTACCGAGCGATCGACTCAGCCCCGCCTAAAGTCGGACACGGCTGCGCTCATTGAGCAGCTCAAAGCGCTTTCCTCCGAAGAGGTCGGATCACTCATGAATATCAGTGACAAGCTTGCCTTGCTCAATCACGAGCGCTTTCAAAACTTCGCACCATCCTTCACTAAAAAGAATAGCCGACAAGCGATCTTGGCATTTACAGGTGATGTCTACCAAGGCATGAACCTAAGTGGGTGGTCCGCAGACGACTTTGCGACAGCTCAAGAAAATGTTCGTATCTTGTCAGGGCTCTATGGAGTGCTCCGTCCGCTTGATTTGATGCAACCCTACCGACTTGAAATGGGCACCTCACTGGCGAACGTGCGTGGTAAGAATCTTTATCATTTCTGGGGCGATCGCATCACGGGCTTGCTAAACAGGGATCTTGAAAAATCCCATTCTAGTGTCGTGGTGAACTTAGCCTCGGATGAATATTTTTCTTCAGTTACCCCGTCAAAACTGAACGGCCAACTCATCAGTCCCGTGTTCAAAGACGAAAAGAAGGGTAAGTATAAAATTATCTCCTACTACGCAAAGAGAGCTCGCGGTATGATGGCTGATTACATTGTAAAAAACGAACTGAAAGAATCAGAGGATTTGAGGGAATTCTCTACTGCAGGTTATGCCTACGACGCCAAAAGCTCGACCAAGGATAAGCCAGTTTTCCTGCGCTCTGAACTTGTTGCGAGTCAGCAGTAGTTGATCGGTTTGGGAAGTGGCAAAACTATGATTTGCGTAGCCCAAGGCCATTGCTGAAAATGAGCATGCAAAGCTTGAACTGATTGGCGGTCCTATAGAGATCTAGAAGATGTAATCTGCCGTCACACTGCCTTTCGCATTTTTGAGTCCACCCACTTTGCCTTGATATAGAAGCTCACCGCCGGCTTCACCACCCTTGGGGCCGATCTCGATTAGGTAGTCGGCATCCTTGATCACTTCGAGGTGGTGCTCGATCACAATCACGGTGTGGCCCTTGTCCACAAGGCAATGGAGAAGCTCGATCAAGCGCTCGACGTCTGCTAGATGGAGGCCGATGGTGGGCTCTTCGAGGATGTAGAGATTGCCTTGGCCTTTGTTGTATTGGCGTTCTTTGAAGGTGGGCATACCTTTGGCTAGCTCGCTCACGAGTTTAAGACGTTGGGCTTCACCGCCGGAGAGGGTGGGCGAGTATTGTCCTAGCTTGATGTAGCCAAGTCCTGTCTCTACCATCAATTCCATGAGTTTACTCAGTTGGGTGTGAAAACTAAAGAACTTTGCCGCCTCTTCGAAGCTCATTTGTAGAACGTCGGCGATGCTCTTGCCATGCCAGCGCAGCTCGTCGAGTTCGGCGCCATAGCGGCTACCGTTACAGTCCTCGCAAGTCACGTAGGCGTCGGGCATGAAGTTCATTTCTAATTTCACGCGACCAGCACCTTTGCAATTTTCGCAGCGCCCGCCCTTGGTATTAAAAGAGAAAGTGCTAGGCTTGTAGCCGCGCATGTTAGCCTCGGGTAGCTTGGCAAAAATGTCCCTTATAATCTCGAAGGCACCGATATAGGTTGCAGGGGTGGAGCGCGGGGTTTTGCCAATAGGAGATTGGTCGACCTCGATCAATTTGCGAATTGTGTCTGCGCCTTGAAGAGACTTGAAACAATCCGATGCAGTGAGGGGCTTTGATTGGGCAGTCAGTTTTGCTGATTTGGTTTCGATGGCAGCATTAACTAATGGCTTTAATAAGTCGCGAATCAGAGTACTTTTTCCTGCGCCGGATACACCACAGACGACGTTGAGACGCTGCTTTGGGATTTGTAGATCGAAGCTTTTAAGATTCCGTAGGGCGGCACCTTGAAGTGTAATCCATTGCTCCTTACTGTTCTTTTTTCGCGGGCTCCATTTGGTGGGCAGCGTGCGGTGCTCACCGCGAAGTGGGTGCTGCATTTGCTTTCGTAAATACTGCGCAGTGAGGGAACGCTTGCTTTTCTTAATTTTTGACAGACTACCTTTGGCTACGATCTCACCGCCATGAACACCGGCGGCGGGGCCTAGGTCGAGAATTTGGTCAGCCCTTCGCATGGTGGCCTCGTTGTGCTCAACGATGACAAGGGTATTACCTCGTTTACGTAATTGATCGAGGGATTCTAGGAGCTTCGCATTGTCCCGTGCGTGCAGACCAATGGACGGCTCGTCGAGGACGTAGAGCACGCCTGATAAGTTTGATCCGAGTTGCGCGGCTAGACGGATGCGTTGAGCTTCACCCCCGGAAAGTGTAGCGGTGGCACGATCGAGGCTGAGGTAGTTGAGCCCGACACGATCCATGAAGCGCATGCGCTCTTCGATCTCGGGAAGGAGTTCGTCGAGGACCGGCTTTGAGCGTTTGTTTGTCTTAAGGTTCTTGAGAACCAAGAGCAACTGTGAGGGCGTGAGTTTTAAAAGTTCAGGTAGTGAAACGTTCTCACCAAGTCCTAATTCGTAATCTTTGATTCTTGATTTGAGTGGTAACTTGACGGCACTGCTAAGCGCATTTAGCCGCTTGCCACAACAGTCGGGACAGGTGTCACCGTCTTCAAGGTCGTCGAGGTGATCGAAGGAAGTTTTCGTCCCTGTCGCAGGCTCTTCGCGAGCTTCGGCAGACATCCAGTCAAAGAGTTGGCCATAGCCGCGACATGAGGTACACCAGCCGCGCGGACTGTTCCACGAGAAGTGCTTTGGGTCTAGCTCAGGGAAAGCTTCGCCTGTAGTCGGGTCGGTGCGCTTGGTCGAGAGGCGAGAAATAGTTTCCCCTTTGGACGACATAAGGAAGGCGCTGCCTTTGCCTAATCTCAAGGCCTCATTGAGGCTTTGATAAGTGGTGCTTGGTGGTTGATGAGCAGTGAGTTTACTTATGACCAGATCGATGTCGTGCTCAACGTAGCGGTCTAATTTTTTAAAGTCGTCGAGGTGGACGACTTGACCGTCAATGCGCAGCATAGAATAGCCATGGTCCCGCGCCCAATTTGCGATTGGTTCGTGGTGACCTTTACGCCCACGAATGAGTGGCGCGCAGAGGTAGAGAGTCTTTAACTTAGAATCGGCGAGTAAGCTTCTTAGGCGTTTCTGGAGGCTTACTTCGCTTTGGCTGACGACAGCCTCGCCGGTTGCGGGGGAATGCTGGATGCCGATGCGTGCGTAGAGCAAGCGTAGGTATTGGGCGACCTCAGTGATGGTAGCGACAGTAGACTTGCGAGTGCCTTTGGTGACACGTTGTTCAATTGCGACAGTGGGGGCGATGCCGTGAACCTCGTCGACTTCAGCACGAGACATTTGTTCGACGAATTGACGCGCGTAGGCGGACATTGATTCCATGAAGCGGCGTTGGCCCTCGGCAAAAACGATGTCAAAAGCGAGGGTGGATTTACCTGACCCAGAGACGCCGGTGATGACCGTGGTTTTGTTGTGCGCGATCTCGCAGGAGATATTTTTAAGATTATGCTGTCGGGCGCCCTTGATGCGTAAAACCTTGTTCCTTGATTGTTGATTGTAGGCGACAAGATCTTCGGCGGCTAGTTTAGTGGACATGGAATTTTCGCTGATTGCTTCGCTCAAGTAGTCGGCGGTTTCGCACTCAACTTCGATGATTTGCTCGGGAGTGCCTTCGGCGATGATTTGTCCGCCAGCGGAACCAGCTTCGGGGCCTAATTCCACGATCCAGTCGGCGACTTTAAGAATATCGAGATTGTGCTCGATCACGATGAGAGAGTTGCCGGCATCAACCAGTCCTTGGAGGACGCCTATGAGTCGTTTAACATCGGCTCGATGCAGACCGGTAGTGGGCTCGTCGACGAGAATGAGTGCGTGTGAGCCGTCACCACTCTGACTGGGCGAGCTAGTCAGCCCTTCTTTGGCAGAAGGGTAGTTTTTGATCTTACCTAGATAACGGACAAGTTTTAGGCGTTGGGATTCACCCCCTGAGAGGGTGTTAAGAGGCTGACCGAGCTTCAGGTAGCCTAGGCCGACCTCGACTAGTGGCTGGAGGCAGCGGACAATTTTAGCACGCGCTGAGCTTGTCGAATGGGGATCATCGCCGAAAAAAAATACTGCCTCGGCAATGTCGAGTTCTAGGATATCGGCGATGCTTTTGCCGTTAAACTCAATTTGGAGGACTTCGTCTTTGAAGCGCTGTCCTTCGCAGCTTTCGCAGGGGACGAAGAGATCGGAGACGAACTGCATTTCGATGCGTTCAAAACCTAAGCCAGAGCAAGTAGGGCAGCGTCCATCACCGCTATTAAACGAAAAATGTCCTGGTCCCATGCCAGCGGATTGGGCGCTCTCAATTTTGGCGAATAGCTTTCGAATCTCATCCCAAGCCTTGCTGTAGCTCGCAGGGTTAGAGCGGGGAGTTTTGCTGACGGGAGTTTGGTCAATCAGAACGACATCAGAGAGCGGCAAAGTCGACTCTATGTCTTTGATTGATGCGGGCTCTTCGACGATGAGGCCTTTTTGCGACAGTAGATTTTGGTAGATTACGTTGTTGAGCAGCGTACTTTTGCCAGAGCCGGAAACCCCACTCAGGCAGACAAAGCATTGTTGCGGGATGTGAACAGTCAGTTCGTTGAGGTTGTGCTTGCTCGCATTGTAGATTGATAGTTGGGGGCTTTCAATGGTGTCTCGGCGACTATCGGGTGCGTCGATGGTTTCGCGACCGGAGAGGTAGCGCCCGGTGTGCGTATTGGATTTTAGAATATGTTTGTAAGTACCGCCAAAGCTTAGCTCGCCCCCACTTCTACCTGGACGGGGACCAATCTCGATGAGATGGTCGGCTTCGCGCATGATCGCTTCATCGTGTTCGACCACGACAACGGTGTTACCTAGGCTCGTCAGTCGGTGTAGTATGGAAATAAGGCGATCCATGTCTCGCGGGTGCAGACCGACGGATGGTTCGTCGAGGACGAAGAGCGTATCGACGAGTGAGGAGCCCAGGCAGGAGGTGAGATTCACCCGCATAGTCTCACCGCCAGAGAGGCTACGAGAACTGCGGTCGAGTGTGAGGTAGCCAAGGCCCACATCTCTCAAAAATGTCAACCTGGTCATAATGCCATTTAAAGCCGTGTCTGTATCTAGCTGGCTTTTTTTAGAACTGGTGAGTGCTGAGTGGGTAGACAGGAGTTCTAATAAGTCACTCACACTTTTTTGGTAAAGCTCGGGCAGCGTGTGTCCTTGCCATTTCCAGTTGAGAGAATCTGCTTTAAGACGAGCGCCCTTGCATTCTGGGCATAGGTTGTAGCTGCGGAATTTCGAAAGAAACACGCGGACGTGCATTTTGTAGAGATTGCGATTGAGCCAATCGAAGAAGCGACGGACGCCATACCATTGACCACAGTTATCTTTATATTTCGGTTCGCCCTCCATGATGAATTGAAGCTCTTTTTTCTTGAGCTTCGACCATGCGATGTTGGTGCGAACCTTATGCTTTTTGGCGGCTCGTTGGAGGTCGCGAAGACTTTCGCTGTAGACCTCGCCTTGGAAGGCGCGGATGGCGCCCTCGTCGACCGAAAGGCTGTGGTCGGGTATGACCAGGCGGTCGTCGATCTCAACGACACGCCCGAAGCCTCTACATTCGGAACAGGCGCCAAGGGGGGAGTTAAAGGAGAAGAGCGCTGGAGCGGCAGAGCGGAAGCTTTGGCCTGTGATTGGAGAGCTGAGCCCGTGAGTAAAGCCTGCGACCAGCTTTATATTTGTATCGATTATCTGAATACGACCTTTGCCAAAATGAAAGGCTTGTTGCGCAGCTTCGATGAACCGGGAGCGAGATTTTTCGCTCAAGCTCGCGATGCGATCCTGCACGATCAGTAGTGAGTAGTGATTTGTGAGGAGCGAGGAGTCAGCGGATACCAGCTCATCAATACGCATCATCTTGTATTCACCCCCACCTTTATCCTTAGGTAATAAGACGCGGGTGTAGCCCTGGCCACTGAGTGGTTTCAGGATTTCTTCCCAGCTTAAATTTTCTGGCTTTGTGATGGGAAAGGTAACGAGAGCTGGTTGCCCTTTGTGATTGTCGGTGAGTTTCCTCCATGCTGATTGCGGGCTGTCGTCGGTGATGACTGCGCCGGAGGCTGGATCATAGAGGGTTGCAGCATTAGCAAACCAGACCTTAAAATAATCGGCCAGTTCGGTGATGGTGCCTACAGTGGAGCGAGAGGTTTTGACCGTATTGGATTGCTGGATAGCGATGGAGGGACGAATGTTCTCCACGCTGTCAACTTTTGGGCGGTCGAGTAAATCCATGAACTGGCGGGTGTAGGACGAGAAGGTTTCAACATAGCGGCGCTGACCTTCAGCATGAAGTGTCTCGAATACCAGTGACGATTTACCTGCACCACTAAGGCCTGTGACGACGGTGAGTTCGCCAATGGGCAGGTTGAGGTCGAAGCCTTTGAGGTTATTTTGGCGAACGCCGCGAAGATGGATGTATTCTTTTTTCGAGGGCATGTTTAGGTAGGATATTGATCGGGGAATGCTGGAGGTCGAATCTTGGGGGCATTTATTTTGTGATTTATTTTTTAGGAGCGCGACTTGTTGCCTACATGTTTACAGTTGCCAGTTTTTGATTTTCAGAACCCTCTCTGCCCATGAAACCACGAAATCTACTTGCTGAATCTACGACTCCCGACGGAGCCCGTATGTACCTATACGAGCATGATGGTGCTTATTCCATTAGCTTCCAAGGGCAAGAGTTGATGCACTCGAAGGCGTCGGCTTCGGAGCTTTTATTAGGTAAGTTAGGGATTGAACTCGTCAGAAAGGAGCCCAAGCCACGCGTCATGATCGGTGGACTTGGGCTAGGCTTTACTTTGCGAACGGTCTTGGAGGGATTGAGTGCGGATGCGCAGGTTGATGTGGTCGAGTTGGTGCCGAAGGTGGTGGAATGGAATCGTGAGTTTTTGAAGGATTTAAATGGTGCTTTGCTTGATGACCCACGGGTCATGGTGATTGAAGCTGATGCTGTCGAAAGAATTAAGCAAGGCGATGCACAGAGCTATGATGCTGTGATCCTTGATGTGGACAACGGGCCAACGGGTATGGTCAAGGCCACAAATACCTCACTGTATTCACACAAGGGCCTGCGCACGGTGCGTAAGTTACTCAAGCCTGGCGGTCGTGCGGGCTTCTGGTCGGCGGGCGAAGATCCCAACTTTAAGGCGCGTATGGAAACAGTTGGATTCCGAGTGGGGCACATTCGGGCTAAAGTCCACGCGGGTTCAAAGCGTGCCGCCTACGTGATTTACGTGGCGGATAAGTAAGATCACTAGGATTTTCAGTATTATTCCTCCACTTTAAATAGTGTGCCGCCGAGGCTACGTGGCTTCATCTCTTTGTCGCTAGATTCGTCTTCGCTGACGATTTGGCCGCCTTCAAAAAAAGCGGGTTCTTTCAGCCAGTGCTTTTTAAGTTCTTGATGAAGATCGAGAAGCTCGTCGCGGCTGCCAATGCGGAACTCTATGGTATGCGCGTGGGTGGCGATGGGGTATTCTTTCATGACTTCAGTGCCTGTGACTGCTTCACTCACGCCGGCAGCGCGGTCGGCTATGGCTTGCACTTGAGGGGGGAGTGGACGTTGGATGATGGAACTGCCACCGGGAATGCCCGCTGCGCCGAGACCGTCGCTCATGGCTTGCTGTAGTTCACCTGGACGGAGCGGGCGGCTATAATAAATACGTAAGAGCGCGCTACCTTGGGTGACGATATTGAGCTCGATCACTCGGAAGTTGCTTGTGATGTAATCTTGTATCGAGATAGATTGGACGCCAGCCTCGCTGCCGGAATAGGTGCGGGTCTCTTCGGGAAATTCGATCGAGTAGATTGCTTGGTTCCGCACACCGCGTGTTGTCACGGTGACAGCGGAGATTTGGCAGCTGAATGCTATGAGTAGGAGGGCGGTAAGGATTTTTCGTAAAGACAACATGATGATCAAAATGCTGGCTTTTCTGTCGTGAGCAAAGTTAATTTGTCTCAATAATGCTAGCATGTAAGGACCTTTCTGTCGTCATTCAACCTTCGGGCACGCGTATCCTCGATCGGGCGACGGCACGATTCATACCGAAAGGGCTCAATGCTGTGATTGGGCCATCGGGCTGTGGCAAGACGACTTTGGTTAAAGCGATGCTGGGTATTTTACCAAGCGACGGGGAAGTCAGCTACGCGGGTGAAGCCGTGACCCAGAGCATTGATCTGCAAGGAAAACTCTCTTTCGCGCCCCAGTTCAGTATCGCGCATGAGCGGCTCTCAGTCGAGGAAGCGCTCTCTTATGCGCTCGATCTCTGCGTTCGTGAGCGCAGGGTCAAAGAAGAGCGATTAGACGAAATTCTGCAACGTATCGGTCTGGCTGAGCACCGAGATAAACGTGTCTCCGATCTCAGCGGCGGACAACTGCGCCGTCTCGGCCTTGGCCTCGAGCTGGTCGGCGACCCTCAGACTTTGGTCTGCGATGAAGTGACGAGCGGACTCGATCCACGTTCGGAGGATCAGATTATTGCGGTTCTCCAGCGCTTACGCGATGAGCGGGAGAAAGCTTTCATTTGCATCATCCATAATTTAGCGAAGCTGGATGAGTTCGACTGGATCACAGTTGTCTATCAAGGCGTGGTCGTCTTTCAGGGGAGACTCGATACGATGAATGCTTACTTCGGCATCCCCGATGCGCTGCACTTGTATGAGCAACTTAACAAGCACCCGGTCGAGTATTGGCGCGAATGCTGGATAGCAGAATCGTCGGATTACGCGCCAGACGACGCGCTTGCCGCAGTGGTTTCGCCGCCCTCGCCTGGTCCGCTGGCGCAGACTTGGACGCTCTTAAAACGGCGTACACTTCTTTTCAAACGCGACCCCGGCTATTGGCTACTGACGCTGGGTATCACCATCGGCTTTCCTTTACTGGTCACGATCTTTGCTTGGGATGGCATCCCCCAGCTACGCGGACTGGCTATGGACTCGGGGAACGGGGCCGTCGAGCAGATTGAAGCGGGCATACGTTACCGGGTTGATGCTTTGGAAATGGCTTCCTTAGTCACGGGCTTGATTCTCTTTCAGGTGATTTTGCTTACCCTCATGGGAAGTAACAACGGCGCACGCGAGATCGCTGCCGAGCGTCAAATCTTTGAAAAAGAGCGCTTCGCAGGCCTCAGCGCGGTATCCTATGCCTCGAGTAAGCTTATCTTCGCCTCACTCATTGCGGTGATTCAAGGCATTTGGATGATGGGCTTTGTAAAATACATCTGTGAGTTTCCCGGAGCATCCTTGCCTCAGGCCGTCGTCCTAGTTTTGAGCTGTGTCTCAATGACTGCAATTTGTCTTGGCTTCTCGGCTATCTTTAACTCGGCCGACAAAGCTTCGCTTCTTTCGGTCTATTTAGTTGGCTTTCAGTTGCCGCTCTCAGGAATCGTGTTAGCGCTGCCTGAAGTCTTGGTCTGGATCTGCCGCCCCTTTATCAACGCCTACTGGGGCTGGGGCGGGTATTTCGGATCAATGCGTGATACGCGCCTCTACGATGCCTATCGGGTCGATTCTAATGAGTGGATTCCTACGACTGAATTGGCCGCAATCGTGCTTCTGCTTCATTTTCTCGTCGGCGCAGCCATGGTCTTTTGGGGTTGCCAGCAAAAACGCTGGGATTAACTCTAGAGTAACTTTTATCATTACACTGCGATGTCATCCTTTATGCCTCTCATTACATCACGCGAAGTGCCTGAGATTACTCAGGCCAGTCGAGACCAAGGGGAATGTGGGGCACGAGGCAAACTCGCTCGCTACGCCTTCGCGTTGAGCTTACTCGCAGGGATGCTTTTATTCAGTTCTTGTGGCGACGGAAAAAGCTCAGACCTTGAGCTGTTGCCGATCGATACTTATCTGCAAAAGCCAGGCGACTTCCTTGGGAACCGCTACATGCTTCGTGTGCAGATTGACGAGCAGCTTAAATGGGAAAAAGGTTTCGGTCGGGTCCTTGCAGTGCATGCTGAGGGTAGTGAGGCCCGCTTGCCAGTTTTCGTGTCGGAGTCTGCTGGTGATAATTTACACGTAGGTCAGCGCTATGAGTTGCAGGCCATCATTGAACAAGGAGGGCTCATTTATGTGGAAGCACTACAAAAGTATTAGTCTAGGCATTGTGGCCTTCGCTTCTTTCACTTCTTTTACTTCGGCGCAAGGCGTACCTACTAGTGGCTTTCCGACAAGCGGTGTAACTCCCATGCCACAGGCAGCGCAGGCCAGCGCGTCTGCCCCCGCTGGCGGCATGTTCGAAAGTAACACCTTTCTCGAAATGGCCAACCGCGTCTTCGACCCAAGCAGCGACTCACTGGACTTTGAGAACGGTAGCTTCGATTGGAAGGGAAAGAACTTCAACCTCTCAGAACAACGCGCTTTCCGCTCTCGTTTCGAGCGCTTCCTGCTCGCCTCACCGACTGAAGAAGAGACGCAATATGCGCAGTTGATGGCCGATATTATTGATCGGCTTTCCGTCTCTAACAATAAAAGCGACGATGCAATTCTTGATACTTGGGAACTCCTTTTCCGCGCTTCCCGTTTCGACCTTGATGGCGGCAACAGCACCATTGTAGCCAACCAAGTATTCAATGCCTGGCGTATTCGCAAAGAGAGTCGTGGCGTCACCATGACACAGCGTGAGCTCTCCCAAGTGCGTCAATTTCAACAGGAAGTTGTCGCCAATCGTGCGCTGGCGCTGAAAAATATCCGTGAGAAACGTCTTGGTGAAAGTAGCAATCCTCAGGGTGAAGGGGAGGAAGTTGTTTCCGATGGTACCGATTCTATCACTTCTGAAGCCGCCTTTCGCATGCTCGACTTAGCCGAGACCGAAGCGCGCATTATCGCCCTAGAAACCCAATCCGCCATGACTGGCCTGCAAGCGAAGCTTCAGTTCCAAAGCCAGATCGTCAGCTTCATGCTCCAACGTCGCTTTGAGCACGCGCTGGTCCTTGCAGGCTTCTACCAATCGATTTTTAAGGGCTCTCACCAGTCACTTGAAGTGGGCAAAGATCAACTTCAAGAATTCCTGCCGGGCAGCGATCTCGCCTTCACCGTCGATAGTATGACCTTCATCGCCCGCGAAGCGATCAATGATGTCAATAAGGGTGTTGATGCGGTCAACACCGCTTATGAGGAGAAACGTAGCCTCATTGCGTTGGAGCGTTTGCAGGAAGTCTTTTTCCTTGGTGAATATCTGACTGAACTGAACAAGACCCCAGTCGATCAACGCCGCCACTTGCTTGACCTCTATCGCAGCTTGATTGAAGCAGGCGAACTCGCCGAATCTAAAGACTACATAGGCGTTTCTGAACTCGCCAATGAAATTTACAAACTAGCAGAAGATTTCCCTAAAAATCGAGTGCTCTCCGCCGTCGAAACTGCTAAAAGTATGAGTGATATGGCTGTATTTGCTGCTTCCCAGTATCGGAATCTTGGTGATATCGATAAGTCTCGCTCTGAGCTGCAGACAGCGATTGAAATTTGGCCGTCCAACCCCGCGATCCGTGATTTTCAGCAAGAGACGACTAAGCTTGCCACCGCTGGTTCGCAAGGCCTGCAGATTTTCGATGACCTCTACAAGCGCATGGATCGTCGTGGTATTTACGAACGCCGTATGGATTTAGGATTTGCGCTGGCGGATGATCCACAGCGGCGTCCACTTCTGATGGAGGTGGTCGAGCAAGTCGCACGGATTGATCTTTTGGTGAACCAAAGCAAGGAACTCGTCAAACAGGGCGAATCTTATGCCGCATGGGAGCTATTAGTTGAGGCCGCTAAAATCGACCCGAGTGATGGCCCAATGAATCAAGCTCGCGCTGAGTTAGCTTCCCGCGTAGCGGATTTCGTGCTCCAAATTGACCGTGCTGAGCGTCAAGCTGAAGACGGTCATCACGCTGGTTCGCTCGCAGCCTATCTAGCCGCTCAAGATATCTACCCTGTCAGCCGCCTCTGCCGCCAAGGCATACAGCGTGAGACTTCAGCGCTGATGTCTGGTTTACGCGATGAGGATTAGGAGAAAGTATTGCGCTGTGGCGACAGACAAACGGAGCAGCTAACTTTATTAGGCTTTGTCCGTATTTTCCTCTTCAGAGGGTGCATCTACACTTTCTGCTTCAACTTCGCCCTCTGCTTCAACTTGCATGAACGGTTGTTCTGAGTCTGTTGCATCAGCAGATGGCTTTTCAGGCTTTTCGTCCATAGCGGTGCGGATGTCTTCTTCAATTTCTGTGGTAGCTTTCTTAAACTCACGGATTGATTTGCCAAGGGACTTGAATAGCTCTGGCAGGCGCTTAGCACCGAAAAGTAGTAAGACAATAAGGAAGATCAGAAGCATCTCTGGTCCATTAGGTATTGATACGAAAGCGACTGTATTCATGATGGAAAGTTTTTTAGCGCGAGTAGCGCAGAGTTGGTAGATAGGGAAGGTTTGTTCCGTGTGATTTCTATAATGGCTGTTCCCCAAGAAACTAAAAGGATAAATTATAATATTTAGCAAAAAGCTGGCATAACTCGATGATTAAATTTGTACTTTAACCAGAATTTATTCTGCGTCGAGGTCACGATATATTTTTCCTAGGCGGATATTTTCAGCAGCATTGACGGGAGTGGCGCGATCGTTGATTTTGGGTAAACCTTCAACGATATCGGCGGTGCCTAGCCCAGTGGGGCGGTTTCCTCGGGTCTTGAGGATAGCAGATTTGTTTCCCTCGCTATCGCAGGTTTCAAGGAAAGTAGATTTGGGAAAACTGCGAGCATTACGCAGGGTAGCTAGTCGATCGAACTCATTGACGTGAACAATGATCGACTGGTCGCTGGCATAGACGCTACCAGTAAGAGCAGATCGGATCTGTTCATTACCTTCGATTACGCGCACGCTACGAGAGCCCCCGCAACCGCCTAACATGGAGAGTAATACTGCAGCGAGTACAAAGGAAAATAGGTTTTTGTGGGGCATATTGTTTTATTTTGACTCAGGTAGGCAGTTTACCTGTGCAACTTTATTGATGCTTAGCATTCTCGCGTTTTATGCTGTCCATGCCGGGTTTTTCGAGATTGATGTCGCCTTCAAAGAAGCCGTGGAGCTGACGGATGCGGGTAGGGTGGCGCATTTTACGGAGTGCTTTGGCTTCGATTTGTCGTATACGCTCGCGGGTGACCTTAAACTGGCGTCCCACTTCTTCAAGCGTGCGTGAATAGCCGTCGGCAAGGCCAAAGCGAAGCGAGAGAACGCGGCGTTCACGCTCGGTCAGCGAGTCGAGCACGTCAGTTATCTTTTCGCGAAGTAGGCTGTAAGCCGTCATGTCATAGGGATTTTCGGCGCCTTTGTCTTCGATGAAGTCACCGAAGTTGGTGTCGTCTGAATCGCCGACTGGGCTTTGTAAGGAGATCGGTTGCTGAGCCATCTTCATGATGGACTGAACACGCTCGATGGGGAGATTCATCTCGTCGGCGACTTCCTCGGCAGTGGGTTCATGACCGAGCTCCTGTAGGAGTTGCTTCTGTATCTGCATGACCTTGTTTAAGGTCTCGATCATATGCACGGGGATACGAATCGTGCGCGCTTGGTCGGCGATGGATCGGGTGATCGCTTGGCGAATCCACCAGGTAGCATATGTAGAGAACTTATAGCCACGGCGGTATTCAAATTTCTCAACTGCTTTCATTAAGCCCATGTTACCTTCTTGAATCAGATCTAGGAAGGAGAGGCCACGATTGGTGTATTTTTTAGCGATCGAAATAACGAGACGCAGATTGGCTTCGACCATTTCGGTCTTGGCTTTGTGCGCCTCACGCATGCCAAGGCGTACGAGACGAATAATTTCTACGAACTCGCGCGAGTTCATTTTGAATTCATCCTTAACTTCTTCGAGCCGCTTGTTGGTGCCTTTGGCGTCGAACTTTTTCTTGCTGCGTGTCGAGACCATTTCAGCGGCCTCGATGTCGCCATGGAGGCTAGAGACTTCGCGGTAAATGGGGGTGAGATCCTTAAGGAATTCTTCGAAGCATTTCAATTTAAGGCAATACTTACGTAGCACCTTACGAAGCTCTTCCTCATATTTGACCATTCGCGTTCGGGCACGTTTCGCGTTCGACTCGTTACTGGCGTTAATATGGCTATCCCACGCGGCGTAGATGCGCTCGCCGATTCGGTGCGCTTCTTCGAGGAGTTTTGGTAGACTATTAAAATAAGCTTCTCGGCTTTCGATTTTCTTATCTAACACTACGCGGTCGAAGCGTTCTTCGCGGTTGAGGAGTTTTGTGACGACGCTGTTTTGGAATTCGAGTGTGAGGGCAGTGGAAAAGAGGGCATCTTGCGCTTTAAGCTCAGCCTTCTCGATACGCTTTGAGATCGCGACCTCTTCCTCACGAGTCAGGAGAGGAACTTGCCCCATTTGTTTGAGATACATCCGGACTGGATCGTCCAAAATATCGTTTTGCGAGGTGCGGACTTCCTTCTCTTCAGTCTCTTCTTGGCGCGCCTTGAAGGCTTCAACTTCGTTGTCGTCGAGAATGTCAACTTCGAGGTTTTGCAGTATTGAAATAACGTTTTCGATTTCATCAGGGTTGTTGACGGAATCGGGCAGGGCTTGGTTGATGTCCTTGTAGGTGAGGAAGCTTTGTTCTTTAGAAAGGCGTATCAGATTTCGAATGCGCTCGTTAAGCTTTTCCTGCGCTTTTGGCGAAAGCTTTCGCTTCTTAATCGCTTTCTTGGTAGCCGCTGCGAGCTTGGCGTCACTTGTGTCATCGCTGGTGTCGATGGTCTTGGCGCGAGTTGTGTTAATCGGAGTCTTGATAGCTTCCTTTTTCGGTAATGCAGTTTTCTTCTTAATAGCGACTTTTTTGGCAGGTGCTTTCTTTTTGGCAGGCGCTTTCTTTTTGGCAGGTGCTTTCTTTTTAGCAGGTGCTTTCTTGGCGGCTAAGTTCTTTTTGGCGGGCACATTTTTTTTCTTAGTGGCGACCTTTTTGGTAGGTGCTTTTTTTGCGGCTAACTTCTTTTTAGCAGGAGCGGCTTTTTTCTTTGGAGCTGCAGTTTTTTTGGCAGGCGCTTTCTTGGCTACTTTCTTTTTCACCGGTGCTTTTTTTGCGGCGGTTTTCTTAGCTGGTTTTTTGACGGTTTTCTTTTTCGCTGCTGACATAATCTATTAAAATAAAGTGGTGCTATCTTTGAAGTTCGAGCTCGAGAGGGTGCGAAACTTTGCTAAGGATTTCTTTGCGCTCTCGCATGAGGCGTATCTGTGTATCAGGGTCTGAATTGATGATCTTTTGTTCCAAATTTTTAATCTGAGCTTCAACAAATTTTCGCCTAAGGCGCTCTAGGCAAAATACAATTTGTTTGGTAGGTTCCTCCACGCTGAGTTCTCGTGAGTGGATGTCGGCAAGGAGTTGTCTTTCTTCAACGCTGTCGATGATGTTTTCTATTTGTTCGACTGAATCGATCATGCCCTCGCTCAACTCGGCTAAAAGACGGGAGAGCAACTTACCTGTTGTCGAGTTTATATTAATCCATTCGTAATCAATAATTTCTGAAAGCTGATCGCCGTATTCTGGATGATGTAGAATGAGCCAAAGTAGTTCCCAAGTGGCCTGTGTCAATAGCGGGTCTTGCGCGGGTTTTGGACTGGGTTTGGGCGCTTGTTCGCCTTTGAAATTAGCGCGAGGTGCAGGGACTTTTTGAAAGTCGCGTAGTGCCGCTTGCGGATCAACACTAACAAGACGCGCTGCGATCTGAATATAGTCCTCGCGGGCGACTTCGGAGGGCACGTGATGGAGCAGCTCAAATACAGCGCGCAGAGCAGTGGTCTTTTCATGAGTAGTGGGGGCGCGGTCTTCGGGAAGGTTGTCAGCGATGAGCAGCTCGATGCCACTTTTGGCCGTTTTACGAAGCCCCTCTAATGCGTTGGAACCTTGTTCGCGGAGGAGGTCGTCTGGGTCGGTCTTTTCGGGTAGTAGGAGGAAACGAAATTCGAGACCAGCCTTAAAGGCGAGGGGCAGGGCTCGGAGAGCAGCCTTGCGACCGGCGGAGTCGCCGTCTAGTAGGCATTCGATACTGTTTGGTTCATAGCGGCGCAGTAGGTGCATCTGGTCGTCGGTGATGGCTGTACCTTGCGGCGCGACGGCGGTGTGTAAGCCGACGGACCAGCAGCGGATGGCGTCGAGTTGACCTTCGACTAGGAGGAAGCTACTGCCATCTTTTAGGTGAGTACGAGCGTGATCCATACCAAAGAGAATGCGACCTTTGTGAAAGATGGGGGTCTCTGGCGAGTTAACGTATTTAGCTTCGCGAGCGGGATCGTCTTCTGGGGTCTGTGGTAGCTGGCGAGCAGTAAAGGCGACAACGCGGCCTTGCACGTCGCGGATGGGGATCATGAGTCGACCACGAAAGCGGGACTTAAAATATTCGTGATTTCGTTCGCCATCTCGGGCGAAAAATAGGCCGGACTGGTGCATTGCGGCAGTGGATAAGTTGCGTTTTTTACAATACAGTGCAAAAGCATCGCGGGCGGCGGGAGCGTAGCCAATTTTGACCTCTTTAGCGGTCTCTGGAGTAAAGCCTCGTTGATTTTTCCAATAGTCGCGCACGGGAGCGGCCTCTTTAGATTCAAGGAACCGCTGATGGAACCAGGTGGTAGCGATTTCGTGCAACTCGAAGATTTGTTTACGCAGGGAGACTTCTTCGTGGGAGGGGCCACCTGCTTCATATTCTAGAGTGATGTTGAATTTCTTGGCAAGGAACTCGACCGCTTCAATGAACTCTAGGTTTTCCTGCTTCATGATAAAGGTGAAGCAGTCGCCGCCTTCGCCCGTACTGAAGCATTTATAAAAGCCGCGATCAGGATGGACGTAGAAGGATGGCGTCTTTTCCTGAGTAAACGGGCTAAGACCCTTCCATGATCGACCTGCACGCTTGAGCTGGGCATAGGGCGAAACGACGTCGACCAAGTTAACTTGGTGCTTGAGGGTCTCGATGGAGCTTTGTTTAACGCGAGGCAAGAGCGGCTGGAAAGTGTGAAGGTGTAAAGGTAAGGTCTAAATTTGCTCAGGCCTTAAGCCAGTTAGCGAAGTCGGGCAACTGCGTTTTGTGCTTGAGGGATGAGGGGATGATTGGGCGCGATGTCGATGAAGCGGAGATAAAGGTTGCGCGCGGCGGAGCGGTCTTGAGAGATAAGCTCGTGGCCTCTGGCGATTGAGAGGGTAATCTCTGGGCTGACTGGGAAGCGGGCGTAAGCGGTCTCTAGCTCGGCGAGGAAGTCTTCAGGCGCCAGCGAACGTTGTGCGACGCGTAGGTAGTCGAGCGTGTAGGCGACTCGCCGCGGTTCTAGGCGGACGGCTTCAAGGGCGGTCGTCTCTGCATTGTTAAGCTGACCGTCGACGAGGTAGGCACGCGAGAGAAGGTTCCAGACTTCGGCGCGGTTGTTGGCAATACTAATTGCTGTCCAATATTTACGGATGGCGGATTTAAAATCGCGGTCAAGCGTCGCGGTCTCAGCGTCTGCCATCAGCTCTTCGACCGTCTGTGGTGGACTACTTGGAGGAGGGGTTACGGTTGTAGGCTCAGCCTCCGAGGTAGGGAAGGCCTCCACAATTGGAGTAGGTGCTTGCTCGACGGCAGTTACTTCTACTGTGGCTACTTGGCTGTAATCGACTTCGGCAGTGGTCTTAGGGTCGGTAGTATCTAGTGTGATGCTAGGATCGGATGCGATGGATTTGTTGTCTTCAATGAGGTCGTCTGCCTCTTCAGCGATTTCTATTGCTGGGGCGTCAGCCATGGCTTCGGCGGCTTCCATATCAGCGATGATCTGGGCTTTATCTTCGGTTATGACAGTTTCACTTCCACCAGAATCTTCGTCGGATTTGACGACTTGGCTAGTCTCTATCTCTACAGTAGCTGCTCTGGCTTCAGTCTCAATGGCTTTTTTATTGGCTTGGGCTTTGGCAAGCGTGGCCTTCATTTCTTCCTGTGACTCTCGCCAGCGAACAAGTTCTTGGCGGGCTTGTTGCCACTGGCTCGCTTCGACGGCTCCTGGGAATTGTGTGTCGAGTTGCGCGATTGTAGCTTCGGCGTCTGCCCAATTATTCTGGCGAAGATTAATTTCGAGTAGGTTAAAGAGTGCTGTCAGTGCATTTGGGTCGTCGCTGTCAGCGGCCATTTTTAACCAGGACTCAGCTTGGGGTAGATTGCCAACTTTGACGAAAAGTTGACCAATGGCTGCAGCGCTTTCGGGAGCGGGCTTGGCTTTGTCGGGTTCGACTCCTTTTAAGAACGCGTCTAAAGCGGGCTGCACTTGGTTGGCCGCTTGTCTAGCCTGACCGAGTCGTGTCCAGAGTTCGGGGGTCATGGCCTCAGGTGCTCGCTCGGCGAGCTTTTCGAGAAGGTGGTTAGCGGGTTGCTTCGCGGCATCTAGGCTTTGGTAAGTCTGAAAAAGTAGCTCGTTGTCGTCAGGGGATTGGAGGTAAGCTTGTTCAAGAAAAAGGGAGGCCATGCCTTCATCACCATCGGCTTTATAGATTAGCCCTATTGATTTGAGAATTACTATGTCGTCCGGATACTGAGTGGCGAGTTCTTCAAGCATCTTTAGGGCTTCGGCGTTGGAGCCTTTTTCCGAGAGGCTGAGGGCATCTTTGATTAGCGCAGCTTTTTTTTCTTCAGGACTTTTGCAACCTGCGAGCCAAACAGAGATCGTGATGAGCGTGATCAAGAATACGCTTTTGAAGTTTGCATTTAACATGGGCGGGAATTGTGTTTGGTCTGTGATTGCAGATAGCAACAAATCGACAACGGGTCTACTCTCGTTTCCACTTTATAGCTGTCAAGTGGATAGGCGAATAGTCGGCTACATACGTGTTTCTCTTGCTGCTCTTATTTTACTTAGCTTCAGCACTATTGTAAGCGCTTCTTTAGTTCCGCGGGCACCACTTGGTTTGGTCTGGGAGTCACCGGTCGCAGAGGATAGCCTTTATTATACAGAGGTGGAACGACTGGTGACTGCTTATGAGCGCGAGGTCGGACAGGTAATCATGCCAAGTAAGCGGGCAAAAGTGGCTCTTAAAATTAATACGCGCGGTCGAACGGGATTGAGCACACCTTTGCAACTCATCCGTGCGGTTGTCGAAATGCTGGAAGCACGAGGTTATGATCGCCGCTCGATCTTAATTATCGATGACTCCGCGCACAATCTACGAGAAGCGGGAGTGATGCCCCCGCTTAGCGAATCCACGGTTGGCTTTGAAGGTTGCCCCGTCTTGGCCTTAGATACGGAGCAATATTACGACGCCGATTGGTTTTACGATAGCCCGCTACCGCCAGCCATGCTGCAAGAACCACAACTTTTCTTGGAGACGCGACGAGCTACGCAGCTTGCCGAAGGCGCGCTCGGGCGAAAGAGTTTCCTTCCAAAGCCGTTAATCTTTGAGGTTGATTTCTGGATCAACCTCCCCGTCGGTGTCGACGATCCCGCGCTTGGTATCGATGGGGCTCTGGCTAATGCGACCCTGTGGAACGTAAGTAACAGTCGGCGCTTCCTCGTAAATCAAGCAACTGCCTCGGCCGCTGTTGCCGAAATCGCTGCGATTCCCGAACTGCAAGAGCGCCTTGTACTCAATTTCGTCTCGCTAGAGCGTTACCAGTTTATCGCTGGTCCTTTCTTTAATTCGATCTATACTCGCGCCGAACCACTGCTCTGGATGAGCAGCGACCCCGTTGCACTGGATCGGCTGCTTTACGACCGGATTAATGCGATGCGTCTGCTCGAAGGCTTTCCCGAAATTGAACCGATCCCTCGGCAGTTGCCCTTCGCGGCCAGTCTCCAACTAGGAGAGTTTGATCGTGACCGCATCCAAGTGCAAGTAGTCGCGCTACCTGACAGCGGAGTGCGCGTGCGTTCGAAGCCTGTAAATGGCGCTCCTTTAGTCGAGCAGCCTGAGGGAGAGTCATGGCTCCGTCGGATGAGGTCATGGTAGTATGGGGCGAACGAAGTGACTTTCTTCGATTCTTCGTAGAAACGCCTTGAAGTCCCCGCCAAAGCAGACTTCCTTCAGAGGCTATGCAAATCGCGGACTACTATCCGATTCTTGTTCAAATCTTAATCGCAGCCAGTGTTGGTGTCGTTGTTCTTGTTGCGTCGCATATTTTCGGACAACGTGGTCAGGATACTGAGATTAAGAATACACCTTACGAATGCGGGATGCTGGCTGAGGGTTCGGGGCACGCCCGCTTCGCGGTTAAATTTTACGTCACCGCGATGCTGTTTATCCTTTTTGATATCGAGGTCGTCTTTTTGATACCTTGGGTCATGGTTTTTCGTGAATTTCTGGCGGCAAATCTACCCATTATCATGCCGGTATTCTTCTTCCTCTTCGTCCTCATACTCGGTCTCTTCTATGAGTTAAAAAAGGGCGCAATCGAATGGGATCAGTGATCTTTAAAAAATGCGCATAGATCGATACATCGCCAAATCCCGCGTTATTGACATAGAAAGCACGGATTTTGAGAGTGCGGTATCGGAATTGTTATCTGTCTGCGACGTCACCAAAGAGCGCGGCATCACTAAAAAGGGTTTACTAGCGGATCTGCTAGATCGTGAGAAGCAAATGACGACCTACCTAGGTAATGGTGTTTGCTTACCTCATGCCCGTATCAAGATGAAGCGTCCATACATGGTCGCTGTTGGGCGCTGCCCTAAGGGTCTTGTTTACGATGGCCAGCCTGAGTACGAAGATATACGCTTCATTTTTCTGCTTCTCGCGTCAAAGAATGCGCGTAACTACCTCTTCAGTCTCGCTTCTCTTGCGCGAGTTTTCCAAGACAATGGTCATATGGATCGGCTCCGTGCCGCCACTAAGATTACAGACTTCCGCAAAGAACTGAAGCAAGTCTTCGCGGGCGAAGAGAATAAGCCGCGCCGTCGTCACAACCGTTTTAATAATCTGATCTTGCGCGAAGCCGCTAAGATTGCCAAAGGGGCTCAGTGTACCTCGGTGCTTGTTTTTGCTGATACCTTCGGAGGGGGAGTCGAAGTAGGCAAAACCTTTAACGCGTTCAAGACGGTACTCATCGCTCACGGCACTTCGGATGCTGTGGCTGAGCGTGAAGAAATTGATGCCGTTATCCCGATTCGGGCGTATAGCAACCATCGATTCTCGCAGTTGCGCAGTGCTGTATTGATAGGCCTCACTCGGGGAATTTTTTCCAGTACAGATCGCTTGTGTTGCATTGGGGGTCTCCCACAGAGCAACCAGTTCGATAGTATTACTGTGGTCGACGTTGAGCGCGAGTTCGATACTACGCTTGCTAGTAAGTCCGACATGCTGCCTGTTAGCGTGAAACCCGAAGTGATCGAGCGTGTGCTCGCTATCGCCACCGAACTAGCTGTCGAAGGTCGCGAAGGTTACCCTGTTGGCTGCCTTTTTACACTCGGTAATTCTGAGCTCATTTCGGAATTTACGAAGCCACTCATTTTGAATCCATTTTATGGATATAAAGATGAGGACCGTAATATCCTCAATCCCTTCATGGATGAGACGGTTAAGGAACTCTCTTCGATCGATGGCGCGTTCATTATCCGAGGGGATGGTGTACTCGTTTCCGCAGGCTCACTCATTCATGCTCCCGATTATACGCACGATTTGCCCAGCGGTTACGGTAGCCGCCACGCTGCTGCTGCGTCCATCACGCAAGCAGTCGATTGTCTTTGCATCGTCGTTTCCGGTAGCACTGGTCAAGTAACGCTCTTCCGTCGCGGAAAAATGCTGCCTCTAATCGAAAAAGCGCTCATTCGCAATAGTTAGGGCGCTTCGATCTGTTAAAATTTAGGCATTAAAGTGTGAAGCTTGTCTTTGTGTTTTTGAATATTTACCTTCTTATTTTCCATCTAAAAATTCTCACATGAATCGAATCGAAAAGGCCTTTACAAAAGCTCGCGACGAAAAGCGTGCCGTCTTTGTCGGCTACCTCTGCGCAGGTGACCCTGACTTTGATAGCTCGGTTGAAGCTTGTCGTGCTGTAATTGAATCAGGTGTTGACGTGCTAGAGATCGGGGTGCCGTTTTCTGATCCCCTGGCTGATGGTCTGACCAATCAGCTCGCAGCCCAACGCGCACTAGAAAGCGGCAGCACCAGCAAGAGCCTACTTAAACTCGTTCGCGCTATTCGTGATTTCAGCGAAGTGCCTCTAGTTTTCTACACCTATTATAACCTAGTTTTTTCAAAGGGTAGTGATACTTACGTAGCTGAAGCTAAATCCGCTGGTCTCGACGGTATTCTCACGCTCGATTTACCACCGGAAGAAGCGTACGAGCACCTTGAAGCCTGCGCGAAGTATGACCTCAAGACCGTCTTCATTGTAGCACCTACCACACCGGAAAGCCGGTTAGAAATTATCTGCAAAGCAACGACTGGCTTCGTCTACTACGTCTCCCGCGAGGGAGTGACTGGAGAACAAACTTCTATGTCAGACAGCATTGCAAGCAACGTTTCTCAAATCAAACAACACACTGAGATGCCAGTTGTGGTTGGCTTTGGCATCTCCAAGGCTGACCACGTTCGCACTGTCTCCCAAGCGGCCGATGGGGTCGTCGTCGGCAGTGCCATTGTTAACTGTATTGCCGAAAATCCGACTAACAAAGAAGCTATGGTGCAATCGCTTCGCGTAAAGATTGCGATGCTGCTTGAGGGGAACTCGCTTGCTAAAACGTAGTTCGCTTTTTTGATCTTGAACCTGCCCTCATGTGAGCGCTCTAATGCGGTGGCGGGGGCTGACCCTGACTGCGGGCCTAATATGCAACTACGCGTTCTTCTGGCCAGTGACGACCTCCATCAGCGCCTCAACGCATTCGATCTTGGCGCTGGGGATCATGCCGTGCCCCAGGTTGAAAATGAAGCCGGGCTGATAGCCAGCCTCATCTAGCACACGCAGGGCTTCGCGGCGGGTGATATCGGGAGTCATCGTTAGGACAACAGGATCGAGGTTACCTTGTACTGCTGCCCCGTGACCGATGCTTTGGCGCATACTACGAAGATTCATTGTCCAATCAAGGCTAAGGATCTTCGCGCCCGTTTGCATGAGTTCGGGCACTTTTTGTCCCATACCTTTAGCGTATAGGATCACGGGCACGCGCTCTTTGATTTCCTTAATGATATGATGGATCCAGCGTAGCGACCAAGCCTCATAGTGCGTGGCGGGGCAAATCGAGCCCCATGAGTCAAAGATTTGCAGGGCGTCCGCGCCGGCGTCGATTTGCATGTGGAGATACTCAACGATGCCATCGGTTAACTTTTGCATGAGCATTTCAAAAAGCTCGGGCTGATCCCAAGCGAGTTGCTTAATTTTAACGAAGTCTTTAGCGGAGCCACCCTCGACCATATAGCATGCCAGCGTCCATGGAGAGCCGCAGAAGCCTAGCAATGCAGTGTCTTCGCCTAGTTTACTTCGGCTTAGGGTCAGAGCGTCGGCTACATATTTAAGATTTTCTGCAATCTTGGTATTATCTAGGGCTTCTATCTTGGTCTTCGTGTCGAGTAGGTAGTCCATCCCGATGCCACCCTGATCGCGGAAATGGTAGCCTTGTCCGAGGGCTTCGGGAATGACTAGGATATCTGAAAAGATAATCGCTGCATCGAGTGGGAAGCGACGCATGGGTTGCAATGTGACTTCGGCAGCCAACTCAGGTGTACGGACCATGGTGACAAAGTCATACTGCTTCTTCAGTTCGCGATACTCAGGCAAGTAGCGTCCAGCCTGACGCATTAGCCAAATTGGCGGACGGTCGACAGCTTGTTGGTGGGCTGCAGCGAGGAAACGTTGGCGAGGAGTCATTACAAAAAAATTAGGAATCGAGAATTGTTTGATCCGCCCAGTCTTGTGGTTTGAGATAAACTTTGTAGAGTTCAGCCTCAGGCGTGTTTGCTTCGGGTTGCCAGTCGTAGTCCCAGCGGACGAGTGGAGGTAGCGACATGAGGATTGATTCGGTGCGGCCATTGGATTGCAAGCCGAAGTGGGTGCCTCGATCGTAGATGAGATTGAATTCAGCGTAGCGGCCTCGGCGGTAGAGCTGGAACTGGCGTTGCGCCTCAGTGTAATCCTTGGCTTTGCGTCGGGCGACGATAGGCTGGTAGGCAGGCAAAAAATGGTCACCAACGGATTGCATAAAAGCGAAAGCTTCTTCAAAGCCGCCCTCGGCGTAGTCGTCAAAAAAGATGCCACCGATCCCACGTGGTTCTTGGCGGTGGGGAAGGTAAAAATACTCGTCGCAGATTTGTTTAAACTTTGGGTAGTGCGCATCGCCGAAGGCTTGGCAAGCGGTGCGGGCGGTTTGGTGCCAATGGATTGCATCTTCGCGTTGACCATAGTAGGGCGTGAGGTCAAAGCCTCCGCCAAACCACCAGATTGGCTCGCAGTCATTCGGCTCAGCGTAGAAGTAGCGTACGTTCATGTGCGTGGTCGGCACGTGAGGATTGCTCGGATGCACGACAAGCGAAACACCCATCGCGCGAAAGTTAACACCAGCGAGCTGTGGTCGCTTGGCGGTGGCTGAGGCAGGGAGTTGATTACCTAGAACATCTGAAAAATTGATGCCTGCTTTTTCAAAAACTTGGCCGCCTTCCATCACGCGGGAGCGCCCGCCGCCACCTTCTTCCCGCTTCCAGCTATCTTCAAGGAAGGTGGCTTTCCGGTCTTCGGATTCCAGCGCGCTGCAGATGCGATCTTGTAGATCGAGCAGATAGGCACGGACTTTTTCTGGTTGTGCGGTTTGCATTGTGAGTGAATCTTGGCTGAGTCGACTGCAAACGACAAGCACTGGAACTAAAAAATGATAAAGTCCCGAAAACTCCCCGAATCAGTGATCATCTTTGGCTGTGGCTACTTGGGCACTGCGCTGGCGAAGCATTTACTCAACCAAGGAGTGAAGGTGGGGGCTTTGACCCGTAACGCAGAGAAAGCGGCGGACTTGCGTAAAATGGGAGCGAAACTGAGAACCGCTTACGAGCAGGCAGCAATCGAGGTGATCGAGGGCGATCTTGATTCGAATGATTGGCATGAGCGAGTCGAAGGACCTTATGAGTCAGTCGTCAATTGTGTAAGTTCAGCGGGTGGGGGTCTTGCGGGTTACCAGAAGTCTTACGTGGATGGGCAACGCTCAATTCTCGAGTGGACAAAGTCACAATCGATTCGCAGCTACGTTTACACAAGTAGCACCTCCGTCTATCCGCAGGATGATGGGCTACTAATTGACGAAAGCGCTGACACGAGCGGTGCTCCAGCGACAGGGCAGTTGCTTGTGGAATCAGAATTAATGCTGTCTAAATCCGATATTTTGCCGAAATGGTATGTGCTCCGCCTCGCCGGAATTTATGGGGAAGGAAGGCATTTTTTATTGAACCAAATAAGGGAAGCGAAGGGCGAAATTCCTGGCTCAGGTGATTATGCGATGAATATGATTCATCTCGAAGATATTATTTCAGCGATCTGTGCCGCGCTCTGCGGAGAGGCTGCATCAGATGTTTATAACATTACGGACGATACCCCGACCATAAAGGCTGATGTGTTGGCCTACCTAGCTGAAGCCATGGAAGTCCCCAAACCTGTCTTCGACCCAGAGAAAGTCTCCGAGCGTCTCAAACGTCGCGGCGGTCGTATGCCGCACCGCTATATCAGTAATAAAAAAGCTCGTGAGGCTTTTGAATGGAGCCCTAAATTTCCTAGCTTCCGAGAAGGCTATGCGAGCTTATTAAATTTGTAGGTCGATACAAAAAATCCGTACAGACTATTGACAAGTCCCCCGCGAGAACGAGCATGTCCGTTCTTTCGTAGAAGGGTGTGGAGACACGTTCTCTTTATGGTGGCTATAGCTCAGTTGGTTAGAGCATCGGCTTGTGATGCCGAGGGTCGCGGGTTCGAATCCCGTTAGCCACCCCATTCTATGCCCAGCCGCGGGGCTGTTAACGAAACAGCAGAAGATCTCTTTGAACCCCAAATTAAATACTGTTATTTGATCCGATATTTTGGATCGTGGTAGGGCTCTGGTTTGCCGAAATTTGGGTCTTTGGTGCCGAGTTTGCTATTCCAGCCCCATTGCTGTGGCATGAGTGTGGATTCCCACTTAGCATGTTGCTGAGTCATGTTTTCTAGTTTCTCAGGGTGCTGCCGTGATAAGTCGGTTGATTCGCTGATATCTTGGGCCAAGTTGTAGAGTTCGAAGTTTTTCCCGTTGTTCATACTGACGGCTTTATAGTCGCCCATACGTATCGCTTTGCGCGGGCCCCAAACCCAATAGAGTACTTCGTGTGGTGCCTCTAGGTTGCGACCGCTGATATAGGGCAGGATGTTCACGCCGTCGAGTTTCCAGTCTGCCTTGACCGTACCGCCTGCTGCTTCAATCATTGTTGGCATAATATCTAACGAAATAATGGGTTTTGTGTAGATGCTGCCTGGAGCTAATTTTCCCTCCCACTGTATGCAGAACGGTACGCGAAGGCCGCCTTCCCAAAAGGTGCCTTTCTTGCCGCGTAGGGGGTCGTTGGGTGAGGCTTCGTGACCGCCGTTGTCGCTAAGGAAGATGATGATAGTATCATGCATCAGTTGATTGTCTTTGAGTGCTTTCAAGACTTTACCAATGTTGGCGTCCATGGAGTCAAGCATGGCCATGACGAGTGCGCGTTTGTGGTCGGGCTGATCGGCGTATTTGGCGAATGTTTCTTTGGTCGCTTGAAAGGGGCCATGGATCGCATTGAATGGCACGTAGCAGAGGAAGGGGCGGTCTTTGTTTTCACTAATGAAGCGTGCAGCATGGTCGCCGAGTTGGTCGGTTAGATAGTTCTCACTATCACGCTGAATGACGCCCTTTTTGATCACCGTGTTTTTGTTAATGCCGCGGTCTTCGTAGAAATTACTGTCGATTGTCTTGTTACGAAAGATTGGGTTGTGCTTGCGGTTCATGTCGCCGAGGAAATTGGATGCACCGTTGTTGAAGCCGTAGTAATCATCCCAGCGATTGAATGGCATCATTGCTTCTGCGGTTCCATCGTGTGTCTTGCCGAATAGACCTGTGGTGTAACCAAGTTCTTTGAGGCGTTCGGAGATGATCGCCAGGTCGGTGGGGACGCCTGGCTCAACGTCTTTGTTGAGTCGGTATGGGCCTGTGTTATCCCAGAACCCAAAGCTTTGTTGGTAACGCCCAGTGAGCATGCCAGCGCGAGAAGGGGCGCAGACGGGGCAGGTAACATAGCCATCTGTGATACGCACACCGCCTGCGGCGATCGAATCGATGTTGGGAGTGGGCACATCACTGCCTTGGTAGCCGACATCACTGTAACCTAGGTCGTCAGCCATGATGAGCACGAAGTTCGGTTGACGGGCAGCATATGTGCTCATGCATAGAAGTAGGCTAATAAGTAGCCATTGGGCTAAATGTAATTTGGAGGCATGTTTCGTTTTCATGATGCTAGAATATTTACAGTGATTAATATGCCTGTGCTGATGGGGGCGTCGTTAATACGTGTTCGTTGCTGCGTGTGATGATATTTCTGCCTGTTTCTGCTACTGAACGAATGCGGGCAGTAAGTGTATCGACGTATTGGCTAGGGTCTTGCCCATGCCTTTATTGTGAGCAGTCGTGACGATGATTAGATCTAGCTCGGGTAGTATGAGGATGAATTGTCCGCCCGCACCGCGACCTGATTTACAATCGTAGCTCTTTCCATCGACTTGCATGCCTGCGCGCCACCAGAAGTAGCCGTAGGAATTGGTGCCCTGTTTGTTCGTATTAATACGACTGGTTGCTTGTTGAATGTAATCTGATGGAATGAGTTGTTGTCCGTGCCATTGGCCATTATCCGAGACGAGCATACCGAATTTTAACATGTCACGTGAGCGGAAACTACTGCCTGCTCCAGATTTTGGCAGTCCGCTGATGTCTGCCCTCCATGCATAGTTGGTGATACCCATGGGCTTGAGTAACTGATCGCAGATAAAGTCTTTTGCTGAACCAGGCACGACGGCTTCGAGCACTTGCATTGTCATCGAAGGATCAGAGCCTTGGTATTTGAATTCTCGAGGAGCTGTAGGGATGGGTAAACTGTGTGTCATGTAGGCTTCGATCTGGCCTTGTCCTTTGAGTTGCGCAGGTTGCTTCATAAGCTCACGTGCTTTCGCTTTATCAATGCGAATGCCAGACTTCATGTTCATCGCTTGTGCGAGAGTGATTTGGTCGGCACCAGCAACGAGTTTACTTTGATTAATGTCTTTGAGAAAGCTGACGACTGGTTTGTCTAAATCAGCCATGCTTAAATAGCCGAGCTGAATGGCACGTCCGATGGCTAAGGCCGTGTAGGACTTAGTGATCGACATCTGGTAGTGTGGGTAATTTTCGCGTCCTCGTCTGTAGTAGGACTCAAATATGAGCTTATCTTTGTGCATGATCAACAGGCTGTCGGTGACGTCGAACTTGCCTGCGGCGATTGCGTTGGCGTATTGCAGGATGCGGTCTTGGTCGACGTTGCCATCGGCGAGAGTTCCGACTGGGATGCCGTCCTGCATGTCGGTCGGTGAGCTGCTGATATAGGCCTCTGCAAGGTCTGGCAGCTTGGCTTCTAGACTGTAGGAAACATTGGCTGAGTTCAGGTCTGTTACTACGGGGGCTAAGTCATTACTATCTGCTGTTAAGGACTTCGTAATTACTTGACTGAGCAGTATGAGTGCTAGGAGTGTTTTTAGTAATTTGGGAGTATTCATTGCTTTTCTGGTTCAGTCGGTGAAATATTCTTCTCCTGATTATCGGCAGCGCGTTGATTTGCCTGCGGTTTTTAATCTGTGGGATCAACGGCATGCGCTCGTTCTAGGGTGAGTTGATAAGTGTAATTCAGAATGTTTAAGACAAGAACTTTACTCGCAATTCAAATATTACATTTTAGAGCCATGTTAATTCAAAAACTTCTACTTTCAACTCATGCAGGATATGAGTATACTCTAGGAGATGTAGATCGATTTTGTGTACAACTCAATCGCAACGGTCAGGTCTCATCTGCTTCGGCGGGTGATATTCTACTCAGCCGAACTTTAGGCAACCCACTTGAAGGGGGCCTAGGGCGCATGTTTTTTCGCGTGCATATTGGTGATGCAATCAAGCTGCACCCGCTCTTGGGGACGTTTACGAGCCTATCGGGTTTTGCGTGTAAAGAGAATCTCGCTCAGTGGGTGGGTGATGTGGCTGGTTGTGCGATTACTTTATCGCTGCGGGTCGATGTCGAGGCCGCGACTTTATTGTGGGATGTTTCGGCGGTCAATCAGTCAGCTGAGCCTGTTCGTATCGATACGGTCTGGGTTCAAGATGTCGGGCTGGCGTCTCGTGGGGCATTGTTGAGTAATGAGGCTTACACGGCGCATTATTTGGATGAGTCAGTCATTCAGGATGCTACCTATGGACCAGTCTTGAGCTTTCGTCAGAATTTACAGCAAGCAGGTAAGAATCCATGGATGATGGCTGTTTGTCTAACAGGTGCCGCAAGTTATGCGACCGATGCATTTGATGTGTATGGCAACGGTTACCGTTGCGGGGAGGGCGCTTCTGGATTAGAGCAAGAGAGTCTCGCGAATTGTTGTTATCAATACGAGTTTAGTTGTGCGGCCTTGCAGGCGAAGCCAGTTGAATTGGTTGCGAAGCAATCTGCACAATTCAGTTTTGCTGCGGCATATGTGGCGGATCATCCAGAGGCATCTTCGGCCGCAGATCTGAGTTTGCTGAAGGGCATGCATGCGCTTTCAGGGCAGTCTATTTGTGACTCGCTAGAGGTTCAGTCTTTACCTGCTTTAAATCAAATTGCTCAGTCCGAGCCTGTGCACGGTCGCGACTTGAGTCAGCCGGAGCTGCAAGCTTTGTTTCCATCGAAATGGCGTCACGTTGAGAACCGTCAGGGTATTGTGATGAGTTTCTTTTGCGATACCGACAAACACGTAGTGACCCGTGCTAAGGAGGCGATTATTGAGCGCCCACACGGTACTATTATTGTTGGCGATGCGGGCACCGATTCGATACGTGAGGTGTTGGCGACTACGGTGCATATGTGTGGCGTGTTCTCTGCGCAAACGGTCTATGGGAATACCTCCTTTCATAAGATGAACTCATTGCCACGTGAGCCTCTGGGTTTGTCACGAGTATCTGGAGTGCGCATCTACTTTGAAACGGAGGATGGCTGGCAAGTCCTCGGCACACCCTCGGTTTTCGAGATGACACGCGATGCGTGTCGTTGGGTCTACGTATTGGATCAGGAGACGATCACTGTGCGTGTAGCGCTTGATAGTGGGCGTGACGCTTTTACGATCAGTGCTAGCACCACAGGAGCAAAACGCTGTTTCCTCGTGAGTAATGAGCTCGTGATGGGGGCTACGGAAACGGATTCAAATGCGGCATTGGAGATTCATGAATCGGACTGCTTGCTAACGATTGCGGATTGTTCGAACGTTTTGCCGAAAGAACGTAGTTTGGATCTTGCCTTTGGGGTGAGTTGGACTGAGAACACGCATGTCGCGAAGGTGGGCGGTTCTGAACTGCTCGGCGCAGCAGGGGGCGATGGGATGCTGGTTTTGCAGACGGCGGCGACGCAATCGATAGAATTGACGATTCTTGCTTCGTTGCTAGGTAGGGCCAGTGTGGTGGACAAGTTGAAGGCTCAGAGGACTGCTGTAGATTCGGATTACTGGACTGATTTTAATCGTCGCTTTGATTGCTCGAGTGATGTGGAGTCTGTGTCGCGCTTGAGTGATGCGCTGCGTTGGTATTCGCACAATGCGTTGATTCATTATGCCTCGCCACATGGATTGGAGCAGCATTCTGGGGCCGCATGGGGCACGCGTGATGCTTGCCAGGGGCCGTTTGAATATTTTATCGCGCAACAACATCACAGTCTGGCGCGTAGCATTTTGCTGAAGACATTCGGTAGTCAATATGTGGAGACTGGTGACTGGCCACAGTGGTTCATGCATGACGAATATTCTGATATCGCGCAAAATCATTCCCATGGTGACATCGTGGTGTGGCCATTAAAGGCTCTTGCGCTTTATTTACAAACAACCGGAGATCTCGCAATACTCACCGAGAAGCTACCTTATTTAACGGCTAAAAATAAGCCTGCTGCAGAGCAGGGAACAGTTTCGGATCACATTTTGAAGGCGCTCGACCGTATCGAACATGAGTTTATTGCGGGGACGGCACTTATCCGGTATGGTGGGGGCGATTGGAATGATTCCTTGCAACCAGTGAATTCTGGGCTAGCTAATCGTATGGTCAGTGGTTGGACGGTCGCACTACTGGCGCAATCGCTGGAAGAACTAGGTTCATTGCTGACCAATTCGGATTTGAAGAGGCGGATTGTTACGCTCTCAGAGCGTGTGCGGATTGACTTTCGCCGTCATGTTTTGATCGATGGGCAAGTAGCTGGATTTTTACTTTATGATGAGGCACTAGAAATCGTCGAACCGCTGCTGCACTCCAATGATACTCGCACTGGTATAAAGAATCGTTTGATACCAATGACACGCTCGGTCATTGCTGGACTGCTAACTCGCGAGGAGGCAGATGATCAGATGGAGCGCATCGCAAGTAATCTGAAATACCCTGACGGTGTACGTTTAATGGATAAGCCAGCAGCGTATTGCGGGGGTATAGAAACATTCTTTAAACGCGCAGAATCCGCAGCTAATTTTGGCCGTGAAATCGGCCTTCAGTATGTGCACGCGCACATCCGATATGCAGAGGCACTAGCAAAGATGGGTGAGGGTGATGGCTTTTTAAAGGCGCTTATGACGATTTGCCCGATCGGCCTCGAAAAGACAGTTCCAAATGCAGAGATGCGCCAAAGCAACATGTATTTTAGTAGCTCTGATGCGGCCTTCCTCGACCGTGCTGATGCCGCGGAGAATTTTGATAAGCTCAAAGATGGATCTATCAATGTTAAGGGAGGTTGGCGGTTATATTCAAGTGGTCCGGGCTTGTATTTCGGCCTGGTGATCCGTCATTTTTTTGGCTTACGTGAAAATAGGGATTCATGGATTTTTGATCCGGTTTTAGCTTTAGAACTAAATGGGATTGTTCTTAATTGGGAGTTGTGCGGGAAGCCCGTCGAGATAAAATATCAGCTCTCAAAGAATAGCTCTGGGCCTGAGTTAGTTGAATGCGCTGGGCAGAGTTTACTAGCTGGGCGTGAAGCGAATCCATATCGCACTGGAGGTCTTATTGTAAAGAAGGTAGACTTGGTGGCAGCTTTAGCAAGTGATCCGTATCTGATCGTTTACTTGTGATTTTAATTATGTAAGCTTTCTTCCATATGCTAACATTCAATACCATATTCCGTGCTCTGCTAGTAACCAGTGCCCTACCACTTGGGCTTTTAGCAAAGTTTGATGAACCAAACATTTTGATTATATTTAGCGATGATCATGCACTACGTACTATTAGTGCATATGCAAAAGGAAGTGATGTAAATCAGACGCCAAATATCGATCGCTTGGCTAATGAGGGAGCGATTTTCACGCGTAGCTTTTGTGGGAATTCAATTTGCCAGCCTAGCCGTGCGTCTATCTTAACTGGTAAGCATTCTCACAAACATGGTGTGATGACCAATGGCTCGAATTGGGATCCCGAGCAGCCTATATTTACACGTATGCTCAGCGAGGCTGGTTACCAGACTGCGATGATAGGAAAATGGCATATGCATCCTTATCCTTCCGATGAATTCGATTACCACAAGACACTAACCGGTCATGGTGGTCAGGGCCGTTACTACAATCCACATTTTGTTACCTACGAAGGTGATACGGTTATGGAGCGAGGCTACTCGACTGATATCATTACTACAGAGTCGATCGAATGGATGCAGGGGCGTGATGCATCGAAGCCATTTTTAATGATGTGCCAGTTTAAGTCGCCCCATACCAATGTGATGCCGCCGCTTCGTAATCTGAATTTGTTTAAGGATGCCGACATTCCAGTACCTGATAGTTACCATAGTGACCATAGTGGACGCAGTAGATATCTGAGCAAAACTTGGATGCAAATGAGTGGTATGAAGTCTGAAGATGTTATTAAAACAGGCCCAGAAGCAGGAACCTATGATTTGCCAGCTGGGGAGATGCAGAAAGAGCGTGCTCAGAGGATAGGGCTGCCTGGGTTTTATGCCTACATGACTGAAGAAGAGTTGGCGCAGTGGCATGCGCACTATGACCCCATTAATGAAGAGTATGCGCGTCGCTTAGCAGAGGGAGAGATTTCCCAGAAAGAGCAGGATGAGTTCCCGTATCAGCGTTATATGAAAGACTATCTGCGCTGCGTAGCTGCGATTGACCAAAACGTTGGACGCTTACTTGAATATTTGGAAAAGAATGGTCTCGATGATAATACTATTGTAATTTATAGTTCTGATCAAGGGTTCTTTCTTGGTGAGAACGGTTTTACGGACAAGCGCCTCGCTGATGATGTGACGATGTCGATGCCGTTTTTAATCCGTTGGCCAGGAGTAGTAGCATCAGGTCAGCGAATCGATGCGATGGTTCAAAATATTGATTATGCGCCTACTTTACTTGATGTGGCGGGTATTGAGGTGCCTGCGGATATGGATGGTAAATCTTTGCTTCCAATTTTAAAAGGGCACAAGCTGGATGAATGGCGTGACTCGATCTATTATCACTACTATCATAATGGAGCCTATAATTTACCTAAGATCGAAGCTACTCGCAGTGATCGATATAAGTTAGTACGATACTACGATCATAAGAAATTTGATTTTGGTGAACAATGGGAGTTGTTCGATCTACAAAAAGATCCCACGGAGCAGCAATCTGTGTATGCAAATCCAGAATACGCATCGGTATTAGAGGAAATGCAGCACGAACTCAGTAAGCTACGAGATCAATACGAGGTCGTAGATTAGAGTATTTTATTATTTAGTAGCTGAAATTAGTGAGCTTTTGGATGACTCCAAATTTTCTGTATAGCACTGATCACTTCTGGTGCTTTCATAAACGTATCCCATAGTTTACCGGTGCGATAATTCTCAATCATCGGTGCGATAGGACCAACATCAATGCCGATGTAACCTTGTGCGTTCCAATTACGGCTAACATTAAATGAGTCATAGAATCCAAAAGGTCCCCACAACTCATCGCCTTTATTAAGGTAGAGCTCAGACATCATATCAATTACTGGCTCTGGTAAATAGGCGATCGACGAAATTGCACCTGTCGGTGCGATTGTACCGTTATCATTGTGCACTGGCTCGTGTGCGCTATATCCGTCTGGACCGAGGCTGGCGGTAAGTCCCCAATATTTTCCGTAGCCTTCGAAACCATTCGGATTCAGCTGAGCGTAGTCGTGATTTGCTAGAGTGAGCTTCGTGAACTCGTCAAAGAGATTACCATCTTTTAGTGGGATTTTATGTGGGTCTAAGCCTAGATAGGAGTAATGCATAACGAACATAGGAATCCCGTACTCGTGGTTTAGCAGTAGATCGATTGGACCATTTACACCTTCTACTGTTCGAGAGTTGTAGTAATCAGTATTCTTAGCGACCCAGCCGTCCCAATAAATTTCTGGATCAATGGCAAAGGTGGGGGAGCCGGCGCCAAGAATGTAGCAGATCTCTGCTTCATTAAATCCAACGATAGGTAAATCACTGAAGCCGTGGTCAGGCGACCAATGCCAAATTAAGACTTGGTCTGGAGTTTGCGGGTTTTGTATAAATTTATCCCACTGTATTTCTTTCCAAAGTTTATCTGAAACTTTCCTTATATTGGATTCAGTGGTAGTGTCTTGGCTAAAATATTCACGCGCGAAGATCAGTCCCTCTGCAACGATGCCGCTCTCGACCAAGTCCGCACCATTATCGGTGTTTGAGAAGGGACGCACCTTTCCACTGGCGCCATCAATCCAATGTGGGTATGCTCCATAAAAACGTTCAACTCGCTCATGTAAGAAATTAAGTAATATTTCGACGTGAGCCGAACCTTCTGCTCGAGAGATGAAGCCACGTTCAATTCCGACTGCAATATTGAAGAAATACATCCCTGTGGATACCACTGACATGAGTTTTGGATGCCAGGAATTTTTTGCCTTTATACCCTCGCGAGGTAGATGGCTGCCTGGATAAGCATAATTGTAAAAGTAACGAAAGCCTGCCTCTTGAACTTCGGTCAAGAAGCCCTTACACTCAAATTCTGAGCTTGTTGCACTTGCGGTGGTAGACCATGCGCTAGTCAGTCCGTTTGTCGGATTAAAACATCGCACACGGTAGTGATAAGTGATGCCTGCCTCCCCAATATAGTCCGAGAATAGGTGCACTGTCGGTGTGATGTGCTCCAGTCGCGAAAAGGGACCGTTCTTTTTTTGTGCGCGCTCTACATCGTAGTGCAATCCTTCGCCCATATTAGGCCATATTAAGTCCACACGCAACATGCGCGGTAAGGCTTCAAGTTCTATAGTTTTTTTAACCGATGGCTTAGCATAGCTACTGTTGATACACGGGGGTAGTAGCAGAAAAGCTAGTAATAAGAACGAAAGTTTACGCACAACAGGCATTAGGATAAGTTTGGCAGAGTGTTAGTAGAGATAGAGAGCCAGGTAGGAATTTAAATGCTATGTTATTTTGATAATTTGAATGCGCTAATTGGTAGTCCTGCACTATTTACAAGGTTCGCTTGGGTTGCCGCATTCCATGCAAAACGGACATGTGCCGGATTTTGAATTAACGGTGCGTTTAAGACGACGGTATGGTCCTTAATTTCAGCGAATGCCTTGGCAAACTTCCCATCTATCCCTGCGAGTTCGAACCCTTTTGGAACTGTGCCGTCGCGGGTAGAAAGGCCTGTGCCAGTGTGGGAAAAGCTAACGCGCAGATACTTTCCACTTGTTTCGACAGATTCAGGCTTGGGGCTATGAGCGATTGAATCCTGATGGCCGTAAGTGTTGTGTTTGGCAAGTAGTCCGAGGCGTTTCCCAACAGGCGCTTTGTTGCGTGGGTGGATATCACCCAGGTTTCCGATATCGTTAATGACAGCCATAGCGGTGTTAGGGATTAGCTCCTCTGCGGCAGCTTGTGCGATCCAAAACTCTGGGAGTAATTCGTCATTACCGTGCTTGTATTTAAATGGAGCTAGCTGAACAAAATAAAAAGGAAGTTGCTCTGAATTTCGGTTCCACGCATCTCGCCAACTATTAACAAGTTTGAGCATTTTATCTGTATAGGCTGCGCCATCCTTAATATTGGACTCACCTTGATACCAAATTGCGCCAGTAATTGGCATATATGTATAGGGCATAATACGCGAATTGAAGAAGGTTTTCTTTTTAGAGCTCGGCAGTGATGCAGTCCAAGATTCAATACGAGAGCCACCCTGGCTAGAATTGATCAAGCCTATGGGAATGCCTTCGCTAAGTAGCCCTTTACCAAAGTAGTAGGCGACTGCAGAGAAGTCTTTGATACTATCTGGTCCTGCGACTTGCCAATTAGCTCGCTCGTTAAGCTCACTCCACCTTGTGTTACTAGCGGTATCGGGCGTTTTCACAATGCGCAGGTTCGGGTGTTTGGCCGCAGCAGTCGCGGCAACCAAATTATCGGTGTTTTTAAGTGCCCATGCCATATTTGATTGTCCTGAACACATCCAAACATCGCCAATAAGAATGTTAGAAAAGTGCAATCTTCTAGGGCCGCTTGTGACTGTGAGTGTTGTGGCACCCTGTCGAGTCGCTGGCATAGCCGGCATTTGCACTTTCCAATTCCCTGCGGCATCAGATTTAGTCTGTGCTTGAAACCCACTGCCAATGAAAACTGTCACTTCCATGTTGGGCAAAGCTTGCCCCCATACTGGTATGAGTTCGTCACGCTGTAGCACCATTTCATCGTCGAAGAGATTAGCTAGGCGTAGGTGACCGATGACTTCGATTAGCAGCGACTGAGTATCGGTGCCGCCACGCTGGTCGTCGACTTTTACAGTTATTAGATGATTTCCTACATCGGCGATTCCGGGGTGCGCTCGCATCGCACCAGATGGGTCGATTTGTAACCATTTAGGACCTTTTATTAATGTAAATTTGAGTGGGTCTTGATCAAGATCGTCAGCATATTTAAGTAAGCTGTCTTCATGGATTGTAGACTCGGGGATACTGTCTAATTGTAGTGAGTAAGGGCTACTAATAAAGGAGGGTGGTCGGTTTGCACTTCCATCCTGCCCGATCACAGATGCGTTATCAAAGAATGTTGCTTGAAAATAAGCACCTTCTTTACGCTTATTTATTTCAATGATAAATTGTCCATAAGCGGTGTTATCTGGCGCGTCTGCAAAACCTTCTAGGCGATGCCATGTTTTTATTGGTGACTTTGTTACATCGGCCTCATCGATCACGACTGGATTACCGATGGCTTGGTAGTCTGAGTTGAACCATTGAACACTAATACGTGGGTTCCAAGCACTTTTTATGTCACCAGTATTTAAGGTATCCACACCGAACTTATAGTTGCTACGGGCGCGCGCGCTAAAGAATTGATGAATAGTCGTAGCTCCCCAACGAAATTGTAGGGCTTGGTTATCTCTGCCTATTCTGGGATCTAACTTAGCATCAGTTAGCCATGAGTTGAAATTACCTTCCCTCCATATTTGCCGGCGCCATCCTTTGCAGTTAAAAGAAGGAGATTTATCTATGGTCGGAATACCAATCTCAAAATCGCCGTTAATTAGCCTCTCACTAGATTGGGCTGATAGCTCTAGATTTATGAATACTAAGGTGCTGATCAGTATTCCTAGTAAGCGAATAAAAATATGATGCCTAACATTTTTCATAAAGAGTTAGTTTATATTTGTTTAAGTGTATCGAGCTTTTCCTTGATTTCATAGCATCGCTTGTCGCTGAGTGGGTAAAGTAGTGTGAATACAATTGAGACTAGGCTAAGGAACAAGGGGAGTCCAATCTCGATAATACGTAATAGGAATAATGTGCGCGGTTTTTGTGCCGAGAGCGCAGTGGATCTATGCAGGAGATTTTCAATGCTGCTATAAAGAACATTCGGCTTATTTACTACTTCTGTAGCCCTTTTTTGAAGTGATTCGGTCTCTTCAATGACCTTAAGGAGTGTGCTTCTTAGCTGCTTACTATGAGTAGTATCTTCCATACCTTTATCGCTAGAAATGAGTACAGTATCTTCGAATTTTTTTGCCTGCTTAAGAGACTCATTCATCTGTGCTTTGAATCTAAACAAGCGCTCCTGCGTAGTCGTTTTTATGGAGAGATCCTTCGTTTTTCCTAGGAGTTGATTGATCCAAAGCTCGAGTCGCTCTTTCTTATTTTTAGCGTCTTCAGGCTCCCCTTCATAAGCCCAAGTTCTGGAGTCTTTCAGTGCTACTTCGTAGCAAGCGTATAATTTAGCAGCTTGCTGGCTTTGAGTCTCGTTGAACTGAGTTGCCATCAGCAGTGCTCCTGTGACAAAGCTAGCGAATGCAGTACCCATCTTAATAAACCACCAGTAGACAGAATAATAACTTCCCTCAGAGCGTGTGCCAGTTTTTAGCTCATCTTCGTCGCAAATGTCTCCTAGCATCGAGGCTCCGAGTGTAAAAAACATTAGCATACCCGCAGACAACAGAATGGTAGGAATGATGATTAGGTAGGGGTAATCTGGATTATAACAGACGACTTTAGATAGCTGTGCTAGGCACATAAGCCCGATAGATAATAGCATAGTCCTGCGCTTGCCGATTCGAGGACTGATCCAATTAAGTGGAAAGACTGCGATTAATCCAGTAACTGCCCATACGGTGCCATTGATGCCAAGAAGTGCGCCAGCTGCATATTGGTCACCACCATAAAGGTAGTAAATTGATATGTAATAGTTGAAAATGGAAACGAAGTTGAAGCCTATTGCTAATGTAAATATTACGAGCACAAGACAGAGGAAAGTCTTGTTGCGAAGTGCTAACTTCATATTGCTCCAGAACTGTGTTTGTTGCTGATTTTGGGTAAAAGTGTAGCAAGGTTCGCGTACTGCAAAAAACCACCAAAATATGATAGGGAGCATTATGATCGAAATAATCAGAGAAAGGTAGCGCATGCCGTCGACTAAGGTGCCTCCGGTGCCTCGAACCACTTCCATTCCTGCTAAATATAGTAGCCATGGAGTACCCATTGCAAAAAGGTTCCCAAAGAAGCTCTTAGAACTAAATAAGCGGGTGCGCTCGTGTGGATCTTTTGACATCTCCATGCCGAGTGCCCCGTGTGGGATCTCAAACATCGTGCACGCTGTGAAGAAAATTAATAATGCAGTAAAAATGAACGCGAGTTGTCCCCACTCACCAATGCCTTCAGGTACCCACCACATACCAGCGAAGCTGATTAGAACTAAAAGACCACCGGCAAATATATATGGACGTCGCCGTCCCCAGCGCGTGCGGGTGTTGTCCGAGAGATGTCCAATTATGGGGTCAGATACTGCATCCCAAAGCCGTGGGAAAATCAGTATCACACCGAGCCAGAACGCGCTCAGCCCTAAGCCGATATTACCAATTAAGCCCATCAGCTGCCCTGCAATGTTAAACAACGCAATTGGGATGATACCGCCACTGCCGTAGGCCAGCAGGCGTGGCCAGGAAATGCGATCCTGTGGAGCGACGGTGTGTGGGGCGTAGGACATGGAAAATTTTTAGAGTTCTGAGCCGTTGGTTGCGATGAGATTACAATACTATTTGGCGGAGTCTTTTAAAGTGTGCTTATCCGTCTCCATATCAACATGAATGAGGCCGAAACCTACGCGGAAGCCTTGCGCACATCGTAATTTGTTCATGAGCGACAAGGCCTAGTAACCGACCGCGTCTACGCCTTCATCCATCGTACGTTTAAGTTGCTTCAGGTAGGCAGTGTAGAAATCGATCCGCGGGTATGGCGTCCGGTGATTCATACGTAGACCTACTTTATTCTTTAGACTCGATATTGCTATCCTCGATAGTCTCGATGAATTCAAGTTTGCCGATGCGAACAATGCCTCGTTTTTCCTTTTCCCGAATGAAGTCCGCATTAACCAGATTTTCACCAGAGTAAAGGCCTGCGGTTTTAGCTAAGGTGCCGAAGGCTTCTTCAGGCTCAGCACGACCTGCTGGGAGGCTGAGTTGTAGTGTCCACAGTGGAATTGGCATTTTTGCCCCTTCTGGGCGTTTGCGAATTTCATCAATTGAAAGAGCCACTACATTTACAAAATAGCGATCATGGCGGCTCGCTTCCTCCAGTTGCTGTCGTTTGAGTGAATAAACGTGCATTTCGTAGAGTCCAGCGGCTCCGATAATCTTGGCGTTCTCCTTCGATTTACTTTCCGCTTCGTATTCATCCAAGACTGAGAGTAGATCAAAGGAATCGTCAGAATCATCAGAAAACTCTGTGTAAGAGTCATCCTCAGCTCTGGAATTAGTTTGTCCCCAATGAACCACGAAAATACAGTCTGCCTCCATGGGATCATCTGCATTGACGTAGTTTTTCTTGGTCAGTTCTTCTTTGAGTGCGAAGGCTACTTCTTCGAATCGGATAGCATCTTCAGGTTTCTCGTATTCGTAGGGGTAGTATTTTCCTTTGCAGAAGGTATAACTTTCCTCTACATACTCTCCATCTGATTTGATAGGTCGAAAGTAATTATCGCGAGCGGTGGCTTTGACGAGTATCTCGACCGCTGATAACTGAAAATTCGTAAAAAGTAGTATCAAATAGAAGAGAAAAAGATGCTCTTTTGAGGAAAATACTTTCACTGTCTGATTTTTATAAAAGTAAGATTAAGATCTAAGACTGACAGACCCGCAGATTTATCAAACCAAAAACTATACGATTTGGTTGATACTTCAATCCTCTTAAATCGCTTAAAACTACAGCTTGTGGAGGTTTCATGTGTCTGCTGTAAATTCTCAACCCATAGATATTCGGCAGAGCATATACGGAGTAGAGGCGTTTACAAAAAAAAGCGGCCGCCTTTCGGCGACCGCTATGTAATAAGCGTTTTCTAGCGTCCGATCACTCGGTTGCGGTCGTTTCTTCTTCGGATTCTTCCTTAGCTTCTTCAAGCGCAGCTTTACGGGACAGGCGGACTTTACCCTTTTCGACGCCGATGCACTTGACGACCATTTCGTCGCCGAGCTTGCAAATGTCTTCGGTCTGATTGACTCGGAAGTCAGCTAGTTCGGAGATGTGTACTAGGCCTTCTTTACCAGGCAAGCACTCGACGAATGCGCCGAAGTCTTTCACGCCGCGAACGATGCCACGGTAGGTCTTGCCGACTTCGATCTCTGCGGTGCAGGCATCGACTTCCAAGATCGCGCGATCCATGGATTCTTTGTCTGTGGCGAAGATGAGGACTTTTCCTTCGTCGTTGATATCGACCTGCGCGCCGGACACTTCGGTGATGCGGCGGATATTTTTACCGCCAGGGCCAATGAGTGCGCCGATTTTATCGGGTGCGATCGAGATGGTGTGGATGCGTGGTGCGTGTTCGCGCAGATCCTTACGGCTCTCTGGCATGTGTTCGGACATGATCGCTAGGATCTTCATGCGAGCATCGCAGTTTTGCTTGATTGCTTCGAGGGCGATGTCGAAGGGAAGACCAGTGATCTTAAGATCAAGCTGGAAACCTGTGATGCCGTCGGGTGTGCCCGCGACCTTGAAGTCCATGTCGCCGAAGTGATCTTCTGCGCCGAGGATGTCGGTCAAAAGAACGCTCTTGGTGATCTTGCCGTCCGCATCCTTTTCAGTGACGAGGCCGGTGGAGATACCTGCGCAAGGTGCGGTAATGGGCACGCCTGCATCCATCAGAGAGAGGCAACCGCCACAGATAGAAGCCATCGAAGTAGAGCCGTTAGAGCTCATCACTTCAGAGACTACGCGAATGGCGTAAGGGAACTCGTCTTCGGGAGGAAGGATGGGCAGGAGAGAACGCTCTGCGAGCGCACCGTGGCCGATTTCGCGGCGACCAGTGAATCCAAAACGACCTGCTTCGCCCACCGAGAATGGAGGGAAGTTGTAGTGAAGGATGAAGGACTTGCTCTTAGCGCCGCCCGTGAGGCCATCAATGTCTTGTGTGTCACGGCTAGTGCCGAGTGTCGAGATGACGAGGGCTTGAGTCTCACCGCGGTTAAACACGGCAGAACCGTGAACACGTGGGAGAACGCCAGTCTCGCAGGTGATGGTGCGAAGATCGGCTGAGCCGCGACCGTCAACTCGCTTGCCGGTATCGAGGATATTTTGGCGGTAGAGCTTCTCTTGAATTTCATCAAAGGCGCGAGCGACGTCGTCAGCCTTGACGTTTTCAGCGCCGAGTTTTGCTTCAAGTGCGACCGTAGTTTCCTTGGCAATGACTTCGATCGCGAGCTTGCGTTCGGTGTAGCTGTCAAAGTTGAGGGCTTCTTTTACACCCGCTGCCGCGTGCTCTTCACAGAAATCGACGATTTCCTGAGGAGTGACAAGAAGGGGGAAGTCTTTCTTCTCTTTACCAGCAATTTTCGCGAGCTCGAGTTGAGCTGCGATGATTGGCTGAATGGCTTTTTGGCCGTATTCGAGCGCTTCGTAGAAACGCTCGTCGGAGATGAATTCAGCAGAACCTTCGATCATCAACATTTCGGCTTGGGATCCGACGTAGATCAGGTCGAGGTCGGAATCAAGCATTTCGTCGTGGTTTGGGTTAGTCACGAACTCGCCATCAATTTGACCAACGCGCACACATCCCACCGGACCATTCCAAGGGATGTCAGAGATCAATGTCGCAGCTGAGGCGGCGTTGACCATAAGGATATCTGGTTCGTGTAGCTGATCCGTCGCGAGGAGGAGGCCGATGACCTGCACTTCGTTCATAAAGCCCTTGGGAAAGAGCGGACGAAGGGGGCGATCACATAAGCGAGATGTGAGAATTTCCTTTTCTGAAGGCTTACCTTCACGCTTAAAGTAGCCACCAGGGAATTTACCACCTGCGGAGAATTTCTCGCGGTAGTCCACAGTGAGAGGGAAGAAATCTTGGCCGGGGCGGAGTGAGGACGCGGCAGTGGCTGAAACGAAGAGTTCAGTTTCGCCAGAGCGGATGGTGACAGCACCACTTGCGAGGCCTGCAAGGGAGCCAGTAGAGATCTCGATATCGAGACCTTCGACTTTTACGTTATGTTTTTGTTTCATTATCTTTTTCTTGGTTTTGCTTTATGCATTCAAAACGACTGTTCGGGGATCGGACCTTACTTGGAAGCTTGCGGCTCGAATCGGTCGGGACGCTCGGATGAAAGTTTAGGGAAGAAGGTTTTGCTTCGATCAGTGCTTGTAGATGAGTAATGGCATCAAGCCTTATCTACGCCGGTGTCATTTAGATTAAAGTGAAGTTCATTTTCTTCAGCTCTTAATCTTACTCCTAATCGTAATCCTCGGATGGCAGGGAGGATTACGATTAAGATTATGATTAAGAAAGAAAAAAGGGGGGATTTGTGTTAAGAAAATGCCGGACTCCCACCTGTGAAGTCCGGCATTGTAAAAAAGTAATCCGTTATTTGCGGAGCCCAAGTTTTTCGAGGATCGCAGTGTAGCGGTTGAACTCTGTACGCTTGAGGTAGTCAAGGAGCTTACGACGACGTGCTGTCATTGCGATAAGTCCACGGCGTGAGTGAAAATCCTTACGGTTGACTCGCAAGTGTTCGGTGAGGTGTTTGACGCGGGCCGTGAGAAGTGCGATTTGCACCTCAGACGAACCTGTGTCTCCGTCTTTAAGACCAAATTCTTTGATGATCGCTTCCTTATCGATTGTTGTGTCCCCTGCGGGTGCTGATTTTGCCATTTTGTTTCTGATTGTGTGAATCACGACTTTTGGGCTTCGAGTTGTCGAAACCGTTTAGACCGCCACTGAGCCGTCTGAACCGTTGAACTCTCCGGGTGAAGAGATGTCGAGGAACGGGCTCTTCTCAGAGCGCGCTCTAACGCTGAAGGGCAGGAAGATGTCGTTTTACGACTGCGGTGCAAGCACAAATGTGACTATCCAAAAACACTGAAATATTGGTTCATAACGCATTTTTTGATCATAGGTGTATTCAGTTTATTGATTACTTTTTGTTCCATTGCCAATTAGCAAGTTGCCATTCCGTTAGATCAGGGCTGCCTATATCGACTGCGATTTTTAAAAGTTCTTTGGCCTTTGTGACATCTCCATTCACTTTTTCCCATTGTGCCATCCAAAACGCAGCGGCGCAAATTTGTCGCCGTGCTTCTTCAGGTGATTTGGCGATGCCTGCCCAATCCAGGACTGCTTTGCGATTTGCCGCACCATTGAAATATTGAATCACGGGATCGTTTAAGGTCGTTACTTTTAAATTCTTAGCTGAATCGGGTGTCCGTTCCACTCTAGAAATGTTTTTATTAAAATCGGCCTGCAATAGTTGGGCTAAGTAAATTGCATTTGGTTCGAGGATTTTTGGGTTTTCGGCAAGGTATTCGCTGAGTGATTCTGTTGCGCCATCGATATTCCCGATTGCGTAGGCACAGTTAGCGTGGATGAGATCTAAAGTAGAGTAAGCGCTTAGTTGGCGCGCTGCGATCTGAAGCACGCCTTCAGCCTCGGGTAAGCGGCCTAACTGTAGGAGCACGAGTCCTTTTTCGTAGCTCAAGACCGAACTTTGGGGGGTGAGTTGATGAGCTTTTTTGTAGTCTGTAAGGGCGCCTTCTAGGTCGCCTATTTTTCTTAGGAGTGCTCCTCGCAGTGCTAGTACTTCGGCTTGCTCGGAGTCTATCAAGAGGGATTCATTGAATGCGCTTAGAGCCAGAGTCGGCGTGTCTGATGCGAGGTGGGCGCGGCCAAGCATTGCCCAGACCTCAGCGCCTGGATGGATACGATTTAGGGTGATGGCTTCGAGAATCGGAGTGGCATCACTCGAGCGATCCGCGCGAAGTAGGGTGCGGCCCGCGACAAGTGCTTCTTCACGTGTCTCGGGACGGAAGCCAGCATCGATCGCGTTAAGGATTGAAACAGAGGCTTCTTTGTGACGGCCGAGTTTTTGAAGGCAGAGCCCGCGATAAAACAAAAGGGAGCGACGGAGTAGGTCAGCCTCTTGAGGCAGCGCTTGAATCGCGGCTTCGAACTTAGCTCGTGCGGTGCCGACACGGTTATTAGCTAGGGCGGCGCGACCTTCAAGGTAGAGGGCGACATCGCGTAGCTCGGGACGCTTGGCTATGGGTTCGATCACAGCTTCTAGCGATTCCCAGCGCTCCACGCTTGCGTAGAGCGAGGCGAGGATGATGAGGGCTTCGAAGTTTTGTGGTTGTTGTGCAGTAAGGTTTTGTAAATCGGTAATCGCCTGATCGAAATGGCCGATTTGCGTGAGAAGCCGGGCACGTAACAAGCGCAGTGTAGTAATTTGCTGAAGGGCTTCTTGTCCAGTTTGATCTTTGTAGACTGCGATAGCTTGATCGATTGTACTAATGGCTTCGTTTTGAGCGCCAAATTGCAGATCGGCGTGAGCTTTTTTGAGGTAGGCATCTCTGCTGTGACGGAGACTGGCACTGGCACTTTCGGTTTCGGGGTCGGCAAGGTAAATTTTGTTAGTTCCAAAGGCGGCGTCATCCCAATCGCCCTCAGTTATAAGAAGTAGGCCGAGTAGCTGCTTGGCTACTCGTGCCTCGTCGCTTTTTGGCTTCGCTTTTGCGAGAATTTGTTGAATGAGAGCTGCGGCCTCTTCTCGTCGATCCGTATGACTCAGCACGAGAGCTTTGAGTAGGCTGTGCTTGTGATTTTCAGGTTCGAGCGCGATGGCTCTTTCAGCGGCTTTAAGTGCTTGAACAGGCTTGTTTTGATCGAGCATCACTCGCGCTTTGAGCGTGAGTGCAGGCAGATAGTCAGGGTCAATACGGAGCATTTCTTCGACACCACGTTCCGCGCCACCGAGATCGCCGATCAAATAGTTACCTTCGGCAACTCCGTGATAGAGTTCGATAAGATCTATTTTTGGCGCAGCGCTCAGGTTAAGGCCGCTAATGCAAAGAACTAGGGCAACAATTTGAGCGCGAAAAGAAATTAAATATGGCATTGCTTAAAAAGGTAGACGACGATTGGAAAATGCCGAAAATTTGTTTTATCATATATGTATGAGTTATATGCCAAAGCGTAAAAAAGGTAAGCGTTCCGCCGTCGATGTATTTTTTGATGCCGTCGGTGCGATCGTTCCCAGTTGTGGCCCTGCCTTACGGATGGTGGAGCGTGGGCAGGAACGCCCGCTGAAGCTCGGTGAGAAATTTGTGCTACTCTACAACACTCCACTCTGCCTGCACTGTAATTGCAATCGAGCGAAGTTTAAGGAAGAGAGGGCAAAAATGCGGGCTGTAGACTTCAAATCTTGAATGCCTAATCATCCTCGCTCTCTAGTTCTGCGAAGCGCATGACCTCTTCGAAAGTGGTGGTGCCATTTTTAATATGAGACCAGCCGCTTTGCATGAGTGTTCGCATGTCTTGAGAGACGGCGGTCTGACGAATCATTCGGGCAGAGTCACGCTTGACGATGTGCTCGTGGATTTCCTCTGTAACACGTAGAATTTCAAAGACTCCGATGCGCCCGCGGAAACCAAGGTTGCGACAGCGTTCACAACCGACAGCTGATTTGGCGAGATGACCGTGTTGCGCTTCGCTCGGGTCGATCCGCATTGTGTTGAGAAAGCCAGTAATCTGGCGCTCATCGTATTTGGCCGGTAGTGCGCAATTGGGGCAGAGGCGGCGAACGAGGCGCTGCGCGATAATCATCTCTACGGAGGAAGCAATAAGAAATGGCTCAATGTCCATATCTACGAGACGGGTCAGGGCACCCGGTGCGTCGTTGGTGTGAAGTGTACTCATAACGAGGTGACCTGTCAGCGAGGCGCGGATGGCGATGTCGGCTGTCTCGCGGTCGCGGATTTCTCCAACCATAATGACGTCTGGATCTTGGCGAAGCACGGCGCGCAGCGACTGGGCAAAGGTCAAACCGATCTCGGGATGGACCTGCGTCTGATTGACACCAGGCACTTCATACTCGACGGGGTCTTCAACTGTAATGATACGGCGCTCGGGCTTGTTGATCAAACGGATGAAGGCCGTGAGCGAAGTGGATTTACCCGAACCAGTAGGCCCCGTCACTAAGATGATTCCGTGTGGAGTAGAAAGCGCGTGGGTAAGTTTCTTTTCCTCGTCGTTGGCGAGGCCAAGCTCGCGCATGGAGAGTGGTTTTGACTTTTGGTTGAGCAGGCGCAGTGACACGCTCTCGCCATACATTGTAGGAAAGGTGGAGATACGAATATCTAATTCCGAATCACCTGCACCGAAGGAGATGCGACCGTCCTGCGGGCGTCGCTTCTCGGAAATATTTAGCTTAGCCATGATCTTGAGGCGAGAGATGATGGCACCTTGAAAGCGTATGAGATTATCGGGCACTCGAACGGATACTAGCTCGCCGTCGATGCGATAGCGAATTTGTAACTCATCACGGTGTGGTTCGAAGTGGATGTCAGTTGCTCGGTCGCTGACCGCTTTTTGCACTACCTCGTTGACGAATCGTATCACAGCGGCGTCCTCATCTTCCACCTCATCGGCTTCGGAAACATCAGTAACAAGATCGGATTCGTCGAGGCTGCCTGCGCCGACTCCGAAGTTTTGCGTGATTGATTCAGTGATCTGCTCTGGGTCACCCATTAACCACTGCACTTTGCGTCCGCTAACGGCGTAGACCCATCGACTCATCACCTCATCAGGTGGCCAGAGTGTGGCAAGTGTCATGGGGGCTTTTTCTATGGGGGTATCGTCGGCTACTGTTCGGACTGGGATACATTGATACTCGTGAATCATCCGCAACGGTAACGTGGCGGTTGGATTGTCAATCAGCTCGATGTCTTTGATTACTGCGATTTCTGCGAGGTCGGCCAGTTCGGACAAGATCTCGCGGGTAGAGCAGTTACGCAGGGTAGCGAGCTCAATTAATCGATCTCCACGAGGCAGAGTTAAAATTACGCTACGTTGTCCCTCGCCGAGGCCTGAAAAAATGGGGTCGATGTTCATATGGCTAAATCTTTAATACAAAATGAAGGGAGATTGTTCCGAGATCAACCTCGAAGCTAGTCTTATGACAAAGTGTGTAAAGGCTACATTGGCAGACACTTAGGCTTACTCCCAGTAGTCGTCGCCGTAGTCGAAGAAAATTTCTTCACCTGGCTCGATGTCACGAAGGGCTTGGAAGCGGGCGGTCTTCCAGCGACTGGAGACGACGAGAAAGGCGTTGGGTTCATCATCGTGATTGATGTAGCGAGTGTAGTTGGCCTTTGGACCTTCACCGACGAGAATATGGTCTTTGGTGACCCACATCACGTAGGCAGAAAAGGGGCGGTCGGGGTCGTGAAATTCTTTTTCTGTGATCACTTCGCCGGTGTAGTAACCGATAGTTTCCTCTTCGCCGATAGCATGCCTAGCAAATAGCCCCATACCTGCACCCTCGATCGTCGAGGTGCGGATTTCAAAATCGTCGGCAGTCCATTTTTGTATCTTTGACATGGAGTAAAACTGAGCATTGGAATCTTAAACGTCCAACTAAGAATCATTGACCCTTTAGTAATTCGCTAATCCACCTGCGATGTGGTCCCGAAATAGTAATAGCCTCTATTTCGTTGAGGGCGACCCATTCTAATGAGTCATCAATACTGGCTACGATTGTTTTGTAGATGTATTCTTTGATTCGGCGATGAGTGATGGAGCGTGATTTGCTGGCGATGAGTTGGGGCGACGACATCGCTTTGACTGCGCTCAATTCGGGTAATTCGTATTGCCCTGCAAGTTGCCCTGCGCTTTCGGGGATGCGGTGGAGTAGTAGTTTAGCATCTTCGACGATCCATGCGCGATCGATCTCGACTTGCACAGTGGCCTTGCGCTCTATTTTCGGGAGCTCGTCTTGAGTATCGTTTTTATTAGAGACGCAGAACTTAAGGACGGGACAAACGGTGCAGAGAGGCTTATGTTTGAGGCAGACTGTTGCACCGAGCTCCATCATGGCCTGGTTGTGGTCACCGGGGTTTTTGTCATCGAGCAACTGGTCAGCTCTTGCGGTGAAGGCCTTGACTGCTTCGCTATTGTTTTTAAAAATATGCGCATCGTCGGTCAAGCGGGCTAGGATACGCACGACGTTGCCATCGACGACTGCAGCTGGTTGACCCAATGCAATTGAAGTGATGGCCGCAGAGGTATAGGGACCGATGCCGGGCAGCCGTTGCCATTCTTCGCGGGTCGCGGGCTTGGGATTGAGTGCGACGTATTCTTTGGCCAAGCGATGAAGGTTGCGCGCACGGCTGTAGTAGCCAAGGCCTTCCCAGTGCTTAAGCACATCCTCGGCGGGCGCATCGGCTAGCGTGGTAAAGTTGGGGAAGCGCTGTATCCAACGCTCGAAGTAGGGCAGCATGGTCTTAATTTGTGTCTGCTGTGCCATTAGCTCAGATACAACGGTGCGATAGAGGCTTGGTTCTGCACGCCAAGGCAGTGGGCGTTGGGCAGTGGCATACCACGCGAGCAGCATTTTACGGAATATTGCTTTGTTTGAGAATAAATCCATTTAGTGATGCGATCACGACGGTCGAGGGATCAAGCCACTTTAACCTAGGGTTTATCTAAAAACTCCTTGGATGTGCGGGATCACGACTGCTAGCGCGATTTGGGTGGTCTTGATCATCTGAGTTTTCGGATGGTCGGCGTCTGTGCCGCCGACGTTCAAAACTTGGGTCGGGCTCACCCTTAAACATACGTGGGATAAAGGGGTAGTCCTCGGTCAACACATAGTAATAAGTGCCTTGGGTAAATTCGGGAGTCACACCAAAGCGACCGCCGCACTCATCGAGATCGCCGCTATTCGCTACGTATTCGTAGTCAATGGTGAAGCTGCCGTCGTAGTCGCCTTCTGGAGAGTCGCTACCAGTCGGGCGTGAGCCCGCTTTGATTTGGTAGCTCGATTTCAATTCGACGATTTCGCTGTCTGCATCTAGCGGGTCTTTTGTTCCGTATAAGCCATAGATGGGAAAGCCATCCGCAGCCCAACCGATGAGGGCCATACCTTGCTCTCCGTCTGAGAGCATTTCGAAAAGTTTACTTGGTAAGCCGTGATAGTGGTAGGCTCCATTCGGCTGTACGTGAGCATGATTCTGATCGAGTCCCAGTTTAACAGCGCCGCTCAGCGCTTCGTAATTCCACTTTGAGTTACGGTCACGTTGGAAAAATTCGGCGGTGCCAGGATCAAATAGCACGCCGTTTAGCGCGATACCAAATGGTTGGCGGACTAGCACAACGGCCTCTCTAGCAAGTTCGGGTTTGAGTGAGACCTCGTAGCGGTAGTTTTGCGCTTGGATGCCGTTCGGATTACCTCGATTTGGGAATCGTCCAACTTCGTGGTCTGGAATGCCGTTGGACTTTATGATGCGCTTGTCGCCTTCTATCTTGATTTCACATTGGGGTGCGATTTCAAGGGTTTGCCTAGCGGGAATTAAATTTAAATGAAATTCACTAGAATGCGCGAGCCCAGCTAGCGGCAAGAATCCAGAGGTAAAGAGGTAGAATGCTTTCGGGGGAGTCATTAATTTTTGGGTGCAAGTATCATCGCGCCCTGCGCGTAGGAGTTTCAAATAGCCTTTTCGCGTAGTACATTGTAACCAACCAACTTACCAGCATCTTCATCCCAAAGTCGGAGATTTATCGATTTTAAACTGCTGCGCAGCGTTAGCTCTGGCACTTGCTGGAAGAATGGCTCTGCTTCGTGGCAGGCCTTCAAATGGTAGTTAGGGATACGGGAACTCAAATGGTGAATATGGTGATAGCCAATGTTTCCAGAAAACCAATTCAAGATCGCAGGCAATCGATAGAAGGAACTACCTTGCATGGCTGAGTCTGTGTAGTCCCATTCCTCGCCCGCGCGCCAGTAGGTGTCTTCAAACTGATGCTGCACGTAGAAGAGCCAGATGCCTAGGCTTCCTGACACGGTTGTGATTGTTAGCTGAATCCAGAGGAAATTCCAGATGCCAAAAAGTGAAGCCATAGCGACGGCATAGACCGCGATACAGGCATTCATCTTGTAGACGTCCATCCGGTCGCGGCGGCTAGCTAACTTGTAGGCGAATCGTTGGTAAATGATGAATAGCCCAAGTGGTCCTAATACGAAGAGTATGAATGGATTCCGTGTGAGTCGATACTGCAACTTGAGCCATAATGGTGCTGCCTTATATTCCTTGACTGTCATCGTCCAAACGTCGCCGACGCCTCGCTCGTCCAAGTTGCCAGAAGTGCCGTGGTGTACTGCGTGTTGCCAGCGCCAGTGGCGGTAGGGTGTGAGTGTCATCAAACCCGCGATGAATCCGACGGCGTTGTTAGCATCTTTCGATTGAAAAAAAGAACCGTGCCCACAGTCGTGAAAAATGATAAAAACACGCACTAAAAACATCCCTGCAAGTATAGCGAGGCCCAGCGTTAGTGGCCAAGATACCGAAACTGTGAAATACATCAGAATCCACAGCGCAATGTATGGGCCCATTGAGTTGGCGATCTGCCAAAGGCTCTTTTTTAGGCAAGGCACTTGGTATTTTTTGACAATCTTACGCCAATTGGGCGCTGCAGCAGGAGCTGAATCTGGCAAGGGTGGAGTCATTTCAGAGGGGTTCATTGTATTTTGAAATATGAGATTATGGAAATGATCGAATGCGATCGAAGGTTAATTTTTTACCGCGTGGGTGAGGGGGTTATAAGGTCTTCGTTTCAGTAAGTAGCGGTCCTGTTTCCTACGAGGCAGTCGATTGACCATTACGTCTGGAAAAGTTGCATTATATATTTACGCTACAAGACCCATGTCTTTGTGCAAGTTTTTGATAGAAAATTGCGAACTGTAGTCGGCAGGGACCAATTTTGGCTCTTTAAACTCCGCTTGTCCTGACAACGGTTATTTCTTCGATGGCTGAATTTACCGGCTACGCATCTTCGCAAGTAAGCGCAGTATCTCAAGGTAGAGCCAGATCAGAGTCACTAGTAGACCAAAGGCGGCATACCATTCCATATATTTTGGTGCCTTCTGTTCCACGCCATTTTCAATAAAGTCGAAATCTAAGACAAGATTGAGTGCCGCGATCACTACGACGAAGAGACTAAAAAGAATGCCGAAGGTGCCACTTTCGTGAATATAGGGAATGCCACTACCGAAGAAACTCATTACAAAGTTTATGAGGTAAATCAACATTATCCCGCCCGTGGCCGCCGTTACCCCCAGTTTGAAATTCTCGGTCGCTTTGATTAGTCCAGTTTGATAGGCTAAGAGTAGTGAGGCTAGGGTTCCGAAGGTGAGTGACACAGCCTGAAAAACGATACCCGGAAACCTCTGCTCGAAGATAGCCGAGACGATGCCCAGAAAAAGGCCTTCGAGCACGCAATAGAGTGGAGCTGTTACGGGCGACCATTCCTTTTTGAACACGGTAATGAGTCCGACTACTAGTCCACCGATCACACCTACTATTAAGTAGGGATACAGAGTAGAAAGATCCTCAGTTAGCATCGTGCGACGCCAAGTGATTGCTGCCGTCGCGATGAGGCCGATGAGCAAAAGTGCAGTCTTGTGCACTGTTCCATTCAAGGTCATGGCGTTGTCGTCCAGGCAACGCTCTCGAAATGTGTTTGCTGTTAGAGTTGGGTTTCCGCTTCTCATGGTGCCCAAACTGCTCGTGGAGTCTCAAAGCGCGAGACTAATTTCTTAGATCTTTTCGGTTTTAAGCTGATTGCTTTTCGGCGAAGGCGACTTGGAAGGCTTGGGCCGATTGCGACTCGGTTATCTTCATAGGACTTCATGCGCTAGTGAGCTAATGGAGGCCTGGGTAAGCTCGCAAGCTAGGTATCGTGTTCAGGACGATTAGTGCGCTTCTAGCCAGTTTTCACCCAATCCGATCTCGATTTCGATGGGGCAGGGTAGCTCCAGCGCTCCAATCATACCTTGGCTTACTAGCTCATGGAGTTCGGCTTCTTCGCTCGGTTCCATGTCAAAAATGAGTTCATCGTGGACTTGGAGAAGCATGCGACTCTTGAGGCCTTTTTCTACGATAGACTTTTGGATGCGCACCATTGCGATCTTGATCATGTCGGCTGCGGTGCCTTGAATCGGCATGTTGATGGCGTTGCGCTCAGCGGCGGCGCGTATGGTGCCATTGCCAGAGTTGATGTCGCGTAGGTGGCGACGGCGCCCGCATTGGGTTTCGACGTAACCGTTCTCCTTGGCGCTTTCTTTCTGTGCTTCCATGTAGCCAGGGATACCGGGAAATTGAGCGAAGTAGCTATCAATAATCTCTTGCGCCTCAGTCCGGCTAACGGTGCCGAGGCGTTGGGCGAGACCGAATGCAGAGATGCCGTAGGGAATGCCAAAGTTAACCATCTTCGCCGTGCTGCGTTGTTCGCGGGTCACTTCCCCGGGCAAGACGTCAAAGATCTTTGCGGCTGTAGCGGTATGGATGTCTTGGCTATCCTTGAACGCGGTCAGCAGACCGACGTCGCCCGTCAGGGCCGCAAGGATGCGCAATTCGATCTGCGAATAGTCGGCTGCGAGTAGCTTCCATCCTTGGCGCGGGACGAATGCTTTTCGAATCTCGCGGCCTTTGGGGCTGCGAACGGGAATATTCTGGAGGTTGGGATCGTTAGAGGAGAGTCGACCTGTGGCGGTCTGCGCTTGGCCGTAATGGGTGTGGACGCGACCGGTAACTAGATCGACAGAGTTCGGGAGCGAGTCAATGTAGGTGCTTTTGAGCTTGGTGAGTTGGCGATACTCTAGAAGCTCGGCCACAATGGTGTGTTTGGGCGCGAGGTTAGAGAGGACTTGTTCATTGGTGGCATATTGACCAGTCTTGGTTTTCTTGGGTCTTTCGACTAGCTTGAGTTCGTCGAACAAAACTTCGCCCAGTTGTTTTGGGGAGTTGAGATTAAACTCACGTCCAGCGACTGCGTAAATGGAGGCTTCTAGCTCTGCGATGTGTCCGGTAAGGGATTCACCGGTGGTTGCGAGTGTCGTCTCGCAGAGACGTATGCCTTCGCGCTCCATCGCCACCAGCACGGGGAGGAGGGGCGTCTCAATCTCGTAAAATACTTTGGCCTGACCGCTCTCTTCGAGCTTTGGTTGAAAGATTTTCCAGAGCTGAAGTGTGACATCAGAGTCTTCGATCGCATAGTTAGCGAGATCTTGCTCCGCCACGTCTGAGTAGTCGATGACTTCGCCCTTTTTAGCGTCAGGTAGTAATTCGCTGAATCGAATGGGGGAATATTGTAGGAAGTCTTCCGAGAGGGTGTCGAGCTTGTGCCTTTGCTCGGGGTCGATCAGGGCATGTGCGAGCATGGTGTCGTAGCAGAGTCCTGCGACCGGGCAGTCGTTCTCCGCTAGTACGGATAGGTCGAATTTTAAGTTGTGTCCGATTTTAGTCAGCGACTCGTTGGCAAAGAGGGAGCGTAGTATCGCTAGAGATTCTTCAGTAGCGGGTACCCAGTAACCGGTGTGGGCTTCGGTGGAAAAGGAGATGCCGACAAGTTTTGCCGCACGGGGGTTGAGCGAGGTGGTTTCGGTGTCAAAGGCAAAGATTTTCGCGGCAGTGAGTGTGGTGACGAGTTTGTCTAGCTCTGTATTCGAATTTACGATACGGTAATTTGTTTTGATGTCAGCAAGCTTTTTGAAGGCAATGTCGGGAAGAAGGTCTAGCTGGGGCGACGTCGCTGCCAAGTTCGAACTTGGCACAGCCATTTTTTCATCGTCCTCACTCATCAGGACGAGTTCTGTAGCCGCTTCTTGGGCGGAAAAGTCAGCGCCGAAGATACGTTTACCTAAGGTTCGAAATTCGAATTCGGTAAGAAGGGGAACAAGCTTCGTTTGGTCGGGCTGTTCAAGTAAGATGGCCTCCCAGTCGGCCTCGATGGGCACGTCAAGTTGTATAGTTGCGAGCACTTTGGACATGCGAGCTTGGTCGGCGTTGTCACGGACTTTTTCCTGCTGCTTACCTTTGAGTTCGTCCACATGATCTAGGAGGCCTTCGACGGTGTCGTATTGAGCGAGTAGCTTTTCGGCGGTCTTGGGACCGATGCCCGGAACACCAGGGATGTTGTCGGCGGTGTCGCCGCAGAGCCCCAGCATATCGATAACTTGGTCGACGCGGGCGATGCCCCATTTTTCTTTGATCTCTTCGATGCCAAGAATTTCTCCACCGTCGCCTTTGCGCCCGGGGCGATACATTTTGATCTTTTCGGTCACGAGTTGGCCGAAGTCTTTATCAGGAGTGACCATGTAGATTTCGTCGAAGCCGTCGGCCTCAGCACGATGAGCAAGGGTACCTATGATGTCGTCGGCCTCATAGCCGTCTAGTTTAAGAACAGGGATGCCAAAAGCCTTGGCCACGCGGTCGAGGTGGGGCATGGCGACGGAGAGGTCTTCGGGCATATCTTCGCGGTTGGCCTTATATTCGGGGTGTATACGATGGCGTTCTGTCGGTGCAGAGGTGTCGAAGACGACTGCTAGGTGCGAAGGTTTCTGCTTTGTGATCAGCTCGATCAGAGTGGCGGTGAAGCCGAAGATGGCCGAGGTGTTAAAACCCTTGCTAGTATATATGGGGCTGCGAATGAGGGCGAAGTGCGCACGATAGGCAAGGGCCATACCGTCGAGGAGGTAGAGAGATTTCATGTGTTAATTTGGAATCAGAATTATAAAATCTCGGGAACGAGGTTCTTTAAGTAATCGCGCCCCGTAGGTTCGTCGGTGAAGGTGCCGTCGAGCTGTGCTTCGTAGGCTTGGTCGAGGATTTTGCCGAAGTTTTTGCTCGGCTTGATGCCTAGGTCGATAAGGTGGCGACCCTGGAGTATGGGCTTGGGCGCGTTATCCAGGATAGTGAGCTCGGCAGTCTTTTTGAGGAGCCATTCGCCCTCAGGAAATCCTTCTGGTTTGAGTGGAGGGCGGCCGTAGGTGTCGGCATGGGCGACGCGCACGAGACGGTCGATACGTTTGACGCGTGCGGCAAGGCGGCGGATAGCGGAGTCTCCCGCGCCCTCGCGATAGAGAGAAAGAGGGCGCATGTGCTGCTCAACGAGGGGGATTACTTCTTCAAAAATTCTCTTCTGTCGGGTAATGCGCTCTAAGAAAGTTTTGGCTATGGGGCCGCCAAGCACGTCGTGGCGGGGGCTACGTATACGGCCATTTTCATCGGTGTAGGTGGTTTCGGGCTTGCCCATGTCGTGGCACAGTATGGCAAGACCGACGATCAGGTCTTCCCAGTGGTCACCTGTGCGTTTTGCTGCATAGACGTCGAGGCAGTGACAGGTATGTGTCCAGACGTCGCCTTCGGGATGCCATTCGGGGTCTTGTGCGCAGCCGACGAGGGCGGCAAGTTCAGGAAAATTTTGTAGCCAACCGCAGGCTTGGATAAAACGCAGGCCACTGCCGATTTGATTCCCTTTAAGAATGAGCTTTTTCCACTCCTCCCAGAGGCGTTCCATCGGCAGGTGCTCAGGGCTTAATTTTTGGCATAGCGCGACAGTCTCGGGTGCGGCCTCTAAGTTAAAGCGGGCTATGAATTGCATGCCTCGGAGCACCCGTAGCGGATCCTCGGAGAAGGCGTCGGAGACGTGACAGAGACGACGAGCTTTAAGGTCGGCAATGCCGTCATAGGGATCAAGCATCTCTCCTGTCAATGGATCGCAACTGATCGCATTGACAGTGAAATCCCTGCGTGAAGCGGCTTCTCGGGGGGACATGGTCGGGTCGCCCTCGACTTTGAAGTCGGTGTGCTTTGGGCCGAAGCGGGATTCGCGTCGAGGCAGAGCGATGTCGATGCCGAGGCCTTTAAGGATGAAGACACCAAAGGCGCGACCTACGGTATCTAGTAGAAAGTGAGGCGATAGGGCCGCTTCGACCGCGTCGGCATCAAGGCCGTAAACTTCCATATCTACGTCTTTGGCGGGGATACCTAGCAAGCTGTCGCGCACACAACCGCCGACCAAGAGAGCGCGACCGCCAGTTTCGCTCAGTATCTGGGCGACTTGTTCTGCGTTGTCACCTTGGGTTTTTGGAATGTTTTTTAGAATACTCAAAGGAAGTGAGGAGTGAGGAATGGTAAGTATGATGTAAGCAGCATTTACATTAAAAACCTTCACTTTTAATTTTTCGGTAAAGCCGATTTACTGAATCGTCGGATTACCCCATCGGAGCTTGTCGCGGATGATGGCGAAGTGGCTATGATCAGGGTTTTGCATGAGACGGAAGTTGCGGTCGGCCACGGCTATCTCGATGGGAAAATTATCCTCTGATGGAAAGCGAACGTGTCCGTCAATAGTGATGCGGGGGCAGGGACCAGGCTCGAGGTGGGCAACGCTGATCTGCGAAGAGTTGTCAAAAATTACGGAGCGATTGCCGAGAGTATGTGGGCAGATTGGCGTCATGGCAATGGCGCTGACACGGATACCAATAATGGGGCCGCCTGCAGAGAGGTTGTAGGCAGTTGACCCTGTTGGTGTGGAAAAGATTAGGCCATCGCAGTCATATTCAGAAACCGGGGTGCCGTTGCTCGCCACTTGTAGGCGGATGAGGCCGCTACCGTCGGTCTCTTTGAGCACAACGTCGTTGAGTCCGTAAACGGATTCGCCATTTTTAGTGGTGCAACATAGGATGGAACGTTCGGCGATTTCGTAGTAGCCTTTAACTAATTTAGGCAAATCTTTGGCGGCTTCTTCGGCGGAGAATGTGGCGAGGAAGCCCAGCTTGCCCATGTTAACGCCGAGGACTGCACAGTCAGATTTGAGTGCGGCGTCTAGTACACCGAGTAGAGTACCGTCACCACCGATGGCGCAGCAGAGGTCTTGACCAGCGAGGGCATCGGTTTGGAGCGGATAGTCGCTGCGAATTGTGGTCTGGACGCCTTCGCAGTCGGCTATTTTTGCTAGGCGGCGGGCGGCTTTTTCGGCTCCGGGTTTGGTCGTGTTGACCGCGAAGGTGATGGTCTTGATTGCTTGCATGGTTAAAAATGACTCCGCTAAGCGATGGTTCTCAATTAGAATGACGAGTTAAGCGAAGTTTTTGTTAAGCATCTAAATTAGCTGAATACCTTGTCTTTTGGCAAGCAAGGGTTGCTCAGTCGCTCCTCTCTGGCTATTATCCTATGCTAAGAGATTAAGCGAATAAGCGCTCAATATCTTTTTTACTGAGAATCTTGATGCCGCCGCGTGGGATATTTTTTAAAACAATACTACCAATCTGGTGGCGGACGAGTTTTTTAACAAAGTAACGGTTGGCTTCGAAGAGGCGACGTACCTCACGCTTCTTACCGTGATGTAGGTGCACTTCGAGTCGACGTTGGTAGCCTTCGCCCGCTTGCGGGGCTGGAATGACTTTTTCAGCTTTAAGGAAATCGCCTTCGTATTCGGCGCCTGCAAGGAGTTTTTGGGTGTCGGCTTTGTTAAAATCACGATGCAGAACGACACGGTAACGCTTGACTACTTGATTGCTGGGGTGCGTGAGGCGATGGGCCAAGTCGCCGTCGTTTGTAATGACGAGTAGTCCTTCACTATCTTTATCAAGGCGTCCTGCGCAAAAAAGGCGCTGGCGCAGTAGCTCGGGCGGCAGTAGGTCGAAGACAGTGCGATCTGCGTGAGGATCAGAATTTGTGCAAAGTACGCCCTTTGGTTTATTCATGATGAGCGTAATCGAGCGCTCTTCCTTGCGAAGGATCGGCTTGTTGTTGACAAAAATTGCATCTTCTAAAGTAGCTTTGTCGCCAAGCTGGGCAACTTTTCCATTCACACGAACATTGCCATTTTCGATGATACGTTCGGCCTCGCGGCGTGAGCAAATGCCTGCGTTGGCGATGAGCTTTTGTATACGCTGTGGTTCTTGTTCGGACATTGCGCTTACTAGAGTCGTGATAAGGCGTGCATGTCAATGTTGCACGGTCTTCACATTGGGCTTGCGCCAAAGTAACGAAATGTCGGAAACTTTGCCTACATGACTGAAAACACTGAAAAAAGAATCGCCCTAGTAACTGGTGCCGGTCGTGGCATCGGCAAGAGCATCGCTGAGCTACTCGCGAGCAAAGGGCATCACGTAATTTGTATTAGCCGGTCGGCGAGTTCATGCGGCGGGGTGGCCGACGCGATTAATGCCACCGGCGGGTCAGCCGAATCCCTTGCTCTTGACGTAGCTGATAAGGCTGCCGTCAAGGAGTCCTGCGAGGCTCTTCTTCAAAAGCATACTAATATCGACATCCTTGTTAACAACGCTGGTATCACTCGTGATGGGCTGCTCTTCCGCATGAGTGACGACGATTGGGATGCGGTAATCGATACCAATCTTTCAAGCTGCTTCAGCTTCATCAAGCACCTCGCACGACCGATGACTCGTAAGCGATGGGGTCGTATTATTAACATGGCCTCTGTCATCGGACTCACGGGCAATGCTGGCCAAGCTAATTATGCTGCCGCGAAGGCTGGCATGATTGGCCTGACCAAGAGCTTAGCTAAGGAGTTTGCCGCACGCAATGTAACGGTAAACGCAGTCGCGCCAGGCTTCATTGCAACTGATATGACCGCCGAGCTGAACGAAAAGACGCAAGAGACGATCGTCGGCGTGATCCCTATGAAGCGTATGGGTGAATCTAAGGACATTGCAGCCATTAGCGCATTTCTCGCCTCGGAGGATGCGGGCTATATTACTGGTCAAGTTTTTACAGTTGACGGTGGTATGGTCATGTGATGCCAAATGTATTCAGTTTTAATCAAACCCAAGAATAGAAAATTATGTCAGACCAAACAATCGAACAACGCGTAAAAACAATCATCGTTGACCAACTCAACGTAAATGAGGAGCAAGTTACAGCAGAAGCATCCTTTTTGGATGATCTCGGTGCTGATTCCCTCGATACAGTCGAGCTGATCATGGCTTTCGAAGAAGAGTTTAGTGATGAAATCGACGGTGAAATTCCTGAATCTGATGCTGAAAAGCTTCAAAATGTCGGAGATGTGATCAAATACATCACCGAAAAGGCAGGGTAATAAAATTCTACTTTCAAACTTACAATTAAGCCGCTTAAATGCGGCTTAATTTTTTTATAAGAAGCATCATGAGTGAAGTAATGGAGAGACAACGCGTCGTCATAACAGGTATCGGCACCGTGACTAGTTACGGTGACGGCGTCGAAGCTTTGTGGAACAATCTCCTCGCAGGTAAAAGTGGTATTGATTCGGTAAAATCATTCGATACCACCGATTATCCATCCAAAGTTGGCTCGGAGTGCTTACACTTTGATGCGGCTCAATACATGGATCCAAAAGAAGCGCGCCGTAACGACCGATACACGCAATTTGCAGTAGCTGCATCCCGACTTGCGCTCAAAGACGCCGGTATTGAGGATACTTCGATACTCAAAGCCGACCGCTTTGGTGTTCTCATCGGTTCCGGTATTGGTGGTATGCTCACGATCCAGACGCAAAGCCGCAAGCTCTACGAAGGAGGGCCTCGCCGCGTTTCTCCATTTATGATTCCCTCGCTCATTGCTAACATCGCCAGTGGTGTTGTAGCGATCGAGGTAGGCGCCCGTGGTCCTAACTATGGTATTGTCAGCGCATGTGCATCTGGCACTCACAGTATCGGCGAAGCCTTCCACATGCTTCGCGACGGTGAGTCTGACATTATGTTAGCCGGGGGCAGTGAGGCCGCCATTACCGAACTTGGATACGCCGGTTTCTGTTCAATGAAGGCCATGAGCACAAGCTACAACGAAGACCCCACTACCGCCAGTCGGCCTTTTGAAAATGGTCGCGATGGCTTTATCATGGGTGAAGGTTCCGGCGTGCTCGTAATGGAAACGCTTGAGCACGCCAAAGCGCGCGGCGCGAACATCATCTGCGAAATCGCTGGCTACAGTGCGACTTGCGATGCTTATCACATCACCTCGCCCGACCCTGAGGGTAAAGCCCTCGGCGCAGCCATGTTGAATGTGATCAATGAAGCTGGCATCACACCAGGTGACGTGAGCTACATCAACGCCCACGGCACATCGACGCAATACAACGATAAATTTGAAACCAGTGCGATCAAGAAAGCCTACGGTGAGCAAGCTTACAAAGTTGCGATCTCTTCGACTAAGGGCATGACAGGGCACCTCCTCGGCGCTGCCGGTGGGATCGAGTCTGCCGTCTGTGCGCTCTCCATCCGCGATGGTAAGATCCCGCCAACAATCAATTATAACGATCCCGACCCTGATTGCGATCTTGACTATGTGCCCAATAAAATGCGCGAGGCCGAAGTCAAAGTGGCGATTTGCAACAATCTCGGTTTCGGCGGGCATAACGCGACTCTACTCTATAAAAAACTAGTATAGCGTCATCCGCAGATGATTTTACTAAAAAGCCTGATGGTTTCCGTCAGGCTTTTGGGCGGCAGTAATGTGTCCGAAACTTTTGTGAAGGATGAGCGAATTCCCCTAGTCGGAAATCTTGTCGGCTTGCAACTCGATTAGATTTTGTTAGCAAGCTAATATTCTATGACTGAAAATTCTGTTATATACAAGCCGCGACTCGCTGTAATTGACTACGGTATGGGAAATTTGCGAAGTGTTGTGCGTGCTTGGGAGCACATTGGCGCGGATGCTTTTCTCGTTTCGGATCCCTGTCAGATTGCCAACGTTGATGCCCTGATTTTTCCTGGTCAAGGCGCAATCGTCGATACTATGCGTCTGCTCCAATCGACTGGTTTTGACAACATGATCCGTGACTGGATCGCTGCGGATAAACCGTTTTTTGGTATTTGCCTGGGTTTGCAAGCACTCTTCGAGTATTCGGAGGAGGGCGATATTGATACACTCGACATCTTTAAAGGCTCGGTCAAACGATTCCGCTTTGATTTCAGCGATCAATCGCTCAAGATTCCCCACATGGGCTGGAATACAGTTACTTTCGATTCCGGTGCGCCAATGACCGATGGTCTCACTTCTGGCCAAGATCAGTTCTACTTCGTACATAGCTATCACATCGTGCCACAAGATCCCTCATTAGCACTCTTTCACACTGAGTACGGTGGGCAGTTTGTTTCCGGTATCCGCTCTGGTAATTGTTACGCTACCCAATTTCACCCCGAAAAAAGTCAGGCAAAAGGGTTGCATCTATACCGAAATTTTTTGAGATCGCTCTAATCTTGCAGGTGCTAACCTAAGAGCTCAACGACCACTATCATGGAAAACACAACAGGCACTATCCGACTAGGAAGCGAAAATTTCGAGTTCCCTATCATTGAGGGAACGGAGGGCGAGAAGGCTCTAGACACTCGGACTTTACGCGCCAAGAGCGGCTGCATTACCTTTGACGAAGGCTACGGTAATACTGGCTCTTGTATCAGTGACATCACGTTCATCAACGGTGAAAAGGGAATACTGCGCCACCGAGGTTATGCCATCGAAGAACTCGCGGAGCATTCTTCCTTTCTGGAGACAGCCATGCTTGTAATCTATGGATCACTACCGCAAAAGGCCTGCTTGAGTGCCTTTCGCAAGCAAGTTCGCGAGAGTGCTTCGATCCACACCGGAATGCATAGCCACTTCGATGGTTTCCCCACAAGCGCCCACCCGATGGCGATTCTCTCATCTATGCTCAACTCACTCGGTGCCTACTATCCCAAGATGTCGTCTAACAATCGCGAGCAAGACTTAGCATATTTTGACGAGACCGCTGCGCTGCTCATTTCCAAAGTTCGCACGATAGCCGCCATGACGTATCGCATGAAAATGGGCTTATCCTTCGTGCATCCAGCAGAAAAGCGCTATACCGAAAACTTCCTTCATATGATGTTCTCAGAGCCCTATTCTGAATATGATGACAAGCATGGTGCGGGCAAAGCGCTCGATCTCTTCCTCATGCTCCACGCCGATCATGAGCAAAATTGTTCTACCTCCACCGTGCGCATGGTCGCATCTGGTGGCGCTAATCTTTTCGCATCTGTCTCTGCGGGTGTCTGTGCGCTTTGGGGCCCCTCTCATGGCGGTGCCAATATGGCCGTGATCAAGATGCTCGAAGAGATACATGCTGCGGGCGACGACGGCTCAAAATTTATCGAAGCCGCAAAGAAGGGTGAAGCCAAGCTCATGGGCTTTGGTCATCGGGTTTACAAAAACTATGATCCACGCGCTAAAATTCTTGGTAAGAGTGCGGAAGGCATCCTAGCCAGTATAGGCATGAATGATCCGCTTCTCGATATTGCGCGAAGGCTGGAGCAAGCCGCACTTGAAGACGAATATTTTGTTAGCCGTAAACTCTATCCCAATGTCGATTTTTATAGTGGCATTATCCTCAAAGCCATCGGCATTCCAGTGGAGATGTTCACTGTGATGTTCGCCATTGGTCGTATGCCTGGGTGGATCGCTAACTGGAAAGAAATCGCTGAGAATCCCAAAAGTCGGATTCACCGCCCACGCCAGATTTACTCGGGTGAAACACAGCGCGATTACGTCCAAATAGTGGATCGTTGATCGCTTAGATTCGTGCCTACAGGTGGTTTTTATTACCAGCACTCAAACAGGGCTTAGCGGTCACTGCCAAACTCTTGGGATGGATGATTTTATTGCATGGCAATTACCCCAAGATTTCAGACTCGCTCTGATACAATCAACCAAGTGCGGTAACAGTTGAGAGTCTCTAATTCTCGCGACGCTGTTTGTGTTTTTCAGCAAATTGTCGTCGGCGTGCTAGCTCACGCATGTCGATCGCAGGATCGTCATCTTCAAAAATCTCCTGACCGATGATTTGCTCGATTACATCTTCCATTGAGATGACGCCAGACATCGAGCCAAATTCATCCACTACTATGGCGAGTTGCTGGTGATATTTGAGGAATGTCTGTAAGGCATCTGATGCCGTCGCATTATCGGGGACAAATATTGCCTCACTAGCCAGCTCTTTAATTTGGACATCGCCCCGATCGTCAGCAATCGCGGTTAGGATATCTCTTCGTCGCACGATGCCAGAAATATTTTCGGTCTGCTCCTCATAAATTGGGATACGGGCAAAGGGGATGTTCTTGTGTTTCTGGAGAACTGAAGCTACGATTTCTTGCCCGTCGAATACTTGCACGACAGTACGAGGGGTCATGATTTCGTTGACCAACAACTCGTCTAGGCTGAGCGCGTTATTGATCATATCGCGCTCGTTCGAAGTCATCGTGCCTTCTTTCGCGCTTTTTTCCGCTAAGAGCAGAATTTCTTCGTCGCTATCTGCAAGCTTATTGACTGGGCGTAGCGTGTAGCGTACGATGATACCTACAACTCGCGAGATCGGTGTCATCAGGGTGCAAATCCAGCTCAGTGGGAAAATAAGAATAGGCTGAAGGTTTGGGCGGTAGAGCACGCCGACATTCTTCGGTATGATTTCGGAAAAGAATAGAATCGAAAGCGCCATCGCAGAAGAGACCTTGATTAAGATATTACTGTCTTCAGGCCAGATTTGCACCGCGAGGCCACCTACCATGGTAGCGCCCAGCGTGTTAGCGATTGTATTAAGACTCAGAATAGCCGAACTCGTCTCTTCTAGACCAAGCTTGTATTTTTCTAGCTTTTCTCCCCGACTGGGGTATAACTTCTTCAGTCCTTCGATTTCTGCTGTAGTAGTACTCAGAATCATGGCTTCCAGCAAGGAACAAAGAGCAGAAATTCCAATGGTGAAGGCGATTGCGAGGATGAATACGAAAGTCATTTTTTGTGTGCCCCCTGGGCCATGTCGTCTTAACATGTGCTAAGCTACAAGGACACTAAAGTAGTGATTTGATGGCGCTCTAGCCTCTAGTTTCAAGCACTATTTTTAGTAGAACCTGCTCATTCTAGAGATTCTCTCATCTACCCCCCCTCTAAAGACTTGACCGTATTTGGCTCTGAGCGATACATTAATTTTATACGCATGGCGCACCTTTTGCTACAACAGTCTTATTAAATGCATGAAAATCTCTCCTCATATCACTTTAGCACTAATTAGCCTCAGTTTTCCTATGCTATTGGGTTGCGCCTCTTTCGAGCGTGGAGTTCCGCAAAAAGTTATCATACTGTCCTTTCCTACTGAAGCGAGTATTTACGTTAATGGCGATGCAGTTGGCATCACACCCATGGAGATGTCATTGCCGCGCAAAGTCGTTCATGAGATTCGCCTTGAAAAGAATGGTTTTAATTCTGCGGTCAAATACTTCGCACCCGTTCCAAATGATAAAGCACATAACTTCGTCCGCTTTGGTCTGATGGAAGATTTCGGCTATTATGTTGATCTCGAACCTGGCACCATGAAAGCAAAGTTGAAGAGCGAACTCGTGCCTACTTCCACAGGGGCAGATCCTTTTGAGCGCATGGCACAACAAGCCCTCGAAGCTGATAGCCGACTAGAAGCAGGTGAGATTACTCCGCTTGAACACAAATACATCATCGAGCAAATCATCGAATTCTTTGAATCTAAATCTTAGTATCTCAACCGTAGCTTTACTTTAACACTGAATGAGCCAGGTACCCGAAGCACTACTCTACACTAAGGATCACGAGTGGATTCAGCTCCACGAAGACAGCACGGCCACCGTCGGCATTACTGATTACGCACAGGAGAGTCTGGGCGATATAACCTTTGTCGAGTTTCCCTTGGCGGGAGAATCTTTAAAAAGGGGAGACACTTTCGGTGTTGTCGAATCGGTCAAAGCTGCATCGGATCTCTACATGCCGCTAGACGCTGAAGTCCTTGAGGTCAACGACGAGGTAGATGCTGAACCGGAACTGCTCAACAGTGACCCTTATCAAAAGGGATGGCTTTTGAAGATTCGTCTGACCGACCCCTCTCAAGTCGTAGCGCTCCTTAAAGCAGACGCTTACGCTGGGATTATTTAGTGCGCTTGATTAATCACTAATTGATCTGCGAGCGCCGCGATTACGTCGTTTGCGTCTTTTACTCGTTTTATCATGTCATCACCATACAAGAGCGGTATACCTAATTGGTCAGTCAAAGATTCGGAGGATTACTATGGTCTCAAGCGATGGGGTGGCGGTTATTTCTCGATTGATTCCAAAGGTTTTATGCAAGTGCATCCATTGCGTGACCAGCGTTGTATTCGTATCCATGATATCGTCGAAGAAGCCGCACAGAAGGGGCTAAAGCCACCGCTTACCATACGTATCCAAGACCTCTTGCATACGCGTGTGATCGATCTAAACGAACTTTTCCGCGAAGCGATAAAAGACGAAAATTACGCAGGTCGCTATCGCGGCGTTTTCCCAATCAAGGTCAACCAGCTGCGCGAAGTGGTCGAAGAGATACAAGATGCGGGCGAGCCATTCCATTACGGCCTAGAATGCGGTAGTAAGCCAGAGCTGATGCTCGCGCTTGCCATGCACAAAGACCCCAAAGCTTTGATTATTTGTAACGGCTACAAAGACGACGAATTTATTCGCCTCGCGCTCCAAGGTTTGCGTCTGGGCAAAGAAATCTACCTTGTGGTCGAGCAAATTAGCGAAGTGCCACGCATCATCCAGATATCAAAGCTGCTCGGTGTCATACCGCGCATCGGTTTCCGGATAAAGCTTTCCACGATGGGCGAGGGTAAGTGGGCGAGTTCTTCGGGTGAGGATGCGAAGTTTGGCCTCACCAGTCCCGAAATTATCGATGCGGCTAAGCGCCTAAAGCGTGTCGGGCTAACTGAGAGCTTACGCCTTATTCATTTCCACATCGGGTCACAAGTACCCAATATCCAGACCATAAAAAAAAGCCACAGTAGAAGCCGCACGCTTCTACTGTGGAATCAAGAAAATGGGCTTTCCTATGGAGCTGATGGATGTCGGTGGGGGGCTCGGTATCGATTACGATGGTTCCCGAAGTAATTACGAAAGCTCTATGAATTATACGATGCGTGAGTATGCGCGTGATGTGGTTTATAATATTAAAACTGTCTGCCAAGATTCTGGGATCGACGTGCCTGACATTGTGACCGAAAGTGGTCGTGCGGTCGTCGCTCCACACTCCATTTTAATCACCGAGGTCTGCGACCGAATCTCTAAAACTTCCGTTCCGCCCAAGCCTGCGCCCAAAAGAAAAAAAGTAAATCCAGTCCTACGAGACCTGCAGGCAATTCTAGATAATGAGCACGGCTCCTCACCTCTAGAGCGTTACCACGATGCTCAACAGAAAAAGGAAGAATCCAACAGTCTCTTTAGCCTCGGCTACATCGACCTAGCAGAACGCGCGCAGGTCGACTCTCTCTACTGGGCAATCTGCCAACAACTCTGTGACCAAGCTAAGAGCGGCGTCTACACGCCAGAAGAACTGGAAAACCTGCCACAGACGATGGCGGAACAATACGTCTGCAACTTTTCTATTTTTCAATCGTTGATCGACCATTGGGCGTGCAAGCAGCTCTTCCCGATCGCACCACTGCAACGCCTCGATGAGTCGCCCGATGTGGATGCCACACTCGTTGATATTACTTGCGACAGCGAGGGTAAAGTATCTAGCTTTACTGATGTAGAAGATATCCGTCACACCATTCGTTTGCACAAGTTAAAGTCTAAAGAGCCTTACTACCTTGGCGTATTTTTGGTTGGTGCGTATCAGGATATAATGGGTGACTTGCACAACTTGTTTGGCCGTGTGAATGAAGTCCACGTCTTCCTTGAAGACGACGAAGAGGATGGCTTTTACATTGAAGATAGTATCAAGGGCTTCACTGTGAATGACGTTATCGGTTTCACTCAATACGACGGCCATATACTCACCCGCCGTATGAAGAAGATTATAGACCGTGCCACTAAAGACGACCAGATTAAGCCTCGTGAAGGTACTCGCATGCTCGACGAATACGTCAAACTACTGAGTGGCCATACCTATTTAGCCCATTAAGCTTAGGCTAGAGCAATGCCTTATGGCGTTTACTATTGATGGGGCATTGCTCTGATCGGACCGCATAAATCGTTAGATCAACTATGTATCGCTTTGTTGATAAGATTGGGTCAAAAAGGCATAGCGCGATCCGCTTGCAAGGCTTCGATCATTTGGTCAACTTATCATTTGATGCCCGACACTCCACAGAAGATAAATTGGCAAAAAGCAGCGCTTACCCTACAGCAAGGCTTAGAAGGAGAAGTTATCGACTCTTCAGTCTTGGAGCACCTACGTCAAGCCGACCATGTCCTAGTTGCTTGCTCGGGTGGGGCAGACTCGGTCTTTCTGCTCTGCTTGCTCGTTGCACGCGCTCAAGAAATCGGTATCCAGCTTCATGTTGCACACTACAATCATCGCTGGCGCAGTGAAGCGTCCGATGCGGACGCTTCCTTTGTTGAATCGCTAGCAGATTCATTCAATCTTCCCTTTCTAAGCGATACACGCTCTGAAAAAGAGGCCGCATTTACAGAGACCGCTGCGCGTATGTTGCGTCTCGATTTTTTGCGAAAAGCCGCCCATCTAAAGCATTGCGATTATATTATATTTGGGCACCAGCTTGACGACATTATTGAAACGCAGCTTCAGCGTATGGCTCGTGGTTGCGCTTCGGATGGACTTGCTGCGCCGCGACCTGTTGCTCTTTTTGATGAACAACCCACTCACCTCCGGCCACTTTTGCATCTTAGGGCAGGGGATATTCGCAGGGCACTCCAAGCCAGCAAAATTCCTTGGCGAGAAGACCGTTCTAACGGGGACATTAGCATTGCGCGTAATGCTCTACGCCAGCAAATCATTCCTGATCTGTGCGATGCTCTCGGCCGAGATCCAGTCGTTGGTGCGGCTCGCAGTCGCCGATTATTAGAGGAAGATGCCGCGGCACTCGATCTACTCGCTCGCCAATATTTACCCGCTGCCTATGCCCATGCTCCGACCCTAGATCGGGCTAGACTCAACTCTATGCCGACCGCGCTAGTTCGCCGCGCCCTCGCCGAGTGGCTAAGTGGTCATGATCTACTCAGCTCTTTGGGTGCGCCAGCCATGGATCTATTGATTGAGAGCCTTCGTTCTAAGCGTGAGCAGAACCGTATGAGTGCGGGCACACATTATATTTTAATAGATGTCGATACGCTCAGCTTTGAGCATCAGGACGCTTCCGATCAATTTGTTGAGCTACAAGCAGCCGTTTTGGGTATTGGTGAAACTCTATTTTTATCGACTGGAGCTTTCATTGATGCCGAAGCATTGGAGTTGACCGATACCTTACGCCAGCAGATTCTCAGGGGTGACATAGACCCGTTACGTGAAGCCATTATCACTCATCCCGAGGAGGATTCGCTCGCTGTCCGCGCTTGGCAGCCCGGCGATCGTTTTCATCCATTGGGCGCACCTGGCGGCAAAAAGCTCAAAGATTGCTTTATCGACCACCGTATCCCACAAGCGGAACGAAAAACGCTACCTATTGTCATTAATGCCTCACAGGTTGTCATCTGGATACCGGGCTTTCCTCCTGCTGAGAGCTGTAAAATCAGCCCTTCAACGAAAAGGGCTCTTAGGTTGACTTACCAAACAAGAAAACCACTTTGAGCAATTCATGTCATCAGAGAATAATAATTCCAAGAAGAACAATTCCGGTAGCAACGGCTCACCACAGCGCTTTCAGCCTAAAGTGTTGCTGGTCTATCTCGTCATTGTAGCTGCTATTTTAACGATCTGGTTCGCCAACCCTGGCGCTGGAAGTAATGTCAAACAACTGACAATTAGTGAGCTAATCGAAGCTATCAAAGCTGGCCAAATCGCCGAAGACGGTGGCGTCATGGAACCAGAGCCATCGTATGGCCGCGATGGCTATGTTATTAGTGGCGAAATGACAAATCCTAGTCTGTCCGACGTGGTCGACGATCTTGCTTCCTCTTCCGAAATCCCCGCACAGATCCGTTTTTCTGCCCGTGGTCGCTTGACCGAAGATGACTTTCTGCTAGTGCGCGAAGTACTTACTGAGAAGCGTGCCACCACAGGTTTCCAGGATGTGCTAATCAGCTTCCTTCCATTTCTGCTTATCGTTGGTCTCCTCTACTTCCTTTTCGTGCGTCAACTCAAGAGTGCTGGTAAGGGCGCTATGAGCTTTGGCAAAAGCAAAGCTAAGATGCTCACCCGCGAGAAAGACTCGACCACCTTCAAAGATGTTGCGGGTTGTGATGAGGCTAAGGAGGAGGTCTCTGAGGTCGTCGATTTCCTCAAGGATCCTAAGAAATTCCAACGCATTGGCGGTAAGATCCCTAAAGGTGTGCTCATGGTCGGCCCACCTGGTACGGGTAAGACGCTTCTGGCCAAAGCAGTCGCTGGCGAGGCCGAGGTACCTTTCTTTTCGATCAGTGGCTCTGACTTCGTTGAAATGTTCGTCGGTGTCGGAGCGGCTCGCGTCCGAGACATGTTTGAGCAAGGCCGCAAGAACGCGCCCTGCATCGTCTTCATCGATGAGATTGACGCTGTCGGTCGTCAGCGCGGTTCCGGTGTAGGGGGGGGGCAATGACGAGCGAGAGCAAACACTTAATTCCCTCCTCGTTGAGATGGATGGTTTTGATGGCCACGAGGGTGTCATCATCATCGCCGCGACCAATCGCCCCGACGTTCTAGATAATGCGCTTTTGCGCCCTGGTCGTTTCGACCGTCAAGTCACGATCGATTTACCCGACCTCAATGGGCGTCACGAGATCCTACTAGTCCACGCCAAAAAGATTGCCCTCGCCGAAGAGGTGAACCTTGAACACGTCGCTCGTAACACACCTGGATTTTCTGGTGCCGACCTCGCCAACCTCTTGAACGAAGGTGCGCTCATCGCAGCTCGTTTTAATAAGAAAGCCGTTGAGATGAACGATATCGACGAAGCTAGGGATAAGATCTCCTTTGGTCGCGAGCGACGCAAGTTGATGGACGATGAGGACCGCAAGATCATCGCCTTTCACGAAGCCGGGCACGCACTGATTAAAGGCGTCCTCGACGACGGTCACATGCCAGTACATAAGGTCACCATCATTCCACGCGGTCAGAGCCTGGGTTCGACCATGTTCATGCCAAAAAAAGACACACTTAATCACTCCAAGCGCCGCTTGATTGATGATATTTGCTGCACCCTTGGGGGGCGCGCCGCAGAAGAGATCGTACTCGGCGACATCACGAGTGGTGCCTCTGGTGACATTCAAATGGCTAGCAGAACTGCCCGCCACATGGTTTGCGATTGGGGCATGTCGGATTTAGGCATGGTTGCCCTTGGGCAGAGCCAAAGTGGAGGTTACCTTGGTCACGGTGCGGTGACAGCGAAAAATTACAGTGAAGAAACTGCGCAAAAGATCGATGTTATAATACGCGATATGATCCAAGATCAATACAACCGTGCCCTCAAAATAATAAACGATAAGCGCAATGCGCTTGATGTGATCGCTCAGTCCCTGCTTGAACACGAAACTATCGATGGTAAGCACGTGCTCGAAATCATCGAGCACGGTGAGATGCGTTCACCCATCGTCAAGCGTGAGATTCCCGTCGAAGAGCTTGAGGAAGATGAAGAGGAGGGCGAAGTGCCTAAGAAACCCACCAAGGAGGACAATGATAATAGCGGCCTCGCGGGGGAAGAAGCGCCTGCACCTGCTTAACTAATTTTTTGTTGCGCCCCATACTTTTTCCACGGAGTAAAGCACGGGTATCTCCCGTTAACATGGAAACGCATTTCACTTACAAATTAGATGACCTCGGCAATCTTGAATTCCCGGGCACGCCTCTTGCTGTAATTGGCCACCCGATTAAGCACTCAGTAAGTCCCGCCATGCATAACGCGGCTATTGCTAAGCTACGTCCAAGCAACTCTCGTTTTAACAATTGGGCGTATTACCGCTTCGATATTGCGCCCGATGATTTCGCTGAGGCCGTATCTCTGTTTTATAAATATAACTTCCTCGGCCTCAATCTTACCATCCCTCACAAAGTGCAGGCCATGGACTTGATCCATGGCGTTTCACCCGACGGAGAGCGCATGGGCGCTGTCAACACTCTTGTCTGGGGAGAGCATGGTTACGACGGTTTTAATACCGACGGCTACGGTCTCAAAAAAGCGCTTAAAACTGATCTTGGCGTCAAACTCCAAGGTTCTACTGTCGTGCTACTGGGTTCAGGCGGTGCCGCACGCGCCGCAGCCGTGCAATGCATCCTCGACGGCTGCAAAAAGCTTTATATCGGCAACCGCAACGTCGAGCGCCTTGAGCAGCTCATGGCCATCGTGCATGCGATGCCCGGCGGCGATTGTGCCGAAGCCTTTGCACTGGACAATCCACCCCTTGGGTTTGCTGAGCAAGGCGTGCTCGTCAACGCTACCTCTCTTGGCCTGAAAGAGGCTGACCCCGCGCCATTTGACGTTCAATTATTGCCCAAAACATGGACGGTTTACGATATGATCTACAATCCCAATGTCACTCGCTTACTACTAGACGCGAGGTCACAGGGTCTTCGCGCAGCCAACGGACTCTCGATGCTCGTGCACCAAGGTGTCCGCTCCTTAGAAATTTGGTCCCACGCCGAAGTGGATGCTCACGCCATGACGCGCGCTGCTACTCACGCACTTGGTCTGCCCCCGCGTCACGATTAGAAAGTTTTCCTTTTAAAATAATAATACAGGGGCCTGTGAAATATCCTTGGGCTTTACGCTAACCCGCCACCGTGCATCTTAAATATTAACACAGTCGTGTAACTTCATTTTTGGTTTCTGCTCTCTGGATCAGTGAACCGCTATCTCCTCGAGCACTTGTCGTTTGGAATTTTGCAGCGCGTGGTTGAAGATTCTATCAAGTAGAATCTTAGCTTCGTCGGAGCGGCCGAGCTTGCCAAGCGCACGGGCGCGGTGGAGGTCTAGGATTTCGACTTGGAGAGTGGTAGTGGCTTGCTTGCTCATTTGCTTCCAGTGGATTAGGGCGTTTTTCCAGTCAGGGCTGTTGAGGTCGTAGTAGGCCTCGCCGAGTCGCATTTGATAGTCAAAGTTGTTGGGCGCTAGCTTGGCCGCTTTGCGGAAGGCTTTCAGCATCTCTCGCTCTGAGGCATCTTGAGTGAAAACACCGCTTTTTATGAATTCATCTTTGAAATTGTAGATTAGTTGACCCAGAGCAAAGTGATAGACTGCGGTCTCTGGCTCTAGTTCGACGGCCTGCAGATAAAAGGTGAGGGCGGCTTTGCCTTTGCCCTCTTCTGCAAGGTGGTTACCAATCTGTTGTTTGACCACGGCGATCTCGGGGTCTAGCTCATCGGCTTTTAAAAACGCGAGGAAGGCTTGCTCGTTTTCCTGCACTCGACGCAGTAGTTTGCCGTAAAGGATGTAGGCACTAACATCGTCGGGCTGATCAAGAAGGTAGGTGCGATAGGATTGAACAAGTTCGTTAATTCTACGGTCTAGGTCATCTTCGCTGTAGAACTCGGGGTTTTCGGCGATCTTTTGGTAGATTTGGGTCTCTTTTTCTGCGATATTGAGTAAGCGTTTACTGGCTAGATCGGAGCCGTTTGTAAGCCCAAGGCCCCAGAGTGAAAGTAGGCAAAGAGTAAAAGTGTTTTGGTAGCGTGGCATTTTTATATCGAGATATGTAGCTTCAAGATGAACTCGCCAACAAGAAAGCGTTCTGGCTAGGAAAGCTCGGAGTCAATCATTTCAGGCTAAAATTTTCCTTGGACTTCGTTCTTGCTTGTTAGATGTTGATGTCACGATGCCAAGCGCCACGGTCGAAGATTATATTAAGCACATTTACCTTGTATCCGAGAAGCGGAATTCGGGAGATGTGGCAGATGTGGCAATGGGTCAGGTGGCTGAAGCGCTTGGTGTGGTGCCAGGCACAGCGACGACGATGGTCAAGGCGCTCTCGGATGCGGGCTTGGTTGAATACGCGCCTCGTGTCGGAGTGCAATTGACCGAGCCAGGTCGCAAGCTGGCGCTGCATGTCTTGCGTCGCCACCGATTAATTGAGCAATTTCTAGTCGAGGTATTGGGCTTTGATTGGTCGGAAGTACACGAAGAGGCAGAACAGATGGAGCATGTCGTCTCGGATCTTTTACTAGAGCGTATTGATCGCTATCTTGGGCATCCAACGGAGGATCCGCATGGAGACCCGATCCCCTCAGCGGGGGGCGAACTAGTACATGGGCAGGTGGAGACATTGATGGAGTGTCCGCTGCAAACCCATGTCACTGTTGCACGGATTAGCGACCAAGATACGGAATTCCTTAACTATATCACAGAGTCAGGTCTGAACCCTGGGGTGACTCTGTGCGTAAAGGCGCGTAGTGAGCGTGCAGAGTCTGTAGAGCTAGAATTAATTGGCAGCGGAAATTTTCTAACCCTAGGCAAAGGAGCGGCTGTCAAGATTTTAGTCAGGTTGAAGCGGGATATTTACTCTTAGAAGACTAAAAGCACCAAAGCCTTGATTGAATCTGTGGCTTTTTTTACGAAACTTCAATCATACTTGATCGCTCGTATTATTTATATTTTACTTTTTTGTAAGGTAGGTCATCTGGTCCTCACAAAGCAAAAAATCTCTGAAGCAAAACACAATTACGATGAAGTCACAATTTAACGATGCAAAAGTTTTAGAAACTAATGCCCCAGTAAGCCAAGTAACTGAACCGACCGTCGTCGAAAAGATGATCGAAGCTCTTTCGCTTTACGGAATGAAAATTATTGCTGCAGTCCTTATTATCGTGGTGGGTCTATGGATCTCTAAGATAATCAAGAGCTGCTTTTTAAAGACTCTCCAGAAGAAGAAAGTCGACCCCACATTGGTCGGTTTCTTTGCCAGCATGCTTCATGGTGGCTTAGTCATATTTGTTTTCATCTCTGCGATCAGTAAGCTCGGTGTGCAAACTGCATCCTTCGTTGCTGTGATTGGTGCTGCTGGTTTAGCGGTCGGTCTCGCACTGCAAGGTTCACTCTCGAATTTTGCAGCGGGTATCTTGCTCATTCTCTTCAAACCATTTAAAGTAGGCCATTTCGTCAAAGCAGGCGGCGTAGCTGGCGTGATTGTGGAAGTCGGTATTTTCACAACTGAGTTGAAGACTCCTGACAATGTGCAAATCATCATTCCAAATTCCACTATCATGGGCGGTGCAATCACGAACGTATCAGCGCACCCCACTCGCCGTATCGATATGACCCTTGGTGTCGGCTATGATGATGACCTAAATAAGGCTAAACAAATTATCGAAGACTTGCTAGCTGCTGATGAGCGCGTGCTCAAGGATCCAGTCGCGACGATTGCAGTGGCTAAGCTTGGTGACAGCAGTGTCGAATTCGTGATACGCCCATGGGTCAATTCTGCAGATTACTGGGCTGTCAAATTTGACTTTACGAAGGCAGTCAAAGAGAAGTTCGATTCTGAAGGCATCAGCATCCCTTATCCGCAAAGCGACGTTCATGTATTCCAAGAGAAGTCCTCTTAAGCCCCCTAAGCCTTGGAGGACTTTAATTTTTAAACTCCCAGCGCAAACTAGCGGTTTTCCATTGGTGTGTGAGGTCTGATCTATCAGACTTTTATCCGAGTGAGCATTGAATTTAAAGAATGGGGGGCCGCGCTTCTGCACATCCTTTACCGGCAAATAGGTGGATACGCAGGCGCTAGACCCTCTATTGCTTTAATATGGCTTGCCCTCTCACCTATTCCATGTTCTGCGCAGGCGATGCCTGATCAAATCGCATATGAACTTTCGACTCGTTACACGCCTTATGCAGATGACGCAGCCGTGCTCGATCTCGAGCAGATCGCCTCTAAATCGATAAACGCTTTCGATCGACCTCTCGCTAGCCTACATCTTGCGCTTGATCCCGGTCATGTTGGTGGCATTTGGGCAGATTGGGAGTGGCGTAACTTCCGCATCTCTGAAGAAGACTACTGGATACGCGAGGGTGAACTCGTGCTTGAAGTAGCGCAACGTATCCGCACTCGCCTCACAAATCTTGGCGCCGAGGTCACACTCTTAAGAGAGGATTATCAGCCGATTAATCCAATGAATTTTATTGATTATTGGCCGCTTGCTGCTGCAGAAAAAATGCCTCCCACAGAGCCCTCTTTCAAATCGCAACTTGATCACGCGCTGAAAGTCCGCAATCGCGCTATACGCTTGGCCATCGTAAGAGGCGAAATCGCCGAGCGGGCTAGGCTGGTCAACGAAGTCATCCGGCCTGATGTTTTAATCTCTTTACATATTAATGCAGCGGAGTGGCCCGACGGTAATAGGGATCAACTCGTCGATGGCGACCATGCGCATGTTCTGATCTTTGGTTGCCTGAGTGAGACAGAGCTAGCCTCGCCTAATCAACAGGTACGGCTCCTTGAAAAATTAAGCAACGGGAGCGGCACGGTTGAAGCGCAACTGGGTGCCGCGCTTGGCTCCGCCCTGATCGAAACAACAGGTTTACCCGCCTCGGATTATCAAGGTCGTAACGCGATCCGTATTGATCCCGAGGTGCCGTCTCTTTGGGCGCGAAATCTCATGCTGCTCCGCCTTGTCGATTGTCCGACTGTTTTGATGGAGCCCTATATTACCAATAGCCATAGCAGCTATGCACGAATTCAAAAAGCACTTAGAGCCAGGGAATACCACGAGCCGCTCCCAGCAGATGACATTCTTGTCGAATATGCGGATGCTGTGGTGACTGGGGTGCTGCGCGCCTACGAGCGCTAATAGCTACAAAAAAGCCCGTGCAGCGACGACGCTTGTGGGCTTTCGGAAAGTTAGTATTGGCAAGGGTATCCAGTGGATGTCTCCGTATTAAATTAGGTCTTTGACGGCTTCGCGCTCTTCGGCCAGCTCTTGCACGGAGGCGTCGAACTTTGCGCGGCTGAACTCGTTGAGATTGACGCCTTGCACGATCTCGATCTTTTGGCCATCGGTGCGGCAAGGGAAGGAGATGATAAGGCCTTCGGGTGTGCCGTAACTGCCGTCGGAACACAGGCACATGCTGAATGTGTCGCCGACTGCGGTTGGTGTGGTTAATGCGTGAACGGAATCGACAATGCCGTTGGCCGCAGAAGCTGCGGAAGAAGCGCCGCGTGCCTTGATGATGGCGGCGCCACGCGTTTGCACCTCAGGAATGAAGCTGTCTTTGAGCCAAGCTTCATCGCCAATCACATGGGCTGCTGACTTGCTGCTAATTAGTGCGGAGTAAGCATCAGGATACTGCGTGGCTGAGTGGTTACCCCAGATCGTCATGTTGGTAACTTCAGTCACATCGACGCCTGCTTTTTGTGCGAGCTGCGTTTTTGCGCGATTTTCGTCGAGCATGGTCATCGCGAAGAAGCGGTCGCAAGGCACACCCTTGGCATTGTTCATAGCGATGAGGCAGTTAGTGTTACAGGGGTTGCCGACTACGAGCACGCGCACATCAGCAGCCGCATTGGCAGCAATAGCTTTACCTTGGCCGGTAAAAACCTTACCGTTTATACTGAGAAGATCGCCGCGTTCCATACCTGCTTTGCGTGGGACGGAGCCGACGAGTAGCGCCCAGTTGACGTTTTTAAAGCCTTCGTTCATGTCGGTTGTGGCGACGACATCTTTAAGCAAAGGGAAGGCACAGTCGTCGAGTTCCATGACGACACCCTTGAGCGCGTCGAGGGCGGGTGGGATTTCAATTAGATTCAGCGCAACTGGCTGGTCGGGCCCAAACATGTCACCCGATGCGATGCGGAAGAGAAGTGCGTAGCCTATGTTGCCAGCTGCACCAGTAACGGCGACACGAATAGCTTGTTTGCTCATAATACGTTTTAAATGATACTTGTTTAGAAAATTGGGGAATGGGATAAGTCGCTAGGTAAAGCGGTGAGCAAATGAGCGTATGCAAAAGGACACTAGCTTATTTTTTGTTAAACAAAAAGCGGTTTTAGGTCGGCGTAGCCTTTACGGATCATCTTTTCAGTGGTCTCCCAATCGATACAAGCGTCAGTGATCGAGACGCCGTATTTAAGGTTATCTATTGGCTGAGGGAAGGACTGGTTGCCGAAGCCGAGGTTACTCTCAACCATCGCGCCAATTACTCTGGGGTCGATCAAGCTCTGGCGCACGATCTCTTCAAAGACCTCTGGCTGGCGGCTAGGGTCTTTGCAGCTATTGGCGTGACTACAGTCGGTCATGATCGCGGGTGTGAGTTGGGCAGCTTCAAGTTGCTTTCGGACATGGGCGACATCCTCGGCGTTGTAGTTAGGGCCGTGAGAGCCACCACGAAGTACGACGTGACAATGTGGGTTGCCCTTCGTACTGAGGGCGTTTGCTCGGCCTTCATTGTCGATGCCAAGAAAAGTTTGCGGCTGGCTGGCCGCTTTGATCGCATTGATCGCAACAGTCAGACCGCCGTCAGTGCCATTCTTAAAGCCAAGTGGCATGGAGAGACCAGAGGCCATTTGGCGGTGTGTCTGGCTCTCGGTAGTACGCGCACCGATTGCCGACCAACTGATAAGGTCGGCTATGTATTGCGGGGTGATTGGGTCGAGCAGCTCTGTCGCGGTAGGCAAGCCGAGCTCGATGATGTCGAGGAGGAATCGGCGCGCAATGCGTAGCCCTTCTGGAATGTCGCTGGTGCCGTCTAACTTTGGATCCATAATTAGACCCTTCCAGCCTACGGTTGTACGCGGTTTTTCAAAATAGACACGCATCACGATGAGCATGCGGTCGTCGACTTCCTTCGCTAGTTTGGCTAGTTTCTTGGCGTATTCTCGACCAGCCTTGAGGTCGTGGATTGAGCAGGGGCCTATCACGACGAGTAGACGGCGATCTTTGCCGAAGATGACCTCTTTGATCGCGTCGCGGCTCTCGGCTACAAATTTATCAGCTGCATCCGTCTTTTCGATCTCCTCGCAGAGGGCGAGTGGTGTCGGGAGCAGAGTCTTGGAAGTAATGTTGATATCGGTAACCTTTTTCACGGGCGGAATGTGTAAAGTAGCTTTTGGGCTGTAACAAGCCCAATTACTTGAACGATGTGAGTTGAAACTTTTAAAATGCAATCTACGACTATTACCGTGGATGTTTCCAAAAGTTTTTACCAGTATGCACCCGCGGCGCATTTCATCGTCACAGAAGAGGATGCGGCGGATTTTTTGCAGAGCCAGTTTACCAACGATTTGCGCCCCTTTAAAGTAGGGCAGGCAACCTATGGTCTCTGGCTGGATGTGAAGGGAAAAGTAATCGCCGACAGCGTCATGCTTTGCGAAGGGGCTGAGCAGTTTCGAGTGATTAGCGAGTGTTGCGCCAGCGAGTTGATTACGGCGCACATGGGGCGGCACATCATCGCGGATGATGTGGAGATCGAACATGTCGAGTCGGGTTTCGGATTCGAACTAACTACTCAGGCTGTTGAAGCGCTTGCTTTAGACTGTCCGAAGAGTGGGCGATTTATACGATTCAAAGAGGGGATTATCTACTCTATCCAAGATTCCATATATAATGTGGTGATGCACAAAGAGTCAGCGGCCAAACTTGTTTTTGAGGAACTGACAGATTTGGGCTTTATTGAATTCTCCGCATCTGAGCGTGGTCTTGCGCGTATTGATCGTGGTAGGCCCACAGTCCCAGAAGAGATTGGCGCGGCCGATATGCCAGGGGAGGGCGGTCTGGAGCACGATGCAATTTCGTTCACGAAAGGCTGCTACCTCGGTCAAGAAGTGGTTGCGCGCATGCACAATGTGGGTAAAGCGCAGCGCGGCCTTTTTGTGGTCCGCGGTGAAGGTGCGATCCCGGATTTACCGATTGTTCTCACGAATAGTGAATCGAAGCGAGTTGGCGAATTGCGCACAGCTTATATGGATGGTGAGACTTGGCAGGGCGTAGCAATTTTAAAAACACGTTTTGCAATCGTAGGCGAAACTTTGAGATATAATATGAATGAAGTGAACGTTCTACGAGCACTTCGGGAAGGACCTGTTAATGGCTGATTTATCTAGCAAGGAGGTGGCGGAAATTGCCTGTATTTTTGTGAATTTAGGTGCGCCTGAGAAGCAAGCTGTAGTGATGGCATCGCAGTTGATAAAAAGAGCTGAGCAGATTGCTCAAGAGCGAGATATTTCAAAAGTCGAGGCGACCGAGAGCCTACTAAAACAGGTGCTTGAGGCGCGGCAAGGGCATTGAGCTGGCTCTGGGTTTGGCTTCGTGCGGTAAGTAAGTCTGAAAGGCCCAAAAAACCTAGGCTTAAAACCGATTTTATATTGACGCTTCTGTCACTCGCTTCTCTTATCGGCAACGGTCATGTGACCATCAACCTCAACAACATTATTATATTATATGAACAAAGCACAACTCGTTGCAGAAGTACAAAAATCACTCGGTGCAGACACCTCCAAAGCAGCCGCAGAGCGCTCAATCGAAGCGGTTCTTGAAGGTATCAAAAAGGGCGTTAAAAAGGATAAGAATGTTCAACTCATCGGCTTTGGTAATTTCTCAGTAACAAAGCGTGCTGCTCGTGACGGCATCAACCCACAGACTCAAGAGAAGATCCGTATCAAGGCATCCAAGGCAGTGAAATTCAAAGCAGGTGCTGGTCTTAAGGCAGTTCTCTAAGAGAACTTTTTTAAGCCATTTTCTCACCGCTTAGTTCAAAATTTCAAAACCCGCAGTTCTCATTTGGGAGTCGCGGGTTTTTCGTATTAAAATAGGTGAGGCGCTCCGCGTGTCGGTCGTTCATTTGAAACATTTACGGATGAATTCGCCCTCTCCACTTTATAGATTTCGTTTGGGAACTAGCATGACTACCTGCAAAATTCCCGCCTTTGCGGTTGCCAGTCACCCACAAGCTATCCTTATTGAGGCGCTTTCAAGAATCACTCTTCACTAGGAACTAGTATTATGGGCAAAAGCTTATTTGAAAAAGTATGGGATGCACACGCCGTTCGCCGCTTGGTTAACGGCCAAACACAATTATTAATCGGCACTCACCTTATTCATGAGGTTACGAGCCCTCAGGCCTTTGGCATGCTCCGTGACCGTCATTTGAAGGTGCAGTATCCCCACCGCACCTTTGCCACGGTCGATCATATTGTACCGACCAACGAATCAGTTGAGCCTTACAGTGACCCGCTTGCTCAGGGGATGATCGAGGAGTTGCGTAAGAATTGCGCGGATAACAATGTCACTTTCTTCGACACCAATACTGGCAGACAGGGTGTTGTCCACATTGTGGGTCCTGAACAGGGCATCACGCAGCCAGGAACTACCATTGCCTGCGGGGATTCACACACTGCGACGCACGGTGCTTTCGGTGCTATTGCTTTTGGTATCGGCACTAGTCAGGTTCGTGACGTTCTTGCCACTCAGACCATTGCCTTGAACGAGCTTAAAGTCCGCCGAATCAATGTGGATGGCACATTACCCCCTGGCGTTTACGCTAAAGACGTAGTTTTGCATATCATCCGTCTCCTCGGCACACAGGGTGGTACTGGCTACGCCTACGAGTATGCTGGCACGACATTCGATGAGTTCACAATGGAAGAGCGCATGACGGTCTGCAATATGTCGATTGAGGGCGGTGCCCGTGTTGGCTATGTCAACCCTGACGAAACGACTTTTGAATATCTCAAAGGTCGTCCTTATTCACCGAAAGGCACCGCATGGGACGCCGCGGTTGAGCAGTGGAAGTCTTTTGCTTCAGACCCAGATTGCACTTTTGATGACGTAGTCAATATCGACGCTTCGCAAATACAGCCTACCGTTACTTGGGGGATCACCCCTGGACAGGGTATTGGTATTGAGGAAAGTATTCCAACCATTTCTGACGCCCCTACGCAATCTGAGCGGGATTCCGTGGCGGAAGCCCTTGAATACATGCAATTCGAAGGTGGCAGCCCAATTAAGGGTAAGAAGATCAACGTCGCCTTCATTGGCTCTTGCACGAACGGTCGCCTTTCCGATTTTCAAGAAGTCGCTAAATACGTGAAAGGGCACAAGGTCGCCGCGGGCGTGCAAGCTATCATCGTCCCAGGCTCGCAAGTCGTGGCCAAGATCGCTGAAGACCTAGGCTTAGATAAGATTTTCATCGAAGCGGGCTTCGAATGGCGCGCCGCAGGCTGTTCCATGTGCCTTGCTATGAATCCTGACAAACTCGTTGGCGATCAGCTCTGTGCGAGTTCCTCGAATCGTAACTTCAAAGGCCGTCAAGGCAGTCCGACAGGTCGTACCATGCTCATGAGCCCCATCATGGTAGCAGCTGCGGCCGTGACTGGCGAAGTATCCGACGCCCGCAAAGTCTTTGGTTTCGCCTCCTCGGGAATCTAGAAATTATTTCTTCTTCCTAAAGTCCTATTCTAAATTTTAAAAGTCATGTCCTCTACACCTATTAAAAAAGTTACCGGTAAGGCTGTCTTCGTTCCAGGCGACGACATCGATACCGACCGTATCATCCCAGCTCGCTTTATGAAGTGCATTACCTTCGACGGACTAGGAGAGTATCTCTTCTACGACGTTCGTAAAACTGAGAGTGGCGAAAATAAGAATCATAATCTCAATGATCCGCGCTTCGCTGAAGCCTCCATATTGGTGAGTGGTAACAATTTTGGTTGTGGCAGTTCGCGCGAACATGCACCGCAATCGATCCTCCGTGCGGGATACAATGCTGTGATCGCTGGTAGCTTTGCGGAGATCTTTTTTGGTAATTCGACAAATCTCGGTGTTGTCTGTGTAATCGCTAGCGATGCTGACCGAAAAATTATTGCTAGTGCGATTGAGATACACCCTGAACTCGAAATCACCATTGATGTGGAAGACTACAAGATCTGGTATGGTGACCAATTCGTGCCCTGTGAGATTAAGCTAGGCGCACGCGATAGTTTACTAAGTGGCAATTACGACCCGCTAGACGAACTTCTTGTAGGAGCAGTTGAAGTGTCTAGGACTGCGTCTACGCTGCCCTATATGCAAGCGTGACAACGATAAGCTATTTGTTAGCTTATTGGACTCTTATACACCTAAATCAAATTAGGTGGGACTTTAATTCATTATATCCTAATCTAAAAATGGACATCTTCACTCACGCTGGAATTTTCATTTATCCGCTTGCTCTTTGCTCGGCAGTCGCGGTTTTCATCACCTTTGAGCGTCTCATCGCTTTGCGTCCGTCGCGTGTCATGCCAGAAGCGATGGTCGAAGCCTTTGTTTCGGGTCGTTTCGATGGCGTTCCCGTTGACTCGGTATCTGTCGTGGGCCGTATCGTCGGTTTTTACAAATCGAGACCATTGGATTCTGACTCGCTCAAAGCCTACGCGCGGCTTGAAGTCAGCCGAATGGAGCGTGGCATGTTTCTCTTGGAGGTGGTGATCGGTGCTGCGCCATTGATTGGCCTGCTAGGCACGGTAACTGGGCTTACGCAAGTATTTAGTGGTTTCTCTGCCGAGACTGGTTTGCCCGATCCCGCTACTTTCATTATGGGTATCGCTTTGGCGCTGAATACCACCATCCTTGGCTTGACCATCGCGATACCAGCCTTAGCTGTGCATGCCTATCTGTTAAGACGAGTCGAGTCGATGGCCGCGCGTATTGGACTTGGTGTACAAGCACTTGTTCAATCGAAGGAAGTCTAGGCTAGGATAATGGATACAACTTCTGACTGGATCTGCCGCCGTCGAAGGCGCCCCACTATCAACATCGTACCTTTGGTCGATGTGCTCACCGTTTTGCTCTTCTTTTTTCTAGTTACGATGCAGTTCAAGCAAGTGAGCACTCTTAACATCACGGTGCCTAAGATCGAAACTGCGGGTGAAAATGAGATAGAAGAGCGAATTGTGATCGCAGTCAGCCCCGAAGGGGAGTTCTATTTAAACGATCGAGCGGTCGAGACAGCTGTGCTTGCAGCAGCTATGAAATTAGCAGGTGAGTTGACGCCAAATATGCCTGTATTACTGATCGCTGATGAGGAAGTCCCGCTCAAATTCGTGACGGAGGTGATGGATGTCTGCCGTACTTATCAGCTAAACAAGATTAGGCTGCAGTCTCGTTAATGAAGAGACGCTATCTTGAGCGTCTGCTTCTTCATTGTTTATTTAGTAAGTAGGGCTCGCACTACTAGAAAGCAGCGCCCGCTACTCCGTCAAATTGGCCTACGTATCCGGTGCCGGTATCTCGTGGCCAGCGCTTCGTTGTGCTCGGCGCCACCATCGGCGTTTTGGCTAACGTAAGTAGGAGGCGTCACGCCCATGTCGATTAAGTTTTCGATAATTTCCATGGAGAGCAAATTGAGTAAAAGCGCCCCGCTCATGGTCGAGGTGGGTCCAATTTTGTAATCAAACCCAGGTGCATCGATCGCCGCATCTCCAGGCACCCCGCCATTATCCAATACGTAGTCTCCCAGTTCGTATAGCTTTTTACCGGAGGCATGCCGCGAGGTGGTGCTCTTTGACATATCAAGCGAAGTCATCACGACCACATCGAGTCCTGCAGCTTTGGCTTCCATAGCTACCTCAATTGGGCTGGCATTCCGTCCTGAGTTGGAGATAACGAGGACTATATCAGATGCTTGGACGGCATAGCGGTAGGCGTAGCGTTGAAAGAGTCTTGCTCCATAGCCTACGATTTGTTCTGGCCAACCGTCTGCTGGGTCGTCGATGCTACTGACTGGAACTAGGCCACCCGCGCGGCGCTCGATTTCAGCAGCTAAAATCTGCGAGTGCCCGGAGCCGAAAGTGTGGAGCACACCATCGGCAGCGAGGCTCTTGGCGATACGCAAGCCTGCAGCTTTCAGTATCGCTTTATTGGTCTCGTAGACGCTGGTTTGGAGCGCGAGCGAGGAGTCGTAGAATTTTTGGGCGAGTGACATAGTTGAAAGATCGCAGTTTAAGTGCAGGCACGGCAAGTGCTTTCAATCCTAGCGCAGGCTTATAATTATGCTTTTATTCTATCTCGTCGATTATATCGAACAGAAAACTAGGAAGACCGATATTATATTCAATCTTGTCCACGGAAATGTGACCAATATCTCCTGTCATTACTTCGGTGAATGTAAGTTCCTTTGGCTGGAAATAGGGATCAATTTGATCAAAAAATTTTCTGTATTCGGCAATGCGAACAAGGGTACTTACTGCATCTTGCTCTTTGTAGAGCAGAGCCTTAAGGGGACGACATCGTTCTGTTTCTCCAATAGGTTCTGCTTCATATTGAAGCTCAACACGGTAAGCCTTGAAAGTCGGAATGTTAAAATTAAACCCATCAATCTTTCTGAAATGATATTCTGGATTGAGTGCGATGAGGTCGAATAAATCGGCGGCAGCTTCATCTCCACTGACAACTCGCGATTTACTTTTTAGGGTTCCCCTCTCAACGACTGCAATCGCTTTCCCGTTATAGATTATGTCTGCACCAGCCGTTTTCTTGGGGTTTCGGATGGAAGCACGGATGTATTTTTGTTCTTTGCTACTTACCACCATTTCAAATAATTTGTTACCATTCCCACCAAGCTGTATGGTTGAATGAATAACAATTGATATGGGCTTTGCTTGGACTTGGGCACTTAGGGAAGTATCGCCAATCAGACAAATTGTTAAGCAAGTTAATGTCCTCCATCCTGTAGTCCATATATACATGTTGATCCAGTATACTAAACATAAAAGAATATTTATGCTTGGCGATGCTTGAGCGCTATATAAGCGAGACCAAACATGCCAGCGAGGAGCTCGTGCGCATTGGCATCTGGGACTACTATGTACCGGCGCTTAGCGTTGGAGTAACTTCAAAAACTCTTCGTTATTCTTAGTCTGTGTAAATCGGTCGATCATGGCCTCGGCGGCATCTTCGATCTTCTGACCTGCGAGTGCGCGGCGTAGGAATTGGGCGCCTTCAAGGTATTTACCAGACAGGAGGAGCTCTTCCTTGCGGGTTCCGGAGGCATTGAGGTTAATCGCAGGCCATAGACGGAGTTCGGCTGCTTTGCGGTCGAGCACCATTTCCATGTTACCGGTGCCTTTAAATTCTTGGAAGATGAGCTCGTCCATCTTGCTACCTGTCTCAATGAGTGCGGTGGCTATGATGGTCAGGCTCCCGCCTTCTTCGCAGTTACGTGCGGCGGAGAAAATCTGTCGGGGTTTTTCCAAGGCACGCACGTCGAGGCCACCGGTCATGGTGCGGCCACCCTTGCCAGATGCGGCGTTGTAGGCACGGGCGAGGCGGGTGATCGAGTCGAGCAGTAGGACGACGTCCTTGCCTGCCTCCACGAGGCGTTTGGCGCGATCGATGCTTAATTCGGCGAGACGGAGGTGGTTCTTCAGCTCTTCGTCGTTGGAAGAAGCGTAAATTTCGGCATTCACGCTGCGTTTAAAGTCAGTCACTTCCTCGGGGCGCTCGTCGACGAGAAGCACAAGGCAGTGGCACTCGGGATGGTTTTCGATCACGCCGTGGGCGATATCGTGCAAAATAGTGGTCTTACCGGTGCGGGGAGGGGCGACTATGAGACCACGGGTGCCTTTACCAATTGGGCAAAATAGATCCATGATGCGAGTAGTCGCTCGGCCATCTTCGGCCTCTAGACGGATCTGTTCGTCGGGAGCGATTGAAACCATCTGTTGGAAAGAGTAGCGTCCCTTCCGCTCTTCAAGGAGGGCACCATCCACTTTTTCAATATAGCGCACTTTGGGATTGGGGAAACGGTCATTGTGGAGGGCTTTGGCTTCGATGAAGCTGCCTTGCTTCAGCTTGAAGCGCTTGATCAGTTCACGCGGGACGAAGGGATCGTCTGGCTTTGTCTTGCCGTTTCGGGAGGGGTCAATCAGTTGGCCAGTCTTGTTTTCCAAGATTTCTAGAATGCCGGAGACTTCGATCTCGTTGTCGCGAGGTATTTCTTGATTCTGCTTGGCTGCAGATTCTTGAGTGGTCTCTGCTTGCACAGGGGTTTCCGTCGATGAATTTTCTTCGCTCATAGCATAGCGCGTGTGTGCTTTAATAAATTAGTGAAAAGGTGTGACTAGCCGCGGCAGGTCGCTTACTGTTGGATGATTACCCAGAGTAATGTAGTGAGGTGCGTTAGAACGAATAGACCAATGGCAGTCTCTCATCGGGTCGATCATCCACAGGGCTGATTTTGCATGTGGTTAGTTGTCCATGCGGACAAATGATACGGCGCATTATGAGTACGTTTTCCGTAACGCGATTAATAATTTAAGCGGTAATCATTTCGACCTGTCAATTACTATAATCTGGAGGCTGTCGCGCTTTCGCTGGGAGCAGTATTTATTCTGCCTATGCAAAGAGACAATCCTTAGAAGCTTGAGTGTAAATAGTCAATCTAAGCAAAGTGACGAACCATCGCCTCAGTGCGGTAATCGAATATCCGCTTCAGCTCCCTCTTTACATAAATTGCGCGGGCGATTGCGCCAAGGAGGCCGAATGGCATAATGTAGTTAACGTGGTCAACGAATCGAATGCCGTCTTCGACCTCGGAAATCTCGTGGTAGTGGAACCATAACTTATAGGGGCCAATCAGTTGCTCGTCTACGAAAGACTGTTGCTTGCGGATGTGCTTGAGCTCGCTTAGCCATGTTTGCCACCCTATTAGGGGTATACCTACTCGATATTCGACCAGAAGGCCTTCGTGCATCTCCTCGGGTAGATCACTGACGATCTCAAAGACCATGTCATCGGGCGTGATTAGGTCTAGATTCTTTGGTGAGCATATAAAGTCCCAAGCACTGTCCAAATCTGTCTGGATCGTTAATTCACTGTGGATTTGGTGGATTTTGGGCATATGACAAGATCGTCTTGCAGTAACTTGCCTTACTTGATCTTTGTTGTAAGTTAGTTTGTAAGGGAACGTTTTTTCAACTCATACTAATATGCAAAAAATACGAACTATTTTACAACATGCTCTTCGTGATGAGGATAACCGTCTATTGATGGCATCTTCTCCCATTTTCTTCATGCATTTAGCCGCTATTGGAGTCTTTTTTACTGGTTTCAGCTGGGTTGCGGTAGTAGCGCTCGCGATGACTTACGTAGTCAGAGTCTTCGCGCTGACTGCTGGCTTTCACCGCTATTTTTCGCACCGTGCTTTCAAAACAAGCCGCACCTTCCAGTTCATCATGGCCTGGGTGGGCACTTCATCCGCACAGCTTGGCCCTATGTGGTGGGCAGCCAATCACAGGCACCATCATCAACATTCCGACAAGGAGGAAGACATCCACTCGCCAGTGACCAAGGATGCTTTTTGGGCGCACATTGGCTGGGTGCTCTGTCGTGCTTACGGTTCGATCCAGCATGATCGAATCAAAGACCTTACTAAGTATCCAGAGCTGCGCTTCATCGATCGTTTCCATGTTCTACCAGTGCTTTCGTTAATCATTCTACTTTTCGTCACCGGTGCAGGACTGAATGCTTTCTACCCTGCGCTGGGCACTAGTGGCCTGCAGCTTGTAATGTGGGGTTTCTTTCTTAGTACTGTCTTGGTCTATCACGTCACATTTTGCGTCAACTCAGTCACTCACATCGTCGGCACTAAGCGTTTTGTGACCGACGACGAAAGTCGCAACAGTTGGTGGGTCTCCTTGCTCACCTTTGGAGAAGGCTGGCATAATAACCACCACCGCTGGCCCCTCTCCGCACGCCAGGGCATGTATTGGTGGGAGTTTGACATGAGCTATTGGGGGCTCTGTGCGCTTGAAAAGTTAGGCCTCGTCTGGGATTTAAAAGTTTACCCTAAGAAAATCTACGAAGAAGCTGACGCAACCCCGCCTATCGAATCCTAGGATGCTTGGCTTCTGGATTAGTTTTTTCTGCATCGGATTCTTTGTGGCATCTGTTGCCTTTCTTATCGCTCGCGAACTCAAGCTCATGGCGATTGTCGATACTATTTGGACTGCTGGCTTAGGCTTATCTGCTTTAGTTTATCATACGGTAGCGGAGTTGGAATCCATTCGCTCATGGGCGGTTTTATTAATCATATTTTTATGGTCTTTTAGGCTCAGCTTTCACCTGCTTAAAGACCGTGTCTTCGCGGGGCACGAGGACCCGCGCTACAAGGCGCTCGCCGAACATTGGGGCATACAGTCTGCCCGAAACTTTTTCTTTCTATTTTTAGCCCAAATTGTTTTTATCGCGCTTTTTTTATTTCCGGTCAGCATCGCGATGCAAAATCCCCAACCAGTTTGGGCATGGACAGACAGCCTAGCCGTTTTAATCGGGATTTCTGCGATGTTAGGGGAATGGATTGCTGATCGCCAATTAGCTAATTTTCGCTCCAATCCTGACAACAAAGGTTGCGTCTGTCAGGATCACCTATGGCGCTACTCACGCCACCCAAACTATTTTTTCGAATGGTTGCACTGGTTCGCTTACCTCGCTTTTGCTATGGGTTCATCGTCGGTGGGGTTCGCTCTGGTCGGTCCCATTGCCATGTTCATTTTTCTTCGTTTTTTGACCGGTGTGCCCTATGCTGAGATGTCCTCACTCAATAGTCGCGGTGAGGCTTACCGCCGATACCAATCCTCGACGAATGCCTTTTTCCCATGGATCCCTCGAAACAAGACAGCTTAATAGGAAACAGTCAGCTTCTAGCGAGTGAGTCTAAGTCTCCGGAAATTGTTCAGTCAAATACTACGGGGCCGGAAGCCAAATTAGATCAAGTCAGTCCGCTCGGGGGTAATTCGAGAGTGCTTCCAGTATCTGCTAAGAGTGTTCCTTGGAAACGCCTCCGCCCACTCGAGCGCTTCTTTGCTTGGACCCTACGCAATTTACATGGAGGTACTTTACAAATTACTTTTCCCAGTGGGGTTCGAGTTTTAGTTGGCAATCGCAGTTTTCCTGTGCTTGAGCTTGAGATAAAAAAACCACATTTTTTTAATAAGGTCCTCTCCGGTGGAAGCATTGGTTTTGGGGAAGCCTACGTCGAAGGCGATTGGGATACACATGACCTTTCTGGGCTACTTCTTCTGCTTGCAAAAAATCAAAAAGATTTAGGCTGCATTGGTCGTGGTCTCTCGATTCTAGCAAAACAAGCCAACCGCATCTACCACAAAGCGCGCCGCAATACTCTGGAGCAAAGTAAGAAAAATATTCAAGCGCACTACGACTTAAGTAACGATTTTTACCAAACCTTCCTTGATCCGAGCATGACTTATTCCAGCGCTCTCTTTCAGTCGCTCGAGGAGAGTCTAGAGCAAGCACAGTTTAATAAAATCGACCGCATGCTAGATCTGGCAGACGTGGGTGAGGGTGACACCATCCTCGAAATCGGTTCGGGTTGGGGGGCGCTCGCACTCCGTGCCGCGCAGCGTGGCTGCCGCGTAAAAACGATCACCTTGTCTGAAGAGCAGTTCGCTTATGCTAAGAATCTGTTTGAGCACGAGGGCGTAAGCGATCGAGTTGAGATTGTGCTAGAGGACTACCGCATTCAAACAGGTCAATACGATGCCGTTCTCTCCTGCGAAATGATTGAGGCCGTCGGCCGCGAATATTTAGACAGTTATTTTCAAATTGTTAGTCAGTCGCTCAAGCCAAAGGCGCGCGCAGTCATTCAAGCAATTACGATTCCTGATGAACGTTATGAAAGCTATAGCCGGAGTTGCGATTGGATACAAAAACACATTTTTCCAGGAGGGCACTTGCCTTCGCCTAGTGCAATCTGCGAGCACCTAGCGAGTGCTGGCGAAGCCACGGTGATTAAGATGGAAGCCTTCGGCCACGACTACGCTGAAACTCTCCGTCGTTGGTCGGCGAGTTTCAATGCCGCTAAGTCGGCTGTGGACGCGCTTGGCTTTGATGAGGCTTTTCGTCGCAAGTGGAACTACTATCTAAGTTATTGCGAGGCAGGCTTTGACGCAGATCTGATCGACGTGCAGCACATCGTGATGGAAAAGCATTAATTTGTTTGCTTTGTTATCCGTTATGACAAGAACCGTTTTGTAAGGCAATCGACTATGTAGTCGTGCGCCACTTCGACCGTATCGACAATCTTGAATAGATCGACATCCTCTGGCGAAATGGTACCCCACTTGACGAGCGCACCGAAATCGCAGACTTCATTCCAAAATTCGCTTCCGAACAGGACAATGGGTGGCACTTCCACGATCTTCTTAGTTTGCACGAGCGTGAGTGTTTCAAAAAGTTCATCCATGGTGCCGAAGCCGCCAGGAAAGGCGACGAGTGCTTTAGCTAATAAGACGAACCAGTATTTGCGCACAAAGAAATAGTGGAACTCAAACTTCAATTCTTCGGGTATGTATTCGTTGACGCCTTGCTCGAAGGGCAAGCTGATGCCGAGGCCTACAGATTTGCCGCCTGCATTGCGCGCGCCAAGATTGGCCGCCTCCATGATGCCAGGTCCCCCGCCCGAACAAATTAGGAAACGCCTTTGGTGTTCTTTAGGAAGACTCATCGACCATCGGGTCAACGACTCCGATAGCTGCACCGCCGCATTATAGTAGGGCGCAGATTTGACTGCGCACTCCGCTTGGTGGAGGCTCTGCTTTTCTTGAGCCGTGAGGTTCTCAGGGTCTTTGATCGTGGCTTGGACTGCAGTGAGTTCCTTCTCGGCAACTTCGATCGTTTTCGTCCGGGCAGAGCCGAAAAGCACAATGGTATCTTTGACTTTTTGCTCCGCGAAGCGGAGGTCAGGTTCCGTCATCTCGCAAAGTACGCGGATGCTACGAGCAGGGTCGCTATTTAAGAAACTGAGGTTTTTATAAGCCTTAAGTGGCCAATCTTCGGGGGAGGAATCATGGGGTAGTGTCATAGTTTAGTCTTGGTGGATTGTTGTTGTATAGATTTATTCATTGCCAAAACGGCGTTCCCATTCGCTCCAAGTGATTTCGTTAAAAGTGGGCTTACCGAAGGGTGAGGTATGAGGTGTCTCGCAAGTGATTAGGGTTTCGGCTAGTTGCTGAACGGCGGCCTCACTCATAGTGTCCTTAAGGCGGTAGCTGCCTCCGACGGCTAGCTTGGCTACCGATTCCCAAATGAGTTCGCTTTGCTTGCGAGATTCTCCGCGCTGGCGGAGGAGGTCGATCATGTCGCGGATAAAATCTTCCGCTTGCTCTGGCTCTAGCCATGCGGGTAAGGATTCTATGCGGTAAAAATGACGGCCGAATTCTTCAACTTGGAAGCCCTGTTCGTTGATCAAATCTAAGTGCGTGAGCAGTGCCTCAGAGGCAAGCGGTTCTAGTTCGATGGCCTGTGGGATGAGTAGGCTTTGGCTTGGCGGCGCGCTTTCTTTGTAGCTTTTCAAGATTCGCTCAAAACGCACTCGCTGGTCGGCGTAGCGGATGTGCAGCATGACGAGTCCGCGCGGTGTATCAAAGAGCCCGTATTGCTTCTTCAAAATTGAGATCAGCCGCCATGACGTGGTGTTTACTTTTGCAGGTTCTGCCAGCTTTTGTGATTCAGTAATTCTTGGCCCAGTTGATGTCTTGGCCGCTCTTGGTTTCGTTGAAATTGGTCCTAGAGAGACGGAAGGTTTCGAAGGTCGAACGGGATTGATTTCATTTTTGGCTGCCGGCGCTCTTAACTCCGCGTTTGGGCGCTCGGCTACGGTCGCGGCCGCTAAGGTGTCGGTGATTGCTCCGAGCACAAAGCGACGGATAGCGCCGTCGTTTCGAAAACGCACCTCGCGCTTTGCGGGGTGGACGTTGACATCGACCTCTTGTGGTTCGATTTCGAGAAAGAGAAAGGCAGGCGGATAACGCCCTTTTTGGATGCGACCATGATAAGCATCGAGCACGGCGAAACCGAGTGTGCGACTGTCGACTGGTCGGCGGTTGACTAGGGTAACAAGTTCGCGGCGGGTAGAACGACCGACGCCTGGCTTGGCGGTGAGTCCAGTCAATCGGTATCCGGTCTTGGGATCGCTCACATCGACGGAGATCAAATCGTCAGCTAGGCTACGCCCCCAGATCTCGGCTATGCGATCTCGCAGATCTTCGCAGGCGGGGGATTGGAAGATAGTGCGTCCACTATCAAGCACGCGGAAGGCGACTCTGGGATGCGCCACCGCAAAGAGCCGCGTATTGTAGTTAATGTGAGCGGTCTCGGTCGGATCAGTCTTGAGGAACTTGCGCCGTGCAGGTACTGAGTTAAATAGCTGTGCGACTTCAATCACAGTACCGACGGGCATGCCGCAGTCTTTTTTTTCGATTAGTTTGCCGCCATTAATTTTAATCTCGGTGCCGTGTTCCCGGCCCTCAGCACGACTACGTAGGGTAAAGCGTGAGACCGACGCGATCGAGGGTAGCGCTTCGCCGCGAAAGCCAAAGCTGGAAACCACGTTTAGGTCGGCCGCCTCGCGAATTTTGCTGGTGGCGTGGCGTTCTAGCGAGAGTAGTGCTTCATCGGGGCTCATGCCCTTGCCGTTGTCCTCGATGCGAATGTAAGATTTGCCACCGTTGCGAATCTCGACCTCGATCCGTGTGGCACCTGCATCGATACTATTCTCGACGAGCTCTTTGACCACAGCGACAGGGCGCTCAATTACTTCGCCAGCAGCGATTTGGTTGGCGACCCGGTCAGATAATATGCGAATCGAGGACATGTATCTTTTTACAGACTCTTCTATTGAAGCAGAGCGCACTGCCTGCAACGCAATTTCTATGTTTCTTCCTATCCCCCGACTGCGTAGTCTAAATAATCTCTGCCAACTGACTGCTGATAACGATCTGGACTAAAGTAAATCCCGACTTGAGGTTTTTAGGCGAGGCTTACAGTAACGACTAAATATATTAAACACTTATACCTACAGATTCAGAGTGTAAAATCTGACTAGAAAAATATCTTAAATTGTTTATAAAAAACGATATGCCGAACCGACTTTCAACGGAAAATAGCCTCTATTTGCAGCAGCATGCCTCTAATCCAGTTGAGTGGTATCCATGGGGCCAAGAAGCGATCAAGGCCGCAGAGACCTCTGGTAAGCCACTCTTGGTGTCAATCGGTTATTCTGCTTGTCACTGGTGTCACGTCATGGCGCACGAGAGTTTTGAGGACGAATACATTGCTGGGATCATGAATAAACACTTCATTTGTGTGAAGGTCGACCGCGAGGAGCGTCCTGACATTGACCAGATTTATATGGAGGCTGTGGAGATGATCCAACAGCAGGGTGGTTGGCCGCTTAACGTTTTTTGCCTGCCCGATGGGAGACCTTTTTTTGGTGGCACCTACTTCCCGCCCGAAGACCGAGGACTAGGGCTTATTCCCTGGCCACAGATTTGCATGCGCATCGCCGATTTTTATAAACGCTCCAAAGGAGAACTGATCGAAAACGCCGAGGCCATTCAAAAAAACATCCTCGCGGGCACTCAAGCCGCTAGCACGGGGGGAGCTGCTAGCGATTGGAATCCCCAATGTTTGCTCGAAGCCGCGCAGGGCATTTGTGGTAACCACGATGACCAATATGGTGGCTTCGGCGAAGCACCGAAATTCCCGCCCTCTATGTCGCTTAATTTCCTGAGAGCACTTCACCCTTCAGTCGAGCCCAGTCTAGCCGCGCGGATTGATGAAGTAAGCCACATTACGCTACGCGCTATGGCGCACGGCGGCCTCTTCGATCAATTTGGCGGTGGCTTTGCCCGCTATAGCGTGGATGCCCACTGGCTAATACCGCACTTCGAGAAGATGCTCTACGACAATGCTCTGCTAATCGATGCTTATACCCGTGCTTGGCTTGATACGCAAGATCCACTCTACGCCACCGTGGTCGAAGAAACTATAGGCTGGATTGATCGCGAAATGTCCGCGCCTGAAGGAGGCTTTTATGCCGCGCTCGATGCTGATAGCGAGGGCGAAGAAGGTCAATATTACGTGTGGACACCCGAGCAGGTCGACTCCGTACTGGGTCCTTCGCTTGCTCGCGAGCTGCGCGCTGCTTATAACATCACGGGCGAGGGTAACTTCGAGCATGGCAAGAGCAATCCTGCCCTTGTTGAGGAAGACTTTGCCGCTCGTGTAAAATTGGCCCATGCACGCCGCCAACTTCGCGAGTACCGTGAGGCCGAGCGCGTGCCTCCCGGTAAAGATACTAAAATCAATAATGCGTGGAACAGCATGATGATTCGCGCGCTCGCTGATGCAGGATTTTACTTCGATCGCCCAAAGTGGACGCAGCGTGCCCGTAAAGCTATTGATTTTCTTTGGAGCGAACTCGTCACTGAAACTTCAAAAGGAATCCAGCTGAAGGCAGTTTACTACGAAAGCGGCGGCGCAAATGTTGACGCCTTCTTACATGATTATGCTCTACTCGCCGAGGCATGCCTTGCAGTGGCCTCCAAAATCGACTGGATCGAGCCCGGTGCTTCTGCCATCTATCAAGCTCGCGCTCAAGCCTGCGTCGGTCAAGCGATGCAATACTTCGCGGACGAACACAGTATCGGCTATTATTTTACAGCGAAAGGTGCTGAAACCCCCGTTGCCCGTCGTAAAGAGTGGTTCGATAACGCCACTCCGTCGGGCAATTCAGTCATGCTCCACGCGCTCAGCGGTCTCCACGCGCTAACTGGGGACAGTCGCTACGCGGCCGAGCTTGAAGCCACCTTACCTGCTTATGCGGACTATGCGGGCAAAGTCGCTGCGGGTGTCGCTCATGGCCTCGAAGCCGCCGCCACCTACCAGTCGGGTGTTGCAGTGATCAAGGTAGGAGTGGATGTCGATATGAACGCCCTGCGCAAAGCCCTCGCTGCTAAAGCTTGGCGACGCACCTTTGTCCAACAAAGTATGGACTTATCGCCAAATCAGATTCAAGTCTGCCTTGGCACTCAATGCTTTGCAGCAGAGGATGATTTAGCCACCGCGATGCTTCCTATGTAAGTGCGTCACAATTCAAGCCTTAATCAATACTCACAACTCATGTCCGAAGATCTTAACGATCTCTATCAAGGGATCATACTCGATCACAACAAGCGCCCTCGCCATTATGGCGCGCTTGCGAATGCCACTCACGAGGCCGAAGGCTACAACCCGCTCTGCGGGGATAGGATCGAAGTCTTTCTTCAACTTTCGGGGGATCAAATCGAGGCCATTCAATTCGAGTGCGCGAGTTGCGCGATTTGTAAAGCTAGCGCGTCGATCATGGCTGAGGCTTTAGCGGGACAAAGTATATCTATTGGCGAGTCCATTCGGGAGTCGGTTAGCCGTATTTTAAAAACGGATACAGAAACGGTCACCCTTGACGTTCAAGGTGAGGTCGCAGCGCTCTCAGGCGTACGAAATTTTCCTTCACGGATTAAGTGCGCGACCTTGCCTTGGCACACCTATCAAGCGGCGCTACGCGGCGAGGCTAAGGCCGCGACTGAATAGTTTAATCCAAATAGACATCTTGATAGGGGTGGTAGTCGAGAATGTTGGGATACCAACCTTTGACGGCTTCGTCGATTAGTGTGCTACGGACGTAAAAGTAAATCGGGATGACGGGCATTTCGTCGATTAGTATTTCCTCGGCTTTTTGAAAGAGTGCAAAGCGGGCAGCGTGGTCTGACTCAGAGGCGGCTTGGCGAATCAAGTCGTCAAATGTGGACTCGCCCCAGTTACTGTGGTTGTTACCGTTGTCGCTGGTCACAAGACTAAGAAAAGTGTTAGGGTCCACGTAATCGCCGATCCATGCCGCGCGGACTATGTCGAAATTACGGGTCTTACGTGTGGCGAGGTAGACTTTCCACTCTTGGTTGTAGAGACCGATCTCGATGCCGAGTTCTTCTTTCCACATCTGCTGAATGGCCACGGCGATGGTGGCGTGCGACTCGCTGGTGTTAAAGAGCAATTCAAACTTCGGAAAGCCTTCGCCGCCTGGAAAACCTGCCTCGGCTAGTAACTGGCGAGCGAGATCTGGATCGTAGGGTAGTTTGACTTCGGCTGTGTAGCCTCCCGTGTTGGGTGGAGTAAAATGGTAGGCGGGCTTTTGCCCTGCTTTAAGCACATGCTCGGTGAGTGACTCGCGGTCGATGGAATAGGCAAGGGCTTTGCGCACGAGCGGGTCTTTTAAAGGACCACGCTTGGTGTTGATCAGATAATAATAAACTCCGAGGTAGGAATCAAAGCGCATACGCTCGGGCTGATTTTCGCGATACCAGTCGATGCGGGGGATGGGCACGGTGCTGGTGAGGTGGAGTTGGTCCGTGCGGAAGGCGCGCTCCTCCGCATCAGTTGCAATGGGAAGAAAGTGGATGCCGTTTAGCTGCACGGTTTCGGCTGCGTTGTAGTGGGGATTTTTGGTCACATGGATGGAGTGATTAAGCCGCCAAGTCTCGAGCGTGAAAGGGCCGTTGCTAACCATGTTGCCAGGCTTCGTCCATTTAGAGATACGGGAGGTCATATCGCCGTTGGCGAGCACGGTCGGCTCATGTAGGGGGAACCAGGTATAGTGAGTCGGCAGGCTGAGTAAGTAAGGGGTGGGGGCTTCCAGGTCGATAATGAGGGTATACGGTTCGGGCGAACTCAAACCGACTTCAGCGAAGTCAGAGAGTTCGCCTTTATTGAACGCTTCAGCGCCGCGTATACAGTATAGCATGTAGGCGTAGGGAGCGCCCATCGCGGGGGTGAGGATGCGCTCATAAGCGAATAGAAATGCTTCGGCGGTGAGTGGATCGCCGTTGGACCAGCGAGCTTCGGGGTCGAGTTTGAAGGTGTAGCGAAGGCCGTCTTCGGAGATGTCCCAGCTTAGGGCGACGCCAGGCTCGATGGCAAGGGTCTCGGGGTGCACCGTTGTGAGCCCTTCAAAGAGCGAAAGTAGAACGTAGTGCTCGGTTACGCCTGTGACGATGTGTGGGTCTAGACCTTCCGGCTCAGTACCGATCCCTATGTAGAGCTCCTGCTCGGCATTACCCTTTTCAACGTTTGATTGGTTTTGTCCGCAGCCTGCTAGGCCAGCGCATGCAAGTAATAGAATGTAGAGCCGAAGATGCATTTACACGAATAAGGCCTAGAGGATTTGTGTCGGCAAAACAAAAACAGGCTTGTTTAACTCTTTCGTAGATAAACCGTACTGCACTAGGCTTAGGCTAGGGGTATTCTTATGAATCTAGCTCTAAGACTGTAGCCGACAGTCAGGATGATCGGCTCTCTGCGTTTAGATAGTAAGTCTCTAGCGTACATTGTAATTTAAAGACGATGAGCGGACTAATCGGCTAGCTAACCTGTTCTTAAATTTATAGATATACGATTACAGTATTGTGCCAACTCCCGATATGCGTTGCCTAGAGATCAGTATGTCAGAAAACCCACAACCAAATCAAGGTCAGCCCCAGCAGGTCAATTTGCAACAGTTCGCTCACCAGTTCATGGCGGGTCTACAGCGCCATTTTGATATGCTCGCATTTAATATGGTTGCTCGCGAGAGCGTGCAGGAGGACGCTTACAATAGCCGCGTGAACGTACCCAGAGTTATGCCCGCCGCTCAGCACCACCAGAATTTCGAGCAAATGCAGGCCTACGCCCGGGATTTGCTTGTGCGCCAGGTGATCAACGACTGCATGAATCTCGCAGTAACAGGGATGAATAACGCGCACTTTTTTCTCGCACTAGTCAAGATAACGAAGGCCAACTCGAGCGTTAGCCCCGAAGCGCAACAGGAAGCCCAAAAAACACAGCAAGCCTTCGTCCCCTCGCAGCTCGACGAAAAGTTTAATCGCCTTGAGAAGGACTACGGCATCCTGTGTGAGCTGGAGGATAGTGTCATCTCGCTCGGCTTTATCATGCAAGCGCTTATGCAGCAGGGTGGTGTGCTCAAAGAACCGCAAGTCGATAAAAATGGTGAACTGGTGCTGGAGCTGAAGGCGGCCAAAGTCCCCAGTCGAGATGCCACCGCAGAAAAGCCCAAGGGCAAGCTTGTCGATCAGCGCATAATATTCAAAGAGGGTGACATGCTGACCTTTAGCGATCGTGAGTTGCAGCTTATGTTGATCACGATTGCCTCTTTTGCAGACAGTTTGTTTAAGGCAGTTTCGCGCTACGCTAAATCGGTCAAAGACGCAAACGAATCGTAAGTTAGAGTTAGATAAGGATTTAAGAGTGTGGAAGACGAAAGCTGTTAAATTCACTAGCGAACTACATCGACCCTTCTTATCTCTTAGCTCTATCTTTAATCCGAAATGTTCCGCTTCACCGTTATCGCGATTGGCAAAATGAAAAACCGCTCGCTTGCTATGCTCTGCGACGACTTTTCCCAGCGTCTGAAGCGGCAGGGCAACTTTGAATTGATCGAGTTAAAAGACGGCGACGTTGAGAGCGAGGGGTTACGTATCCTTGAAGCGCTCGCTAAGCGCAGCGACGCTCGCATTTACGCGATGGCAGAAGAGGGTATGACCCGCACCTCGCAAAGACTGGCCGATGAACTCTACGCCCTACAAGGTCGCCCCGCCATCTTCATCCTCGGCGGGGCCTACGGTCTAAGTGATACGGTCAAGGCACGTGCCGACGCACTTTTTTCCCTCTCGCCACTCACATTCACTCACGAAATCGCACGTATGCTCGTCTACGAGCAGCTCTACCGAGCCGTGGCTATCCAGACTGGCTCTAAGTATCACCACCAGTAGTTGAACTGTAGCCTGCGTGCTAGCTCGAGCCTGTGTCGATTGACCTGAAAGGACTTGGCGCTAACAACCCTTCTTGGAAAGTATTCCATAAGTTAATTTACCGTAATGCCCAAAAATGTCGCTTGCTATTTATACCGAATTGTCAATAAGCCTAGATCCTCTATAGCACATGTTAATATTCAGAGCATGGGTAGTATCAGTTGGATAAAGTAAAAATGTATTCAGTCAGGTCGAATTCGCGTCTTAGCGAAACTCAAAGCAAAGAAGCAAGTGGCATAGCCCAATAAAAGATAAATAAATGAATACCAAAATGTATGTAGGCAATCTGTCCTACGACGCAACTGATAGTGATATCCGCGAGCTTTTTGAAGCACACGGAACCGTAAGTGACGTGTTCATCGTTAAAGACCGTGAGTCTGGCCGCCCCCGCGGCTTTGCTTTTGTCTCGATGGAAACCCCTGAAGAAATGAATGCAGCGATCGAAGGTCTCAACGGCGAAGAATTTGCCGGTCGTGCCCTGACCATCAACGAAGCACGTCCCCGTGAAGAGCGCCCACAGGGCGGCGGCGGTTATAATCGTGGCGGTGATCGTCGCGGACGCGGCGGTTATGGCGGTGGAGATCGTGGTGGCCGTGGTGGCGACCGTGGCGGTCGCGACAAATACTAATTAACGACCCAGCTTCAGAATCCTGCGGATTCACAAAAATCACATTCTAACGGGGTTCTGGAAACGGAACCCTTTTTTTGGTGAGTTTTAGCGTAGAGTGCGAACACTTCCATTCCCACTTATCCTCCCATGATAGGCGAGCTAAACTTCTTCAAAGCGTCGCTCAAATAGATCGACCAACTCACCGAGCATCCGCTCGGCATCTACGGCGGCTCCTTCGGCACGCACCACAAGGTTGGAGCCTTTGCCGGCAGCCAGCATCATAAGGCCCATAATACTCTTGCCGTTGACCTGCTCACCGTCTTTTTCCACCCATACTTCGCCACTAAAAGTGTTGGCGATGCGTACAATCATGGCTGCAGGACGGGCGTGGATACCCATCTTGTTTTGGACAACGAGTATCTTGGTAGTCGCTTCGTTGCTTTCGCTGCTTTCTGGTGTGCTCATGGATATTAACATGTGTATAAAAAAGTTACTGGTATTTATAGCAAGATATAATCCAAGATTACCAAATTCATACGAGAATCCATAGATATTTGGTAAGTTTCTCACGAAAATTACCGTCTAGAGTTTATCTTCGAGGTAAGAAGGGGGTCGCTTCTACGAATATTCCGGAATCAGATCGCTCTGGTGCCGCCATAGATTAGCATAGTGTCCACCTTGGTCGATTAGCGCTTCGTGCGAACCAGACTCAATTATCTGGCCTTGTTCCATGACCACTATCTTGTCCGCTCGTCGTACGGTGGAGAGTCGGTGCGCGATGACTAACACGGTACGCTCTTGCACGAGGCGATCTAGAGCTTCTTGGATCTTGCGCTCGGTGATCGTGTCAACGCTGGCAGTGGCCTCGTCGAGGATGACAAAGGGCGGATTTTTTAGTAGTACACGCGCAATAGTCAGTCGCTGCTTCTCGCCTTGGCTCAAGCGGATACCTTTTTCGCCGATGTTGGTGTCGAGTCGCATCGGCAAGGCATCGACAAAGTCACTTGAGCACGCTTGATCCAGTGCGTCCATGATCTCGTCCTCCGTGGCATCCTCCTTAGCTAGAAGAAGATTATCGCGTACTGTTCCTTCAAAGAGGAAGGGGTCTTGGGCGACGTGGCCGACTTTATCGTGTAGTTCATTGAGTGCAATTTGACGGATGTCGACGCCTGAGAGTTTGATCGTGCCGCCGCCCACATCGTAGGTGCGCATGGCGAGATTGGCCACTGTAGACTTACCTGCGCCGGTGTGCCCAACGATTGCAGTGACTCGATTTGCCTCCAGCGTGAGATTGAATTGCTCTAAGATCGCAGGTCGTTCTGGGTATTTGAAATGCACACCTTCGAAGCTCAGTTCAATCGGCTGATTGGGTAGCGATTTGGGTGATCGCGGCTCATCGACATCAACCTGCGCATCGAGTATTTCAAAAACTCGCACGCCTGAGGCGCGACCCGCAGCGATCAGGTGGTTCAATCCGTGCAACTGGGAGATAGGCTGGTAGAGCATGTTGGCCAATAGAAAGAAAGCGATTAACTTGCCCATGGTAAAGTCTGTTGATTCTTGCAGCACAAAGTAACCACCAATCGCTACGATACTGAGGAAGCCGAGCTTGGTCACCAGGTTAGTGACTGGGTGATAATTTGCCCAGCGATACATCGCTCGCAGGGTTTTCTCCTTTAAGGACTTTGCTTTGACCTCGAATCTAGCGGACTCGCGGTCCTGAAGTCCAAAAGTCTGAATGAGGCGATTGCCTTGAATATCTTCAACCAACAGACTATTCAGATCTCCCGAGCTCTCTCGCACCCCTTTCCAGACTGCGCGAGATCCCTTCGAGTAATAGATACCCATAATTAGCAAGATTGGAACTGGCAGAAATACGAAGGATGCTAGGAAGGGTTGCAGATAAAAAAGATAAGCACTGATCATTAAGATCCGCAGGATAGCGCCTGTACCTTGTTCCGTGCCGTCAAGTAGGGCGCGCTCGACAGCTGCCACATCTTCAATTACACGAGAGGAAATCTCGCCACTCTTGCGCTGGTCGTAGAATGAGACGGGCAGGCGCAGCAGTTTGCTGTGGAGGTCGCGCCGCATCTCTAGAAGGACACGCTGCTCTAGAGTATTGTTTACTCGGATACGTAGGCTATTAAAAATCTCACTGCCGAGGTAGAAAAGGGCGATCAGCCCGACCCCGTAAATGAGGCCTTCGAGCGCTCTCGTTGCTTCGAGTCCGTCGAAGATGCGTTGAATTGCAATCGGTACGGCGATCTCCATGGCCGCCATGCTCGCAGCAAGCCCGATCGTCAGCCAGAACAAGCCTTTATAGCGAAACAGGTAGGCAGAGACCCGAAGAATGACGTTTTTATGGTGTTTGTCTTTTTTTATACTCACGTGCGATCAAAGTTACTTGCAAGCAAGCCTCGAAGCGGAGTCTTGGCAAATCAGAATATAAATAAAAGGTTGTCAGGCCGAGTCTTTGTCCGCTTGTTTGCGCATCTACTCGATTCATTCCGAGTTCTTAATTTTTAATTCCTAATTTTCACTATGGCCGTTCGACTTTATGTAGGTAACCTCTCTTTCGATGCCACCGCTGATGATCTCCGCGAGATTTTTGGACAATCCGGAGAGGTCGAAGACGCGATCATCGTGACCCGTCCTGGTGGCGGTCGTCCTCGTGGTTTCGGTTTTGTTACAATGGCCGAAGAGTCCTCAGGCCAAGAAGCCATTCGCCAGCTCGATGGCCAAGAGGTCTCTGGCCGCCAGCTAGTGGTTAACGTCGCCAAAGAGCGTCAAGAAAGCGATCGTACAGGCGATAGCGACTAGGTTTGAACGGGGTGCTCTCTTGACGAACGCCCAGTAATTTTTTGGCTATGGCCGATCGCCGTAAGTGCCTAGTATGTGGACGTGCAACTGCTGGTCATGGTTTAGCCCTTAACCGGTTTTGGTAGCTTTAGCGCCATGACCAGCGGGATAATTACCACGAGCGCACCAAAAAGGTAGGCACTTTGTGAGCCATAGATAAAGTAAACTAAGGCCGCTGTCAGTGGGCCTACTGCTCTAGCGAGCGAGCCAGCCGAGCGGAATATACCAAGATTTGCACCCTGATCCGACTCGCTGGAGTAAAGTGATACGAGCGCACTGAGTGTAGGCGAGGCAAGGCCGATGGAGAATGCCATCAAGGCGAGCGCTCCGAAGAAAAGGCCTAGCTTTAAGGCCATAGCCAATGCTAGAAAGGCGGCGACGCCAAAGGCTAGTCCAGCTATGGCAAGTCGCTTCTCGCCGACAGGAGATGCGAGTCGACGCACGATGCCACCTTGAACGAGCACCAGAATGAGTCCGATGAAGACGAACATGCCTCCATTCTGTGCCGGCGTGAAGTCAAAGCGCTCGGACGCGAGAAATGTCAGCGTAAATTCCATCCCACTAAAGGCTAACATGTAGACCAAATAGACGAGATTTGTGCGACGTGTCGCGGGCTCGGGGCAACGAAATAGGCGGAATACTGCAAGCCCCTTGCGATCGGGGTTCGGCTCCCCACGCTTCTCTGGAGGTAAAGTCTCCCCGAAGCGCTGATAGACCCAGATCAAATTAATCGTGGTCAAAATCAAGCTGACTAGCGCGGGCATGGAAAAGGGGTTCACGCCAAAAGCTTTCAGCGCGGGCGCGATCATCGACAGATCGATCTTAGCTAGAAGACCACCGATAGCAGGCCCCACGATGAAGCCCAGCCCAAAAGCGATCCCGATAATAGCTAGCCCACTGGAGCGCTTTTCGCGTGTTGTGCTATCAGCCACTGCGGCCGTTGCCACCGAGAGGTTACCCCCCATTACGCCACCTAGCACTCGAGCGAGAACCAGCATCCAAAAGGATGCCGCAAAAAACCAAGCGATGTAACTTAAGGCCAGTCCGCTGATTGTTATTAACAGGACCTTACGCCGTCCGACTCGATCGGAATAGGCACCCCAAAGTGGCGCGCAGATAAATTGTAGGATCGAGTAGAGAGAACCGAGGATGCCGCCAAAAAGTACTGCCGTCATAAAGCGAGGATTTGTTGCACCACTACTTTCCGCCCAATCGGCGAGTGGGGCGATCAATAGCGCAAGCAGAGTCGAGCCCCCATCGCCGCTCGGTAGGTAATACTCGAGCATTGCTGGAAAAAGCGGGAAGATGATCGAAAACCCAACTAAATCTAGAAACAGAGTCAGGAAGATGATGCCTAGGCGGCTATGGCTTTTGGTGTTGGTAATCGTATCGTTAGTGTCGCTCATGCTCTACTTGATCTTGGTACTGCTCTTAAACTTACTCTAGCCCTGCGGTGAATGGATAGGAGATTAGGTTAATGAATTTCAGCATTGTTCCGGTTCGCTTCGCGCCCGGTCTTGTCGCTGCGCTCGAAATAGCGTTTCCTATCCGTGTCCGAATTTTTCCGAAAGTGCCTCGTGCACATTCGTGGGGATCAACCTGCGCTCCCGATCGGTGAACTTAAAGACCTGTTTGACTAGATTTGAGCTAGTGAAGAAAAATTGCTCATTGGGCATGAGGAAGATCGTTTCGATCGAATCGTCGAGATGGCGGTTCATTTGCGCCATTTGGAACTCGTGCTCGAAGTCTGAAACCGCCCGCAGTCCACGGATAAGTGCCACCGCTTTTTTCTCCTTCGCCAGATCGACGATTAGACCGTCAAAGGCGATGACCGATATATTTGGGCGATCCGTTAGGTTTTCTTCGATCATATGAACCCTCTCTTCACTTGTGAAGAGAGGATCCTTAGCCGCGTTGCGCGCAACCGCCACAATAACCTTGTCGAAGATGTGCCGCGCGCGGTTGATCACATCGAGGTGGCCATTAGTAATCGGGTCGAAGGACCCCGGATAGATACCGATTTTCATAATCCACGATTCAGTGCATCTACGGCACGAAGTCCAACATATTAACTGAACTGCCCTAGAGCAGAGTTGACAGTAATTGATTTAAAGGCGTTATTTTTATTTTCTATAAAACTGATTAAATTTAGTTAACATCCCCATGTTATACAACCCCCCTAATCTTTATTCGCAGAGTATGCGCCAACAAGGATTCACTTTGATTGAGCTTCTGATGGTCATTGCCGTGATTTTGATTCTTGCTGGCATCACCTTCGGTATTTCACGCGGCGTGCAAAACGCGCAGGCACGTACCAAGGCTAAAGCAGAGCTGGCTATTATCTCCCAGGGCTTAGAGCAGTATAAATCAGTAAACGGGGATTACCCGTGGGTAACAGAAAGTAGTAATGAAGTAACTAGGGCAAAGGAATTAGCTAAGGCGCTTATGGGATGGAAAGAATTTGACCGCAGCGGAAGCTCTGTAGACTATATAGATAAGGATGAAGATACCGTTCCGTCTTCTGGACCTAGAGCATTTATCGATCCTGAAAAGTTAAGCTACTCTGGTACTTTGCCTAGTAACAATAACGTAATGCCTACTGACTTGTACTACACGGATCCATGGGGCAATTTGTATGTTTATAAATACAGAACTTCCACCGCTAGTAGTTGGGATAACTTTGGTTATGTGCTCTATTCAAAGGGCTCTGACAACAGCCATGTCGAGGTATCAAGCGATGGGATCCTAGACGCTACACTTCGACAAAATTCCAAAAATATCGACAATATATACGCAGGAGAATAATTTATGAAGAACAACAAAAAAATCTCAGGTTTTACTTTGATCGAGCTTTTGATGGTGATTGCCATTATCGGCATCCTGGCTGGCATTCTGATTCCCACGGTTGGAGCTGTCAGGACACAAGCCAACTTAGCAGCCTCCAAAGCTCAACTTTCAAATTATGTGACTGCGATTACCATGTTCAAGGGTGAGTATGGCTATTATCCCTTTTCCGACGCGCAGTCCAATAATGGGGCTAATATTAATTCACTTTCTAGTGGCTTTATTGAAACTTTGTCTGGTCGAAATGACAGTGGTGAAACGGTCTCAACTGGTGGGAATCGTCGTCGAATCTCTTTTCATAGTTTTTCTGAGTCTGAGTTTTTGCTAAAAGATGACGATACTCTTGATTATAACATCATCGCAGATCGCTTCAACAACACCCAAATCTTCATTGCCATCGACGGTGATGGCGACGGCGATGTTTCGGTCCCAGGAAATAGTAAACTGAAATCCCCAGTAACGGCATATGTGGTCACAGACACCACCACAGACGCACCAGGCTACTCTCTCTACGACTAATTTTATTTTTCTTAATGAATTCTTATTCCAAGAAATCAGCATTTACCTTAATTGAACTACTGGTCGTCATCAGTATTATACTGATTGCTTCGTCTATCATTTTCATTGGCGGAGGTGGTGGAGACGGCGCAAAGTTAAGTTCCTCTCAGCGCATTATTTCTGGAATCGCGCAAGGTGCACGTGGTCAGGCGATTCTTAAAAATGCGAAGACACGTCTAATTATTTACTCAGATTTAGCTTCCAATAAAGATGAGGAAAAGAAGCTGCGTTACTTTGGTATTGTCTACGAGGAGGCGCCTGCTGGATCAGATCAATGGTTTGCTGCGACCCAAGGCACCTACCTTCCTGAAGGAATTTATTTTAACGAGGCTTTAAGCAAGGGGTTACCAGCTAGTAGTAATATGAAAATAAATTATCCACGGCAATCAGCACAGTCTGGTAGCAGCGGTGAGGAATATTACTACTACGAGTTTAACCGGAACGGAACAATGGCTACCAATTAC